>JANNOQ010000105.1:0-351417 GCA_031399085.1 Rhodomicrobium sp.
GCCATCGCCGCCAGCATTGTGATGTTCCTCTATGTTTTCCTCCAGCTCAGGCGCTGGCATACCTCGCTTGCCGTGGTGTTCGGCGTCTGGGTCGTCGCCCAGATCTTCCTGATCGGCTTTGCCCTGATCGATGCCCGGATCGCCTCGGGCCTTGCGCGCATCTCCTTTCTGCCGATCGCGGTGATGGGCTCGCTGCTGATGACCGTGCTCGCCCTGCGCGGCCAGGAGCGCGCGCTGTCGCTGCTGCCGACCTGGATGCTGTTCCTGGTTTGGCTGTTCGGCGCGGCGGTGACGATTTTGGGCCAGCTTTCGGGCGATGTGATCGTGCCAGCGCTCGATGCCGGCCTCGTGCTAATCGTCGCGCTGCTCAGTTTCACCGTGACGCAATATGCGTTCCACACCGGTGAGCATGTGTATGGCGAGGATTCTGGCGAGTTGCAGATGCGGGCCGTTGCGCTCGAAGCCTCGGGCGCCTCGGTATGGGAATGGAATGTGCGCCGCGACGATATCTTCGTCGGTCCCGATGTCGACGCCGCGCTCGGCCATCCCTCTGGAACGATGCGCAGCAATGCCGAGGATTGGCTCCAGCATTTGCACGCTTCTGACCGCGAACGGATGCGGCTCATTCTGGCGGGCATTCGCGAGAAGCAGGGCGGCGAAATCACCACTGAATTCCGCTTGCGCCGGGCGGACGGCAGCTATTTGCATTACGAGCTGCGCGCCCAGGCCGTCACCACCCGGCAAACCCGCTCGTTACGCTGCGCCGGGCTCCTCCGCGACATTACGGCGCAAAAACGGGCGCAGGAGCGGCTGCTGCACAATGCGATCCACGATAGCCTGACCGGCCTTCCTAACCGCGAACTGTTCCTTGACCGGACCCATTGCGCAATTGCGCGGGCGCACGAAGACGGCTCGAAGCCGACCGTGCTTTATATCGACATCGACACCTTGCAGTCGCTCAGCCGGTCAACGGATTTCTCGGTCAGCGACTCGATGCTGCTCACCATCTCCCGCCGCCTTTCGCGCCATCTCGGGCCACAGGACACGCTGGCGCGGATCGGCGGCGAACAATTCGCGGTGCTGTTGTCCGCCGAAACCGAGCCGCGCCATATCGCCATGCTTGCCGAGCGGGTCAGGCGGTCGTTGCGCGCGCCGATGAAGATTGCCGGCCGCGACGTGGTGCTTGCCGGCAGCATCGGCATTTCCGTCTACGACGCCCAGCAAGCGACGCCCGCCGACCTCGTGCGCGAGGCGGAAACCGCCATGTACCGGGCCAAACGCTCCGGCGCGGACCGCATCGAGCTGTATAAGCCGGAGATGCGCGGCGAGCGCGGCGAGCGCGAAACCATCGAGAATGACCTTAAGCAGGCTATCGAGAAGCGCCAGATCCGCGTGCTGTATCAGCCCATCATGCGGCTCGGCGATGAACAGCTTGCCGGTTTTGCCGCCCAGGTCCGCTGGCAGCACCCCAAGCTCGGCTCACTGAGCACGGCCGAATTCCTGCCTGTGGCGGAGGAAACCTCCCAAATCTCCGAGCTTAGCTCATATGTGCTGGAACGAGCGGTGCGCCAGGTCGCCCGTTGGCATCGTACGCTGCCCCGCGTCGACGACCCCCTTTTTGTGAACATCAATGTCTCCAGCCGCCACCTGTTCAAGCAGGAGCTGGTGCAGGATCTCAGACTGATAATCGGCCGCGAAAGCGTGCCGAAGGGCTGCCTACGCCTGGAAGTGACTGAATCGCTGATCATGGAAAACCCAGAGCAGGCGATCGAGATCCTCGATTGGCTGCGCGGGCTCGGCGCTGGGATTGCACTCGATGAGTTCGGCGCGGGCTATTCCTCGCTTTCCTATTTGCATCGCCTGGCGGTCGACATGATTAAGATCGACCGGTCGCTGATCAACCATGGTGGCGACAATAAATCCAGCGCGGTCGTGCTGCGCGCCGCGCTCGCCATGGCTCGCGAGCTTGGCAAGGATGTCGTCGCCGTCGGCATGGAGCGCGAGGAAGACGTCGCCTATGTGCGCGCGCTCGGCTGCGATTACGCGCAAGGTGTCTATTTCGGCGAGGCGATGACCGAGCGCGAGGTGATGAACCTCTTGAATGCGCTGGCCAAATCGAGCAAGCGTGATGAGCGGCGAGAACGCAAGAAGAAGAAGATTGAGGATGTCCCTCTCGCTCTCGAAGCACCGGCGGACATGGAGACGGCCAAGCCCGCTAAACCCACGCAAGAGCCTGCGCCGGTCGCCAAGGCGCCACAAAGCTTGCCGGTCCCGCTCGCTCAGCCCTCATCGCCACGGCCGATTTCACGCAAGAAGCGTCCGGGGTTACTCGGCTCGCTGAAGAAGCGCGCGGATAAGGTCGCCGCGATGCCGTCCAAGGCGGGAGCGCTGATCGGCGGCGCGCTGAAAACTGCGTTCAAGCCGCTCCGGTCGGGCGCCAAATCCAAGCCGAAGCCGCAAAAGCAATCCCTCGCGAAGGAGCAGGGAGGTTTGATCCCGCGGGACTCGCCGTCGCTGCGCGGACGGCTTTCCCAAATCGACCCCTCGGCCTTGGACGATCGACTGCCGCAAAGTTCCCCTGCGCCACAGACGCATCCCCGCCAGCCGGCTCAGGCCGGCCCGATCGTCGGGGCAGGCGTGGATATGACTGGGGACTACCGCCAAGGCAACGCCATTAACGAAAGGCGACGCCGTAGCTAAAGGCGATGATATAGGCTGGCGCGATCCCCACAGCCGAAATCCCCGCTTGGCGCGGGGATTTCGGGCATAGGTTGTTGTTCGACGGCGGATGTCTCCGACTGACGGATCGTGCAGTAGATTCTTGTGTTTTCGCACGATTTTTCGGGAAAACCGGTGTCCATCAACGCCTTCGTGCGACAGGCTGTTCCCGATCGTTCTCTAAGCGTGGCCGGCCTCGGCGACGAGGAAAGACGGATGGACGCCCAGCTTCGCCATAGCGCGATCATATTTGGACTCGATCTCGGCATCAAAGATGAGGCCTGCATCGGCCGGGCAGGTTAACCAGCCATTGGCATGGATTTCGTTTTCAAGCTGGCCCGGCGCCCAGCCGGCATAGCCCAGCGCCAGCAAGGCGCGCGCCGGGCCTTTGCCGGTGGCGATGGCGCGCAGAATATCGATCGTTGCCGTGAGCGAAACGCTCTCGTCGATCGACAAGGTGCTGTCGGCGGCAAAGTAATCGGTCGTATGCAGCACAAAGCCCCGCCCCGTCTCCACCGGCCCGCCCAAATGTATAGCCATCGTCTCGATGGGCGCGCGGATGCTATCCCGGCTTTGGCTAGCCACAATATCGAGCTGTTCGAGCAATTTGGAAAAGCTGATATGGGGCGCGCGCTGGTTGACGACGATGCCCATGGCTCCCTCGGACGAATGGGCGCACAAATAGATGACGGCCCTGGTGAAGCGGGGGTCGGTCATGGACGGCATGGCGAGCAGCAGGTGGCCGTCCAGATAACCGTCGCCCTCTGCCGCCTTAAGATTTTGCTCGGTTCGTGGCATAAGCGAGAGAATAGCTGTATCGTGTTCGGTCTGTGAAGGGGTTAAGCGCGTCCCCGCCTGAATAAGGTGTACTACGATTCATCTCGCATGTGCGAAGCCGGCATCGGTCTCACTTAGATCACGATGATTTTGGATGATCCAAAATCATCGTGATCTAATTCTTGGATTCAGAGCGGGATGACGAGCGGAAAACCGGTTCTCACTTTGCCT
This sequence comes from Rhodomicrobium sp., assembly GCA_031399085.1. GTDB lineage: Bacteria > Pseudomonadota > Alphaproteobacteria > Rhizobiales > Rhodomicrobiaceae > R-RK-3. The sequence goes on from JANNOQ010000105.1 coordinate 3,727, forward strand.
CATCCCGCATTAGTCAGCGATTATGGACAAGCTAAGTAAACCGTGGCGCATTGCCCGCATGAACGCGCCGATGCTCGCAACGGTGGCCAAGCTATTGACATTTGCGCCGCTTTTTTTGGTCGCCGTTGCCTGGCCAGGCGGGGCACAGTCCGAGTTCGGCGCCGGCCTCGATTCCTCTCCCTGGCATGCAAGCGCGCATTCCCGTATTCGCCTGATCTCCGCAAGCGGGCTAGATTTTCAGGGCCGCTCCGTCTCGGCGGCCGCCATCGAGATGGTCCTCGACAGCGGCTGGAAGACCTATTGGCGCAGCCCGGGCGAGGGTGTGGCGCCGTCATTCGACTGGGGAAAATCGGGTAATCTGGATAAGGCGGTCGTGCTCTGGCCCGCTCCCATGCGGTTCCCCGTCGCCGATGGCGGTTCATCGGCCGGGTATGCCGGCCGCGTCGTCTTGCCGGTTGTGATCGCGCCGAGCCAGAAAGACCGGCCTGTCAGGTTGGCGCTCGCAATTAACTACGCCATTTGCAGGGAAATCTGCATTCCGGTGGAGGCGATGCTCGAGCTGGAAATCGGCATGTTCGGAACTGGCGAGCACCGCGATACCCTGCGCGCCGCGCTCGACCGGGTGCCACAACCGCAAGCACCCGGCGTGTACTGTCCGCACAGCTTCATCGCCGCCGCCGAACGCGAGGTCAGCGGTAAGCCGGCGCTGGTCATCAAAACGGCTTTCGACGAGCGCGCAAGCGGACTCGAGCTTTTCGCCGAAGCCGCTGATGGGCGTTATCTGCCGCCACCGGTGCAACAATCGACCACTTCGCGCGGCCGGTCGCATTATGTCGTTTTATTTAATGATGAACGTCAGGCGGCGGCGCTTGACGGTCAGGTCTTGACGCTCACGACTGTCTCCGACCAGGGCAGTTGCGAAAGCACTTGGCGCGTGAAATGATGCGCGCCGAACGAGGTCTGAACGCAGAGGCAAAAAAAGGGGTTTTGCATGGTTATCGCGGTTGGGGATCGGCTGCCGGACGCCAAATTCACGGTCATGACGGGGTCGGGGCCAGCGCCCAAGACCACAAGCGAGATTTTCGCGGGCAAGAAATCGGCGCTTTTCGCCGTGCCCGGCGCGTTCACGCCGACCTGCCATAAAAATCACCTTCCCGGCTTTTTGGAAAATATGGACGCCTTCAAGGCCAAGGGCGTCGATCAGATCGTCTGCACCTCGACGAACGATGTCTTCGTGCTTTCCGCTTGGGCGAGCGCGACCGGCGCGGCGGACAAGATCGTCTTCATCTCGGACGGCAATGGCGATTTCGCCAAGGCGCTCGGCCTCGACCTCGATGGCACGCCGATGAATATGGGCATCCGCTCGAAGCGCTACGCCATGCTGGTGGAAGACGGCGTCGTGACCGCGCTCAATATCGAAGACGCGCCTGGCAAGGCGGACAAGAGCGGCGCTGCGGCGCTCTTGGGAGCGATCTAACGCCGCCGCTTGGACCTACGCATCTCGGCGTTTGTCATTGTCTGGTGTCATCCCGGACGCCGCAAAGCGGCGAGCCGGGACCCACTCTCATGGCCTCGATTTCATACAAGGCTGTTGGGCGAGGGTGCATGGGTGATGCGGCAGATTCTAATAATCATTCAATGCATGATGCACCCGGCGCGCGGCTCTAACTATTTCTTAAACGGCGCCATCCCCTCGCGCGCCAGCTCGTCGGCGCGTTCATTCTCGACCTCGCCCGCATGGCCCTTCACCCAGTGCCAACTGAGCTGATGGCGCTGCCGCGCTTCGTCAAGCTTCTTCCACAGATCGGCGTTCTTCACCGGGTCGCGGCTCGCGGTTTTCCAGCCGTTGGACTTCCATTTGGTAATCCATTCGGTGATGCCTTTGCGGACATATTCCGAATCGGTATGCAGCTCGGCCAGGCTCGGCCGCTTCAGCGCGTCGAGCGCCTCGGTCGCCGCGCGCAGCTCCATGCGGTTGTTGGTGGTGAGCGGCTCGCCGCCGCTGATTTCCTTGCGCTTATCGCCATAGATCAGCACCGCGCCCCAGCCTCCGGGACCGGGATTGCCCGAACAAGCTCCGTCGCTATAGATGATGACGGGCTTGGCTTTCTTCGCTTCAGCCATTCTCAAAGCCCGTAATCATTGGCGGAGTTGACCTGCTGGTGGAAGCGCAGCTTGCGGCGGTATTCGAGCGGGTCCTTGGGCTTCACCAGGGCGTTTTCGTCAGTGTGAAACCAGTCATAAAGCCGCGTCAGCAGAAACCGCAAGGCCGCCCCGCGCGCCAGCACCGGCAGCGCCGCAATTTCAGCCTCGCTTAGCGGACGCTGCTCGCTATAACCGCGCAGCAACGCACGCGCCTTGGTGACATTGATGGCGTTCGGCTGCTCGAAGCACCAGGCGTTCAGACAGATGGCAAGGTCATAGGCGAACAGGTCGTTGCAGGCGAAGTAGAAGTCGATCAGGCCGGAAATCGCGCCGCCGAGGAAGAACACATTGTCCGGGAACAGATCGGCATGGATAACGCCGGCGGGCAGGGCGGCGGGCCAGCGGCTTTCCAGGAAGGCGAATTCCCGCACGATCTCCTCGGCCAGCCCCGGTGTAAGTTCGTCGGCCTGGTGGGCGGTGGCGGCGACGAGCTTGCGCCAGCCGTCGAGCGACAGCGCATTGTCGCGCCGTATGGCAAAATTGCTTCCGGCACTGTGAAACTGGGCAAGCGCACCACCGAGCAGGGCGCAATGTTCGACGCGCGGGCGGCGCACGGAATAGCCGTCGAGAAAGGTGATCAGCGCGGCCGGGCGTCCGGCAAGTTGCTGAAGCGCCAGCCCCGCGCGGTCGTGGATCGGTGTCGGGCAGGGAATGCCGCCCGCCGCCATATGCTCCATCAAACCGAGGAAGAACGGCAAGTCGTCCGCATTGACGCGCTTTTCATACAGCGTCAGGAAGTACGGTCCCCGGCTTGTCGTCAGCAGATAGTTGCTGTTTTCCACGCCCTCGGCGATGCCCTTGAAGGACGTCAGCGAGCCGGCATCGTAGCGGGCCAGAAACTCCGTCAGATCCTCATCGGACACGTCTGTATAAACCGCCATCGCGCCTCAAGCCGCGCTGTCCTGCAACGCCCTCGGCAATTTGAAGGTCACGTTTTCAGTTGCGGTGGTGATCGTCTCGACAGACACGTCGTACATCTCGCTGAAAGCGGCGATGATTTCCTGGATGAGATGCTCCGGCGCTGATGCGCCCGCCGTCAGCCCCAGACTGCGCAGATTCGCGAACCGCTCCCAAGGGATCTCGCGCACGCTTTGCACAAGCATCGCGTTGGCGCAGCCCGCCTTTTGCGCCACTTCGACCAGCCGGACCGAATTGGAGCTGTTCGGCGCGCCGACGACAAGGATCGCCTCGGCGCGCGGCGCGATGACTTTCACCGCATCCTGGCGGTTGGAGGTGGCGTAGCAGATGTCGTTCTTGCGCGGCTCGGTGATGCCGGGGAAGCGCCGCTTCAGCACCTCGACGATTTCGCGCGTGTCATCGACCGAAAGCGTGGTTTGCGTGACATAGGAAAGCCGCTCCGAATCGCGCGGCGTAAACGTCTCGGCATCGTCCAAGGTCTCGATCAGCGTGACGGCGCCCTCAGGAAGCTGACCCATCGTCCCCACCACTTCCGGGTGGCCCGCATGGCCGATGAGCAGGATTTCGAGGCCACGCGCCGATTGCTGCTCGACCTGGACGTGAACCTTGGAGACAAGCGGGCAGGTTGCATCGAGATGAAAGAAATTGCGGCGCGCGGCGGCTTCCGGCACCGACTTTGCCACGCCATGCGCCGAAAACACCACAGGCGCATTGGTATTCGGGATTTCGTCAAGCTCTTCGACGAAAACCGCGCCTTTGGCTCTTAGCTCGTCCACCACCGTCCGGTTGTGGACGATTTCATGCCGCACATAGACAGGCGCGCCAAATCGCTCCAAAGCCAGTTCCACAATCTGAATGGCCCGGTCGACGCCGGCGCAAAAGCCGCGCGGCGCGGCCAGCAGAATGGTCAGTGGAGGCTTGATGGCGGTCGGATGTGCCGGTGTTGCCTGTCCTTCGAGCGCTGTCATGCGAAGCGGGCCTCATTGTGAGATTGCGGACATGAGAGTGTCGCCGTCATATAAGGCTGCGGATGCGCCTTATGGAGGCGGAAGGCGAGTTGTCCACCACGAATGCGGTTCTAGCAAAAACCGGCTGGCAAGAACAACACCCTCGTCACAGTGTGTCCGCAATCCCGCGTTAGTCGGAAGCAGGCCAGCGCGGTGACGCAGGCCCTGGGGGAAGATTTGAAGGCGAAGCCATTGAAGATCATGAGCCTTGGAGCGCTGCGCATTGGCGCGCTTGCGGCGATTTGCGGCGCTCTCGCGGCTTGCGGCGTGTCGCAGCTCACGTCACCCTTCAAGAACGGGCTGTTCGGCGGCGGCAAGACGGATGCTCCGGCCACCACCGCCGCCGCGCCGGAGCCGGGCGTCAATCAGGCCAATCTGATGACCGCCGCGCAAACCGGGCAGACCGGCAGCGGCGATGTGACCGCCGCCAATATCGGCTGCCCGAGTTTGGATGTGTGGGCAGGCGATCGCAGCATCAGCTTCCACGCCGCTGGAGCGGCGGGCGACAGCCTTTCGGTCATGCATCGCGGCGACATCACCAACACCGCCCGCGAATGCGCGCCGGCGGCCTCAGGCCTTATGGTGAAGTACGGATTTTCCGGCCGGGTGCTGCTCGGTCCGAAAGGCAAGGCCGGCACGGTGACGCTGCCCGCCAAAATCACCGTCCTCGATGGAGCCAAGGCGACGCTGAAGACCGAGAAGATCCGCGTCGTCGTCGATGTGCCCGCAGGCAGCACGGAGGGATATTTCTCGGAAGTGCGCGAAATCATGCTTCCGATTGCGCCCGGAACGTCGCCCAAGACCTACCGCATGTATGTCGGCTTCGACCAAAGCGCGGCCGGGCGCTAGATCACGATGATTTTGGATTGGTTCAATCCAAAATCATGAACAGTGATCTATCTCATTAGGTTAGAGCGGGATGACGAGCGGAAAACCGGTTCCCACTTTTCCTCATCCCGCTCTAGGCGGTTAAATCGCTCCATCGCTGGGGGTAAGCCGCTTTTACCGCATTGCACCATAGGCGCGGTGCCGCTATGTATAGCTATCGCCGCGCGATGTATGCGGGAGAGACCGGGTCATCCGGCGCCGAAGGAGCAACCGCCCCGGAACCTCTCAGGCAAAAGGACCGCACGCAGACGGCACTCTGGAAAGCAGCCTGGCGCACCTGCGCTTAGGCTCACCGATGGGGTAAAGCCGCGTCCGGCCCATGAGGCCGAGATCCGGTGAATTCTCTCAGGTCACGTGACAGAGGGGGCTTGGTGTCCGGCTCAGGCCGGGCTGAGAGCCACTTTGCGTTCGCGGATTTGATCCTCCATGGCGGTGCCCGATACCGACTCATCCAAGCCTGAATTGAAGCGCACGCCGCTCCACGCTCTGCATCTTGAGCTTGGCGCGAAGATGGTGCCGTTCGCCGGCTATGATATGCCGGTGAGCTACCGCGAAGGTCTCATCAAGGAACATCTGCATACCCGCGCGGCCGCCGGGCTGTTCGACGTCTCGCATATGGGGCAGGCGTTGATCGTCGGCGCGAGCCATGACGTGGCCGCCGCTGCCCTGGAGGCGCTGGTCCCCGGCGATGTCGCCGGACTGGGGCGAGGCCGCCAGCGCTACACTCAGCTTCTCAATAAAGCGGGCGGCATCATCGACGACCTGATGATCGCGCGCGCCGTTTCGCCGGACGGCGACGGCACGCTCATGCTCGTGGTCAATGCCGCCTGCAAAGACGCCGATTACATCCATATCGCCGCGCATTTGCCCTCCGGCGTGAGGCTGTCGCCAATGGAAGACCGTGCGCTGCTCGCCCTGCAGGGACCCGCCGCCGCGCAAGTCCTGGCCATGCATTGCCCGAAGGCTGCCGAGCTTGCCTTCATGGCGGCGACCAGCGCCAAATTTGATGGCATTGACTGCCATATCAGCCGCTCCGGTTACACCGGCGAGGACGGCTTTGAAATCTCGGTCGCGGCGTCACATGCGGACGATGTGGCACGCACCTTGCTAGCCAATCCGTTGGTGAAGCCCATCGGTCTCGGCGCGCGGGACACGCTGCGGTTAGAGGCCGGCCTTTGCCTTTACGGGCACGACATCGACGCAACGACATCGCCAGTGGAGGCGGATTTGGTCTGGTCCATCGGCAAGCGCCGACGCCAAGAAGGCGGCTTCCCGGGTGCGCCGCGCATCCAGCGGGAATTGAGCGACGGACCGGCGCGCAAGCGGGTTAGCCTCAGGCTCGAAGGACGCGCGCCCGCGCGGGAGGGCTGCGAGATCGTCACGGAAGGCGGCGAGGCCGTTGGCCGCGTCACCAGCGGCTCGTTCACGCCGAGCGTCGGTGGCCCGGTTGCGATGGGCTATGTCGGGCGCGCCCATGCGGAACCCGGCTCCCGCCTCCAAATTGTCATCAGGGGCGCGCCGCATCCGGCCATCGTCGTCCCGATGCCTTTCGTCCCGCACCGCTATCACCGCAAAAGCAAGTCAGGAACGGCACATGGCTGACATCAGATTTACGAGCGATCACGAATATATCCGCGTCGAAGCCGGGATCGGCACGGTCGGCATCTCGGCCTATGCGCAGGACAAGCTGGGCGACATCGTTTTTGTCGAGCTGCCCGCCATCGGCACGGTGCTGTCCAAGGGCCAGGAAGCGGCGGTGGTTGAGTCCGTCAAGGCCGCCAGCGAGGTCTACGCGCCGGTGTCGGGCGAGGTCGTCGAGGTCGTCGAGGTGAATGAGGCCATCGTGGCCAACCCGGAACTCGTTAACCAGGATGCCGAGGGCAACGCCTGGTTCCTGAAGCTGCGCATTGCCAATTTACGCGAGTTGGACGCGCTGATGCCCGCCGAGGCTTACACGGACTATCTGGAGACCGTCGCCTGATGCGTTACCTTCCCCATACCGCCGATGAACGCCGCCAGATGCTCGCCGCCATTGGCGTCCCCAATGTCGATGCGCTTTATAGCGACGTCCCCGCCGCCTTTCTCGTGGACGAGATTGCGGGGCTGCCGCGCCACCAGAGTGAGATGGCGGTCGAGCGGGCGCTGGGCAAGCTTGCCGCGCGTAATGTGGCTGCCGGGTCGGTGCCGTTCTTTGCCGGCTGCGGCGCTTACAAGCACCATGTTCCGGCAACCGTCGATCACATCATCCAGCGCTCCGAATTCATGACGGCCTACACGCCCTATCAGCCGGAAATCGCGCAAGGGACGCTGCAATATCTGTTTGAGTTTCAAACCCAGGTCGCCGCGCTCACCGGCATGGAAGTGGCCAACGCCTCCATGTATGACGGCTCGACGGCGGCGGCCGAGGGCGTGCTGATGGCGCATCGCCTGACCAAGCGCGGTAAGGCGGTGCTGTTCGGCAATCTGCATCCCCACTATCGCGCCGTGATCGAAACGATCAGCCGCTATGCGCAGTATGAGACCGTGGCGCTGTCCTCCGCTCCGAACACCGAATTCGTCGATGCCATCGACAGCGAAACCTCTTGCATCGTGGTGCAATATCCCGGCGTATTCGGCGGCGCGCGCGATCTTTCCGGCCTCGCGGAGCTGGCGCATAAGAACGGCGCGCTGCTCATCGTCGTGGTGACGGAGGCGGTTTCGTTCGGCGCGCTGCGCTCGCCGGGGTCGATGGGCGCGGACATCGTCGTCGCCGAGGGCCAGTCGATCGGCAACGGGCTGAATTTTGGCGGCCCCTATCTCGGCCTGTTCGCGACGCGGCAGAAATTCCTGCGCCAGATGCCAGGCCGTCTCTGCGGCCAGACCGTGGACGAGGACGGCCGGCGCGGCTTCGTGCTGACGCTCTCGACGCGCGAGCAGCATATCCGCCGCGACAAGGCGACGAGCAACATCTGCACCAATTCGGGCCTCTGCTCGCTGGCCTTCACGGTGCATATGACGCTGCTCGGGGAGGCTGGTTTGCGGAAACTTGCGCGGCTCAACCACGCCAACGCCGTGGCGCTGGCGGATAGACTGGCCGCTGTCCCCAGCGTGGAAATCGTTACGCCGCATTTCTTCAACGAATTCACCATCCGCACGCCCAAGCCCGGCGGTGAGGTCATCGACGCGCTTGCCGACGAAGGCGTGATCGGCGGCGTCCCGGCCTCGCGGCTCTTCCCTGGCGAAGATCGCCTGAACGACCTCATCATCGTCGCCGCTACTGAAATCAATACACCCGCCGACCGTGACGCTTACGCGACGGCCCTCGCCAAGGTGCTTTCATGACCGATATGACGACGAAATCCTTCGCCAAGGCCGGTTTGCCCGGCACCCATACCGGCAATCGCGGTTTGCAGATCGAGGAGGCGCTGATCTTTGAGGTCGGCTCGCTGGAAACCTCCGGCGTCGATTTCGAAGAGCCGGACGCCTTCGAGAGCCGCCTCGGCGATGTCGAGCGGCATGACGCCATCGGCTTGCCCGGCCTTTCGGAGCCCGAGGCGGTGCGCCATTATGTGCGCCTCAGCCAGAAGAATTACGCGATCGACACCGGCATTTTTCCGCTCGGCTCCTGCACGATGAAGCATAATCCGCGCCTCAATGAAAAGTTGGCGCGGCTCCCCGGCTTTGGCGACATCCACCCGCTTCAGCCGCAAAAGACGGTGCAAGGCGCGATCGAGCTGATGGCGCTGCTCTCCGATTGGCTGACGAAGCTCACCGGGATGCCAGCCGTCGCGCTGTCGCCGAAAGCGGGGGCGCATGGCGAACTTTGCGGCATGACCGCGATCCGCGCCGCCCTCGAAGCACGGGGCGAGGCGGACACGCGCCGGGTGGTGCTGGTGCCCGATTCGGCGCATGGCACAAACCCGGCGACCGCCGCATTGCTCGGTTTCGAGGTGCGCGCCGTCGCGGCGGAGAAGGACGGCACCGTGCGCGCGGCAACCGTTCGCGCGGCGCTTGGCCACGATGTGGCGGCCATGATGATCACCAACCCCAACACCTGCGGATTATTCGAGCCGGAGATTGCCGAGATTGCCGCAGCGCTGCATGGGGCGGGCGCTTACCTTTATTGCGACGGCGCGAATTTCAACGCCATTGCGGGGAAAGTGCGCCCCGGCGATCTCGGCGTCGACGCTATGCACATCAATTTGCACAAGACCTTCTCAACGCCGCATGGCGGTGGCGGTCCCGGCGCTGGTCCTGTCGTGTTCTCGCAAAGCCTTGCGCCGTTCGCGCCACTGCCGCTGATCCGCAAGGATGGCGATCGCTATGCGCTTGTCGAGAATGGACCGGCGGCGGATGGCCAGCTCTCCTTTGGCCGCCTCGTTGCCTTTCACGGCCAAATGGGCATGTTCGTGCGGGCGCTCGCCTATATGCTCAGCTTCGGCATCGACGGCGTACGGCAAGCCTCAGAGGACGCGGTGTTGAATGCCAATTATGTCCGCGTGGGTCTGAGGGACGCCATGAGCCAGCCCTTCGGCGACCGTATCTGCATGCATGAGGTGCTGTTCGACGATGGTTTCCTGAAAGGCACCGGGTTATCCACGCTCGACTTCGCCAAGGCCATGATCGACGAAGGCTTTCATCCGATGACGGTGTATTTCCCGCTGGTCGTGCATGGCGCAATGCTGATCGAGCCGACGGAATCGGAGGGGAAGCAGAGCCTCGACCAGTTCATCGGCGCGCTGCGTTCGCTCGCCCGTGCCGCCGGCCAAGGCGAGGTGGAGCGGTTCAAGGGCGCTCCGCATTACGCGCCGCGCCGCCGGCTGGATGAGACTCGAGCCGCCCGTCAGCCGATCCTCAGCTACACGCCCACGCTGAACAAGGCGGCGGAGTAACATCGGCCTAGCGCAACGTCCGCTGAATGGACCAACCGGACTTCGCGGCGCCCTCACCCGGCCGCTCCGCGTCCGGCAGCCGCTTTCCTACCCGAAACTGAACCAAGCGGCTTCAGAATCGTTCACCTATGTCCGCCACTCTCTTAGCTCCAGGGGCTCCAACAAAATCGGCTGGTGCGATCGGATGCTGGAAGTCTTAAATTCTGCCCGATGATTTGGAGCGAATATGTACCACTCAATCGTGCGTGGTTTCGCGCGCAAGAATTTCGAGAGAATTAATCGCAAGGATTACGGGCCTGTCCTTGCGGGTTGTACTCCAAATGTTCGGCACAGTTTCGGCGGTGTGCACGCGCTCGGCGGAACGCGTCACGATCGCGAAACACTCGGGCGTTGGTTTGCCAGACTTTGCCGAGTGATGCCGTTGCTGCAACTGAACGTTCAGGACGTCTGGGTTAAAGGATGGCCTTGGGATACGCTGGTCATCGCGCGTTGGGAAGCAACGGCAACGCTCGGCGATGGCTCACCGTATTTGAATCGAGGGGTGCATCTCATCACAATGCGCTGGGGAAAGGTTTCCGACTTCGATGTCCATGAAAATTCTCAGATCGTGGCCGAAAAACGGCATCCCCGAGGCCGCCGCTGAACCAATAGTGAGTTGACAGGATCTCCGCTTCGCCGAGGGCGTCACCTCATCAGGGGGAAGATCTATATGCGCCACGACCTCGGCGTCGCCGTCAAGCGGGGATTGGCGCAGGAGCAAAAGGACGGAAAGGGCATCCGCCGAAGGGTGGGTGGGTGAGGCGATGCAGATTGAGCATCACGCTTTAACGCGTTCTAAGCGTTAAGCGAATATGAACGCGGCCGGCGAGCCGCGTTCAGTTTGACACGGCTATGGTCTCATCTGTTTCAGGGCGCTGGGCCCGGGCAGGGGCTCACCCCTCCGGCCTATCAGGGAGAACACCGATGAAGACCATCTCACTCAAAATAACCGCCTTGGCTTTGATGGGCGCACTCGCGCTTGCCTCGAGCGCGCATGCAGGCGGCCTCTATGACGATGACGACGACAATGGCGCGTCCAGCCAATATAATCGCAAGAGCATCAGCCGTTATTGCTACGAGAATCCGTATGCGGATGCCTGCGACCCCTACGGCAAGAAGCAATACCGGCAGAAGAGCTACAACAATTCCTACAACAACGGAAATTCCTACAACTCCAACGGACGCTGCGCCGCTCTCATCCGCGCGGTCGGCAAGCGCAATCTGGTGACAGCGTTTGCCCGCAATAGCGCGCGCTTTGCTTGGGCCCGCGAGGCGCGTGCCGTGCATGGCCAGCAATATTCCAATTGGGGCAATGCTCGCAACGCGAACATCTCGTGCGATTACGTCGGCGGCTTGAAGAGCTGCATCGCGACGGCGACGCCCTGCCGGGGTTGAGTGCTGGTTGCGTAGCTAAGTGGTTCAAGTTGCGTATAGGTGAATGGCCGCTGGCATCGAAGCCAGCGGCTTTTTTGAGATCATCCATTAACCTTTAGGCGGGTACGGATCATGCGGTAGGTCCATTCAGTTCGAAACTGATGAGTTGCACCCTAAACAGGCACTTGCGTATCAGACCCATCGGATTCGGTTTTGTAAGCCGCATCGACGGCATCGCGAATGGCTGCCTTTATACGGGCCGTACTGATGCCCGTTCAATTTCATCTTTCATTGCTCATAGGGTATCTCAGTTTGAAGTTGGACTCCCGAGCCGTTTCGAAACTGGCGGAGGTCGCCTCAACCGCCGAATTTGTTGAGGCCGAACACGATCAGAACGAGCGCAACTGCGTAGAGCATCCAGCCAGGATGGCGGCCGCGCGTCGCCCAAAAGTTGCCGAGAGCGCCAAACAAGTAGGAGCTGCCGACAAGGAGGCTCGTCGCGAGCCTTGCATCCTGCTCGAACCAAATTGCAGCGGCGATCAAGGCGAGTCCGCCGAGGAACCAGTTGAATGTGCTGAAATGCAGGAGCAGTGGCACGAGCCTCGTGATCGGAGCGTGCATCTGCTTGTCCGCGAGAAACAGCGCCCCAATCGGTCTGACCATAAGCCGTTGGGTCAGGATACCGTGAACCACCGCTACGAAGCTTCCGATGACCCCAGCCATTGCTAAGGCAGCGTCTTGCCAATTCATTTCCATACACCTCTGTACGGAGAATGTGATGAATGAATTGGCCGGTGTCAATACACTTGTGTATGGTAGAACCATGAATGATCGCCTGACGAAGTCCGACTGGATAAATCATGGTCTGCGAACGCTAGCGAACGAGGGAGCCAAAGCCTTGAAGGTTGGCCCAATGTCCACGACGCTAAACGTGTCTCGCGGCAGTTTTTACTGGCACTTCCGGGACATTGCCGATTTCCGGTCGCATATCTTGCGAAGCTGGCGAGAGCGTACGACCGATCAGGTGATTCAGGAAATCGAGGCCGAAAAAGCTCAACTAGACCGTCTTAAGCCTCTTATGAAACGAGCATTTAGCGGGAAGCAAAGCGGCTTGGATCGAGCGATAAGGTCTTGGGCCGCAGAAGATGAAGATGTCGCCGCGATCGTTGCAACCGTCGATGCCGGGAGGGTCGCATATATCGCAAATTTACTGGTCGCTGCAGGCGTCGAAAGCCGACAGGCGCTTTCTCGGGCAGCCTTTATGTATTGGGCTTATCTGGGTCAGGCTATTGTCATGGATCCCCGCCATTCATCAATCGACGCGTTGGCCATGGACGATATCAGCGACCTGTTTGAAAAGTGAATGCCTGAAAATTATCTGCTGCATAAATTCAAACTGACATTATCCGCCAGTCAGCGAGCTGAGAAGTCATCAACAAATCCAGTTGGACGTCATAGAAATCCCGAGCAGTGGGCAACCACTTTTCATCCCGTCCCAAAAAGAAAAAACCGGGTTACTCGAACCCGGCTAGTTCCTCTCCTCCCACAGGACCTGGGCCAGTAGCCTCAGTTCGTCAATTCAACTTGGCGCTCACATCTCTAATGCTTTTGGTCACCAAGTCTTCCGCCGATTTGCCTTTGAGTTCATGCGCGATGATGGTCTGCGCGGCGGCAATTGCCGCGTCGACCGACTTGGAGCGGATGTCTTGGACGGCCTGCTCCTCGGCACGGGCGATCTTTTCCTCGGCAAGCTTCACACGCCTGTTCAAGGTCTCGTTCAGAGCCTTGTGTGTCTCTCCAGCGTAAAACTGCGCTTCTCGCCGTGCCAACGCGATGATGTCTTCAGCTTCCTTTTCGGCATCTCGCTGCTTGCGCTGGTAATCGGCCAGGATGCCTTGAGCTTCTTCGCGGAGGCGCCGCGCCTCCTCCAGCTCAGCTTGGATCCGGTCGGCACGATTATCCAATGCTTTCGCAACTTTATTTGGGATTTTGTAATACACGAGAAGTGCCAGAAACAGGACGAAGGACACCAATACCCAAAGTTCGGGAGAAGCAAACATAACACACCTTCGTCACTTTCCAAGCGCTTCGTTAACGGCCACTTGTAATTCTGCCCGCTTGACCGTTTTGCCCAGCAAACGGGCGACCAGTGCTTCCGCCGTGTCCGCCGCTATTTCGCCAACATGCCCGAGCGCCGACTCTTTAAGCGCCGTGATGCGTTTCTCGGCATCAGCGGTTTTCGCCGCGATTTGCTGATCGATTCCAGCGCGTTGACGCTCAATATCCGCGGCCATCTCCTCGCGCGCCTGCCGGCCGATAGCCTGAGCGCGCGCCTTGGCGTCGGCAAGGGCCTGTTCGTAATCCGAGACCGCCTTGTCGGTTTCCTCGCGCAGATTGGCGGCGGTGGCCAGATCGGCGGCGATGCGCTTGCGGCGTTCCTCAAGAACAATGCCGACGCGAGGCAATGCCACACGCGACATGATCAGATAGAGCAGGATGAACGAGATCGCGAGCCAGACGAGCTGGGGCGCGAAATCGTTGACGTTGAACTGGGGCATGTCTGCCTCTCATTGTTACGGCACGGTGCGGCGACGCTTGCCGCATAGGTGAAGTGCGATCAGAAGCCGTACAGGATGAGGAGCGCCACGATCAGGCCGAACAGGCCAGTCGCTTCGGCGAGTGCGAAGCCGAGCAGCAGGTTCGGGAATTGGCCGGGAGCGGCCGACGGATTGCGAAGCGCGCCCGTGAGATAGCTGCCAAAGATGTTGCCGATGCCCAGGCCAGCGCCGATGAGAGCGGTCGAGGCAATCCCTGCGCCGATGAGCTTTGCTGCTGCTGCGTCCATAATAAGTCTCCTTGCAAGTTGAGAGGGAATTTCGATTGAGGATCAGTGATGCATGTGAAGCGCATCGTTGAGATAGATGCAGGTGAGCACGGTAAACACGAAGGCCTGGAGAAAGGCGACGAGGATTTCGAGGCCGGTGAATGCGACCATGAAAAGCAGCGGCGCCCAGCCGCCCAGCACTCCGAGGGCGACGACGAAGGCGGCGAAAATTTTCAGCATCATATGCCCCGCTATCATGTTGGCGAACAGCCGCACCGAGAGGCTGATTGGCCGGATGAGGAACGAGAACACTTCCAGCAACGTAATCAGAGGCAGCATTGCGATGGGTACGCCGGAAGGAACGAACAGCTTCAAAAAGCCGATGCCGTTCTTGACGAAGCCAACGATCAGCACAAACAAAAAGACCATCAGCGCAAGCGCGAAAGTCACAACGATGTGGCTGGTGACGGTAAAAGAATACGGGACCATCCCGAGCATGTTCAGCGTAAGGATAAAAATGAACAGCGAGAAGATGAAGGGAAAGTACTTCATCCCCTCGATGCCGCTATTCTCGCGCACCATATTGGCGACGAACTCGTAGGACAGCTCGGCCATCGACTGCAGTCGGTTAGGCACCAGCGAGTGCTCGCGCATGGCATAGATCAGGAAGAGGCTAATCAGCCCGACGCCGATAAGCATGAACAGCGCGGAATTTGTGAACGACACGTCGAGCCCGAAGATTTCAAGCGGGATGAAGCGCTTGATCTCGAACTGATGCATCGGGTCGATGGCGCTGCCTGACGCATAAATCGTCAGCGGCGCCGCGCCATGCGCCAAATCGGCGCCGTGCGTATCGGCTGCTTGTGCAACGCTCCACGTTTCGGCTGTCACGCCCGCCACCTATCGATCACTTTGAAGGTCTTTTTGCATTCGTTGTGCTGCTCTTACCGAATTGAGCAGCCCTCCGGCAACCCCCAAAAGCAAACATACAATGAGTAATATCGGCGCAGTCCCAAAAAGCTTGTCGAGCCCCCAGCCGATCAGGCCGCCGACGAACACCCCCGCGACGAGTTCCGTCGACAAGCGGAAAGCAAAACTCATGGCCTTTCCGCGCGCCGCCTGAGCCTTGGGGCTTTCCGGCGCAGGGCCCTTGGCCCGCTCCAACTTGCCGCCTAGCTTGTCGAGGCGGTTCTTGATGTCGCTGTAATCGGGTTCGCCGCCTTGCGGATCGCGGCCTCCGCCCGACGCTGACTGGATCATGAAAACCTCGGGGGCTTGCGCGGCGGCGTTCGCCAGCGCTTGGAGTTGCCGCGCAGATTAGAGCATCGCCCGGCGTAGGGGAAGCTGGTTATGCGATGCCACGCTTCCAATGACGCTTTGGCAAATGCGCAGCGATCACACTGGCCGAACCCTAAGACCCGCCGGCAAAACTATCGCAAGCCTCGATCCGCCCACTCTCGAACCCTCGACGGAACCAGGACACGCGCTGCGCCGAAGTGCCATGCGTGAACGCGTCCGGCGTCACCCGCCCTTGTGTCTGCCGCTGAATGCGGTCGTCGCCGATGGCCGCCGCCGCTCCCAGCGCCTCCTCGATGTCGCCAGGCTCGACGACCTTCAATTGCGATTGCGCGCGGTTTGCCCACAGACCTGCGTAGCAATCGGCCTGCAGCTCCATCCGCACCTGGATCGCATTGCCGTCGCGCTCGCTGCTATTGGCGCGCGCCCGCATGACTTTTTCGGTGGTGCCGAGCAGCGTCTGCACATGATGGCCGACCTCATGAGCGATGACATAAGCCTGGGCGAAGTCTCCGGGGGCGCCGAAGCGGTTCTTGAGATCCTCGTAGAAATTGAGGTCGATATAGACCTTGCCATCGAGCGGGCAATAGAACGGCCCCATCTGGGTCACGCCTGTGCCGCATTGGGAATCGATGTCGCCGCGAAACAGCACCAGCTTGGGCGGTTCATAGCGCTTTCCCGAGCTTTGAAATTGCTGTGCCCAGACTTCTTCCGTGGCTTTCAGCACGACGGAGATGAATTGCGTCAGCTCCTGCTCCTGCGCGCTGGCAGGCCGGGCCGCCTCGCGCGGGCCCTCGCGCATGGGGAGGGGGCCGCCACCGCCGCCATCATCCAAAAGCACGCGCGGGTCGACGCCGAAGAAAAGCATCAGCCCCACAATCACGAGCAATCCAACGAGCCCAATGCCGCCACCCTTGCCGCCCGGCATCGGAAAACGTCCGCCCGCAGAACCATCGCTGCCGCCGCCCGGAAAGCGGAACCGGCCGCGCCCGCTGGACTCGCCCCGGCGATCCTCGACATTGTCGCTTCCCTGTCTATCACGCCAGCGCATTCGGTCCTCCTGTTGCTAAAGCCGCCCTGTGCGGGCCGGACTATTCTTTTTGTGGCCTAGTCTCCAACGGAATGAGCGCTTGCGATTTCTCCGGCACTCGCAGATGCGAGCGGACCGGTTTCGACGCGGCCACAGTGCCGGAATTGGCGAACATTTCGTGATTGCGCTCGATGTCGCGCAGATCGTAGCGATAATTCACCATCAGGCCATGAGCCTCCGCCATGCCCTTGGGCGATGTGTTGCCCAGCCAGTTAATGCGCTCCAGCCGCGCTCCGTTCCCGAGATGAAAACGCGCGACCGGATCGACGGGCCGGTTATGGATGTTTTTTGCCGCGAGGAAATAATGCGCGGCGGCCGCCATCAGCACGGGTTGCATCGCCTCCGACAACTCCTCGTCCTGCGTCCAATCCGCATCGCCCAGATTGTCGAGGATTGCCAGTTCGGTCGCGTCGAAATAGGTAAGGACATTGCTGACTTTGGCGCGCTCCAGCCAGGCGCTGAAGCCGGGCACGGGCGACAGCGTGACGAAGGTTTTCAGACTGGGAATGGCGCGGGTTAAATCCTCCACCACCTGCTTGATGAGGAAATTGCCAAAGGAAATGCCGCGCAACCCGTCCTGGCAGTTGGAGATCGAATAAAACACCGCCGTGGTCGGCTCGGGGATTTGCCGCGCATCGCGTTTTTCTTCATCCAGCACCTGCCGGATCGAGCCGGGCGCGTCACGGCTGAGCGCGACTTGCACGAAAATTAACGGCTCGTCGACAAGCGAGGGGTGGAAAAAGGCAAAGCAGCGCCGATCGGCCGTATCGAGGCGGCGGCGCAGATCGTCCCAGCCTTGGATTTCATGCACCGCCTCATAGCGGATGATTTTTTCGAGAATGTTGGCGGGCGTTGACCAGTCGATCCGCTGCAGCACCAGAAAGCCGCGATTGAACCAGGAGACCAGCAGTGCGGCGAAATCGCGGTCCACTGCGGCCAGCAATTCGTCGCCCTTCAGGAAGCGCAGGAGATCGGAGCGCATTCTGACGATCGTTGCGGTCGCGCCGGGCGCAAGATTGAGGCGGCGCAGAAACTCCAGCCGTGGCGGCTCCACGGTCAGCGTCAGCCGCTTCAACGCCTCCGGACCCGGCGCTTGCACATAGGCGCGCGCAGCGTTCACCACCTTGTCCTGGTCGGGGGTAAAACTTTCGGCGAGGAAGCGGAAAAACCGGCGTTGGCCATCATCGTCCAGCGCCTCGTAGCGCATCAGGATTTGCCGCGCCAGCGCTACGCCCGAGGCTTCGCCGCGCCCCGAAAGCAGCGCCTGCGAAAGGCTTTCGATGGTCTCGCCCTGGCTTGAGACCATGCCGGACAGATCCAGAAGCTGCCGGCCGCGATCCGAAATCGCCGTCAGCAATTCCCCGAAGAAAGAAACGTTCATCTACGATCCCGCGCCACGCCCCAAACCAAGCTGAGATTCACTTCATACCCTCAACGGGATATTTCCGGCGTTTTTATTCCGAGCAAGAAGGCTCTTGGTTATTCTGTGGCCTGAAACCCCGTATTTTATACAAGCTGCCATCTTCCGTATACGAGATTAGCCATTGCTCATTGGCCGTCCGCACTCTACGAAGAGCTGCCAGCCTAGCTTATGCAACTTTGGTCGTAGCGTACCTCACAGGGTCCTCATGGCATCGTCTATCGCCGAAAGTCTTAAACTTAAGATTGAACATGAAATCTTGATGTTCAACTTCAAGCCGGGAGAACGGCTGGACGAATCCCGCCTCGCCGAACGCTATGGCAGCTCGCGAACGCCGGTGCGCGAGGCGCTGCGGCAACTTTGCGCGGAAGGCTTTGTGCGCATCCGTCCGCATCGCGGCGCCGTCGTTTCCGGACTGAGCATGGCCGAGCTTATCGAGATGTTCGAGATGATGGCGATTTACGAGGGCGTTTGCGCCCGGCTTGCGGCGGCACACGCCACACCCGACGAGATGGCCCAGATCGAGGAGGCGCACGAGGCGTGCCGCGTCCGCTGCGAGGCGGACGATTTCGACGGCTATTGCCTCGCCAACGCCCGCTTCCACGATTCGATTTACCGCGCCAGCCACAATAGCTATCTCATCAAGCAGACCGTTTCGATGCGCAACCGGCTCGGCGCTTACCGGCGTTTTCAGCTCAGGCGCAACAACCGGCTGCGCGATTCGTTCCGCGAGCATCAATGCGTGCTCGAAGCGATCAGCCGCGGCGATTGTGCGGAGGCGGATCGGCTCATGCGCGAGCATATCTCGGTGCAAGGGTCACATATTGCCTCGCTTATCACCCGCCTGCCGCCGGAATATTTTGCCGAAAGCCCCAAGGGTCAGCTCCACGCGGCTCCCCTGCGCAACGGCAGTCAGACCTATCTCGCGGCGGCGCTGGCGTTTGAGTAGGTCTGCCGCCTCATAGAGCGAGTCTTTGCAAAAGCAGGGATCAAAGCGACCTTACTTCTTCTTGGCGGGGCATTCAGCTGGCGGGTAAAAGTCGATGCGGCTCAATTCTCCGGTGATCGAGAAATTGCCATAGTCGATCAGCAAATCCCGGCTGACCCCGTTGGCAAACAGCCGGAAGGACAATTCATAAGTCGGCAGCCCTTCGTCGCGGTTTGCGGTTCCGGGCGATTCGAAATAGCCGATCGACACCGGCCAGGAAACGAGTTGATCCAGCGTTTCGGAATTCTGCACGCCCGCCTGGCCGCGCCGGGAGCCGGGTGCAGCCGCCTTGCCGATGATCGTCGTTGTCGAAAGCAGCTTGTTGCCCTTTTCCGAGCCATCATAAATATTGGCTTGCAGCACGCTGTCACCCAGCCGCGCCGCTTCCAGGATCGCGAGCGAATGTTGGGTTGGAAACAGCGGCCGGCCCGCGAGCTTGACAGCCTGCCGCTGCGGCTTGTCTATGACCACATCGATGGCGTCGCTCTTTTTTGTGCGCGCGGCGGCCCCGACCACCCGCTCGCTAAGCCGCTGATCGACATATTGCGAGCTATTGAAGCGGAACTTGCCGCCATCGGCTTCCTCCCAGGTCGACGACCTGAGATCGGTGATGGTCGTGTTGCCTTCCCGGTCGATCAGTTCGGTGACGAGCCGGGATTTCAGCGAATAACCCGCACAAGCCGAGCCGCCGAAATCGAACACCAGCCGTCCACGAATTTCCGAGACATTGGACCCGGCCACCGCCGTTTTGAGGATCATGTCGTAAATCGCCCGGTGCGGCGCGAGGTCTATGGCGGCGCCCTGCGGCAGCGCTTTCGCAAAGCCAGCGGGTAGGCATAAAATTGAGGTTAGGGCGACGGCCCGGAAGGCATCTCTTTTCATAGTCACCCACAGGTTCCGCGCCTGGGTCAAGCTCTCGGCGCGCCATAAGAATTGGTCGTTAGAGCGGGAGGAGGAAAAGCGGGAACCGGTTTTCCGCTTGTCATCCCGCTTTAAACGCATGATATCGATCACTGTTCATGATTTTAGTTTGATCCAATCCAAAATCATCGGGATCTAGCACAACCCATCGCGGCGAAAATGGCAACATCGTTTGTGATTAGCGTAAATGCCAAGGCCGTCGCGCCGAATGCCTCCCACGCCACTTTGTTTCCGCCCCGTCGGCTGCTAAAAGCAAAAGGGTTCATCACTGGAGGGTTCGACGAATGCCTGATGACTGCGAAACGCGCCTTGCCGCTCTGGGTTTGACGTTGCCCGAAGCCCCAGCGCCGGCGGCTAACTACGTGCCGTTTGTCTTGTCGCGCGGGGTGCTCTTCATTGCCGGCCAGGGCTCGGGCGCACCGGGCGGCGGTTATAAGGGCCGGCTCGGCGAGGGCGTGAGCGTGGCGGACGGCCGTAAGGGTGCCGAACTGGCCTGTCTGAACATACTCGCTCAGGTGAAGGCCGCGCTCGGCTCCTTGGACCGCGTCGAGCAAGTTCTGCGGCTGACCGGCTTTGTGAATGCAACGCCGGATTTCCCCGATCATCCCGAGGTCATCAATGGAGCCTCCGATCTCATGGTTGCGGTGTTCGGCGATCGAGGTCGGCACGCGCGCTCGGCGGTCGGGGTCGCCAGCCTGCCCTTCGGCTTCTCGGTCGAGATTGAAGCCACGCTTGCCGTGGCCTGACGGCTGAGGATGGGACTACCCTGGCCGATCACGCCGATTGCGCATCGCGGTCTGCATGATGCAAGGCTCGGCATCGTCGAGAATACGGCTTCGGCGTTCCGGGCGGCGATGGCCGGCGGCTACGCCATCGAGACCGACATCCAGGCGGCGGCAGGCAGCGAGCCCATTATCTTTCACGATGCGCGATTGGAACGGTTGACAGAGGCAGAAGGTACGGTTGCCGCGCTGACGCCCAAGGCGCTAGCAGCCATTCGTATGCGCGGCACGCAAGACCGCATCCTAACGCTCGCTGAATTGCTGGCGATGGCGGCCGGGTGCGCGCCGCTCTATCTGGAAATCAAAAGCCAGGGCGGCGCCGACCGCACACTCGAACGCAAAATTGCCGCCTTGCTCGCGGCCTATCGAGGCCCGGCCTGCGTCATGTCGTTCGATCCCGGCAGCATGGCCGCGATGCGCCGTTTCGCGCCGCAAATCCCGCGCGGCCTCTCCGCCATGCGCTTCATGAAGCTTCCCTTGCGCGGCCTTTCAACGCGCGACCGCTTCCGCTTGACGCACATGCTGGACATCGAGGCGGCAAAGCCCGATTTTCTGACTTACGAGGTGAACGGGCTTGCGATCATGGCCCGCGCGCTCCGCCGCCGCTTTCCGCATCTGCCGGTCATCACCTGGACGGTGCGGACGCGTGAGGACCGGCGGAAGGCGGAATGCTACGCCGATGGCATGATCTTTGAAGGTTTTCGGCCGTCGCCGCGTGAACTTGCCGAAAAAGGCGGATAGAGGCGAATGGGCTCTGATGAAGACATCGTCATCCGCGTCACGGACGGGATGCACGGCATCGCGCCCGAGGCCTGGGATGCCTGCGCCAATTCAAATGCCGAGCGCTACAACCCGTTTCTCTCCCATGCCTTCCTCAACGCGCTTGAGCAAAGCGGCTGCGTTGCGCCACGCACGGGATGGCTGCCACAACATCTTGTTGTCGAGGCGCCGGGCGGTGCAATTCTCGGAGCGATGCCGCTTTATCTGAAGTCGCACAGCCGGGGCGAATATGTTTTCGACCAGGGGTGGGCGGACGCCTATGAGCGCGCCGGCGGGCAATATTATCCAAAGCTGCAATCCTGCGTGCCGTTCACGCCCGTTCCCGGCAAGCGTCTGCTGGCGGCAGCGGGGCCGGACGCCGCCGCCATTGAGAAGGCGCTGCTCGACGGGGCGGTTGAGCTTGCAGGTCGCAAGAACGCGTCCTCGCTGCATGTGACCTTCCTCAGCGAGGACGAATGGCGGCGGCTGGGATCAAAGCGCATTCTGCAACGCACCGATCAGCAGTTTCACTGGATCAACAACGGCTATGGGTGCTTCGACGACTTTCTGAACGAACTGGCCTCCCGCAAGCGCAAGGCGCTGAAGAAGGAACGGCGTGAAGCGCTTTCGGGCGGCGTGACCATCGCGCACATTCAGGGCGCGGACCTCACCGAGGCGCATTGGGACGCGTTTTTCGATTTCTACCAGGACACCGGCAGCCGGAAATGGGGCATGCCGTACCTCAACCGCCGTTTCTTCAGCCTGATCGGGGACGCAATGCCCGACCGCATCCTGCTGATGATGTGTATGCGGGAGGGGCGGATGATCGGCGGCGCGCTGAATTTTATTGGCGGCGACACGCTGTATGGCCGCTATTGGGGCGCCATCGAGCACCATCCGTGCCTGCATTTCGAAACATGTTACTATCAGGCCATCGATTATGCGATCGCGCATGGGATCGCGCGGGTCGAGGCTGGCGCGCAAGGCGAACACAAGCTGGCGCGCGGCTATCTTCCGCAGACGACCTACAGCCTGCATTACCTCGCCCATCCGGGGCTTAGCCGCGCCGTTGCCGCGTTTTTGGAGCAGGAGCGCCAAGCCGTCGCCGAAGAGGCCCGGCTGCTTGCCGAATTGGCGCCGTTCAAGAAGTCTGCTTCCGAAGAATGCTGACGCTTGACCAGCACCCTCGGCTCGCCTCTAACTAAGCTGAATGAACCGCAATGGTGGCCGTCCCATGACCTCAGGCTCTCCCGCTTATGATCCGCAGAACATCTTCGCCAAGATCCTGCGGGGCGAATTGCCGAGCCATAAGGTCTATGAGGACGAAAAGTGCATTATTTTCATGGACATCATGCCGCGCAGCGACGGCCACGCGCTGATCGTTCCGAAGGCCGCCTCGCGCAACATCCTCGACGCCGCGCCGGACGACCTTGCGCATCTGATCGTCGTCGCCCAGAAGCTTGCGCGTGCTGGCAAAGCGGCCTTCAAGGCGGACGGCGTCAGCCTCTCGCAATTTTCGGAAACCGCCGGCGGGCAGATCGTGTTTCACACCCACATTCACGTTTTGCCGCGCCATGACGGCGTCGATCTGCGCCCCGCCGGCATCCGGGCCGACGATGTGCTGCTGGCTGAACACGCGAAGATATTGCGCGCGGCGATTGCGGAGTTGTAAGGGATCGTGCCGCAGTCTGAGCAAAGTGTCGTGCGCTTGATCTGGATCACAAGCCCCCTCACCCACCCGCCTTCGGCGGGAGCCCTCTCCCGCCAGGGGAGAGGGCAGAAGTCAGAATCCCTGCAAGCTCTGCCTTTTTAGCCCCTCTCCCCTCGCGGGAGAGGGCGGACGCGAAGCGGCCGGGTGAGGGGGAGCCGCAAAGTGCTGTACGTCAAATAAATCCACGTCAATCTACAAGGATGTTGAGCGATCACGCTTTACTCGCTAATCCCGATCGCCACGAAGCTCAACTCGCCCTGGCCGTCGGAGACCAGCAGCAGGGCGCTCTTGCGGTCCAGCTTGCGCAGCGCCTCAAGGCGAGCGTCAAGTTCGGCGGGCGATTTCACCTTTTCATGCGTGACCTCCACGACCACCGTGCCGACCTTGACTTCCTTCTCGGCGACCGGACTTTCGGGATCTACCTCGGTGATCACGACGCCATTGACCGCCCGGTCGATGCTGTAACGCGACCGCAATTCATCGGTCATCGCCGAGAAGCTTAAGCCGAGCGAGGATTTCTTTCGCGGCCGTTCGGGATCACCGCTTTTATCGGGCTTGGCTCCGGGAGGAGTTTTGGCCTCTTCCTCAAGCCGGCCGACCTTGACTTTGAAGGTCAACCGCTCGCCCTTGCGTTGAACGACAATCTCGACTTCCTTGTCGATCGGCGTTCCAGCAACGAGTTTGGGCAATTGGCGCATGGCAGTAACGTCCTGGCCATCGAAGCTGAGAACGATATCACCAACTTGCACGCCCGCTGCCGCCGCCGGGCCTTCGGCTGTCACCGAGGCGACAAGTGCCCCTCCAGGCTGGTTAAGGCCGACGCTTTCGGCAATCTCGTCATTGACCGTTTGAATGCGCACGCCCAGCCAGCCACGGCGCGTTTCGCCGTATTGGCGAAGCTGACCGATAACCTGCGCGGCGGTCGTGGAAGGAACCGCAAAACCGATGCCGATCGAGCCACCCGTCGGCGATATGATTGCGGTGTTCACGCCAACGACATCGCCGTCCATGTTGAACAGCGGCCCGCCGGAATTGCCGCGATTGATCGCGGCGTCGGTTTGCAAGAATTCGTCGTAAAGCCCAGATTGGATGTCGCGGCGGGTTGCGGAAATTACGCCGACTGTCACCGTGCCGCCCAGACCAAAGGGGTTGCCAATCGCCATCACCCAGTCGCCGACGCGCATCTTTTGACTATCGCCGAAATTTACCGAGGCAAGCGGCGTCTTCGGCTCAACCCGCAGCAGCGCCAAATCGGTCTTGGGATCCCGCCCGACGACCTCGACGACCTTCAGCTTCGAGCCATCGGTGAAAATTACCGTGATCTCGTCCGCGCCTTCGATGACGTGATTGTTGGTGACGACGAAACCTTTTGGGTCGATCACAAAGCCGGACCCAAGCGAACTGGCCCGCTGGCCGCCGCCGCGATCCTCCTTATCGAAGAAATCCTCGAAGAACTCCTCGAATGGCGAGCCTTTGGGAACTTCCGGCACGGGAATCTCGCGGCTGTCCTTCAGCTTCTGGGTGGTGGAAATGTTGACCACCGCCGATTGAAGGCGGGCCGCGATATCCGCGACCGAGGCCGGACCGCGGGATTGGGCGTGGACGGACATGGTTGGCGGCAGAAGCAGGGACAAGCCGACAAGCAACATTAGACCCGCAAGGCGCCGGCTCCAAGCGGGGTTTTTCAACAAACGCGCTGGAAAGAAGCGTCCCGCCGGCAAGGCATACACACTCGTCATCATGCAGTCCTATCGTTTGGGCTTTCGATGCGTCTTCGACGGCGCCAGCTCAATAGAGCATAATGTGCGAAAGCATCACAGCCTTTGAGCGGCGATTATGAGGCATTTCGCCTTCAGCGTGAATGCTCCGATCACTCGCGGCGTTGGGGGCCGTTTACACGCCCAAGTCAAAGGCTTGAGCGCACCATCCAAATCACGAGCACGCCGGCGGCGACGGCGACCGCGCCGCCGGTGCGCAGCCGCTGCTCAGGCGTCGAGGCAGCGATTTCCAACATCCGGTGTCCGAGGCGTGGCGCGAGGGCCCATAACAGGCCCTCGATGACAAGCACCAGTCCGATCCCGACGAGAAAATCGCTCATCGCGCCGCTTGCGAATTCCCTGCCGGCGAGGGACCGCCAGGCGCTTGCGGACGTACCGGAGGACGCCCGCTAGGACTGTTGAAATACTGGAAGAATTCGTTGGTCGGCGAAATCACCAGCCGTGTGTCGCTCGACTTCAAACCCTCCTCATAGGCCTGCATCGAACGATAAAAACCGAAGAAATCGGCGTCCCGGCCGAACGCTTCGGCGTAAATCCGGTTACGCTCGGCGTCGCCTTCACCGCGCAGGATTTCAGAATCCCGATTGGCTCCCGCGATCGTCACCGTCACTTGCCGGTCAGCGGTCGCCTTGATGCGCTTGGCCTGCTCGTTGCCCTGAGCGCGCAGTTCGGCCGCCTCACGTTGGCGTTCGGTCTTCATGCGTTCGTAAATGGCCTGGCTGTTGGCTTCCGGCAGATCGGCGCGCTTGATCCGCACGTCAATGATCTGAATACCGAAATCCTTGGCTTCGGTGTTGACACGCTCAGCAATCGCGCGCGTCAACTCGCCGCGGCGGTCCTTGACCACATCGATAAAGGTCGAGCCGCCAAGAATGCTTCGCATGGTCGAGTCGATGACGCTGTCCAGGCGATTGCGTGCGCCTGCCTCGTCGGTGACGGACTGGAAAAACATCAGCGGATCGACGATCTTGTAGCGCGCGAAAGCATCCACCACGAGACGCTTTTGATCGGAGGCGATCACTTCCTTGGACGCCAAGTCGATGTCCAGGATGCGCTTGTCGAAATATTCGACCGTCTGCGTGATCGGAGTTTTGAAATACAGCCCTGGCTCTGTAATCACCCGCTTCGGATTGCCGAATTCGAGCACCAGCGCCGTCTGGGTTTGGTGGACGATGAAATAGGCGTTGTAGGCAATCAATGCCGCGGCGCCGAGGATCATGAGAAAGATCACAAAGATCGCGTTTCTCATTGCTGGCCTCCACTGGCGCGCTGGGGCGCCCGGTTCAACTCATTGAGCGGCAAATACGGCACCACTCCCGGCCCGCCTTGCGCGCTGCCGTCGATGATGATCTTGTCGGTGCCGCCCATCACGCGCTCCATCGTCTCAAGGAACATGCGCTTGCGGGTGACGTCGGGGGCCTTGACGTATTCCTCATAGACCTTGAGGAAGCGGTCCGTGCGGCCGTTCGCCTCGGCGACAGTCTGCTCCTTATAGCCTTCGGCTGCCTGAAGAATGCGCTGCGCGTCGCCGCGCGCCTCCGGAATGACCCGGTTGGCGTAGGCGTCGGCTTCGTTCTGCAAACGCTCCTGGTCGGCGCGAGCCGCCTGGACATCGCGGAACGCGGCGATCACTTCGGAGGGCGGATCGACCTTCTGCATTTGCACCTGGGTGACTTCCACGCCCGCATTGTAGCTGTCGAGCGTTGTCTGCATCAGTTTGCGAACCGAATCTTCGGTTTCCCGCCGGCTTTTGGTCAGGATCGGCTGGATATTGTTTTGCCCGACGATCTCGCGCATCGCGCTTTCGGCGACATCCTTGACGGTGGCTTCCGGGCTTTGAATGTTGAACAGGAAATCCGCCGCGCTTTTGATGCGCCACAAAACGATAAAGTCCACATCGACGATGTTTTCGTCGCCGGTCAGCATCAAGCTCTCTTCAGGCACGTCGCGCGCGACCACATTATCCGAATTGCCGAAAATGCTGGGGTTCGCCGCCAAGCGCAGCCCGACTTCGGCCCGGTTGACGTTGGTCACCGGCGGCAGATAGACGGTCTCGATCGGATAGGGCCAGCGGAATTTCAGTCCCGGCGTCAACGTGCGATCCAATTCGCCGAAGCGAAGCACGACGCCTTGCTGGTTAGGCTGAACGCTGACTGTGAAGGAATAAAACCCCACAACAGCGATCACGACGATCAAAATCAGCGCGAGAAACCCGCCGCTCAAGCCGCCGCCCGGCATCGCCTGTTTCAGGCGGTCCTGGCTGCGTTTCAAAAGCTCTTCCAAATCCGGTGACTGGCCGCCGCCTGACGGACCTTGGCCCCAGGGCCCGCCTCCGCCCTTCCAGCCGCCCCCACCGCCGTTCTGACTACTCCAGGGCATAATCTTCGTCCTCTGCCGCTCGCCCGATGTGAGAATGCATCCTCACCGGCCGCGGTTAACACATTGTTGCGATTAGGTCCAAAGCGAGAAATTTAACCGGCCAAGCATCGCCAGCCACGCATTGGATGGGCTGCTTCTAGCGCACAAGGCTCCATGATGCAAATTCGGCACTTGGACGCTGCTTCCTTCAAAGGAAGCCTTGATATGGAGACGGATTAGGGGGGCGTCAACGTTTATGCGGGGAGATCGGTTTCGCCGCGCTCGAAAATCGAGATGGTGTAGTCGAATTCATCGCTGCCGGTGCGCGGATGCCGCGTCGAAGCGGACTCACGCCATTCGCCAAGATCGATGTCCGGGAAATGCACGTCGCCCTCGGGCGAAGCGTGCACTCGGGTGAGATAGAGCCTCCGGGCGTGCGGCATTATGGCCGCGTACAAATCCGCCCCGCCAATCACCATCACCTCTTTGGCCGCGCGGGCCAACGCGCAATCGCCGCCAACGCGCAGCGCCTGCTCGACGCTTTCGACCGTAATCGCTCCCAGCGGCGCAAAGGCGCGATTATGCGTCAGGACAATATTATCGCGCTTCTGCAGCGGCTGCTTGAGTGAGGCGAAGGTTTTGCGCCCCATGATGACGGGCTTGTTTAAGGTGATGCGGCGAAAATGACGCATCTCCGAGGGAATCCGCCAAGGCAAACGGCCACCGCGTCCAATCACCCCATTTTCGGCGATCGCGACCACGAATGCCACGATCGGATCCAGTCCCCCCATCAGACCGCTACCTCTGCCTTGATATGCGGGTGCGGCTGATAGCCGACCAAGCGGAAATCATCATAGACGAAATCGAAGATCGAGCGCACTTCGGCGTTAATGGTCAGGCTCGGCAGCGGGCGCGGCTCCCGCTCAAGCTGACGGTCCGCTTGCTCGAGATGGTTGAGATAGAGATGCGCGTCGCCCAGCGTATGGATGAATTCGCCCGGCCGGTATCCCGTCACCTGCGCGGCCATCATGGTCAGCAGTGCGTAGGACGCGATGTTGAACGGCACGCCGAGGAAAATATCCGCCGAACGTTGGTATAGCTGGCAGGAGAGCCGTCCGTCAGCGACATGAAACTGGAACAGGCAATGGCAGGGCGGCAGCGCCATGTCGTCGACATCGGCGGGATTCCAAGCGCTGACAATATGGCGGCGCGAGTACGGGTTGGTCTTAAGGGCTTCGATGAGATTGGCGATCTGGTCGATGACGCGCCCATCCGGCGCGGCCCAGGACCGCCATTGTTTGCCGTAAATCGGTCCCAGCTCGCCCGCCTCATCGGCCCAATCATCCCAGATGCCGACGCCGTTTTCGCGCAGATAGCGCACATTGGTCGAGCCGGACAGGAACCAAAGCAGCTCGTGAACGATAGACTTCACATGCAGCTTTTTCGTGGTCACGAGCGGAAAGCCTTCGCTCAGATCAAAGCGCATCTGATGACCGAAAATGCCGAGCGTGCCGACGCCGGTGCGGTCGGCGCGGCGAACGCCGTGATGGCGCGCAAGGCGGAGAAGGTCAAGATATTGCTGCATCACCTCAATGTAGCGCGAGTCGGCGCAAAATTCAGCAGCCCTTGCGCTTCCCCCACCTTCGCAAGCGCCATAGTCCGACAGAAATCATGCAGCTTCCGAAACCATGGCGGGCCGGTGAGGTCATCGCGGCACGCCCCTAGACCGTTCGGCCGGTGCGAATGCCAGGACCAATGCGCCAATCGCTCCTGAAAGCACCGACCCCATCAATACCCCGACTTTGACTTCATCCTGCAACTGCGGGGAAGAAGGAAACGCGAGTAAGCCGATGAACAAGCTCATTGTGAAACCGATGCCGCAAAGCAGCGCCACACCGTAAATTTGAAGCCAAGACGCACCGGCTGGGCAGTCGGCGAGTTTCAGCTTAACGGCGGCATAAGTCGCTCCAAACACGCCAATCTGCTTTCCCAGGAACAGACCTCCCGCGATACCGAGAGGCAACGGCGCTAAGAGTATCGACCAGCTCATGCCCGACAGCGACACGCCCGCATTCGCGAAGCCGAATAAGGGCACGATCGCGAACGCAACCCATGGGTGCAATGCATGCTCCAGATTGTGCAACGGCGATTTGGTATCGTCGGGGTGTCCGGGTGAGCGGCGCAGGGGGATCGTAACGGCGAGCGCCACCCCCGCGAGCGTGGCATGAACGCCGGACTGCAATACAAAAAACCAAAGAATGGCCCCAAGGATCAAATAGGGAGCCAATACCTCAATTCCGTTCCGGTTAAACCCGGCGAGCACCGCTAAAACGACAGCCGCCAAACCAAGCCAAAGTAAAGAAAGCTCCGCCGTGTAAAAGACAGCGATAATCGCCACCGCGCCGAGGTCGTCGATGATCGCGATGGCCGTCACGAAAATCTTCAGCGATACCGGCACACGCGATCCCAGCAAAGCGAGCACGCCGAGTGCGAATGCTATGTCCGTCGCGGTCGGAATAGCCCACCCATCCAGGTTTTCTGGTGCGTTAGCATTCAGCGCCAAATAAATTGCCGCAGGAGCAATCATCCCTCCGGCGGCGGCAATCCCCGGCAGCACGCGGCGGCGCCATGTGGCCAATTGCCCATCTAGGAACTCGCGTTTGATCTCCAAGCCAACGAGTAAAAAGAAAACCGCCATCAGCGCGTCGTTGATCCAGTGGAGGACGCTGAGGCCGCCAATATAGGTGTTTAAAAGAGCATCCGTGACTCAATCAATTTCGCGAGGGCTGCGTAGCCTTATTCTCAAACATCTAGCTTTGTCTGTAAGGACTGTCCATCTCCGGCCGTTCCACGTTCCCTGCGCAGCGCGCTAACTTCCTCGCGCAGCGCGGTTATCTCGGCGAGGATGGTGTTGAAATTCGCCGCCGAACGGGCGCGGTCTTGCGTCGTCTCGGCTTCCTGCTCCTTCTGCATCGAGTCGACGATGATGCCGATGAAAAGGTTGAGCACGGCAAAGCTGGTGATGAGGATGAACAGGATGAAAAATATCCAAGCGTAAGGGTGTTTCTCCATCACCGGGCGCACGATCTCGGCCGCCCAGCCTTCAAGCGTCATGACCTGGAACAGCGAGAAGGCGCTATCGCCAAGAGTGCCGAACAGCGCCGGGAAATCGGCCCCGTAAAGCTTGGTGGTCATGACCGAAAAGACATAGAAAATAAGCCCCAGCAGCGCGATGACCGCCCCCATGCTCGGAATGGCGTGGAGCAGTCCGCCCACGACGCGCCTTATGG
This sequence comes from Rhodomicrobium sp., assembly GCA_031399085.1. GTDB lineage: Bacteria > Pseudomonadota > Alphaproteobacteria > Rhizobiales > Rhodomicrobiaceae > R-RK-3. Next base: position 34,246 of record JANNOQ010000105.1, read on the forward strand.
ATTTGACGGCTGAAATCAGACGCAGCACGCGCAAGACGCGCAAGGCGCGCAGTATCGAGAAGCCGCCGGTCGCCGGCGCGAGGGCGATACTCACGACCGCAAAATCGAACAGACTCCAGCCGTCACGCCAGAAGGCGCCACGATAGACGATGATGCGCAGGAGGATTTCGACCACAAAGATTGCAAGGATGATCGTGTCGACAAATGTGAGCAGCCCGCCAATTTTGTTCATGACGGTCGGGCTGGTCTCAAGTCCAAGCGTCACCGCATTGACGATGACGAGCGCCATGATCGTGCGCTCCCAAGGGGAACTCTCAAGCACCGCCTTGATGGAGCGAAGTCTTTCATCCCACCCGCCGCCGCTTTGGCCGGTGTTCCTCAGATCGGCAACCATTCCGCTCTCAGCCCCTCTTTGCGACGCAAGCGCAAAAGCTGGCTTTGGATATGAGGCGCGCTCTCGCAACGTCAATGGCAGAATTGCGATGATGAGAGCCGTTCCCAGGGCTCAATTTGCGCTGTTCTTGCCCAGGCTGGTCAGGACCGGTCCTGCGGCGACCCAAACACATCCTCGACCGTCAGGTGGCGTTCCTCTTCCTCCTTGGCGGCGGGCTTTTCCTCGCGGCGTTGCAGGACGGGCTCGGGATTGGCCGTCTCCTCGGCGGGCAAAAGCGTGCCGGGCGCTTTCGGTTCGGCATCGACACCCGAGTCGCGACGTTCCTGATCGACCCTGCGGGCGGCCTTGCGGACCTCAGCGTCGAGGTCGGTTTGCGAGCAGAGACCTAAGGTGACCGGGTCCTGCGGCTGCAGATTGGCTGAATTCCAATGCGTCCGCTCGCGGATGGCCTCGATGGTCGGCTTTGTCGTGCCGACGAGACGCATGATCTGAGAGTCGCGCAACTCCGGATGTTGACGCAGCAGCCACAAAATCGCATTCGGCCGGTCGTGACGGCGCGAAAGGGGGGTGTATTTCGGCACGCGCTTGGTCTTCATCGCTGGAATTTCGACCTTCGACTTGGCGAGTTGCAGCCGATAATCGGGCGTGTCCTGGGCCTTCTTGATCTCCTCGCGGGTGAGCTGGCCGGACGAAATCGGGTCCATGCCCTTAATGCCATGCGCGACATCCCCGTCGGCGATGCCCTTCACTTCGAGCACGTGAAGGCCGCAAAATTCAGCGATCTGGTCGAAACTGAGCGCGGTGTTTTCGACCAGCCAAACGGCGGTGGCTTTGGGCATCAATGGCATTTGTGTCATATATCTCTCCCGTCGCCTGCAAGATCGCGCTTACAGGAATTCTCATTAAAGCTGCGTGGGGGAAGCGCTTCGATGGCATCAACGCTCAAATTTGATATAAGCGTTATGATCGACAGACGCAAATCATCTTGCTCGGCCATGGCGTGAGCGGGCACGCGGATCGATTGGGCCTACAGGGTTAAGACGATTTTGCCGATGTGAGCGTTCGTCTCCATCCGGCGGTGTGCTTCCGCCGCTTGCGCCAAAGGAAAAGTGCTGTCGATTACGGGCGCGACGGCGCCGCTTTCCAGCAGCGGCCAGACCTTTTCCGCAAGCGCGCTGCCCAATGCTTCCTTTACCTCCATCGGGCGAGCCCGGAGCGTCGAGCCTGTCAGCGTCACGCGTTTTACCATCAACCGGGTAAAATCGACGGTTGCTTTCGACCCAGCTATGAAAGCTATCTGGTGGATGCGGCCATCGTCGGCGATGCAGTTCAGATTGCGCTGGACATAGTCGCCGCCGACCATGTCGAGAATGAGATCGACACCCTTGCCGCCAGTCTTGCCTTTGATAATTTCCACGAAATCCGCCTCGCGATAGTTGATCGCGATATCGGCGCCCAGCGCTTCGCAGGCCGCGCATTTCTCGGCGCTGCTTGCAGTCGTGAACACCGTTGCGCCAAAAGCTTTTGCAAGCTGGATCGCGGTCGTGCCGATGCCACTGGAGCCGCCATGCACAAGAAAACTCTCGTCTGCCTTCAGGCCGCCGCGCGCGAATACATTCTGCCAAACCGTAAAAAAAGTCTCCGGCAGGGCAGCGGCCTTAACCGCATCGAAGCCGGATGGAAAGGGCAGCGTTGCCCGCTCATCCGCGATGCAATATTCGGCATAGCCGCCGCCGGTGATGAGCGCGGTGACTTTCTCGCCAAGTTTGAAGCGCTGAACGCCCGCGCCGAGATGGACGATTTCGCCTGCGATCTCCAGGCCCGGTATAGGCGAAGCGCCAGCGGGCGGCGGGTAAAGTCCTTGCCGTTGCAGCACGTCCGGACGATTGATGCCCGCTGCCTCGACCCTCACCAGCATTTCGCGGTTGCCCGGCCGTGGCAGGGGCATTTCAACCAGCGTCAAGACCTCGGGGCCGCCAGGCTCCTTAATAGCGATCGCCTTCATGAAAGCGGGCAGGCTCATGGACTGTCCTTAGGCCGTTGAAGTTGCCGATGGTCCTGTACGATAATGCCGAAAGCGGGAAGGCTGACGCAAGCACAGTCGCGCCCGGTCGGGAAAAGCTGGAAAATCGGGAACGCTGAAAGAGGAAGGCATGAGCTGGGACGATACACCGCCGAAAACGTTACCTGACTATACGCTCGGCGCCGACCTCGCCAAGAAGTCTGTTGAGGAATTGGAGCAATATGTCGCCGTTCTCACCGTAGAGCGTGCGCGCGTGGAGGCGACGCTTGCGGCAAAGAAGGCTTCCCAGGACGCGGCGCACTCAATCTTCAAAAGGTGAGTCGGCTTTCACGCCGGATGCCGTGTGTGAAGCGATTGTGTCTTTCAAGGACGCGGCCGAGCAGGCGAATAATTGTGGATCATAAGCATTATGCCGGCTCGTTCATTAAACGCCTAAAAATCGCTTGCATTGCTAAAGACAATTTCAACATTATTGATTATCAGCTGATGGTTGAGTGTATCGAGTGAGAGTGGTGGGTAGGGTTCCCAGTTCATGAGTAGCAAGTCCGGCATTGTTCCGCCGCGCCGGGATGGCAGCGTGACCGTTGCGTTTCGCAAAAAAACCGCCAAGCCTGAGCATTTTCTGGCACTTTTCCGCGACGGCATGGCGCTTGTCGAGGCGACCGCCAATTATCTCGACGGTCCAGGGCGGCGCCAATCCAAATGCCTCGCGCCCCATGCCGCGCTTTGCTACGCCACGGAAAGCATGCGGCTGACAACACGGCTCACGCAGCTTGCCACCTGGCTGCTCGCCCGGCGCGCCGTGATGAATGGCGAGCCGATGCCGCGCCCAGGCAGCGTCAATGACCCGCTGCTGCTTCCCCCGATCGTCAGAGGTGCCGGTTCGAAGGGATTTGATGCTCTGCCCGAGCAGTTGCGACAACTGATCGAGGAGGGCTATAAGCTTCACGATAAGGTTTGCCGCTTCGACGCCGTGGAACGCGGTGTATTTAAACCCGCCGCGCGCCTTCCGAACCCGGTCGCGGCGCAGGTGGCGCGGATCGAAGCTGCGTTTTTACGCTAGCGCGGAATTGGAGTCGATCGGCTCGGTCAGCGCTTAATCACTTGTCATCCCCGCGAAAGCGGGGATCCAGTATTTAGCGGCTTATTCATGAGGTTACTGGATTCCCGCCTGCGCGGGAATGACAAAAAAGAAACGCGTCCCGCCGCAGTCCGACGGCGTCATTTTCGCAGCACGGCAGAATGTGTGATAGAGCCTGCATGGCCGAACCGGGGCCAGCTCAGCCCAGAAAGCCTTCGAACTTCTTCTTGAACCGGCTAAGACGGCCGCCGCGGTCGATAAGCTGCTGATTGCCGCCCGTCCAGGCCGGATGGGTGTTTGGATCGATGTCCAGATTGAGCTTGTCGCCCTCAGAGCCGAAGGTCGAAAAGGTCTCGAAGGTCGAGCCGTCCGTCATCACGACCGTGATCTTGTGGTAATCGGGGTGAAGGTCTTTCTTCATGGCCTAATGCCTTGCGCTCGCATGAACCCGCGCCGGATGACCGCATCCTAACTTTGGGGTGATTGTCTCGCCGCACTCTATATCGCACTCGGTTGCGGGCTGACAAGCTGCGTGTTTTGTCTCGCGGCCTCCAGGATAATTATGTTGAAGCAGGCTGGATAAGCTGCAATCGCTATAGAAGGGTGAGGAAACGGTCATTTTGGCAGCCCAAATTTGGGCGCTGAAACTTCTAGGGGCTTAAGTGATGAAGAATGGCAGCGTCGATCACCGCAGGCCAGACAATACGCTGCAAAACGGCGCGGACCGGCAAATCGGCGCAGAGTTCAGCGGCCCATCCGGACTGGCGGCGGCTGGCACGCCGAAGCCCGCGCTTTCGATCAAGAGCCTTTCGACGCTGTGGCCGTTCGTTATGCGCTACAAGCTGACGCTTGGTCTCGCCATGGTCGGCCTCGTGCTTGCCGCCGGCGCGACCTTGGTTCTGCCGATCGCGGTTCGCCGGATGATCGATTTCGGCTTCTCCGGCGAGAATTCCGCCGTGATCAATAGCTACTTCTCAATGCTGTTGCTGGTGGCCGCGATCCTCGCCGGCGCGAGCGCCATGCGGTTTTACTGCGTGAGCTGGCTCGGCGAACGGGCGGTGTCGGACATCCGCGCCGCAGTCTTTGCGCATTTGACGACGCTCAGCCCGGCTTTTTACGAACGCACCCATTCCGCCGAGCTGATGTCGCGGCTCACGGCGGACACGACGCATATTCAAACCGCGATCTCGGCCTCGGTCAGCCAGTTGCTGCGCAATGTGGTGCTGGTCGTCGGCGCGCTCGGCATGATGGTGTTCACCAGCGTCAAGCTAAGCGCGCTTGCCATCGGGGTCATACCGCTTATCATCCTGCCGCTCGTCTTCTACGGCCGGGTGGTGCGGCGCCTTTCCCGGCGGGCGCAGGACGAGCTGGCCGGCGCCTCGGCCTATGCGGCGGAAAATCTGGCAGCGCCGCGCACCATGCAGGCCTTCACCTTCGAGCCGTTCGTCATTCGCCGCTATCAAGGCGCTGTGCAGAACGCCTTCGAGGCCGCGCGCCAACGGGTCTTTGCCCGCGCCGCCCTCACCGCGGCCGCGACCTTCCTCGTCTTCGGCAGCATCGTCGGCATTCTCTGGTACGGCGCGCATGAGGTGCTGGCTGGTTCGATGACGGGCGGGCGGCTGGCGCAATTCGTGCTTTACTCCGCCTTCGCCGCCGGATCGGTCGCCATCCTGTCCGAAGTCTGGGGCGAAGTTCAGCAGGCCATCGGCGCGGCGGAACGGCTCGGCGAGATCATGGCCGTCAAGCCCGATATCGTCTCGCCCGCCAATCCCAAGCCGCTGCCGGAACCCGCGCGCGGCGAAATCCGCTTCGACGGCGTGACCTTCGCCTACCCCGCACGGCCCGATGCGCCCATCTTCCGCGATCTCAGTTTCAGCGTGCGCTCGGGCGAGCGGATCGCCATCGTCGGTCCCTCGGGCGCGGGCAAGACGACGATCTTCAGCCTCATCCTGCGCTTTTACGACCCGCAAGGCGGGCGCGTGCTCGTCGACGGCGTGCCGGTCGCCGAAGCCGATCTGACCGCCCTGCGCCAGCGCATGTCTTATGTGGCGCAGGACCCGGCGGTGTTCGCCGCCAGCATCGCCGAGAACATCCGCTATGGCTCGCCCGACGCCACGGACGAGCAACTACGCCGCGCGGCCCGCACCGCTCTTGCCAGCCAGTTCATCGACGCGTTGCCGCAAGGCTACGACACCCCGCTCGGCGAACGCGGCATTACTCTGTCCGGCGGTCAGCGCCAGCGCGTCGCCATTGCGCGGGCTTTGTTGCGCAACGCCCCGATCCTGCTGCTCGACGAAGCCACCAGCGCGCTCGACGCCGAGAGCGAAAATCTCGTCCAAACCGCGCTGAACCGCGTGATGCAGGACCGCACGACCATTGTCATCGCCCACCGGCTGGCAACTGTGCTGAGCGCCGACCGGATTCTGGTGCTCGACGGCGGACAGATTGTCGAGGAAGGCACTCATGCCAGCCTCATCGACACGGGCGGGATTTATTCGCGGCTTGCCGAGCTGCAGTTCAGGCATGAAGCGGGGGCGGCGTAGAGGCACCGTAGAGCAGCTTGATAGATAGCCGGGCAACAGTCTTACTGGGGTAACAAGTGCCCCAGTTCCGCGTGTGGATTGATACCCCAGGACAACCGATCACTGAATTCAGATTGGCCGTCACACCACAGGCCATACATCGAGCGAGAGCTTTCCCTTGGAAAGGCGCCCCTTCCGTGCAGCATACGGGTGTTGTCGAATATGAGCGTCTCGCCGGATCGTAGCTTGAAGTCAACAAAGTTAACCGGGTCCTGAAGCCATCTTTGAATATATTTGAATCCAGTCACCGCTTCAGGATCAATTTCGAGGCGAATATCGTTGCCTGAACGATATGCGAGGCGCAAACGCCCATTTACGGATGTAAAGACGGCCCGCTTTGCCGTTCGGTCGTCTCGCGTTATTTTAAAAGCGGAGGGCTTGCAAAGCGTGGCCAAGTAATCTTGATGTTTATCACGCAAATGCCAAAATAACTCGTCTCCTGACGCCAATCTAGAATCGCCACCCTCTTCTGCGGGCTGTTCGCAATACATCAACATGTAGGTTGGAGGCACTTGCTCGAAGGACCCATCCGTATGCAACCCCAATTCCTCGACATTGGCGTTTGCATATTCTGGGTAGCCGGGTATGTACCGGATCGGATGGATGCCATGTTGGTCTGATAATTTATGGAAAATGGGTTGGCCAAAAGGCTTTGAAAGCTGCCGGAGGCTGTCGACCGCGCCGGTAGCATCGCCCGATTGGCGGATATGGACGCAACCAAACCGATTCATCTTCGAGAAAAGACTGTCCCAATCTTTCTCGTTCATGTCGCGGACCGAAGTCACGCCAAGCTCCGGCTTGATCACCGACCAATGCTCCGAATTGCGGTTAGCAGCTTTTACGCCTTCATCTAGGTCAAATTGTGCCAGGGCCATAGCCTTCAATGCATGAGATCGGGAGCAGTTGGCGCTTTGGCTGGGTCGGCTCTGCGCTGCAAAAGCTGATCGAGACTATCCAGCAGCGCGGCGTCAGCCTCCGGCGGATAGGCAAAATCGGTAGGAGCATTCGAGAACAGGTTCATCGTCGCGTTGGCTTCAAAAAATATAACCCGGCCTAGCTCATCGACATCGAAGTCCATTCCGAAAACATCGAGCGGAAGCAATTGGCCGATTGCCGTCAATGCATCCATTGCGGCTACGCCAAGCCGATCGCGCGGACGACGGACCATATCATCGGCGTCCGAGATCATGTCGGGGCAATCCCGATAGAATGCTTGCCGCGTTTTCCGCTTCCGGCCCTGCACAATCCAATTACGGTCGTAGTCCGCGCGCATGATAAAGGGCTTGCCTTCGACGAAAGCTGCACGAATTCGCCGGTAACAATCCTTAAATCGTGGAGCGCCTGCGTATTTAATCACATAGATCTGAAGACCTTTTAGTCCGACCAGTGCCTCTTTAAGCTCAGGTCGACTATCCACTTTCGCCATATTTTTGGATTCTTGGTCTGCCGTGGTTCTCACGATTATCGGGTAGCTGAATGATTGCTCGATCTGCGCAATGAGTTCGTCAAGCCGCTTTACATCCCTCGTGAACCGGCTCACGCGGGGTACCAAAACGTTGGGTACGCCCTGCAGCCGCGTGGAATTGAGTTGTCGCGTGCATTCGACGGCAAGCTTTGGATGATTTACGACCGGTACTGCTAACTCTTGAGCCAGCTCGCTTGCAGATAGCAGATTGACTTGGGAGCGAAGGATTTCGGCGTTGGCCATGTTATTGATAACAACCCTTGGCTTAAATGACTTGAGTGCTTCGATTGCGTTTGGGCTTGATCCAAAAAAAAGTGATGCAAATCGATAGCGAGTTTCAAGCTTTTTGACCAGTTGCGCCGGATAGTTTGCAGAGTAGTGCAGACTATGATCAGATTTGGTCAGTTTTTCAGCCGACGGTGCAGGATTGATGACAGCAATTGTGAACAACTGTGTTCGTCTGGCGGGCGCTAAATATGGAGCAGCGCTTCCGATAAAGCGTCGCCGCGCCTCCGTAGCCTCGGCCGAACGGCCTGAGGCGGAATACAAATGGGCAAGGACTGCTTGCCGCTCGTTCGCCTGTCCTGCCTCGGGATTTCCTGCCACAAGTTGCAGACCAGTATCGGGTTGACCGATTGCCGCCAGAGCCAAACTCACCTGTTTCAACATTGGCCAATCATGTGCCGAACTCCCGACAACCGGCAGCAGGAAGCCAACCAACTCGGCATTCAGATCGAGCGAACTCATGATATTTGCAAGCAGGCTCATGCATTGGCGCTCATTGTCGCCTGGAGGAACCTCCACGGGCCAACGCCACCCGTCCCGCAACAGCGCGCGCGCCTCTTCTGTTTTGCCCGAGTCGAATAAGAGCGCGGCGAGATTGGTTGCATTTCGCAAGCGGATGGAGGGCGCCGCAGGCTGCGATAAGGCGAGACGAAGCGCCTCCGCGCCGCCTTCCATGTCGCCGGATGATTCGAGCGCTATGCCGAGAAGCCCGAGCAAATCCGCATTGTCAGGATCGTTCGAAAGTAACTTGCGCACCAGCAAGACTGCCCCGGAGGCGTCATCCGAGTTAAGTCTTGCAAGGACGTGGTCGCGGTTGCCATCTGCTGAATGCATTTCTTCCCCCAAGCTTTCGCTTTATCAGCCAAAGCCCGTTTCGTCGAGAGTAGCGCAGAATAAGTCGTCAAAATGGCCAAAGTCCGTTGTCGCGGTGCGACGACGCCAGCCGCCGCACGCAAGCGTACCGACTGCGCACAAGTTCAGCTAACCGCCCAACAATCCGCGCGTCCTCGCCGTGACTGCAAGAATCATCTAGCGTCCGGTCACGCAAATGAGGTGGCCGGGGGGCCGTATGTCGAAAGTTCCGAGCAAAGCCACCGCCCGGCGCGGCTTCACACCCGCGACGCCCGGCTGGAAAGCGCATTCATCGCGCGCCAAGCCCGTCGGCGAATTTGTGCCCGCGCTCATGCGGCCGGCCTTCGAGAAATACGGGTTTCCCGCCGCCGCGATCCTGACCGAATGGGAGGCCATCGCCGGCGCCGAGCTTGCCGCCTTCACCGCGCCGGAGCGCTTGAAATGGCCGCGCCGCACGTCGTCCAGCGGGGATGACGCGTTCGAAAACGGTGCGACGCTTATCTTGCGCGTCAGCGGCGCGCGGGCGCTCGAAGTCGAACATCTCCGCCCGCGTTTGATCGAGCGCATTAACGCCGCCTTCGGCTATCGCGCCGTGGCCGAAATCCGCGTGCTGCAAGCGCCAATCAATAGGCCGAAATCCGAAGATCGCCGCCCGGCCGCCGCACCCGCGCCGGAACGCTCGGCCCTGCTCAGCCCTCTGCGCGAGGATCGGCTGAAACAGGCTCTGACGCGGCTGGCATCCGGGATGGAAGCGCGCCAAGCGCTCGACGAAACCTCACGCTTCTGACGATTTTTCACGCCGATGTCATCCTTGCGGAACGTGCAGCGCTCGACAGACGCCCGATGTCGCCCTATGTCTTTCCTTCAGACAAGGACAAAACGCGAGCCCCACGCCAAGGAGGCTCGCCTGTCGCCTGAAGGAGATTGAAGTGCACAGCTCGTTAATTGCCCCAGCCATACCCGTCTCGCGCCGCCGCGCAATGGTCGCCTGCCTCGCGGGCGCGGCGGCTTTCCTGGCCGCCATGGCGACGCTCCCCGTGGATCCGCGCGCGCAAACCCCGATCAAGCCCGACGTCGATGTCGCGGAACTGATGAAAACGGGCGACTTGCCCGACAATGTGCTCGGCAAGGACGACGCGCCCTACACCATCGTCGAATATTCCTCGATGACCTGCCCGCATTGCGCCGCCTTCCACAAGGAGGTGCTGCCCGAAATCAAGAAAAAATATATCGACACCGGCCGCGCGAAATACATCGTCCGCGAATTCCCCTTGGATAATGTCGCGGCCGCCGCCTTCATGCTGGGGCGCTGCGTCGAGCAGACAAAATATTTCGACTTCATCGACTTGCTCTACGCCAATCAGGAAGAATGGGCGTTCAAGGACAATCCGCTCCCGGGTCTGCAAAAGTTTGCGCAGCAAGTTGGCTTCACCGAAGAGCGCTTCAATCAGTGCCTGAAGGATGAAAAGCTGCTCAAGCACATTGAAACCACGCGCGACCGGGGCAGCAAGGAGTTTACCGTCCGCGCCACACCGACATTCTTTGTCAACGGCCAGCGCCTGAAGGGCACGACGATCGAGGCCTTCGACAAGCTCATCGGAACCGATAATAAGAGCTGAGCCGGCAAGCCAAATTCTGCCTTACTGGCGGGCTATGCAGCCCCCAGTAATGGTTTTCAGCGACTGGGGCGGGGAGAGATGGCGGAATTCGGTGAGCAAATTCCGCGCTGTGTGCGTCTCGCGACGGGCGCTATTGCCATTGCTCTCAGCATCGCGTTGACGGCCTGCGCCGGCGGCCTCGCTGGCGGCGTTACCACGGATGCAGCACCAAGTGCGGACAAACCTTCGAGCATCGCCGAGCTGAACAAAGCCGGGCCCCTCGGCGAAAAAACGCTCGGCAATCCAGGCGCGCCGGTGACCGTCATCGAATATGTCTCGCTCGGTTGCCCCGTCTGTAGCGCCTTTCACAAACAGGCGTTTCCGCAGATTAAGACCACCTATATCGACACCGGCAAGGTGTATTTCATCTTCCGGGAATTCCCGATTGGCAATTCACCGGCGGCGGCGGCCCAGGCAGCGCGCTGCGTTCCCGACAAGCATTATTTCCGCATCAACGATAAATTCATGGCCAACCACGGGCAATGGAACGGCCGCGATCCCGATCCCGACCTTCTCTATAAAATTGTGCAGGAAACCGGTCTGAAGCGCGCCGAGTTTGACAGCTGCATGGCGAATCAAAACACTAAGGATGGGATAAAATGGGTGAAACAGCGGGGGCGGGAGCTTGGCGTGAAAGGCACGCCAACTTTCTTCATCAATGGCCAGCCCGTGCGCGAATTCAACAGTTTCGATGAGATGCGCAAAGTGATCGATCAGCATCTCCTCGGCGCGGCGAAGCCGGCGTAACCCCGCCCGCTCGCACCAAGGCGAGAAGCGCCGCGAGCCATGAGGGATAGCCAGTGCAGATCAAGCGCCTCCGCCTTTTAGGCTTCAAATCCTTTGTCGAGCCGACCGAGCTTTTGATCGAGCCCGGCCTGACCGGCGTCGTCGGTCCCAATGGCTGTGGCAAATCCAATCTGCTCGAAGCGCTGCGCTGGGTGATGGGGGAAACGTCCTATAAGAACATGCGCGGCGGCGCGATGGAGGACGTGATTTTCGCCGGCACCGACTTACGGTCCGGGCGCAACATGGCCGAGGTCAGCATCGCGCTCGACAATTCCTCGCGCCGCGCGCCCGCCGAATTCAACGACAGCGATACGCTCGAAATCTCGCGCCGCATCCAGCGTGAGGCGGGTTCGCTTTACAAGATCAACGGCAAGGATGCCCGCGCCCGCGACGTGCAATTGCTGTTTGCTGACGCCGCGACCGGCGCGCGCAGCCAGGCGCTCGTCCGCCAGGGTCAGATCGGCGAGATCATCAGCTCCAAGCCGCAGGAGCGCCGCCGCATCTTGGAAGACGCCGCCGGGATCGCCGGTCTGCATGGCCGCCGCCACGAGGCCGAATTGCGCCTCAAGGGGGCCGAGAGCAATATTGAGCGGCTGCGCGACGTCATGGGCCAGCTCGGCGCGCAATTGCAAAGCCTGCGGCGTCAGGCGCGGCAGGCCCAGCGCTATAAGGAAATCTCCGCCGAGCTGCGCAAATGCGAGGCGATCCAGCATCATCTGCAATGGACCTCGGCATCGGAGCATGTGACGGCGGAAGAGGCCGCGCAATTGGAGGCGACCCGCGCCGTCGGCCAGCTCACTCAGGCGGAATCGGCGGCGATGCGCGTCCAGGCGGACATCGCCGAGACCATCCAGCCGCTGCGCGAGGAGGAGGCAACCCGCGCCGCAGTCCTGCATCGTCTGGAGGTGGAGCGGCAGACGCTCGAACGCGAGGAACAGCGCGCCAAGGACCGCCATGCCGAGCTGGAAACGCGGCTCGCGCAGCTTCAGCGCGACATCGAGCGCGAGACGGATGCGATCGGCGAGGCCAAGGAGCTGCTCAAGAAGCTCGATCAGGAAGAGCACGAGTTGCGGGCGGGCGGCGAGGACGATGCCGCGGCGCGCGAGATCATGCAGGAGGCCGTCGCAGAGGCCGCCAGTTCGCTTGACGTCGCGGAAACAGTGCTTCAGGCGGCGACCAGCGAAGCGGCGGAGGCCCGCGCCAAACGCGGCCAGGCCGAAGCCCGCAGTCAGGAAAGCGCGGCTCGCGTGGCCAGGCTGAGCGCGCAGACCGCTGAGCTCGACCGGCAAATCGCCGCGCTGGGCGCATCGCCGGATGCCGTCGCCGAAATGGAGATGCTGCGCGAACAAGTTGCTCAGATCGCGGACGATCTGGAGATAACCGAGGCGCAGACCGCCGACGCGGAAGCCGCTCTGCCGGAAGCGCGGACCCGCGAGAAGGAAGCGCGCGAGACGGCTGCCCAGGCCCGCTTGAAGGCGCGCCAGCTCGAAACGGAAGTGGCGACGCTGGTCAAAGTGCTGATGCCGGATGCGAGCGCCAAGTGGCGGCCGGTGGTCGACGATATTGGCGTTTCGCCGGGCTTTGAGATCGCGCTCGGCGCGGCCCTTAGCGACGATCTCGAAGCCGGGCTGGACGAGGCCGCGCCGGTGCGCTGGAGCCTTGTGCCCGCCGATGGCGACCCTGCATTGCCCTCCGGCGCCGAGCCGCTCAGTACTTCCGTGAAAGGACCACCGGAACTCTCCCGCCGCCTGGCTCAAATCGGCGTCGTCGACCGGGGTCAGGGCGCGACATTGCAAGGGCAGCTCAAGCCCGGCCAGCGTCTCGTCAGCCGCGAGGGCGATGTGTGGCGGTGGGACGGCTTCATTTCGGCGGGCGATGCGCCGACCGCCGCCGCCAAGCGCCTGGCCGAGCGCAATCGCCTCGGTCAGCTCGAAGACCAGGTCGCCGCGCTGATGGTAAAGGCCGAGACCGCCGAAGCCGCGCGCGAGGCCGCGACCGAGGCCGTGACCCTTGCCCAGCAGCAGGAAAAGCATCTGCGCGACCGCTGGCGTCAGCTCCAGACCCAGGCCGGCGTGGCACGCGACAAGCTCGGCAAGGCCGAACGCGCCATGCAGGAGCACACGGCAAAGCTCACCAGTCTCACCGACGGCTTAAAGCGCTTCACCGAGTCCCGCGATGAAGCCGCCGCGCAACAAGCCGAAGCCGACGCGTTGCTCGCTGCGCTTGTCCCCGCGCCCGATCTGGAGGCGCGGCTGCAATCGGCCATGACGGCCGCAACTGCGAGACGCAGCACGTTTGCCGAAGCCAAATCGCGCGCCGACGGCGTGGAGCGCGAAATCCGGGCGCGGCAAATGCGGCTTGAGGCCATCGCGGCCGAACGAAACCGCTGGCTTGGCCGGGACGGCAGCGCGGAAAAGCAGATCGCCACGCTGCATGAGCGGCTTGGCGAGGTTCGCCGCGAGATGTCCGAGCTGGCCGAATTGCCCGTCAAGATTGAGGACCGGAGGCAGCGGCTGCTTAACGAGCTGAGCCAAGCTGAAGCTGCGCGCCGCCATGCCGCGACAATGCTGGCCGAAGCGGAGCACGCCGTCCGCGATCAGCAACGCGGCCTTCGCGAGGCGCAAACCGCGCTCGGCAATGCCCGCGAGGAGCGCGCCCGCATCGAGGCTCGTCTTGAAGCTGCCCGTGAGAAACGCCGCGATCAGGCGCGCATCATCCGCGAGACTTTCGAATGTTCCGCCGAGGACTGCCTGGCGGTTGCAGGCGTCGATACCGCCAAGCCGCTACCGCCCTTCGACGAGGTGGAGCAGTCCATTGTCAAGCTCAAAGCCGACCGCGAGCGGCTCGGCGGCGTCAACCTCCGCGCCGAGGAGGAAGCTGAGACGCTGGGCGCCGAATTTGACGGGCTGGAGAAGGAGCGCGCCGATCTGGAGGAGGCGATCGCCAAGTTGCGCCAGGGCATCGTCAATCTGAACAAGGAAGGCCGCAAGCGCCTGCTCGAAGCGTTCGACACCGTGAACGGCCATTTTCAGCGGCTGTTCAAAGTGCTGTTTGGCGGCGGTGAGGCGGAATTGCTGCTGATTGAGAGCGATGATCCGCTAGAATCCGGCCTTGAGATCCTCGCTCGCCCTCCCGGCAAGAAGGCGCAGGTCTTGACGCTGCTCTCGGGCGGCGAGAAGGCGCTGACGGCGCTCGCCCTCATCTTCGCCGTCTTCCTGACCAATCCCTCCCCCATCTGCGTGCTGGACGAGGTCGACGCCCCGCTCGACGACGCCAATGTCCACCGCTTCAATGCCCTTCTGGAGGAGATGACGAAAACGACGGATACGCGCTTCCTGGTCATCACCCACAACCCGATTACAATGGCCGCGATGAACCGGCTGTTCGGGGTGACGATGCAGGAGAAGGGGGTGAGTCAGTTGGTTTCGGTGGATCTACAGACAGCTGAGCGTTTCAGAGAGGCTGGTTGATGCGCGCCGTCACCAACCGACCGTTATGGGAGACGCCTCGCTTTTTAGTTGTTCCGCGCGTTTCAACTTCTCGGCCCTTTAGCCTCTATCCTAGCGGAAAGCCGCGAAAGAGTGACATCTCCAATCGAGCACGTCGTCCAATGCGCAAAAGCGCCGCGGGAGATTGTCTCCACGCGGCGCTCTAAACTCGTCAAGCGGTCAATCGCCCGCCGATTCTTCCTTCTGCGCCAGGAACGGCGTGATCCGGCTGAACTCGACGCGGCGGTTGCGCACTTCCGGCTCTTGCGTCAGGACAAGCTGGTCTTGCTCGCCATAGCCTTGCGTCACCAAATTCTCCGGCGGCACGCCGAACTCGTCGGTGAGCACGCGGGCGACAGATTCGGCGCGGCGGTCGGAGAGCGAAAGATTGTCGGTGTCGGAACCGACCGCGTCAGTGAACCCGGCAATGAGGAAGACCTCATCCGGATTACGGGCTAAGATGCGTTTGAGCGCTTCGGCCACCTCGCGCAGATTGACCACCTGCTCCTCGCGGATTTCCCACGAGCCGAACTCGAAATTGATCGAACTCAGGCTGACCTTGCGGAGCCGCTTGCGCAAGCCGTCGCTGTAACGGATTTCGTCGAGCGTGTAATCGCCCTCGACATCGTCGACCGGCGGCGCGCTTAGTGCCTCCTCGATCTCATCCTCCGAAGCGCCTTCGGCGTCGACGTAATACTCCTCTTGCGAGATATTGATGATCGGTTCGGGCAGCTCGATATAAAAGCCGAAGCCGCCCCGGTCGTCATCGCGGTCGCGGCCGCGGAACCGGCGGCCGTCGCGGCGGAACTCATTGTTGATGAGAATCCGCTCGCGCCCATTTGGCGTCCGTTTGATCCGGCGGATCAAGCGGCCGTTTTCATCCTCAATGCTGATGATCTGAACACCGTTCGGACGCGTGATGACGGTACGGTTTCTGCCGCCTTCGCCTTTTTCGACGCGGAAATCGCGCGCGCCGCCGCGAAAACGCTCATTATCGTCTTGCCGGATGATGGATCGGCCGTTCGCACGTTCGATCCGGCGGTTGCCCGGCTCCTCGATCACGGTGCGGCCGCCTTCCTCACGCCGCTCGCGGCGCTGGCCGGTAATATCCTTGAGCTTTTCGCGGCTGAACTCGCGGCGGTCCTTGCTGCGCTCGCGCAACTCCTCGCGGCTGAGCGTCTCGCGGGGATTGCCTTCGCTGCCGCCTTGGTCTTGCCCGCCACCGCCAGGCCCCTGTCCACCGCCACTGCGGCGCTCGGCTCGACCGTCCTGGCCTTGTCCTTGTCTGGTGCCTTGGCCCTGCTGTCCGTCTCCGCCTTCCTGACGGTTACGCTGGCCAGAACCTTCGCCCTCATTCTGCTGTCCGGCGCGCAGACGGCGTTCCTGCTCTTCCTTCTCGCGCAAGGCACGGCGACGCTCGCGCTCGCTGCCCTGCTGCTGCTGTTCGCCGTCGCCCTGCTGGATGCCCTTCTGGCGGCGGTCGTCCTGGTCGCCGGTCTGGTTGCGCTGGTTGCCTTGCCCTTGACCCTGGCCTTCTTGTCCTTGGCCCTGCTGACCGCCACCCTGCAGCGTGCGGCGTTGCGGGCCCTGACCGTCATTCTCTTGCTTAGCGCGCGAACGCTGTTGCTCCTCGATCTTTTCGCGGGCAGCCTTGTTTCGCTCTTCACGCTGCAATTGCTGCTGATTTTGCTGCTGCTCCTGATTGCCGCCGTTTTGTTGAACCCGCTGACGCCGCTCTTGCTGCTCCTGCTGCTGATTGCCGCCACCTTCGTTCTGCTGAACTTTCTGGCGCCGCTCCTGCCGCTCCTGCTGCTCCTGCTGCTGTCCGCCTTGCGTATTCTCGCGTCTAAGCTGGCGCTGATTGTTGCCCTCACCGCCACCTTGGCCGCGTCTTTCCTGCTCCTGCCCGCCACGGCGTTCCTGACCGCCCGGCGATCCGCCTTGCTCCTTCTGACGTTCGGGTGGCTTGCGCTTTTTCTTTTCCTCCTCGGCGTCGTTTTGCTGCTGCTGCTGCTGAGCCAGAATGATCCGTGGCTCATCCAATGCGCCCGGCTCAGCCTGCGCCAGACCGGAAACGGCAATCCCCATCGCCGTACCGATTAAAAGAACTGTTTCTCTCGTGCGTACCCAGGGCATTTCCTTAGCCTTTTGAAAATTTTAACTTATGGCGCGGCCCAGACGGTAGACGGACCACGATGTGTGCATTCATAGCGACCATGGTGCGCTTATTATGACTGAAGGCTGAACGGCGCATGGAGGCTCGGTACGAAACGGGTCGGACCGGCGATAAGTTCCGGCGAGCCATTAGGTTTGTTAAGTCTCAAAGCCTCCATCAACATTGAACGTTGCCCCAGTGATATAGGCGCTGCCCTCGCTGGCGAGGAACAGTGCGGCATGGGCAACGTCCTCCGGCGCGCCATAGCGGCCAAGCGCGGTCATCATCGTCATCAGCCGCGCATGGCGGCTGTCGTCCGGGTTCATTTCGGTGGCGATCGGGCCGGGCTGAATGGCGTTGACGGTGATGCCAAGCGGCGCGAGGTCGCGGGCGAAGGCGCGCGTCATGCCCGCCACCGCGAATTTGCTGATCGCATAAAGGCCGATGCCAGGGGCGGGGACGCGCGCGCCGAAGGTGCTCGACAGATTGATGATCCGGCCGCCGGGCGGCATCAGCGGAACCACGGCTTTAATCGCAATATAGGCGCCGCGCAGATTGACGGCCATGACGCGGTCGAATTCCTCGTCGGAGGTTTCCTGAAGCGGCCGGCGGCTGAACATCCCGGCATTGTTGACGAGAATGTCGAGGCCGCCAAGCCGCTCATGCGCCTGAGTAACCGCGGCGCGCACGGCATCGGCATCGCCCGCATCGGCGCGGATCGCCTCGCCTGCGACACCGAAGTCGCGTATCGCGGCGGCCGTCGCCTCGGCCTCGGCGGGAGAGTTGAAGAAGGTGAACGCGACATCCGCGCCGGCCTGCGCCAAGCTCTTGGCGATCGCCGCGCCGATCCCACGGCTGGCGCCCGTGACCAGCGCTTTCTTCCCCGCAAGATTGCCCATGCTCAACGCCTCCTGACGCCAAGAGAAATCAGGCCGCCCCCTCCACAAGCACGATTTCCCCGTCTGCGCAGCGCTGCCGGATCGCCGCCGCCGCCTGATAGTCCGCCGAGCGATAGCACGCCAGGGCCTGATCGAAACTGTCGAATTCGATGATCACATTCCGATCGCGCGCCTCGCCTTCAACCCCTTCGAAACGTCCGCCGCGAGCCAGGAAGTTCGCGCCATATTGCTGGAAGGCGGGCTTGGCGGCCTCCAAATATTGCGGGTAGTCATCAGGATTGTTGACGCTCATCTGGGCAATCCAATATCCCTTGGGCATGATGTCCTCCTTATTGGTTACGCCGTGCCAGCATAGCGTGCCGATCCGCCGCTTTGAAGAGGCGGGGCGGCGCGCCAATCACCTTTTGCCGACAGGAAATGCGCCGTGATCCGTGTTCAAGCCGAAGATTTTGAAGCCGGTGCAGAAATCCGGGCGTTAACCGCCGGCCGGACCGATATAGGCGCGGTCGTTGCATTTACAGGCATCGTTCGCGCTGGGTCGGGCAAGACGGCGATCGCCTCCATGACCCTCGAACATTATCCGGGCATGACCGAAAAGGAATTGGAGCGTATTGAGGCCGAAGCGCGGCAGCGCTGGCCGCTGAGCGCGAGCCTGATCGTGCACCGGTATGGCAGGCTCGTCCCCGGAGACAATATCGTGCTTGTGGTGACAGCCTCCCCGCATCGGCAGGCCGCATTTGAAGCTGCCAGTTTCCTGATGGATTACCTCAAGACCAATGCGCCGTTCTGGAAGAAGGAAGACCGCGCGGCGGGTGAAAGCGGTTGGGTCGAGGCAAAGACCGACGATGACGCGGCGGCTTCGCGTTGGTCTCCTCTCCCATGCGGAGAGGATTAGGGTGAGGCGCGCATTGTAGGGTATGGACCCTCACACGGAATGCCGTGCATTCCGATCCCCCGTTCAAGCCGGGGGAGGCTCTCTCCCATTGGAGACTTCCGCGAAATGAGGCTTCTCTATTTGTCGTCCCGGAAGCCCGTACGGCTATCCGGGACCCAGCGGCTCTTCAGCAAACGCTTTGCGGGTATCAAGGCTAATGGGTCCCGGCTCTTCGGCCGGGACGACATACAGAATGGTGGATCGGCGACGCTTACTTCCGATGCTCCTCCAGCCGCGGCATGATCTCGACGAAATTGCATGGCGCGTGGCGAAAATCGAGCTGGGGCTTCAAAATACCCTCCCACGCATCGCGGCAAGCGCCGGGCGAGCCGGGCAGGCAGAAGACATAGGTGCCGCCGACCACGCCGGCCAGCGCGCGTGACTGGATTGTCGATGTGCCGATTTTCTGGAAGCTGATCATATGCATGAGCGTGGCGAAACCGTCGATCTCCTTCTCAAATAGCGGGCGGACGGCTTCGGGCGTCACGTCGCGCCCGGTTAGCCCGGTGCCGCCCGTTGTGATCACCGCGTCGATTTGGGGGTCGGCGGCCCAGCGTTTGACTGCCGCCTGAATTTCGGCCGGCTCGTCGCGGCAAATCGCGCGGTCCGCGAGCTGGTGGCCGGCTTCGGTCAGCAATCCGGCAAGCAGCCCGCCGGATTTATCGTCCTCCAGCGTCCGCGTGTCCGATACCGTCAGCACAGCGATCCGCACGGGCTTGAACGGCCGCGATTCGTCGATTCCTGCCATAGCGCCTCGTCGACTCGCGATCTCAACCCGAGCGATAGTGGCGCGCGCGGGTTGGATCGGCAAAGCTTACCGCGAAAGCGCCACAGTTGCGATGGGGACGTGACGCCCCGCACCCGGATCGAACTGGGTGATCGTCAGCGACTGCTTCGAGCCGGTGACCTTCACGGCAAAACGGCCCTTAAAATTCGGTCCGTCCACTTCGATGTTCAGCCGGTCGCCGTTGATCTTGCCGTTCACACTGCCCGTATTATTGGCGACCTTTTCAGTCCAGCTGCCCGAAACCCCGTCGCCCTCGCAGGCAACGTCGGCATTGGCCTCGAATTTGTAATCGGTGCCGGCACAGGAAATTTTCTGCGCGATGCGGGCGCCGGAGCTGTTGTAGTTGACGCGGCACGAGATGCGCTCCTGGGCGCCGCCGATCGGCTTGACGGTGCCGGAGCCGCGCCAGGCGCCGTTCAAACTGTTGATGAGCGTCTGCGCCTGGGTGCTGCATGCCGCCGCTGCCTCGCCCGCGCTAAAGCCCGCCGCCATCGCTGTCAGGGCTAGCCCTGCATAGAGTGATCGCGCAATCTTCACAAATGTCATGGATGGTCCCTGTCTCTAGTGTTCAGCGTCGTGCCCGTTGCGTTCATGTGAACCAAATCGTGCCGATCATCAACGGCTTGATCGACGTAAAGTTTATTCCACCGCGTCCCAACGTTTCCTGAATGGCTTTTGCTTACATAGGGCGTGCGGCGGCGCGCGAACACGGCCGGCGGCGCGTTTGCGTCATTTCCCCGCACTCAGGCGATTTTCGGCCACAGCGCGTGAAAATGATGCACCGGCCCCATCCCGTGGCCGATGGCGAGATCATCCGCCTTCAGGAGCGCATTGGTGAGATACAGCTTGGCCTGCCTCACCGCGTCCAGCATCGTCGCGCCTTTGGCGAGCGAGGCGGCGATCGCCGAGGCGAGCGTGCAGCCGGTGCCGTGGGTGTTCGCCGTGGCGATGCGGTCGGCGGCAAGGCGCACAATGTTAACGCCGTCGAGAAAAATATCGACCGCCTCAGGTCCGACGCCATGTCCGCCCTTCATGAGCACCGCCTGCGGTCCAAGGGAGAGCAGCAGCTCACCCTGGCGCACCATCATCTTTTCGTCGACGGCCTGCGCCGCCCCAAGCAAAATCGCCGCTTCGGGGAGATTTGGGGTGAGGATGTGAGCAAGCGGCAGGAGATGCGCGCGCAAGGCAAATTCTGCGCCCGGATCGAGCAGCGGATCGCCGCTTCCGGCGACCATCACCGGATCGAGCACGATCGGCGCGCCCGGCCAGGCACGAAGTCCTTCCGCCACGGCGATGATTGCGCCCTCACCGCCGAGCATTCCGATCTTAACCGCGCGGACATCGAGATCGGAGAACACAGCGTCCATCTGCGCGCGAATGAAATCCGGCGGGACGGGATGGATCGCGCTCACGCCCCTGGTATTTTGCGCCGTGAGCGCGGCGATCACCGAGGCCCCATAAACGCCAAGCGCCGAAAACGTCTTGAGGTCAGCCTGAATTCCGGCGCCGCCGGAGGAATCGGAGCCTGCGATGGTGAGAGCGATTGGCGTTATCATGAGCCAATTAAATAAGTGCAGCGCCGACAGGTTGCGAGCCTGCGATTGCGAATGCGCACAGCTTGTGTCGCGGCCCGTGCCCTAGCGGCGGACGGCGGGCGCTTCGACCGGCAGGCCGTTGCCCCGCCAGGCGAGATAGAGCTGCAATGCAACATAATCTTCCGAGCCCGCCGCGTGAGGCTCCGCACGCATCATCTGGAAGCACTCCGTAATTCGGGCTTCCAAGGAACCGAATTTTTGAGCCTGGCGGCGGTATACGGGAAAGCCGTTCGAGTGGCCCTGGCTGACAATCTCGCCCCGGTAGGATTGGCCGTAATGGCTGTTGTGGCAGTTGGCGCAGGACATGCCAAGCTGTCCCATGCGGCCGTTATAGATCGCTTTGCCCTTCTCGAAGGCCGCTTTAGCATCCCCATCTGCCGTGACGCTGACCACGCTTCCCCGCGATTGAAGGCGCAAATAGGCGGCGGCGCCGAGCAGCTCCTCGCTTTCATAGGTCAGGGCGCTCGCGCCCAGCTTTTCCTGCCGGCACAAATTAATGCGCTGCTCCAGCGTGACGACGCGGCCCGCTGCCGCATCGAATTTGGGATATGCCGCCGCTTTGCCGCGCATCGTTGCGCTCGCGCTAAGATGGCAGGACGCGCAGGACCGTCCCGCGCCGCCTTCGGGTTTCGACCATAGCGCCTCGCCGCGCGCGACCCACGCAAAACCTGGATTGTCAAAATCGTCCTCTTGCATGGCGCGAATGTCGAGCGGGGTAAAATAATAGCCCGAGATCAGCACCGGAAGGGGATTGGCCGGGTCGCGTGGACGGATCGATTTACGGTCTTGGCCTGACGCGGCCGATGCAATGGAGACAAATACGAGCGTCAACCCTGCGATCGCGGCGAAACTTGTTCTGGTCATCGTTGCGCTCATGCGTCGCCTGCGCGGCTCTATTTCAGATTTTTCAGGAAAGCGATGACGTCTTCGACCTCGCCCGGCGAAAGCACCATTTGCCCGGCAAAGCTCGGTGGCACGCGGCTGAAATCGGGCGATTTATGGTAAGCGGGCATGACGGTGTTGGGAAAGAGAACTTTCGGATCGACGATGAGCTGCCGGAGCTGCGGCTCGGTGTAGCGCGCGCCTACCCCGTTCAGGCTGGTGCCGAGATCGCCCTGCGCCTGTGCATCGGCGAGCGAGGGCACGCGGTGGCAGGCAAGGCAATTGCCCTTATTTCCGTCGGCCATCACTATGCCGCCGCGCGCCGGGTCGCCAATCGAGCCAGTCAGCGAGGCGACGATCCCAGCCAGTTCGCCGGGGGACCTGGCGTTCAGCCCCGGTTCGATTTGCAGGAAATAGCCGGCGGTCTTGGGCTTGCATTGCTGCGCGCTCGCTATTGGGGTTGCCGCAAGCAGGAACAGCGCCGCCGCAACGCACCTCGCCAAGCTCCGCAGCCAATCCAATTTCCGGATCAAGAGTGTCCCCGTGCTGCCGCGCCACTGCAGTCACTTTAGTGCAGCCGCCGTCGCCTTGCCACCCTCCGATGCGGGCTTAATCGACACGCGCGGAACCCGTCAAAGCGGGCTTGCCGGGATTGACAAGCATTCGCCCAAATCCCTATAGTGCCGCCAACGCGGGAAGCAATAGCTCCTCCGCGCAAAATTCGCTGTCTCAGGCTTGCTATACCACGTTCGGGTTATCCCGAATGCGGTAAAAGTCCGTGGGTTTACCCCGGCGCCGATGGACGCGTAAGGATAAGGAAGAAAGAAATGTACGCTGTCATTCGGACGGGCGGCAAGCAATATCGCGTTGCGCCAGACGATGTCTTCGACATCGAAAAAATTCCCGGCGAGGCCGGCGACATCGTCGAATTCGGCGATGTTTTGATGGTGGTTGGCGACGGCGAGCCGCAACTGGGCGCTCCGCTTATTTCCGGTGCGACGGTCGCGGCTGAATTGGTCGAGCACCATCGCGGCGAAAAGATTATCATTTTCAAGAAGAAGCGCCGCCAGAATTATCGGCGCAAGAACGGCCACCGGCAGTCACTGACGACGATTCGCGTGACCGAGATCCTGACCGGCGGCGCAAAGCCAAAGTCCGCGGCCAAAGCCAAGACCGTCGGGACTGCGCCGAAAACGGCTAAGGCCGTCGCGGCGACCGACGAATTCAACGAGGACGTCAAGCTCATCGGCGGCATCGGCCCGGCGCTTGAGAAGAAGCTTGCCGCTTTGGGCATCACCTCGCTCAAGCAGATCGCCGAATTCACGGCCGCCGATATCGAACGGGTCGATGCCGAACTCGCCTTTAAGGGACGCATCGAGCGCGAGGAATGGGTCGAACAGGCCCAGGATCTTATCGCTGGCAAGCCGCCGCGCGCTAAGGTCGACCAGGAAGCGGCCGATAAGGCCAAGAAGTAAGGAGCGGGATTATGGCACATAAGAAAGCAGGCGGTTCGTCCCGCAACGGCCGCGACAGCGCGGGCCGCAGGCTCGGCGTGAAAAAATATGGCGGCGAGAAAGTCATCTCCGGCAACATCATCGTGCGCCAACGCGGCACGAAATGGCATCCCGGCACCGGCGTCGACATGGGCAAGGACCACACAATTTTTGCCGTGCAGGAAGGGCAAGTGAAGTTCCACGCACGCGGCAGCGGCAAGGTCTTTATTTCCGTGGTCGGCGGTGACAGCGCGGCATCCTGACGAGCCATCTCGTCCGTCGGTAGTTGCCGGCGGTTGACGCCGGAGGGGTTGCACCGGACACTCACGCCCACGCCTCCTCTTTCACCCATCGGGCGAGGCATCCGCGGGCAATTTCGCGTTCAATCAGCGATCCGCCCAATTTTGCCTCCCAGCGCGTCCTCGCTGGGGACAGCAATGCGGCGGTACAGACTCGGGCGCATCAAATCCACATAACTTGACCGCTTAGTGCCGAGGCCGCTGTACCGGCTTGCGATAGCGCGGCCCCGGAAGCGCTGCAATTGCGCTATACTGCCTGATCCATGTTCAACCGGAAGGACCGGCATTGACGATGAGGAAGCTTCTCGCCGCCCTCGGGCTTGTGCTCGCGGTGCTGGCGCTCGCGGTCATTCTCGTTCCCTGGTTTCTGCCGCAAGCCTTTGTCCAGCGCCAGCTTAGCCGCCTGCTCGCGCAAGAGACCGGCCTTTATCTGGAGAACGCGCAGCGGCTCAGCCTGTCGGTCTTCCCACAGCTCGGCATTGCCGTCGAGGGGGTCAGCGTTCGCCTGCCCGCGGGCGCGGCCAGCGCGCCATCGGTCAGGGCGGACCGCATCTTCACCGCGATCCGGCCGTCATCGCTGTTCAAGCGGCGTCTCGAAGTCAGCAAGGTGACGATCGAAAACCCGTCGATGCTCTTTCATGTCGATGCCTCCGGACGCAGCAACTGGGACCTGACCGGGCTTCAGCCTGGCAAGAGCGCTGTCCGCCTAGCGGCGATAGGCGAGGGCGCGCCGGTGGGCAATGCCAGCCCTGACGTCATCGGTCCAAGCGTCGAACGCAAGGCGCTCCCATCGATCGACATCGACATTATCAACGGGTCCTTTGCCTATCGCGACGATGTGCGCAGCCGCATGATTCGGATGGAAAATGTTTCGCTCTCGCTGCTCGGCGCAAAAATGGGCGGACCGATTACGCTCACCGGCGGCCTGTTGCTGCAAGGCGAGAAGGTCAGCCTCAGCGCGACGGCAACGCCTGCCACGCCGGCTTCGGACCGTTCGGCGGCGCTGCGTTTTGCAATGATTTCGGACGCCATGCGCACCGATCTCGACGGCGTTTTGTTCTGGCGCGGCCCGCCGCATTTTTCCGGGGCAACGCGCCTCGATCTCGGTTCGGGCCAGGCGCTGGCGCGCTGGATCGGGGGCAATGCCGAGGCGCTGTCGCGCTTTGACGGCGCGGCCATCGCGGGGCGGCTGGAGCTTTCCGGTCAGGAACTCACTTTGGCGGAAGGCAAGGTGACAGCGCAGGGGGCCGAAGGCGATCTGGCGGTGTTTGCCGATTTCGACGGTGTGTTGCGCGCCAGCCTTGACAATCTCTCCCTGCATGGCGGCACCGGGCGCGGAAAGCTCAGCCTCGATGCGCGACAGTCGGAAGCCGTGCTTGCAGGCTCTTTCGAGGTTGTGGGTGTCGATGGTCTGGCACTGAGCAAGGGATTGTCGCGGTTCGACTGGCTTTCCGGGCGCGCCAACGCCGCGCTGGAGCTAGCGGGCGGCGGCACATCGCTTGAGGCCATCGCCGGGACGCTCACGGGCAATGGACGCGTGTCGGTTGAAAATGGCGCGATCGAGGGCCTCGACCTGCCGCTGATCGTGGCGAAGGCAAAGCAAGGCGAGTTCGGCAAATGGCGGCGCGAGCCAGCCCGGCGCACGCCGTTCGACCGCTTCGAGGCGAGTTACAGCATCGAGAAGGGCATTGCGTCGACGACCGACATGAGCGTCGCCGGGCCAAATATTGCCGCGAGCGGCGAGGGCCAAACCGACATTGCGCGGGGGCGTCTCGACTACCGGCTGAAGACGAAAGTGACCCCGAGCGGCGGGGATGCGCCGCCGCCGGGCGATCCGGCGGGGACCGGGGAGAAAGAGGCCAGCCTCGCCATTCCGCTCATCGTAAAGGGCGACTGGGAAAAGCCGGAAATTTACCCCGATATTGAAAACGCGCTGAAAGACACCGATTCTCTGGTCGGAACGGCCAAGCTGTTCGGCAAGTCGGTGGAAAAGCTCACCGATGGCAAGGTCAACGCGGATCAATTTGGCAAGGCGATTGACCAGCTTTTCGGGAAGAAGAAAAAGAAGGACTCTGACTAGGCGCAATTGCTGCTGCCGTGACTCATATTTCTTTGTCATCCCGGCGAAAGCGGGGATCGAGTACTCCGTGACGCAGGTAGGCTGTGAATACTGGATCCCCGCTTTCGCGGGGATGACGTTGGTGAGGTCACGGGTGTACATCTTCTGGGAATGTTGTGTGGGGCGTGACGGCAAGTGCTGATTATTTTCGGAGTGCTGCTGATCCTGGCGCTGGCGATCGGGCCGACGCTATGGGTCCGCGCCGTCCTTGCGCAACATAGCGGCGACCGGCCGGACTTACCGGGCACCGGCGGCGAATTGGCGCGCCACCTGCTCGACGAAATGGGTCTGGACGTGGTCAAAGTCGAGGAAACCAAACTCGGCGATCATTACGACCCGGAGGCCAAGGCCGTCCGCCTGACGCCCAAGCAGTTTCACGGGCGCTCGCTGACCGCAGTCACCATCGCGGCGCACGAGGTCGGCCACGCCATGCAGGACGCAACTGGCTCGCGCTTGCTCAAATCTCGCACTCGGCTCGCCAAGACCGCCATTGTCATCGAGCGCGTCGGCGGGATCGTCATGCTCGCCGCCCCGCTTGCCGCCGCGCTGCTCCGGCACCCGGCGGGGCTGCTGATCGAATATGCAGCTGGCGTGGCCATTCTAAGCCTCAGCGTGGTCCTGCATTTGAGCACTTTGCCGGTCGAATTCGACGCCAGCTTCAACCGCGCGCTGCCCGTATTGAAGGCCGGCAACTACATCCCGGAGCGCGATTTCCCCGCCGCTCGGGGCATTTTGCGCGCGGCAGCCTTTACCTATGTCGCGGCGGCGCTTATGAGCTTAGTCAACATCGCCCGCTGGCTGAGAGTTTTACGCCTATGACTGACGTTATTACGGTTCCCCGCGCAAAAGCAAAATTCGCCAAGACAGGCGCGCCCAAGGTCGGCTTTGTCAGCCTCGGCTGCGCGAAAGCGCTGGTCGATTCCGAACGGATCATCACGCGGCTGCGCGCAGAGGGCTATGAGATCGCGCCCAGCTATGACGGGGCGGATGTCGTCGTCGTCAACACCTGCGGCTTTCTCGACAGCGCGAAGGCGGAAAGCCTCGACGCCATCGGCGAGGCGATGGCGGAGAACGGCCGCGTCGTCGTCACCGGCTGTTTCGGCGTTGAGGACAAGCGCATCCGCGCCGCCTTCCCAGATGTGCTCGCCGTCACCGGACCGCATCAGTATGAGGCCGTGATGGACGCCGTGCGCGCGGCCGCGCCCGCGCCGCATGCCGCCTTTCTCGATATCGTGCCGCCCGGCGGCCTCCGGCTGACGCCCGATCACTACGCCTATGTGAAGATTTCCGAAGGCTGCAACAACAAGTGCAGCTTCTGCATCATCCCGCAATTGCGGGGCGTGCTGGCCAGCCGCCCGGCCACCGATGTGATGCAGGAAGCCGAGCAGCTTGTCGAGCGCGGCGTACGCGAATTGCTGATCATCAGCCAGGATACCAGCGCCTATGGCGTGGACCTGAAATTCGCCGCGAGTGAATGGCGCGGCGAGCCGCTGAAGGCGCGCTTCTGCGACCTCTGCGCGGCGCTGGGCAACCTCGGGGCCTGGGTACGGCTGCATTATGTTTACCCCTATCCGCATGTCGACGAGGTGCTGCCGCTGATGGCGGAGGGTAAGATCCTCCCCTATCTCGATATCCCATTCCAGCACGCCGCGCCGAATGTGCTCAAGGCCATGCGCCGCCCGGCGAACCAGGAAAAGACGCTGGAGCGTATCGCCTATTGGCGGCGGATCGTGCCGGACCTGGCCATCCGTTCCACATTCATCGTCGGCTTCCCCGGTGAGACGGAGGCCGATTTTGCGCTGCTACTGGACTGGATGAAGGAAGCTCGGCTCGCCCGCGTGGGCTGCTTCAAATATGAAAATGTCGAGGGCGCCCCTTCGCGTGCGCTTGACGGGCATGTGCCCGAGGAGGTGAAGGCCGAGCGCTATGACCGGTTCATGGAGGCGCAGAAGCTGATCAGCGCCGAGGTGATGGGTGGGCGGATCGGGCGGACGATTGATGTGATTATCGACGAGGTGGACGCGGAAGGCGCGGTCGGTCGTTCGAAATGGGACGCGCCCGACATCGACGGGGCGGTGTTCGTTGATCAAGCCGAGGGCCTGGCTCGCGGCGATATCGTCCGCGTGTTGATTGACGAAACCGACGAATATGATTGCTGGGGGCGGGTGGCTTAAGCCTTTTATGCTCCCAACTCGTCGGACCAGGGGGCGGTTGGCCGGTCTTTAGCCCCGCTTATTCGTAATTCTAATCGGCGCTTCTATCCTGGATCGGACGAGCCATGCCACTTTCAGATTCCGTGGCGGTTGGAAGCGCGATGGTCAATCGACGTTTCGCTGATAAGGCTTGCGGTTGGCTTAATTGCTTTGCGGTGTAAACGCTTCTACATACAATGTACCCAATTTTCGATGCTCGGAATCCAGTTTTGGATCAAATTCTCGTTGTTTTATTTGACCATAGCCACAGTCCTCGAGAAGCCGGCTGAGAGTTTCGAAATCATAGGCGTAACGATGATAGTCGTATTCAGGAGCATCATCTGAATATTGTCGAAAATGCTGGTTGATATGTTCTAGCTTTGTGTGGCACGACTTCGGGTGCCACAAGTCTTTGGCAAATTGAAACCACTGGCCATCCCCAAGTCCGGCATATTCACGCAAGGGCCACAGCGTATCCGGCACGCCTACGCTAAAGCACCCGCCTGGCGCCAATAGCCGATGACTGTCGACAATAAAACGCCTCGCATCGGAGTATTCAAGGTGTTCGAGGAAGTGCTCCGAATAGATGATCGTGCAAGAATGGGTGGGCAGCGGAATTTTCTCGCGCAAATCCAGGCACAAATCGACATTCGGGGCGAGATCGATATTGACCCAACCGGGTTTGTGATTAAAGCCACAGCCAATATTGAGCTTAAGTCCGGTATGCCCGGAATAGGCTTTAGCCTTTTTCACGCCGCGTCTGTGCAGCCGAACCGCGTCAATCTCGTGTTTCAATAGACGAACCGCGCGCCAAAGGCCATGCGGAAGCTTCGGTTTTTGCGATAATAAAGCTGTCCGGATTTGCATCATTTTCCATCCAACACAGTGATTCGTAAACAGCTGCTGCACATTGATGCGAGCATATTCGACAGCCTTTACATGTTCAACATGCGCTTATTTAGCCTGCGTACGCCTTTGTGATGTAGCAGCCCCTCGTGTCCTTCCATACCGTCAACTGTGAATATTACTAACGTTGAAAGAGGATCAAACTATCCCCTCGTAAATCGCCGCGCGCTTCTCGCGTGGCGCGGCTAGCGGGCGTTTCTGGATTGACCCTACTTTCAAATTTTTGGGAAAGCGCGAAAACAACGCCGCGCTTGATGGAAGGGCAGGGTTTCTCTACGCTTTTCCAGGATATCAAGGCGGGAGGTCGGCATGGCGGGGGAATTTTTTGACGCGGAGGAGTGCCGGTCGCCCGCCGAGCGCGAAGACCAGCTGTTAGGACGGTTGCCCGATTTCATAGAACGCGCGCGACGCCAAGCGCCGGGATGGGCGCGTCAGCTTGAGAGCGTCGGCAGCGCCCCGATTGCCAGCCGGGCGGACCTCGCGACGCTGCCGCTGCTACGCAAATGCGACTTGCCCGAGTTGCAAAAAACCGATCCTCCCTTCGGCGGTTTCGTTACCGGCAAACCGATCGCGCGGATCATGGTTTCGCCTGGTCCGATTCAGGAGCCGCAGGCCGCTGGGCCCGACCCCTGGCGCATGGCACGCGCGCTGTTCGCTGCGGGCTTCCGGTCGGGCGAGACGGTCCACAATGCCTTTGCCTATCATCTGACCCCGGCGGGCTTCATGCTCGACGAGGCGGCGCGCGCGCTCGGCTGCACGGTGATCCCGGCCGGCGTCGGCAATACCGAGCAGCAGGCGGAAACCATCGTCCGGACGAAACCGGCCGGCTATGTCGGCACGCCGGATTACCTCAAGGCGCTGCTCGACCGGGTCGCGGAGATGCAGAGCGGTCCGTGCAGCATCACCAAGGGGCTGGTCTCAGGCGGCGCGCTCTTTCCCGCGTCGCGCGCTGACTATGCAAGCCGGGGCGTTGCCGTGATGCAATGCTACGCAACGGCCGAACTGGGCCTCATCGCTTACGAAAGCGCGGCCGACAGCGGCATGATCGTCAACGAGGGCATCATTGTCGAAATCGTCCGGCCAGGGACGGTGGAACCGGTCGCCGATGGTGAAGTCGGCGAGGTCGTGGTCACCAATTTCGACGAGACATACCCGCTGATCCGCTTTGCCACAGGCGACCTGTCAGCGATCATGCCTGGCCAAAGCCCTTGCGGGCGCACCGGAACCCGCATCAAAGGCTGGATGGGGCGCGCGGACCAGTCCACCAAAGTAAAGGGGCTGTTCGTTCACCCGTTGCATGTCGCCGAGATCGGCAAGCGCCATCCAGAACTCGGACGTCTGCGGCTGGTCGTGCGCCGCGCGGGGGATCAGGATGAGATGGTGCTGAGGGCGGAGAACGGCGCGGCGGACGATGCCTTGCGCGAGCGCATCGCCGAGACGCTGAACGGGGTGACGCGGCTCAAGGGTGCCGTCGAACTGGTGCCGCCGGGCTCGCTTCCGAATGATGGTAAGGTCATCGCCGACGAGCGCGACTATCGTTGATTAACGCGCCGAAGACTTCAAGAAAAATTCGTCATTGAGCTGGTCGACAATGTCTATCAGCTTTGCTCCACCGGGAACGGCTTTCGCAAATTGGCCATATAAGGGACGGCTGATCTCTTTGAAGGATTTGATATCGATTTGGTTGGTCTGCATCTTCTCTCCGAGCTGGTCGATCAGCTCGCTCTCCATCTGCGTCGCGGTTCTATAAATCCAGGCTTGCATCTCGCTGGCGATTTTGGCCAGCAACTCCTGAACCTCAGGCGGCAGTTTCGAAAAATGGTCATCGCTCACAATGATATAAGCCGGCGTGTAGAGATGATCGGACAGTGTCAAGTAGCGCTGAACTTCATAAAATTTCGCGCCGTTGATTTGCGCCAACGGATTTTCCTGCCCATCGAGCGCCCCGCTGCGCAGCCCCGCATGGACCTCGTGCAGGCCCATCGGAATCGGCTCGGCGCCAAGTTGCGCAAACAGCCTTTCCCGCCAGGCGCCTTTCGGAACACGAATTTTGAGCCCCAGTAAATCCTCCGGGCGGTTTATCGGCCTTGCGTTGTTGGTGAGCTGGCGGAAGCCATTTTCCCAGATGGCAAGGATGCGAAATCCTTGCTTCTTAGCCTCGGGCTGCAGCACCGGTTCGAGCAAAGCGTCGCCGATCCGCTTGATCTGATCGCGGCTGCGAATGAGGAAGGGGAGCTCGAAAAGGCCGAAGGTTTCGCTCATCGACGACATGACGGTGGAGGGGAGGCCGAAGGTTACTTCGCCCTGCTTTATTTTTTCGAGCACCGCCGTGTCGTCGCCAAGCCGGCTCTCTCCGGCCACCACAACTCGAAAAGTTTCCGGCAGCGCAAGATTGGCGCGCCGTGCAAACTCGGTGGCGGAGGCGTCGAAAAGCGATCCCGGCCCGCCATTATGGGCGAAATGCAATTCCTTCAAATCGGCCAGAGCCACTGAAGCAAAGCAAAATAATGAAATAAACAGGGCCGTCGCAGCTTGAGCAAAACGCATTGCCATACTCGCCCATGTGAATGAACCACTCCAGTCACAACTTGCCTTTTTGGCTTAAGTTTGACGAACTGATGGCATTGCAAAGTAAGTTGCGAAGGATGCGCCTTGGCGATCAGGCAGTTTGCGGCTCCGGCTCACCGGAACCGGGCTTCGAAGCAGGTTCGGCGCCAAGTTTGGCGTGCGCTTCCAGATTCACCGGTCCGGCGAGATAGCTGTAAACCACCGGGATCACGAACAGCGTAAAGAACGTGCCGACCAGAAGCCCGCCGACGATCACCCAGCCGATATCCTGACGGCTTTCCGCGCCCGCGCCGGTCGCGATGGCCAGCGGCACCGCGCCGAGCACCATCGCGCCCGTGGTCATCAGGATCGGCCGTAGCCGCAGCGTCGCCGATTCAACCACGGCGTCGAGCAGAGGGCGGCCCGCCGCGCGGAGCTGATTGGAGAACTCCACGATCAAGATGCCGTGCTTGGTGATCAGCCCGATCAACGTAACCAGTCCCACCTGGCTGTAAATATTGAGCGTGCCGCCGCTCCACCACAGCGCCGCCAGCGCGCCGGTCATCGACAAGGGCACCGTCACCATGATGATGAGCGGATCGCGGAAGCTTTCGAACTGCGCCGACAGCACCAGATAGATGAAGGCGAGCGCGAGAATGAAGGTGACATAGATGCCCGCGCTTGAGTCCTTGAACTCGCGCGACTGGCCGGAATAGTCGATCTGGGCCTGACCTTGCAGGATGTCCTTTGAGGCCTGTTCAAGGAAAGTCAATCCATCGCCGACCGTATATCCGGGCGCCAGATAGGCCGTGATGGTCGCGGCGCGAAGCTGGTTGAAGTGGTTCAGCTCCTTGGGCGCGACGGTTTCCTTGATCTCGATCAAATTGGCGAGCGGGATCATGTCGCCGCCGGAGCCGCGCGCATAGATGCGGCGCAGATCTTCCGGATTGCGCCGGTCAATATTGGCGACCTGCACGATGACGTCATATTGCTCGCCGTCGCGCTTGAAGCGCGTCACCTGCCGCCCGCCGAGCAGCGTCTCCAGCGTTCGCCCGAGCGTTTCGACCTCGATGCCCAGGTCGGCGGCTTTTTCGCGGTCGACGCTGATATTGAGCTGCGGCGTATTCAGCTTCAGATCGGTGTCGAGATTGGTGAAGCCGGGATAGTCGCGCGCTTTCGCCAATACAGCGTCCTGCAGCTCCTGCAGCTTGTCATAGGTCAGCGAGGTCTGAATGACGAAAGAGATCGGCTTGTCGCGCACGCTTTGGCCAAGGGGCGGCGGATTGCCGGGAAACGCCGTGACGCCGGGAACGTTGGACAGTTTCGGTCTTAGCTCAGCGGCGAGGTCGAACTGGGTTTTCGTGCGCTCGCTCCATGGCAGCATCCGCACGAAGGCGATGCCTTGCGAGACGACCGGATTGCCTGAAATCACAAAATAGCGGTCGACACCGGGAGTGCTGGCAAAGACGGCCTCAAGCTGTCTGCCATAGCGCTCCGTATAGTCGATCGTCGAGCCTTCCGGAGCGGTGAAGACGCTGACGACCGTTCCTTGGTCTTCGTAAGGGGCGAGTTCGGATTTGAGTACCTGAACGAAAAAATAGCTCGACCCGGCGACGGCCAGGCCGATCAGCAGGATGAGGGGGCGCGCCTTCAACGCAAGGCGCAGCGTCGACCGATAGCCGCCGGTCAGTTTGCTCAGAAACCACTCGATGGCATTGTAGACACGCCCATGCTTTTCGCCGCCCTTGAGCAATTTGGCGCACATCATCGGCGTCAGCGTCAGCGCCACGAAGCCCGAGACCAGCACCGCGCCGGCGAGCGTCCACGCAAATTCGGTGAACAGCCGCCCGGTGGTGCCCGCCATGAAGCCGATCGGCACGTAAACCGCAACGAGAGTTAACGTCATGGCGATGACGGCGAAACCGATCTCCCGGCTCCCAATGAAGGCGGCTTCCCTTGGGCTTTTCCCCTCCTCGATATGCCGAAAGATGTTTTCAAGCATGACGATGGCATCATCCACGACTAGGCCGATGGCCAGCACCAGGGACAACAGCGTTAGCGTGTTAATGGAAAAGCCCAGTGCGAACATCAGCGCGAACGCTCCGATCAGCGACACGGGGATGGTCACCAGCGGAATCAGCGTGGCGCGGAAGGATCGCAAAAAGAAAAAGATGATCAGCACGACCAGCACCACGGCTTCGGCGATGGTGATGTAAACGTTTTTCACCGACTCGGCGATGAACAGCGACCTGTCATAGGCGACCTGAACTTTCATCCCTTCCGGCAGCGATGAAACGATCGACGGCAATTCCGTGCGGACCGCCTTCGACACCTCAAGCGGATTGGCCGTCGCCTGTTTGATTACGCCCATCGCGACGGCGCTCTGGCCGTTGAAACGCACGATCCGGCGCTCGTCCTGCGCGCCGATTTCGGCCCGCCCGACATCCGACAGGCGCACGAAATAGCCGTTGGCGTCCTTCAGGACGATATTGCCGAATTGCGCGGCCGTGCGCATGTCGGTTTCCGACAGCACCGTGAATTCCCGCGAGGCGCTTTCGACGCGTCCCGCGGGCACCTCGACATTCTGTCGGCGCAAGGCGTCCTCGACATCTTGCGGGGTGAGGCTGTATGCCGCAAGCCGCTCAGGATCGAGCCAAATCCGCATCGAGTAGCGCCGTTCGCCGAAAATGCGCACCTCGGTGACGCCGGACAGCGTTTGCAGGCGATCCTTGACGAAGCGGTCGGCGTAAGCGGTGATTTCGAGGGCGGAATGGCGGTCGCTCGAAAAGGCGAGAAACAGGATCGGCTGCGCGTCCGCCTCAACCTTCTGGATGACTGGCTCCTCGATCTCATCGGGCAGCCGTCCGCGCACGCGGGCGACGCGGTCGCGCACGTCGGCGGCGGCGGAGTCCGGATCGCGCGTCAGCTTGAAGCGCACCGAGATCTGGCTTTCTTCCTGGCGGTTGATCGAAGTGATGAAGTCGATGTCTTCGATGCCGGAGAGCGAATCCTCAAGCACTTGAGTCACTTGAGTTTCGACGATCTCTGCGCCCGCTCCGCGATAGGTCGTCTGCACCGTCACAACCGGCGGGTCGATATCGGGATATTCGCGCACCGTCAGGCGCTGATAGGAGACGAGGCCCAGCAGCACGATGACGAGGCTCATCACGGTGGCAAAGACCGGCCTGCGGATGGAGACGTCAGAAATCGACATCTGGGTCAGGCTCCTTTGCCGGTGGCGTCGGTCACGGCGCTCGCCGCGTCGATCACGCGAATCGCCGCGCCGTCGCGGATTTTCTGCTGGCCGGCGGTAACGACGACGTCTTCCGTTCCCAGCCCTTCGACGACCTCGACGCGGCCATCGCGACGGGTGCCGATGGTCACCTTGGTCTGCATCGCCTTGCCGCCCACCACTTTGTAAACGAATTGATCGTTCCCGCGCGGCATCAGCGCCTGCTCGGGCACGGTGACGGCGTCCGGCTTCAATTCGATGATCAGCGTCACGCGGGTGAACAGGCCGGGCCGAAGCAGCATCTCCTTATTGTCCACGCGCGCGCGGATGACGACGCTGCGCCCCGCCGCGTCGATGCGCGGGTCGATGGCGTAAACCTCGCCCTTAAAGCTGCGGCCCGGATAGGCATCGACGCCGACCTCGATGGCTTGACCCGTGCGCACCGTAGGCAGGAATTTTTCCGAGATGCGGAAGTCCGCTTTGACAGGGTCGATGTCTTCAAGATTGAAAAGGTCTTGCCCGATGGTGACATAGTCGCCTGTGCTCACTTTACGCAAGCCGGCAATCCCATCGAATGGCGCCACGATTCGCGTCTTGTCCAGCCTGACCTTGGCGAGTTCCACGGTCGCGGTTCCGACATCGAGACTAGAACGCGCCTCGTCGCGCGAGCGCTCGGTGGCGATCTTGTTGGAAAACAGCTCCTCGGTGCGGGTGAAATTGCGCTGCGCAAGCTGAAGACGCGCCTCGGCTTCGGCGACCTCGGCTCGGTTCAAGCTGTCGTCGAGCCGCACCAGCAGCGCGCCTTTGGCAACCGGACGCCCCTCTTCGAAGCCGATTTCGACGACGCGGCCGGCGACTTCAGGCCGGATGATGACGGATTCGTTCGAGGCAAGGCTGCCAACCGCAGTCACGCGTTCCGACAGAGGCCCGACCGCAACCTTGGCCGCCTCGACCGCAACCTCGCTTGGCCCGGTTTGCTGGGCGGCAGCCGGAAACGCGGCGACGGTTATAATCAAGCCAAAGACGGTCAGCAGTTGCACATTGCACCCCTAATTGAATACGCAGCCGCCAGCGATGCCATGAACGCGACAAGTACGGCATATAGGGGCTTGCTCAGTATTTCTTTATCCCGTGTGCCGCTGTCAATGCAGGGAGTCGTAACAAAGCCTGCCGGAAAGGCCGTGCCTACGCTTTTCGGGCGGTCAAATCTGCCTTTTCCAACGGTCACGGTGGCTTTAAGCGGCAGGCAAAGCACCAAAACGCAGGAATGGCGCTTTAGCCGATTGGGAATGAAATCTTTGTGAAATGCCGTGAACAACCACTTGGGAAGCGAATCTGGCGTTCGTGAAACTAGGCAAGGGTAGGTGACGAGCCTAGATTGTGGCGTGGCATGACGCGCGCAAAATGCGGGCGGATGATGCGTTTCGCACATCATGTAGTGCGGGGATCATTTTCGAACACCTACGTATGGTTTCGTATAGACCCTCGCTCGACTGGAATTCTCGATCATTAGGCCGTAATACGATATTGCAGATTAACCCGTCAGCCCAGCGAGAGAAGTTCCAGGCCGCGCGCCGTAAGCAATCGACGAGTCCAGCAAGAGAATGATTTGAACGCTCCACGGAGTTTTTGCGTCGGAAATGTATGGAGTATGACCGGATGCTGGACCGAAATGTCTTCTTCTCGTTTCCAACACCAGCCCGCCCATCGCCAGCAGCGCCGCGGCTAGAGGCAAGGCTGCGGAGGGCCAAGCATTGCGCGCTGGATGGTGTGCGGGTTCTGATTGCCGATCAGGACGCCTCAGCCGCGTTAAAATTGACCGCCAGCCTGGCGGCCGCCGGCGCGATCGTGCTTGGGCCGGCGGGGACGCTGGCAGAGGCCCGCGCATTGGTAAGGAAATTCCGGCCGGCGCTGGCTATTCTGGACGCCGCATTCCCCGATGGGGGTGCGGCGCCGGTCGCTAATGATTTGTGCAAGCGTGGCGTCCCAACCATCATTTACACCGGCGCTCATCCCAGTCAGGCGCTATCCTGCTGCCGGCCCGGCTTCGTCCTGATTTTCAAGCCAGCCAATGACGGGGAGTTGCTCGAAGCCGCCGCCGCGATGATTTAGAGGTATCGTCTCACCCGCGCGCATCCGCCAGGATCATGTCCGAGGCCTTTTCGGCAATCATGATCGTCGGCGAATTGGTGTTGCCGGAGGTGATCGACGGCATCACCGAGGCATCCACAACGCGCAAACCCGCAATGCCATGCACCCGCAGCCGCTCGTCCACAACGGCGCGCTCGGAGCGGCCCATCATGCAGGTGCCCACAGGGTGGAAGATCGTCGTCCCGATCTCGCCCGCCGCTTGCGACAAGTCCTCATCGCTGGTCAGCGCGGCGCCGGGGCGGAATTCTTCCGGCTCGAAGGGGCGCATGGCGCGCGCGGCCATGATGCGGCGGGTGACACGGATGCTGTCAGCCGCCACCCTCAGGTCGGTCTCGCTCGACAGATAGTTCGGCTGGATCTTCGGGTGGACGCGCGGGTCGTTGCTCGCGATATGCGTCGAGCCACGGCTTTCCGGCCTCAAATTGGCGACGCTCGCCGTGATCGCGGGGAAGCTGTGCAGCGGCTCGCCGAATTTGTCGAGCGACAAAGGCTGGATGTGAAATTGCAGGTTCGCCGTTTCGAAGGACGGGTCGGATTTGGTGAAAACGCCAAGCTGGCTCGGCGCCATCGACATCGGGCCGGAGCGGCGCAGCGCATATTCGAGCCCGATGGCGGCCTTGCCGCGCAGCGTCGAGACGCGCTGGTTCAGCGTCAGCGCATTCTTGACCTTGTAGACGGCGCGGATTTGCAGATGGTCTTGCAGGTTCTCGCCGACGCCGGGCAAATCGTATTTCACCCCGACCCCGGCGCGGCTCAACACCTCGCCCGACCCGACGCCCGAGACTTCCAGAAGCTGCGGCGAGCCGATCGCGCCGGCGGCAAGGATGACCTCGCGCCTCGCGGCGGCTTGCGCAAGCTGGCCGGATCGCCAGAAAATCACGCCCGTCGCGCGGCCGTTCTCGATCAGAATTTCCTTCACCTGCGCCTGCGACAGCACCGTGAGATTCTTGCGCTTTAGTGCCGGGCGCAAAAACGCCTTCGCCGTGTTGACGCGAATGCCGCGCCGCTGATTGACCTTGAAATAGGACACGCCGAAATTGTCGCCGCGGTTGAAATCCGCGATGCGCGGAATGCCCGCCTCCTCGCAGGCCTCGATGACGGCGTCGAGCACCGGCCAGGACAGCCGCTGATCTTCGACCCGCCATTCGCCGCCCGCGCCATGCATCTCGTCCTCGCCGGGCGCGTAATCTTCCGATTTGCGAAAATAGGGCAGCACATCGTCCCAGCCCCAGCCGCTATTGCCGAGCTGACGCCAATGATCGTAGTCGCGCGCCTGTCCGCGCATGTAAATCATGCCGTTGATCGAGGACGAGCCGCCGAGCAC
Source organism: Rhodomicrobium sp. (assembly GCA_031399085.1). Taxonomy (GTDB): domain Bacteria; phylum Pseudomonadota; class Alphaproteobacteria; order Rhizobiales; family Rhodomicrobiaceae; genus R-RK-3. The sequence continues at coordinate 72,375 of JANNOQ010000105.1, forward strand.
GCGCCCGCGCGGATAGTTCAGCGCGCGCCCATTCAGCCCCGGCACGGCTTGCGTCTTGAAGCCCCAATCGGTGCGCGGATTGCCCATGCAGTAGAGATAGCCGACGGGCACGTGGATCCAGACATAATTGTCGCTGCCGCCAGCCTCCAGCAGCAGGACGCGATTGCGCGGATCGGCGCTGAGGCGATTGGCGAGAACGCAGCCCGCCGAGCCCGCGCCGACGATGATGGTGTCGAAGTCTCCGATGGGTTGCAACGGCGTTTCCGTGGGGTGGTTTTTGGGTAGGGTAGGCGGTTTTGGCGGGGTGGGGAAGGGGGATGATTTAGTGGAGTGCTGGTCCCCTTCCAGCGCTTTGACCTTCCGGCTGCAAATGGCATGGGAGTAATATTGACCTGAGCAGCCTTTCGCTCGTTATCCGGCTATATCCGCAATGCAGCGTGAATAAAAATCGGGCGGAATTACGAAAACCGCTCTTTCAGGATCATGGTGTAATTTAATAAAGCGATCAGCATGACAAATATGATGATGTTGTAAAATCTTATGTTGAAGTATTTTGGAGGGGCTATCTGGAGGATAGCTATCATGTGAACGTACCCAAATAAAAAATTACCTTTGAGCAGGACTATTCTATAGATGGCAACGGCGTCGGAACCAGAAGCTACAGCAGACTTAGCACCAGTGTAGGCAAGGGCGAAATAAAAGCACGACATGAACGCTATCAATAGAAGTGTGTGCCCCAACTCCGAAACCCCTCGGTAGAACAAAATTGCGATGAGCACAGCCAGGCTGAAGCCTAAGCCCACCGCTATCAGTACCGGCCTCTCTTCAATAAAGAAAACTTGATCGGACTTGAATATCAATTTATCGACGGCCCAATTAAATACGAGCATGGTCAAAAACGCTATAGCAAAAGATTGGCCGAACTTAAATTGCTCTATGTCACGAAGGAGAACATCCCAGTAACTATCAGGTGCCTTCGAATTTTTTTTCTCTTCCTCTTGGTCTGCGATCAGCGCAGCAATGCCTATTATCAATAACGCGACAAGAAACGTCATTCTGGTAGCGAACCCAGGCGGGAATTTATCTGGGTCGTATCCGAACACGGTGGCCCAAAAGAGATGGTTCCAATAGTCCCACTTCGACGTGAGTGTCCGAACGAGATCGGCCAACTCAAAAAAATCTTTCATGCCGCCAAAGACTGCAAGCCCCGCTAGCACATATCCCAACCAAAGCAGGACTGTTCTCTTCACCAGCGGTGGCACGGCGGCTGGTAGATGCGCAGCGACTGCGGCGCTTGGCTTCTTCGCCTTCCCGAGACGAGGCTTGCGAGGTTTCTTCATGTCTGGCTCGCCGTAAATCCGCGACGCGGTCAAGCTCCTGAATGGATCGCGTTCACCACCCAATAGCTTGCATTTTTGTTGTTCCGTTGGGTCAAGTGACTAGCTGTCATCACGGGTGCAATTAGCGAAAAACTCAACCCTCGCCCCAGCTTCACAACCCTCACCACATAAAATATGTCCTTTCCACAAAGATCGGGATCGTTGAGTTGCAGATTGTGGGAAAGGTCCACAGCGGCCCATGCCGGTCGATCCATTCGCCGCGTAAGGCGAGCAGCCCGGCGCTTTACCAACTCGATCACCTCGAACGACCGGAAGGGCTGCGCTGCCGATGCATCCGGTCGCGGGTTGACGGACCCGGCTCAAGGCCCTATCTTCCCGTCTAGTTTCAACATCATGAAAGGAGGTGGTCAAATGTCTCATTGTCCAGCGTCGCTCGGGGCGCATCTTGTGAGCGTGACGGCCTCCTTGGAGAGCGGTCGCGCATAGCAAGCGCCGCCACAGTGGCTGACAATGGAAAGGCCGTCCCGAGGGGCGGCCTTTCGCGTTTTCCGAACTCCCTCGTCTAAGGGGCGTTTGGATGGGGTTGCTGAGTTGCAGATCGGGCGGCAAGGCGTCCATGCACTAGCACCGCGCGGATTACGCGCCGTCATCGCTCAGCCTGCCGCGAATGGCGTCGCCTGGCATGACCCGGCCGGCGCGGGCCTCATGCAGGATAAAGCCCTCCAGACTATCGACCTCCTGATTCCAAGGCATTTCGGCGAGCGCCCGCGCCGTATCCGCGTGTCCCGCTTCCCAGCGCGAGCGGATGCCCTTGGCGCTGAAGTCGATATCTTTCGAATGATCCTCGCCGGCAAGCGGTGGCGCGAGCAGGCGCACGACATGCATCCGGGTCAAGCAGCCATAGGCCGCCATCGCGGCGATTTCGGGATCGGCGCGGGTCTCTTCCGGCAGCTTGCGCGCCAATTCGGCGATGATGTGACGCAGCTTGTGGATCTGCTTTTGACGCTGAATGTGGCTCACGGCCCGGCTCGCATATTGCAGATCTTTCTGACGGCCCATGACACTCCAGATGCTGTCCGGCTCATGCCCATTCGGTCCCCACATGTGGACAGCAAAGATCAAGCCGCTGCGGCGCGGAATGTCATCGAACACGGCTTCGACGGGGGTGTTGGAGAGCACGCCGCCGTCCCAGTAAAGTTCGCCATCGATCCTGACCGCCGGGAAAGCCGGCGGAAGCGCGCCGGACGCGACGAGATGCCGGCTCGACAAGACGGTGTCGCGGCTGTCGAAGTAATGCATTTCACCCGTCTGCACATTGGCCGCCCCGACGGTCAAACGGGGGCTTCCGGCGTTCAACAGCTCGGGAGTGGTCAACGCGCGCAGCGTTCTTTGCAACGGCTCGGTTGAGTAGTAGGCGGCCTGCTCGGCTCCCAGCTTCACCTTCGTGCCGAGCCACGCGCTGGGGTTGGGCTCGAAAAAGCCGGGAACACCGCCAGCGATGGTGGCGGCATTGGGCGCGAAGGCTGCCAGGAAGGGGTTGGCGTTGGCGGCTTCGACAAATGAGCTTTGCGTGATGCGCGACCAGAATTCGCGAAGCCGGGCAAGGCGCTGGCCAGGAGGGTTGCCCGCGATGAGACCCGCGTTGATCGCGCCAATCGAGGTTCCGATCACCCAGTCGGGCTCGATGTCCGCTTCATGCAGGGCCTGGTAGACGCCGGCCTGATAGGCGCCGAGCGCTCCTCCGCCCTGAAGCACCAAGACGATCTGTCCGAGCCTTTCGCGGTCGATTGCAATGCTCATCCGCCATCTCTTTCCGGAAAATTATCGCGCTCAAGCGCCGGTCACCCAGACGGTCACTGACCCGAATTGCTGAGCATAACGTTGCGCACAGCTATACAGGATCAGCCCTTGCCGAGTGCTAAACTCTAAGTGATTGACGGCTTTACAGTGCAGAATTGGTTGCTGCGCCGCCTCGCCATAAGCTTGCCGGGTGCGGCTGTCACCCAAGCTTTACCACCCGCGCCGCATAAAACCCGTCCATCCCACTCAGATCGGGATCGCTCAGTTGCAGATCGTGCGGCAGGGTCCTGAGCGCCCCATGCCGGTCGATCCATTCGGCCCGGCCGCCGAACTCCTCGGGCGCAATTGGCGACAGGCGGACGTCGCCGCGCGAGGCGAGCAGCGCAGCGATTTGCGCCGGCCCTTCCGCCGCCTCCAGCGAGCAGGCGCAATAGACCAGCACGCCGCCCGGCTTCAGCATCGAAAGGGCGCAGCCCAGCATGTTTTCTTGAAGCTTTGCCAGCTCGATCACGTCGGACGGCCGCTTGAGGTGGGCGATGTCCGGGTTGCGGCGGATCGTGCCGGTGGCGGAGCAGGGGGCGTCGAGCAGCACGGCGTCGAAGGGCGCGTCCGGCTGCCAGTTCAGCACATCGGCGGCGACGATTTCGGCGTCCAGCTTGAGCCGGGCGAGATTGTCCGCCACCCGCTTCAGCCGTTTGGCCGAAATATCGACCGCGGTGACGCGCGCGCCGGCATGGGCAAGCTGCGCGGTCTTGCCGCCCGGCGCGGCGCACAGATCGGCGACCCGCACGGCCCGCACATCGCCGAGAAGCCGGGCGGGGAGGCTGGCGGCTGTGTCCTGCACCCACCATTCGCCCTCGCCGAAGCCCGCCAGCTCCTCGATCCGGCCCTTGGCGGCGAGGCGCACGCTCCCCGTCGGCAGGACGACGCCGCCAAGCCGGGCGGCCCACGCCTCGGCGTCCGACTTGACGGTGAGGTCAAGCGGCGGCTCGCGCAAATGCTGAGCGGCGATGCGCTCGGCGTCCTCGGCGCCATAGGTTTCGCTCCAACTGCGCCAGAGCCAGTCCGGCGTGTTGAGCCGTCCCGCGTCCTGCCCGGCGGCGAGCGCCGTGCCTTGTTCGGAAATCCGGCGCAGCACGGCGTTGGCCAGCTTGCTGAAGCGGCGCGCCTGCTGGTCGGCCGAGACTTGGAACACCGACAGATTGATGACGGCGTGCGGCGGCGATTTGAGGAAAATGAGCTGGGCGGCGGCGCTGAGCAGGATAGCGTCGAGCCTGCCGCGTTTGTCCGGCAGCGGTTTTTCAATGAAGCGCTTGACGATCTCGGCGAGCTGGCCCTTGCGGCGAAGCGTTGTCGCGGCGATGGCCCTGGCGAAGGCCCGGTCGCGCGGCTCAAGCGCCGCGAAAGGCTCCTCGCCAGCCAGCCGCTCGAACGCCTCATCGAACGGACGCCGGTCGTTCAGCACGGCGCTCAGCAGGGCGACGGCCATTTGCCGCGCCAGCAGGCCGGCGCGGTCGTCGGCGGTCAACCGATCCTCGTTTGGGGCAAATAGCAATGCGCGGAACACATCTTGCGCCGATCCGTCAGTTTAAGGGGTCGCATCATCCATGCGGCGATCGCCCCGTCGGCGCAAGCCCGGCGCTAGGTCCAAGGGCCTTTTTCCCCGCCTTGCGACGGCGCCCAGGGCCCTTCGGACGGGTTGATTGGCGTGGAGACGCCGCCCGCCTGGCCCATTTCCGCCGCGATCCGCTCAAGCTCAGCGATGCGGTTCTCCGTATTCGGATGGGTGGAGAACAGATTATCCATGCCCTGTCCGGTCAGCGGGTTGATGATGAACATATGGGCGGTCGATGGATTGCGCTCGGCGCGGCCATAGGGGATTTGCGCGGCGGCTTGAGAGATCTTTTGCAGGGCGGAGGCGAGCCATAGCGGGCGTTGTGAAATATACGCGCCCAGCTTGTCCGCCTCATATTCGCGCGAGCGGCTGATCGCCATTTGAATGACGCCAGCCGCCAGCGGGGCGAGAAACACCATCAACAATGTCCCGATAATGCCAAAACCGCGATTGCCGTCGCGGTTGCCGCCGCCGAACAGCATGCCGAAATTGGCGAGCATGGAAATCGCCCCGCCAATCGTGGCGGCGATCGTCATGGTGAGCGTGTCGCGGTTTTTGATATGCGCAAGCTCATGCGCGATGACGCCAGACACCTCCTCACGGGAAAGCCGGTCAAGCAGCCCGGTGGTGGCTGCGACCGCCGCGTGCTCCGGGTCCCGGCCGGTGGCGAAGGCGTTCGGCTGCTCGGCCTGGATCAAATAGACTTTCGGCATCGGCAGCTCGGCATTGGCGGCGAGCTGGCGGACGATGTCGTAGAATTCCGGCGCGGTGCCCGCGTCCACCTCCTGCGCGTTATGCATACGCAGCACGAGTTTGTCCGAGTTCCAATAGCTGAACACATTCATGGCGGCGGCAATGAGGAAGGCGATCACCATCCCGGATTGACCGCCGATGGAATAGCCGATCACCATGAACAGCGCCGTCAGAGCCGCAAGCAGCAGCGTTGTGCGGAAATAATTCATTTGCGCCTCGCAGCGACGAAGAGTTGCCCAAGCCGGACGAAGGCCGTCCAGCGAAACGTCTATATCATGGGGCGTGGCCGGACATTCAACAGAATGACGGCGCGGCGGGCGTCATTTCACAGGGAGCTGGATGGTGGCGCTGAGGCCGCCCTCGGGGCGGTTATTAATGGCGATGTCGCCGCCATGCCCGCGCACGATGGACCGCGCAATGGCAAGCCCCAGCCCGATGCCGCCGGTTTCCTGGCCGCGCGATTCGTCAAGCCGCACAAAGGGATAGAACACCCGCGCGATGTCCGCCTCGGAAATGCCCGGCCCGTCATCGTCGATGGTGATCCAGACTTCGCGCGAGGGCCCATTCAAATGCACGCGCGCGCACTTACCGTGGACGACCGCGTTTTCAACCAAATTGCGCACCGCGCGCGTCAGGCTGTGCGGGCGGCAGCGATAGAGCATTCGCCCATTGTCGTTGTAGACGACGCTGCGGTTCATGTCCGCCTGATCCTCGCACACGGTCTGCACAAGCGCGTTGAGATCGACGATCCGCGTCGGTTCCGCGCTCGCCTCCTCGCGGGCGAAAGCCAGGGCGGTCTCGGCCATATGCTGCATCTCATCGAGCGAGGCGAGGAGCCGGGTGCGCGTTTCCTCGTCCTCGATGAATTCGGCCCGGAGCCGCATCGTGGTAATGGGGGTGCGCAGATCGTGGCCCACGGATGCGAGCATCCGCGTGCGGTCGAGCACCGAGCGTGACAGGCGCTCGCGCATGTCGTTGAAAGCTTCGATGGCCTGCCGGATGTCGGCTGGACCGGACACAGCAACGGGGGGCACGTCCTCGCCGCGCCCCAGCGCTTCTGTCGCAAGAGTGAGCGCCTTCATCGGCCGGCTGATATGCCGGATGATGATGGTGAGCGTCGAGCCGAAGACCAAGAGCATGGTCAGCAGGGGGATGAACAGCAAAGCCAGCGGCGGCGGATTCAAGCTGCGCGCCACTTCCAGATGTAGCCATTTGCCATTCTTGAGCTTGACCGAAGCTTCCAATAACGGGTCGCCCTCGGGCGTGGGTTGGGACCGCCAGGTGGCGATCCAGTGGGACAGCATTTCCGGCCAGCTTGGCGCATCGCCGACATCGACCACCACCTCTTGAGGAGATTTCGGAATCATCGCCTGCAACTCGCGCAGATAGGTCGAGCTTTCATCATTGGTCGCCGGATCGGGGCCTTCGGGCGTGACCAAAAACGTCAGAAGCCGCGTATCCGAGGCGTTGATGACCTTCTGATGCAGATCGTCGGGCGTCTGGTCTAAAAGCTCCACCACCGAGGCGATGCGCGACAGAATGTAATTCGTCCACCAGCGGCGCATCGCGGTCTGGCGCTCATCCAGCATGATCGCCATGAGCGCGATCTGCGACACGACCAGCGCCAGCATCGCCACGGCGATCAGTTGTCCGGCAACGGTGCGGGGGACCAAACGCTTCATATCGGCTCGGTGTTTCCTGCAAATTTATAGCCGCCGCCCCAAACCGTCTGAATGAGCTTGGGGTTCTTGGGGTCGTCCTCGATCTTTCGGCGCAGGCGGCTCACCTGGTTGTCGATGCTGCGATCGAACAGATTGGCCATGCGCCCTTTGGTGAGATCGAGCAGCTGGTCGCGGTTCAGCACCATGTTCGGGCGCTGGAGAAACGCCGCCAGCAGCAAGCATTCGCCATGCGACAGCGGCGTTACGACCTCGTCCTGGCTCACGATTTCCCGCCGGTCGGGTAGGAACATCCAGTTGCCAAAGCGTAATCGTGTGTTCAGTTCAGGCTCGCGCGAGGCCGGCAGGCTGTTCGCCCGCCGCAGCACCGCCTTGATCCGCGCCAACAGCTCGCGCGGATTGAACGGCTTGGTGACATAGTCGTCGGCGCCCAATTCGAGTCCGATGATGCGGTCGGTGTCTTCGACCAGGGCAGTCAGCAAAATGATCGGGGTGTCGGCGCTTTCGCGCACGTGGCGGGCAAGGCTAAGGCCGTCCTCACCCGGCATCATGATGTCGAGCACAATCAGATCAATGGCGCTGGTCTTGAGAAGCTTTCTGGCCTCTCCCGCGTCGGCGGCCGTGGTGACGCGCATCGAATGCTTTCGCAGAAATTTCGCCAGCAGGTCTCGAATCTCGCGATGATCGTCGACGATCAGGATGTGGGACATCGGATCCATCATTATCTATTACCAAACCTGGCGAGGTGCGGATGAGAAAAGTGTATCCGTCCTTGGCAAGCGCCACCCCAGCCGCAAGGGGTCCACGGCCTGAAGGCGCAGATCGGCTAAAGGCTAGGTTCGAAGCCCTGTATGAAACATGAACGGGATCGGCGGGCACGGATGGAGGCGGGGCGCCTTAATGATGCCGCAGATGATTGAATCAAAGGCGAGCAGGCTCCCGAGGCCTCACTTGAGCGCGCCCGTCGAGCTTTGAAGGCGTTCAGCCCGTCTTGATATAGTCCCGCATCGACGCTGCCTCCATTTCGGCGAGCGCAATGCGCTGCTTGACGACATCGCCGATCGAAACGATGCCGGCGAGCTGGCCGCTTTCCACAACCGGTATATGCCGGAAACGGCTCGAAGTCATTTTCTCCATCAACCAGGCAACCGTATCGTGCTCGTGGCAGGTCACGACCTCCGTCGTCATGTAGTCGCTGACCGGGCGTTCGAAAACGGCGGCGCCGTCGGCGGCGACGATCCGCACGATGTCGCGTTCCGAGATAATGCCGATGACGCGCTTGTCGGCGTCACAAACCACCGCCGCTCCGATTCTTTTCTCGGCGAGGGCTCCGATGACTTCCTTGATGCTGGCGCTCGGCGAAACCGAGGTTACATTACGTCCCTTATCCTTCAGGATTCCAGCCACATTCATGATTTCCTCCACGGCCGCGTTCGTGCGCGTCCTCGATGTTAGACGGAGCGGATTGCCCGCTCGCCTAATCGCAATGATGCGGCACGTTGTCCCTTCCGGCAAGAAATCCTCTTTTGCACGGCCCACCAGCTCGATTTTCTGAATTACAGAGGTGGAAAACTGCGTGCATAGTGTCATTTGATGCAATCAAAGATTGCCGTTTGTGCGAATTTGAGGCATATTCAACCGGTAATTGCGTAATTTTGGTTTTTACGCGAAGGTTGAGTATGTTGATCATGAGTGTTTATGCGGTGGGTTTCGGACGGCCAAATGGACCGTGCGATGCATTGACCTGCGATGAATCGATTCCGGTCGCCAGCGATTGCGATCACGCGTCGCGCGCCGGGTGCGCCTTTCCTCCATGCTTTTTCGATAAAGCCGATCCAACCGATGCCGGCGTTGCTGCTCATCGGTTACGAATAAATGCGTAGATAAGTAATAGTAAGTATTTGATTAAACAACCATTAATTGTAAATTTTTAAGAAAACAACGTCGCGTTATCGATTGTTAGATTAAGGTAATTGACCGTGTGTTCTTCGTTCAAAAATACAACTAAAATATATATCGAAAAACACTATGCCGCTTATCGGACCGTAAAAACTCTTTTGACATTATCTACTCGGAGCACGAGGAGAGGTTGATGAAGTTTTGGTCCTTGGCAATTCTTATTAGCGTTGTCGCCTATGGAGTGTCCGAGGGTGCGAACGCACGAAGCATCAGCGTCAAGGCATCGCCCTCGGCCGATGAAGTGCAGATGCATCTTTACGGAACCACGGATGCGCCGATCGGCCACCTCAAATTCTGTTATCAGAACCCGGCCGATTGCTTGCCACGCGGCCGTGGCGATTCCGAGATGTTGCTCACCACCAGCAGATGGACCGAGCTGCAATCCGTCAATCGCGATATCAACGGGACGATAAAGCCGCTCAGCGACCAAGTCCAATACGGAACCGTCGAAAATTGGACCTATCCGTTGAGCGGCAAAGGCGATTGCGAGGACTATGTTCTACTAAAACAACGCAAATTGTCGCAACTGGGGTGGGCGGCGAGTGCTCTGCTTATCACCGTTGTGCGCGACGAAAACGGCGAAGGTCACGCCGTTTTGACCGTCAGAACGCATCGCGGCGATTTAATTCTCGATAATAAACACTCGCACATCTTGGCATGGAGCAATACCCCCTACACATTCATTAAACGACAGTCGGGCGCGGACCCACGCCAATGGGTTTCTCTCATCCCTTTGCGTGAGGGACCGACGGTTTCGGCGTCCGGTGCGGACGCAAAGAAATAGGAGACGGAATAGTAGTTTCGGGCCCGGATCCCTCGCCCCCTCAAATCCTGCCCCTTCCGGGCTCGTCAGCGAGCCGGTGTTTCCCCCCAAACGCCGGCTCGCACCCCTTTTAGGATGCTGCCACGGCGGCTTGGCTCGCTCTAGGCTGTAATAAAGTCATCCGCTGCAACTGATGCGTTCGAATGGATCGCAGATCAGTGCGACACCATCCCCTTGGCGAAGCGCCGCCAATTCCGCCGATAGGTTTCAGCCGACGCCTTCAACAGCGCCGCTTCATTTTCGCCGAGCTGGCGGACCACGCGGCCTGGAGAGCCGATGACCAGCGAATTGTCCGGGATCGTCTTACCCTCGGCGATGAGCGTGTGGGCTCCGATGATGCAATTCCGGCCGATCTGCGTGCGATTGAGGATGATTGCGCCCATGCCGACAAGGCTGTTTTCGCCAATGATGCAGCTATGCAAGATGGCCGAGTGGCCAATGGTGCAGCCGGGTCCGATCGTCAGGGGAAAGCCCATATCCGTATGCAGAACGCAACGATCCTGCACATTGCTGCCCTCGCCGACATGGATCAATTCGTTGTCGCCGCGCAGCACCGCCCCGAACCAGACGCTGGCATCGCGGTCCAGCCGCACCTTGCCGACCAGCACGGCGTCCGGCGCGATCCAATAGTCTCCATCGGGGGGCACAATCGGCGAAATGCCGTCGAGATCGTAAAGCGGCACTGCCCGTCCCTATTTTGCTGTCTCACCAGCGCTGCGCGCACTCCGACCGCGGGCGCGACCCAGACTTTACGAGGTAAGATCCACCTCCAGAATGGCCATCTGAAACTGGTAGGAAACCTCGCCATCCTCATCGTCGCGGTAAACCACGCCGACGAACTCATCGGCGACGTAAACCTCCGCCGAATCCTTTTTCTTGGGCCGCTGGCGAACGTCGATAGTCTCGGTTTGGAAGGTCTTGCGGAGATATTTCTCCACTTGCGTGAGTTCGTCGCGGGTCATGACGCTCCTGCTGGCCAGAGCACGTCGGGAGCAGCTAGTCCCCGAGGGGCATGCGCGCCGGTCTCCCGAAAACGTGCGAAAACGAAAAAGACTCCAGACCGCAATCGGTTCGGCAAGAAACGATCGCGACCCAGAGGGTTCAGCGCTCTGTTTCGCCCGTCCACTGCGAGGCGTCAAGGCCGAGCATCTGATTCATCGTCCGGCCCGGCTCCGTGCAGCCCGCAATGCCGACGACGCGCGCCGGCACACCCGCCACGGTGGTTTTGGGCGGCACGTCTTTCAGCACGACGCTGCCCGCCGCAACCCGGGCGCAATCGCCGACCGTAATGTTACCCAGGATTTTCGCCCCAGCGCCGATCATCACGCAGCGCCCAACCTTCGGATGCCGGTCGCCGGCCTCCTTGCCGCTGCCGCCAAGCGTTACCGAATGCAGGAGCGACGTCATATCGCCAATTGAGGCAGTCTCGCCAATGACAATGCCCGTGGCATGATCGAGCATGATGCCCCGCCCGATGCGCGCCGCCGGATGAATGTCGACCGAAAACACGCGCGAGGACTGACTCTGCAAATAAAGCGCGAAATCCTTCTCGCCATTGGCGAAAAGCCAATGCGCGAAACGATGCGTTTCTAAGGCGTGGAAGCCCTTGTAGTAAAGCAGCGGCTCGATATGGCGCTTGCAGGCGGGATCGCGGTCGGCGATGGCGGCAAGATCGGCGCGGAAGGCTTCGGCAATCGCCGCATCCTGATGCAGCACCCGCTCGAAGGTCTGCCGGATGAGATCGGCGTTCACATCGTCATGCCCCAGCCGCTGCACCAGCCTGTGGCCGATGGCCTCTTCAAGCCGGGAATGATTCAGCACATTTGCAAAAATGAAACTGGCAAGCGCAGGTTCACGCCTGGCGATCTCCTCCGCTTCCGCCCGAACCTGGTCCCAAAGGGGATCGTAGGATTGGACTTTGAGGTGGTGCGGCTTCGACAGATGCTGCGGCATGGGAGACTCCCTTGGCCCAACGTTCAGAATTGGCTATTCCGATGACCGGCCGGTTGTTTACCTGAAGTGAGAGCGCAATCAATAGGCAACGCGTGCCCATCGTGCTCGTTTCATCGCCAGCATGATCTATCATGAAATAGGGCGTCGCCCAAGCGCTGCAAGACGCGTCGGTAAGGAGGATGAATGATGACTGACAGCTCGATGGCCAAGCTGGGGCGGGTGCGCCTTGAACGCGACGGCGCGATCGGCTGGCTCGTGATCGACAATCCGAGCCGGCATAATGCGCTCAGCTCGGCGATGTGGGCCAGCCTTCCCGGTCTCCTGGGCGAGACGGAAGCGGACGCGGCAATCCGCGTGATCGTGCTGCGCGGCGCGGGCGGCAAGGCGTTCTCCTCCGGCGCTGATATTTCCGAATTCGACACGGCGCGGCAAGGCGAGGCCGCGCGCGATTATGACGATCTCAATCACGCCGCCTTCGACGCATTGCGGGGAGCGGGCAAGCCGGTCATCGCCATGATCGAGGGCTTCTGTCTCGGCGGCGGGCTTGCGTTGGCGCTTTGCTGCGATTTGCGCGTGGCGGCGGAAGGCTCGCAATTCAGCATCCCGCCGGCAAGGCTTGGGCTCGGCTACCATCCGCGCTGGATCGAGCCGCTGCTGGCCTGCGTCAGTCCGGCCAGCGCCAAGGAGCTACTGTTTACGGGCGAGCGCTTCGGCTGCGATACGGCATTGCGCATGGGGCTTATCAACCGCGCGTTTCCAACCGAAGCGCTGGACCCCGGCCTTCGCGCACTCGCCCACACGATTGCCGAGAACGCGCCGCTGACGATCCACGCCGCCAAGCGCACGATCGACGCCTTTGCCGCCGACCTTGCCCCCGAACGGCTGGACGAGCTTTTGGCGCTGGTCGGGCGGTGCTTTGACAGCCAAGACTATGCCGAGGGCCGCCGCGCCTTCAGCGAAAAGCGCAAGCCGGTCTTCACTGGGCGGTAAACCTGCCCAGCCGTCGTTTGCGCGCCGGCGCTGAACGTTTTCCGCGCCCGCGGGATCATTACACTTACCCGCCATAAGGTTTACAGCGGCTTTGCTTTTCCCTCCGCGATGCTTACATGTTGCCCGTTGAGCAGAAGCGCGGCATCATCGCACGGCGAAATCGGCGGCCGCGCGCCGTCTCGCAATTGTCCCACCGCAAGGGCGTCAACCCGCCGCCGCAAAGCCGAAAGTCACGGGTCGATATGGCGATTAAAGATACCGAACGTTGGATGTGGTCCGAGGCGTGTGAAATGCTGATGCGAGCCGAACGCATGCATCGCCAGCTCTTCCAGCCGGAGGGCGGAACCTATCAGGCGCCAGCCTGGGAGCCGCCCGCGGATGTCTTCGAGACGGGGAGCCACGTCGTCATCTATGTGGCGCTGCCCGGCGTCGATCAGGAGCATGTCGAGCTTGCCCTCGACGGCGGCGAGCTGGTGATTTCCGGTGCCCGCGCCATTCCCGCCGAACTCCATCACGCGGTCGTGCACCGGCTCGAATTACCGCAAGGCCGGTTCCGCCGCCGCATTCCGCTGCCGCGCGGGCGCTACGACCAGATCGGCAAAAAAATCGCCGATGGCTGCCTGCTCATCAGCCTGCGCAAATTTTCCTGAAACCACAAAATTGCTGAACAAGCATCAAAAGGAGCGCTTCGAATGAGCGCCGACAGCTTGGAAATGAAAGCCGAACAGGCCAGTGAGCGCCCGCCGCGTCCGCTCTCGGAGCTGCCCGCCGACGCGCTCATCATCCTGCCGGTGCGTGAGATGGTGCTGTTTCCCGGCGTGATTTTCCCAATCACGGTCGGGCGGCGCACTTCGATGGAAGCCGCCCAGCGCGCGGTCAAGGAGCAGCGCCAGCTCGGCATTCTCATGCAGCGCGCGGCCAATGTCGACGACCCCGCCCCGATCGACATGCACATGACCGGCGTCGTCGCCAATGTCGTCCGCTACATCACAACGCCCGACGGCTCGCATCATCTCATCTGCCAGGGCGAGCAGCGTTTCCGGGTGTTGGAATTTCTCGGCGGCTGGCCGTTCATGGCCGCGCGCGTCGCACGCATCGAGGAACAGGACGACCGCACGCCCGAAATCGAGGCGCGCTACCTCAATTTGCAGCGCATGGCCGTCGAGGCCCTGCAGCTTCTGCCGCAGACCCCGCCCGACCTCATCGAGGCCGTGCAGTCGGCCGCAACGCCGGGCGGGCTCGCCGATCTCGTCTCCGCCTATCTCGACATGAAGCCTGACGAGAAGCAGGAGGTTCTGGAGACCATCGACGTCGCCGCGCGCGTGGAGCGCGTGACCAGGCTGCTTGCCGCGCGGATCGAAGTGCTGCGGCTGTCGGCGGAAATCGGCCAGCAGACCAAGGCTGTTTTCGACGAGCGCCAGCGTGAGGCCGTGCTCCGCGAACAGATGGCGGCGATCCAGCGCCAGCTCGGCGAGGGCGACGGCAAGGCGGCCGAGGTTGCGGAGCTGGCCAAGGCAATCGCCGAGGCTGGGATGCCGCAGGAGGTCGAGGATCAGGCGAAAAAGGAATTGCGCCGCCTGGAGCGCACGCCCGAAGCCGGCGGCGAATACGGCATTATCCGCAACTATCTCGACTGGCTGATCGAGCTGCCCTGGACCCTGCCCGAGGAAAAGCCGATCGACATCGCCGAGGCCCGCCGCATTCTCGACGAGGATCATTTCGGGCTGGACAAGATTAAGCAGCGCATCGTGGAATTCCTCGCCGTCCGCAAACTCGCGCCGTCGGGCCGCGCTCCGATCCTGTGCTTCGTCGGCCCTCCCGGCGTCGGCAAGACTTCGCTGGGCCAGTCGATTGCGCGCGCAATGGAGCGCCCGTTCACCCGCATCTCGCTCGGCGGCGTGCATGACGAGGCGGAAATTCGTGGCCACCGGCGCACCTATATCGGCGCGCTGCCGGGGAACATCATTCAGGGCCTGCGCAAGGCCGGCGCGCGCAATTGCGTGATGATGCTGGACGAGATCGACAAGCTGGGGCAGGGCATTCAGGGCAGCCCGTCGGCGGCGCTGCTCGAAGTGCTCGACCCAGAGCAGAACAACAGCTTCCGCGACAATTATCTCGGCGTGCCGTTCGATCTGAGCAAGGTCGTCTTCCTGACCACCGCCAATGTGCTCGACGGCATTCCCGAGCCGCTGCTCGACCGCATGGAATTGGTGCAACTCGCCGGCTATACGCAAAGCGAAAAGCTGCAAATCGCGCGCCGCTATCTGGTGAAGCGGCAGCTCGACGCGACCGGCCTCAAGCCGGACCAGGCCGAGATCAGCGAAGACGCCCTCGCCGCGATCGTGCGCGATTACACCTATGAGGCGGGCGTGCGCAATCTGGAGCGCCAGATCGGGCAGGTCATGCGCAACGCCGCGTTGCGGATCGCTGAAGGCAGCGCGACGCAGGTTCGCATTGAAGCGTCCGACATCGCTCCCATCCTCGGCGCGCCGCGTTTCGAAAATGAGGTGGCGATGCGCACCAGCGTGCCGGGCGTGGCGACGGGGCTTGCCTGGACGCGGGCCGGCGGCGACATTCTGTTCATCGAGGCGACCCGCTCATCCGG
The DNA here is from genome assembly GCA_031399085.1 of Rhodomicrobium sp. Lineage (GTDB taxonomy): Bacteria > Pseudomonadota > Alphaproteobacteria > Rhizobiales > Rhodomicrobiaceae > R-RK-3. Next base: position 87,892 of record JANNOQ010000105.1, read on the forward strand.
CAGCGGCAAGCTGATCTTGACAGGCCAGCTCGGCGACGTCATGCGCGAGAGCGCGCAGGCCGCATTGAGCCTGGTCAAGAATCGCGCCGCGCAGATTCGCATCGATCCCAGCATGTTCGAGAAGACCGATATTCACATTCACCTGCCCGCCGGGGCGATCCCCAAGGACGGGCCGAGCGCGGGCGTCGGACTGTTCGCCGCACTCGTCTCGCTGCTGACCGGCCGCAATGTGCGCAACGACACCGCGATGACGGGCGAGATCAGCCTGCGCGGGCTGGTGCTGCCCGTCGGCGGCATCAAGGAAAAGACGGCGGCGGCGGTGCGCTCAGGCATCACGCGCGTGGTGCTCCCGGCGCGCAATAAGAAAGACCTGGAGGATATTTCTGAGGATGTGCGCTCGAAGCTGGAATTCATCTGGGCGAGCGAGGTGGGGGATGTGCTGAACGCGGTGCTTGAAGACGGTCCCGGAAGTGCGGAGGCGGGCGCGTAGCGTCCTCATGGCATTGTCATTACACATTAACGGCCTCCCATCGGGAGGCCGTTTCCGTTCCGTAGCTCAATCGCAGCCGTGATAGCGCAGGCAGCCATAGTAATCGTCCGTGCCACGGCCCCAATTTTCGGCGCAGGCGTGACGCCAGTCCCGGCAGCTATTCTCGGAGTGATTGGCCTTGTAGTCCAGATAAGCTTCCCAGCAGCCCTTCCACTGCATGCAGCGTTTGAACTCCCAGCCGCCGTCGGTGAAATGCCGGCACCGGAAATATTGCCGCACGCAATAATGCCGGTAGCCCACCTTGGTGATCGGGGATGAGGCGGCGAGCCGCTTGAGCGCCGGTAAAGTCGCGGACTGTTCCGCCGCGGCGGCATTCCCAGCCGTCGAATACGCGAAAGATACCCCAAGAAAAAGCGCAAGAAGCGCGGTGATCAGATATCGCATTGGACAACTCCCTTCGCTTGCGCCCAATCAGCCCAGCGCCTGGCCGTTTAGACCTGAACGAGCAGGGGCGCGCTTGCTCATCCGCCGGCGCATGATCGAATTTCCAGACTCCCCACACAGGATCGCAACCAGCCCTTGGCGCCCACCGACGCTAGGCAGCGAGCGCTGAACGCGAAATGAACTCGCGTTCCCGAATTATGGCCCACAGCGAAGCAGGCTGAGCCGGTAGCTTCCGGGTTTGGAACGGGAATGATAAAAATGAGGATGCTGCGTTAAGCGGCGGCCGTCCGGGGTCTGGATGACGAAAAAGCTGGGAGGAACCATGAAAAGCTACCAGTTGACCGCCTTCGGGGCGGCTCTTGAGGCGCGCGACCGCGAGCCGCCCGTTCCACAAGGGACCGAAGTGCTGCTCGAAGTCCGTGCCGCCGGCGTTTGCCACACCGATTTGCATGTCTGGGAAGGACATTACGATCTCGGCGGCGGCAAGCTGCTCAAAATGGGCGAGCGCGGAGTCAATCTGCCCCACACGATGGGGCATGAGACGGCGGGACAAGTCGTGGCGGCGGGGCCAGAGGCGGGGGATATCGACAGTTCGAAAACCTATCTCATCTATCCATGGATCGGCTGCGGGGACTGCTGCAACTGCCGCCGGAACCATGAAAATCTTTGCACAGGAATGCCGCGCTATCTCGGCATCTTCCGCGACGGCGGCTACAGCACGCATATTCTAGTGCCGCATCCGCGCTATCTCATTGACATTGGCAAGCTGCCCGCGAAAACGGTCGCGCCATTGGCCTGCGCGGGACTTACGGCATTTTCCGCCCTGAAGAAGGTCGGCCCGGCGCTCGCCGAAGCGCCCATCCTGATCATCGGGGCTGGCGGTCTCGGCCTGATGGCGCTCAGCCTTCACAAAGCCTTGGGCGGGAAGGCCGCCGCCGTCGCCGACATCGACCCGGCCAAGCGTGACGCCGCGATGAAAGCCGGCGCGGTCGCCGCGATCGACAGCCGCGCGCCGGACGCTTTGCAGCAAATCACCGCCGCCCTCGGCACGCCGCCGATCGCCGCGATCGATTTCGTCGGTGCGCCGGAGACGGTCGGCCTCGGCATCGGCTCGCTCGTAAAAGGCGGAAGTTGCATCGTCGTGGGCCTGCTTGGCGGCGAAATCACCCTGTCGCTGCCGCTCTTCCCCTTGCGCGCCATGAGCGTCGTCGGCTCGTTCGTGGGGACATTGGCGGAGCTAGCCGAACTGGTCGAACTGGTGCAATCCGGCCGTGTGCCCTCGATCCCGATCGACGAACGCCCGCTGGATAAGGCCGACGCGCTGCTCACCGATTTGCGCCACGGGCAGGTGTTGGGGCGCGGTGTGCTGGTGTCCTAGAGGAGCGAAAACGGCTCTATCTTTCGGTCTCGCGCCACCTTACCATTTCAAGCAATGCGCTCGCGCTGTCTCGGCACGGCGAGCGCCGCAAAATCAAGCCAGCGCGACGCCTTCGCGGCAGTGGGGCAATTGCGCCGAAGCCTTGGAGGACATGCCATGACCGCCCTTCGATCCGAAACCATCGGCCCAATGCCCGCCTCCACCCTTGTCGGCTCGGGCTGGGACGATCTCTTGCTGCTGGAGGACCAGCTCAGCGAAGAGGAGCGTCTGGTGCGCGACACCGCGCGCGGCTACGCGCAGGACAAGCTGATGCCGCGCGTCGTCAGCGCCTATCGCGAGGAGCGCTTCGACCCCGAGATCATGACCGAGATGGGCGCGCTCGGTCTGCTCGGCTCGACCATCCCGGAAACCTATGGCGGGGCGGGGCTGGGCTATGTGTCCTATGGGCTGGTCGCGCGCGAAGTCGAACGGGTCGATAGCGGCTACCGGTCGGCGATGAGTGTGCAGTCGTCGCTGGTGATGTATCCGATCTACGCCTATGGCAGCGAGGAGCAGCGGCGAAAATACCTGCCCAAGCTCGCGAGCGGCGAATGGGTCGGCTGCTTCGGCCTGACCGAGCCGGATGCCGGGTCCGATCCGGGCGGAATGCGCATGCGGGCCGAAAAGGTCGATGGCGGCTATCGGCTGACCGGCGCCAAGACCTGGATTTCCAACAGCCCGATCGCCGATTTGGCCGTGGTCTGGGCGAAATCCGCCGCGCATGGCGATAAAATCCGTGGCTTTGTCGTCGAACGCGGCACGCCTGGTTTCTCGACACCCAAGATCGAGGGCAAGCTCTCCTTACGCGCCTCGATCACTGGCGAAATCGTGCTGGAAGGGGCGGTCGTGCCGGAGCAAAACCTGCTGCCCAATGTTTCTGGGCTGAAAGGCCCGTTCGGCTGCCTGAACCGCGCCCGCTACGGCATCGCTTGGGGCGCGCTCGGCGCGGCGGAATTTTGCTGGCACGCGGCTAGGAGCTACACCCTCGACCGCAAGCAGTTCGGCCGCCCGCTCGCCGCCAACCAGTTGATCCAGAAAAAGCTCGCCGATATGCAGACCGAGATCGCCATCGGCCTGCAAGCCGTTCTGCGCGCCGGGCGGCTCTACGACGAGGACAGGCTGCCGGTCGACGCGATCTCGATGCTGAAGCGCAATAGCTGCGGAAAGGCGCTCGCCATCGCCCGCGAGGCGCGCGACATGCATGGCGGGAATGGGATTTCGGAGGAGTATCACGTGATGCGCGTGGCGCAGAATTTGGAGACGGTCAATACGTATGAGGGGACGCATGATGTGCACGCGCTCATTTTAGGGCGCGGGCAGACGGGGATACAGGCCTTTTTTTAGGAGCCGCGGACGTCGAGAGTGATCACCGTGGCCAAGTCGGATCGCGCCTGAACTCGGACGTCGGCAGGCGCTGAAAGCGAGTGGCGAGTTTGGCCTCGCAGCGGTCATGCGCGCCTCAGGCGCAAGAGCCTCTGCGCTCGAAGCGGAATATGGGGTACATAGGCTGCGGATCATGCCGCTGCGTAGCTAGACCCCTTGACCAACTACGGTTAAGCCGTATATATGGATAATGGCGACTTCCAAGACGAGGAATTCGAATGGGACCGCGCAAAATCGGCGGAAAGTGCGCGTACCCACGGTGTGGCGTTCGAAAGAAGCGCGCAAGGTTTTCGATGATCCCTACGGCTTGGACTTTGAGGACTATAGTCAGAGCTATGACGAACAGCGGTTTATAAGGATCGCTACGGCCGCCGGCCGCGTTCTGTTCGTGGTGTGGACACCTCGCGGTGAGCGTAGGCGCATTTTCTCGGCGCGCGCAGCCGAACGACAGGAAAGGCGCAGATATCATGAACAAAATGAACGATGGTAATCTCACGCTCGTCAACGCGGCCTCGGCGGTCGCTGATATAGACCGGATGAAGCGTACTCCTCAGGTGAAAGTCGTGCGACAGGCGCTTGGTTTTACTCAGGAGGAATTTGCCGAGCGGTTCAATATCGCTATTGGCACACTTCGAGATTGGGAGCAGGGCCGCAAGGAGCCAGATCAAGCTGCACGCAACTATCTGAAGATGATTGCCGTGGACCCTGATTTAGTGCTGTTCGCGCTGGGCCAGGTGCCAGATCCAATCGTTGGAGAGACGAAAGCGCGCGGGCGTTATGACCTGAAAAAGGTTTGGTTTGTCTATCGCAGATCGGAGGATTCCGCGTATTGGGGTTCTGTGGTCGTGAATCGCGTAGAGACAGAAGCCGATGCCGTGGCTTTGGCGCGACAGTTTGCAGATGACCATCCCGGCATCCGCTACGGTTACGGATCCTGGACGCCCGTTACGCCCAACACGGCCGAGATGGAGTATCTTGCTGGTCCGGACGGCACCCTCATGGAAATGCCAGTTTAATCCTGCTCGGGGTCTCGGAGGTCGCTCACGCTACTCAAAGCAGGCAAGGCACTTCAGTGATTAGCGTAGTCCAGTCGCCATTGACACCGACACGCCCTCCCGCTCAACATGGCCTCACCAAAATACCCTTGCCGCCCGTCAAATCAGCCAAGTGCATCAAATGCCAAAGCCTCTCGACGGCATCCGCGTCCTCGAACTCGCCCGCATTCTGGCCGGACCGTGGGCGGGGCAGTTGCTCGCCGATCTCGGTGCGGAGGTCATCAAAATCGAGCGCCCCGGCCTTGGCGACGACACGCGGAGTTGGGGTCCGCCTTTCGTCATAGGCCCCGATGGCGAAAGCCTGTCCGCCGCCTATTACCACTCGACCAACCGGGGCAAGCGCTCCGTCACGCTCGATCTTGAAAGCAAGGATGGAAGCGACACCGTCCGCGCACTAGCCGCCCGCTCCGACGTGCTGATCGAGAATTTCAAAGTCGGCGGCCTTGCCAAATACGGCCTCGACTATGCCAGCCTGAAATCCATCAATCCGCGCCTGATCTACTGCTCCATCACCGGCTTCGGCCAGACCGGGCCGTATGCCCCGCGCGCGGGCTACGATTTTCTCGTCCAAGGGATGGGCGGGATCATGAGCCTGACCGGCCATCCCGGCCAGGAGCCGGTCAAGAGCGGCGTCGCGCTGACCGACATCATCACCGGGCTTTATGCCTCGAACGCCATTCTCGCGGCGCTGCGCGGGCGCGGCGCGACCGGCCAAGGCTGCCATATCGACCTGGCGCTCTTGGATTGCCAGGTCGCGGTGCTCGCCAATCAGGCGATGAACTATCTCGTCTTGGGCACGCCGCCTTCGCGCATGGGCAATGCGCATCCCAATATAGTCCCGTATCAAGTGTTTCCTGCTGCGGACGGTCATCTCATCATCGCGGTTGGCAACGATACGCAATTCGCCCGGCTCTGCGAGGCGCTCGGCGCGGACGACCTCGCGGGCAATGCCGAATACCGCACCAATGAAGGCCGCGTCCGTCAGCGTGTCGCCCTGTGCGCGCGGATCGCGGAGCTGACCTCGCAGGTCAGCCGCGAGACGTTGCTCGCCCGCCTGGAAGATCGCGGGATACCGGCGGGGCCGATCAACGACGTGGCCGAGGTGTTCGCCGACCCGCAGGTCGTAGCGCGCGGACTGCGGCGCGTGCTCGATGGCGGCGGCGTCACAATACCGACCGTTGCAAGCCCCATCGTGATCGACGGCGAGCGCATGGTGGCAACCGCCGCCAGTCCGCGATTGGGGGCGGATAGCGACGACATTCTGTCCGGACTTGACGTCCAGATCATCAGCAAGGAATAGACAATGGTGCAAGCACCCGCGATGCGAACCGGCGGCCAAATTCTCATTGACCAGCTTGTCGCGCAAGGCGTGGAGCGGCTCACCTGCGTGCCGGGCGAAAGCTATCTCGCGGCGCTTGACGCGCTGCATGACGCGCCGATCGACGTGCTGGTATGCCGCCAGGAAGGCGGCGCGGCGATGATGGCGGAGGCCTATGGCAAGCTGACCGGACACCCGGGCGTCTGCTTCGTCACGCGCGGACCGGGCGCGACCAACGCCGCTCCCGGCCTGCACATCGCAGCGCAGGACTCAACCCCGATGATCCTGTTTGCCGGGCAGGTCGGTCGCGATATGAGCGACCGCGAGGCCTTCCAGGAGATCGACTTCCGCGCCGTCTTCGGCTCGATCGCCAAATGGGTGGTGGAGGTGGACGATCCCGCGCGCCTGCCCGAATTCGTCGCGCGCGCGTTCCGGGTGGCGATGCAGGGGCGGCCGGGACCGGTAGTGGTCGCGCTTCCCGAGGACATGCTAACGGCGACGGCGGCGGTTGCTGATGCCCCGCGTGTGGAGGCGGCCGAGATCTGGCCGTCGCCGGATGTCATGCAGCGCTTCGCCGAGATGCTGAACACGGCCGAGAGCCCTATCGCCATTCTCGGCGGTTCACGCTGGAGCGAGGCGGCAAGCCGCGCCTTCATCCGCTTTTCCGAGCGGCACGATCTGCCCGTCGCCTGCTCCTTCCGCCGCGCCCACCTTTTCCCCGCCGATCACCCCAATTTCGTCGGCGATGTCGGCATCGGCCCCAATCCGGTGCTGTCGGAGCGCATCAAATCCGCCGATCTGATCCTGCTGCTGGGCGGGCGGCTGTCGGAAATGCCGTCATCGTCCTACACCTTGCTGGATGTGCCGGTTCCCCGGCAAAGCCTCGTGCATGTGCATCCGGGCGCGGAGGAGCTTGGCCGGGTTTATCAGCCCGCGCTGGCCATCCAGGCGACTCCGGCGGCCTTCTGCGCCGCCCTCGATCAGGCGGCGGAGGGCAGGGCGGCCGCGCGTCGAAGCCATGGCGATACCGAAGCGTTGCGGGCAAGCTATCTCGGCTGGTCGGGACAGCCGAAAACCTTGCCCGGCGCGTTTCAATATGGCGAGGCAATCGTCTGGCTGCGCGACCGCCTGCCGCCGGACGCCATCCTGTGCAGCGGCGCGGGGAATTACGCCACCTGGATCCACCGCTATTTCCGCTTTCGTCAATTCGGCACCCAGCTCGCGCCGGTCTCCGGATCAATGGGCTATGGCGTGCCCGCCGCGATCATGGCCAAACGCCAGCAGCCGGACCGCGTGGTGGTCGCCTTTGCGGGCGATGGCTGCTTCCTGATGAACGGCCAGGAGTTCGCCACCGCCGTGCAATTCGGCATCCCCGTGATTGTGGTCGTGATCGACAACGGCATGTTCGGCACGATCCGGATGCATCAGGAGACGAATTATCCTGGGCGCGTTTCCGCCACGGGGCTAAAAAATCCCGATTTTGCCGCCTATGCCGCCGCCTTTGGCGGGCATGGCGAGCGCGTCGAGAGGACAGAAGAGTTCGCGCCGGCCTTCGAGCGCGCGCTGGCGTCCGGCAAGCCCGCGATCCTGCATTGCTTCCTCGATCCGCAGGCGATCAGCCCCGCGAAAACGCTGGATGAACTGACCCGTAAGGAATAATTGCCGGGTGCCGGGTGGCTTACTGCCTAAACAGCGCCTCGAATGAAACCGGCCGGGCGTCCTCGACTGAGCGTCCACGCGCCCGGGGCAACGACGGCGCCTTGGCGTCCGATCGCATGACGCGGGCCATCGACGTTGCAATCACGTCGAAAGCGGCGCTCCAAGCGTCAGCCGTCTCGTGGTCGAGCTGCTGCCCGGTGTGCTGCTCAAAGCTCCAGAACAACGCCGCTGGCGCGGCGGCAAAATGCTCCGGTCCGATGCCATATTGGGCGTGTTGCTGGGCGAGCGCGGCGATGCCGGGGATCGAAACCTCCGGATTTGGGCCGGCCGTGACCGGGAGAGTCAAAAGCGACCGAAGCTGCCGAGTCGCGAATTGACCAAGAAAGCTCATAAGCGCGCGTTGCAGCGGTTGCAGATCCGAGTGCGGCCGGATCTGCGGCGTCATTTCGAACAGCCTTGCATAAAAGGAAGTGCCGATCCGATCGGCGAAGGGTTCGATCGCAGCGAAGCTACGCTGCACAAGCCGGAGCTGTTCTGGAGTCATCGAGCCAATGAGTATTTTTACGCGTTACAATCGATGGATTAGCTTAGCGGAACAGCGGAAAACCCAAAAGCGCAAATGGGATACACTTTGTAATATTCTGCATTCCAGCAAAGAACTGTGCGTATACAGCCTAATTTGCGGGCAGCGCACTATAATTTGAATATTCATTCGGAAATTACCTATTCTAATATCGTTTTCAATCGGAAGTTGTTGAAATCGGCCGATCTGCAACCGCTACGGATTGACCTGGCGCAAAGCAAGGCCTACGGGCTTTCGGATTGAGTTGACGTTTGCTTGTTGTTTTCTCCTCTATTCTATCTCCTGGAAGGTCAAGATGCAGCGTTCGCTTCCCGCCACCGATTCTTCCGAGCCGGCTCCCATCGCGTCAGCAATGCCGGTTTGCGCGATCTATATGCCTTCGATTATTTTTGTTGATCCAAGTGTGCAGGATATCTCGGTCCTCACCTTCGGCGCGCGCCTGAATGCCGAACTGGTTTTTCTGCTCAGCGGTCTGGAAGGCCTGAGCCAAATCGTGCGTCACCTGAACCGGCGAGGCAAGCAGCGCTGCGTCCACATTCTCGGGGATGTCGCGCTCGGTCGGCTGAGCCTTGCGGGTAAAAGCCTGACTTTGCGGGACCTGCGCGAGCGTGCCGATGACCTTGCCAGGATCGGCCAGGCCGTCAAACCTAGCGGCGAGGTCGTGATTGGCGCGGGGAGCGGGCAGGATGGGCAGGGCGATCAGTTCTGCCGAACTTTTGGCGATTTTGCGGGCGTTGCGGTTCGCCTTTGGCCCGGCCTCGGTCGGCACGGGATTTAGCGTTTGCAGGAGCGCCATCGCAATTGCAAAAAATGCGGCTACGATATTTCTCTGACGCGAGGCAGATATGCGGCCTGCGGAAATCCTTTGAGAAATATGGGCGGTATAAATGGAGAGCGGTCTTTCGATGCCGGACAGCGTCCGGATCGCCACGGTGCAGTTTCAGATGCGCGGCATCGGCGTCAAGGACGAGTTCGCGCGGCAGGTGGACTATTTCGTCAAGGTCGCCTCGGAATACCGCGCCGATTTTGTCGTCTTCCCCGAGATGGTCACGCTGGAGCTGCTGTCGCTGGAGACCAAGCCGCTTTCCGCCGCTGAGGCTGGCGAAAAACTGACGAGCTTCACGGCGTGGTTTCGGGAGCTGGCGAGAGATTTTGCCGTCCGCTATAAGATCAACATCATCGCCGGGTCGCACCTCACGAAAGATGCGGGCGGAGGCCTTAAGAACGTCTGCTATATTTGCCTTCGCGACGGCGCCGTTCACGCCCAGGAGAAAATTCACCCTACGCCCAATGAAGCCGAGTGGTGGGGCGTAAAAGGCGGCAGCTCTCTCGCGGCAATCGACACAGATCGCGGGCGGATTGGCGTGCTCATCTGTTACGACGCCGAATTCCCCGAACTGGCGCGGCATTTGACCGATCAGGGGGCGATGGTCCTGTTCGTGCCGTTTTGCACCGACGATCAGCGCGGGCTGCTGCGCGTGCGCTATTGCTGCCATGCGCGGGCGGTCGAGAATCAGTGCTACGTCGTGCTTTCCGGCGTGACTGGCAATCTGCCCAATGTCGAGAATGCCGACATCCACTATGCGCAGAGCTGCATCCTGACGCCTTGCGACTTTGCGTTCCCGCGCGACGGCATCGCCGCCGATACAAGCCCAAATGTCGAAACCATCGTTTTCGCCGATTTGCGGCTCTCCGACCTTCGCACCGCGAGAGAGTCGGGCACCGTGCGCAACCTCAATGACCGGCGGCTCGATCTCTACAACGTCTCTTGGAGCCCCGAGCGTCCCTAACGAGCCATGGCAAGCGCAGCATCCACCGCTTCACCCAGCCGCTCGACCAGCGCGATGGCATTGCCGAGCTGGTGCCTTTATTTCTTCGGTTTCATCGCTCTCATCTTTCCGGCCATCTCCGCGCATCGATCGATGAGATCCACCTTCGGCGTGAAATAGATGAAATCATAAGGCGCTCCCAGTCCGGCGATGGTTTCGACATAGTCGGAAGGCGAGGTGCGCTCAGGGGCAACTTCGAAGAACGCAATCGATAGGATCGAGGCGTCCGGCAATTGCTGTTTGATGAAGCTGGGGACAGCCCAGTCCTTTCGCACATGACCGGAGCCGGCGATCAGCACGGCACCTTCCTTCCGCGCCGCCGCCAGCGCGATTTTCGCCATTTGGGCGTCCTTGGCGCGCTGCACCATGATCATCGGCTTGATGGCCGTTTCGGGCAGCAGATTGCAATGTCCGGCATCAATTTCCTTGCCGAGCGCTGCCACGATTTCGGGCCTCACCGGCTGATCGAGTTTGAGGTCCAGAATCAATTTTGCCTGAGACGGATCCGATTTGCTGATCGCCCGGGTGGTATCGTTGTCGAGTGCCCCGCCGAGGAGTGGCAGGTTGGCGGAAAGCGCCGCTTCGGCAATCGGCTGATAGATGGTCCAGTCCGGCCAGCCGCGCTCGCTCCAACGTAGAAACGTGCCGAGTCTGACGACGTCTTTTGAGCCGTCTTGCAGATAACGATCCAGCTCGGCTTGCAGGCTCGCGGGGATCATTTCAAATACCACGGCAGGACGCCGTCCGGCGCGGGTCAGCACTTCGATCATCTGTGCCTGCAGGAGATGGTGATCGGCATTATTGTGGATTTCGCCGAGCATGACGAAATTGGCTTCCAGCAGGGCGCTTTCGAGCTGCTCGTTGGTGACGGGTTTGAAATCCGAGGTCCAGATCGTGCCGGCGAGCGGATGGTCACGGTAATGCGGCGAGAGCCATTGTCTGTCCGCGCAGCTCAGCGGCGGGGCCATCAATGAGGCGGTCAGCAGGACGGCCGTTAGGATGAACAAATGCCTGGCTGCCTGGCTTAGGGATTGCGGCTTGCGCGCCCATCTTCGGGTGGCGCGATTGGCCTTGACGGTGGGTGCCAGTGTGTTGTGCATTGAAGGGCCTTTCGGACGTGCGGCTTGCGGTTTTACTTCGGCTCGCGGATTGCCCCGCCGATCGCTCCCGCCGAATTCGCGCAGACATACGGCAGGCAACGCAATCATATGCGCTTTTGGCGGCTCTCACGCATCGCGGGTCCACCCCTTACCGAACCTGCGCCAGCGCCGCATCCACCGCGTCCCCCAAGCGCTCCACGATCACCTGCATCAACGCCTCATCCCCGATAAAAGGCGGAGCAAGCAGCACATGGTCGCCGCGCACGCCGTCGATGGTGCCGCCCATCGGATAGACCATCAATCCGCGCGCCATCGCCTCGGCCTTGATCTTGGCGTGCAGCCGAAGACCGGGATCGAAATTGTTCTTCGAAGCGCGGTCGACGACGAGTTCGATGGCTTGAAACAGCCCGCGCCCCCGAATGTCGCCGACATGGCGGTGATTGCCGAAGCGCTCCTGCAGCTGGTCCGTCAGCACGCCGCCAAGCTTGCGCACATTGGCGATGAGATCGTCGCGCCGGATGATGCGCTGCACTTCGAGCGCCGCCGCGCAGGCCATGGGGTGGCCGAGATAGGTATGCCCATGCTGAAACAGCTTCGAGCCGCTGAGCAGCGCATCCATGATCTTGCGTGAGACGAGCGTCGCCCCAATCGCGGCAAAGCCGCCGCCGAGCCCCTTCGCGATCGTCATCAAATCCGGCGCGATGCCCTCCTGCTCGCAGGCGTGCAGCGTGCCGGTGCGCCCCATCCCGCACATCACTTCGTCGAGGATGAGCAGGATGCCGTGACAGTCGCAAATCTCGCGGATGCGCCGGAAGTAGCCGGAAACGGGCGTCAGAGCGCCGGAGGTTGCGCCGCCCACGGTCTCGGCGATGAATGCGATCACATTGTCCGGACCCAGCCCGACAATTTTCGCCTCGAGCTCCGCCGCAAGCCGCTCACCATAGGCTTCCGCAGTCTCACCCGTCTCGCGCCCGCGATACTCATAGCAAGGCGACACATGGTGCGTCTCGATCAGAAGCGGCGCGAACTGCTTGCGCCGCCATTCATTGCCGCCGACCGCCAGCGCGCCGAGCGTATTGCCGTGATAGCTCTGCTTGCGGCCGATGAAGAAGCGCCGCTGCGGCTCGCCGATCTCGACGAAATATTGCCGCGCCAGCTTCAACGCCGCCTCGACCGCCTCCGAGCCGCCGCTGACGAGATAGACATGGCTCATGCCGGCGGGGGCGTGCGCGATCAGTTCGTCGGCCAGTTCCTCGGCTACCTCGGTTGTGAAAAAGCTTGTATGCGCATAGGCGACGCGGTCCATCTGGGCACGCATGGCCGCCAGCACCTCCGGATGATTGTGCCCGAGACAGGACACCGCCGCGCCCCCCGATGCGTCGATGTAAATCTTGCCCGCACTGTCGGTGATGGTGACGCCCCGCGCCGACACCGCGACCGGAGGCAGATGGGTTAAGTGCCGATGCAGAACGCGGGTCATGTGCGGCTTTCCCGGAAGTCTTAACAAAATATCAGGCATCGAGACGTAGACGCTTCCCTTGCGCGTTGCAACGACAGTAAAGTCGCGCAAGACTGCATGTAAAGGCGGCCGCTATGAGCACTCCCGATCAAAGCCAAGAACGCCCCAAAATTATCCTTGCCATCGCCCCGAATGGGAGCCGCCGAGGCAAGGCCGACCACCCTGCCATTCCGGTCACGAAGGACGAAATCGTCCGCGAGGCCGCAGAATGGCGCGACGCGGGGGCGAGCGTTCTGCATGTGCATATCCGCGATCGCGATGGCCGGCACAGCCTGGATGCCGCCGCCTATAAAGACCTTCTGGCGGCGCTTCGTGGCGTCATCGGCAATGAGATGGTCCTGCAGATGACAACCGAGTCCGGCGGTATTTTCGAGCGCGAGCAGCAGATGGCGGCGGTGCGCGCAGTGCGGCCGGAAGCCGTTTCGCTGGCGCTGCGGGAGATCGCGCCGGATGAGACGCATAAGAGCGAATTCGCCGAACTCCTCGGTTGGATGCGCAAGGACGGCATCGCGCCGCAAATCATTCTGTACGACCGCGACGACCTGAACCGTTTGAGCGCTTGGGCAAAGGCGGGCGTCATCGACGGCAGCGAAACCTCGGTTTTGTTCGTCCTCGGCCGCTATGCGGCGGACCACCGGAGCAATCCCGTCGACCTGCTCGCATTTCTCGGCGTCGAACGGCTGCCCTTCCGCGATTGGATGGTTTGCGCCTTCGGTCCCAATGAGAGCCGTTGCGCCGCGCTCGCCGCGTTGCTTGGCGGCCATGTTCGGGCAGGCTTTGAGAACAATTTCCATCTCACCAACGGCGCGCTGGCCAAAAACAACGCCGAGCTGATCGGTGCGACCGCTTCTATGCTGACGGCCCTGCACGTCTCGCTGGCGGCCGCTGGAGATGTGCGCGCATTATGGCGCATTGGATAAGCCGGCTTGCGCCGCTATGTTCAATAAAGCCAAAGCGAAGGCCAGGCTTGCGCTGGGTAGCGCGCTCGTTTAAGCCGGTGCAATGAGATTTGAGCCTGCGGCGAGCGGCGCTGCGGGACCAGGTCGGACTGCGGTGGACCATGAATCTCCTTCTAGCGGACTATCTGCCATTGGTGATCTTTTTCGGCGTGGCGCTGTTCATCGGCACGGCGCTGCTGGCCGCGCCTTTTCTGATCGCACCCAACAATCCCGACCCGGAAAAAGTCTCCGCCTATGAATGCGGCTTTCCCGCCTTCGACGACGCGCGGATGAAGTTCGACATTCGCTTCTATCTGGTGTCGATCCTGTTTATCATTTTCGACCTGGAAGTGGCGTTCCTGTTCCCCTGGGCGGTGTCGTTCAAGGAAGCGGGGCTGTTCGGCTTCTGGTCGATGATGGTGTTTCTCGGCGTGCTGACCATCGGCTTCATCTATGAGTGGCGGAAAGGTGCGCTCGAATGGGATTGATTGCGGACCCGAGAGACGGCGCGGTGATGCGCGATGCATCGGGACGCCCGCTTGCTCCAACGCCGCAGCGCAGTGAGCCGTTTTTCTCCGACGTCTCGAACGAACTGGCCGATCGCGGCTTTCTCGTCACCTCCGCCGACGATCTCATTCAATGGGCGCGCACTGGCTCGTTGATGTGGATGACCTTCGGCCTTGCGTGCTGCGCCGTCGAGATGATCCAGGCCTCGATGCCGCGCTATGACCTTGAACGCTTCGGCTTTGCCCCGCGCGGCAGCCCGCGCCAATCCGACGTCATGATCGTCGCCGGCACGCTGTGCAACAAAATGGCCCCGGCGATCCGCAAGGTTTACGATCAGATGCCGGAGCCGCGCTATGTGATTTCGATGGGTTCCTGCGCCAATGGCGGCGGCTATTATCATTATTCCTACTCGGTGGTGCGCGGCTGCGACCGCATTCTGCCGGTGGATATATATGTGCCCGGCTGTCCGCCAAGCGCGGAGGCGCTGGTCTATGGCGTGATGCTTCTGCAGAAGAAGATCCGCCGGACCGGCACGATCGAGCGTTGAGGCGCGCCGCAATGGATGAAAAGCTCAAGGAGCTCGGCGGCGCGCTGGCCGAGGCGCAAGCCCAGGCGATCCAAAGCTGGCATGTCGCGCTTGGCGAATTAACGCTGCACGTGGCGCGCGATCAGATCGCCAATGTGCTGCGCTATCTTCGCGACGATCCGCGCTGTCTGTTCACCCAGCTGATCGACATTTGCGGCGTCGATTATCCCGGCCGCCAGCAGCGCTTCGATGTTGTCTACCATTTGCTCAGCCCGCAGCTCAATCATCGCATCCGGCTGAAAATCCAGACGGACGACACGACGCCGGCGCCCAGCGCCGTCAGTATTTTTCCGGCCGCCAACTGGTACGAGCGGGAAGCCTTTGACCTTTACGGCATTCTGTTTTCAGGCCATCCGGATCTGCGCCGCATCCTGACCGATTACGGTTTTCAGGGGCACCCGTTGCGTAAAGACTTCCCGCTGACCGGCTTCGTCGAATTACGCTATAGCGAGGAGCTGAAGCGGGTGGTCTATGAGCCCGTCAAGCTGCCGCAGGAATTCCGCAATTTCGATTTTCTGAGCCCCTGGGAAGGCACGGACTACAATCTGCCGGGCGATGAAAAAGCGTCCAAATCCTGAACCACCGAAAAGGAGGCCGCCCTGTGACTGAAGAGACATACACGCTGTCAGAAGCTCTTGCCGCGCGCAAAGCGCTCCGCGAAGCCTCTGGGGCGGCGGAAGAAACCTTCGATCTCGCCGACCTGATCGGAATGGCGAGCGATGAAATCGAGATGCTGATGGAGCAAGGCAAATCCGCCGACGAGATCGCTGCGATGATCCAGAGCTCAACCGGCAAACCCGTTACCGGCAAGGATGTCGAGGAGCATTATATCGGCCCCGAGGAGCGCGACAGCTGGGACGATGACGACGAGCAAGAAGGCGGCGGCAAGGCCAATTGATGAAGGGCACGCTCATGCTAGGCATTAACGTGCCCGTACGGACCCCTGGTCGTTGGCTTTAGAGTCAAAAATCACGAGTGTTTGTCGAACCTGGACAATAGCTCGGTTGCGATGGCCATTGTCGGGCAACGATAGGGGATGCAGCAAGAGTGATGAATGGAGCCTCAAATGGCTGATGGGAGCGTCGTCGAACCAGCTGAGAAACCGAAGGCGATGGAGAAGCAGCCAGAAACCGCCGATGCCGGCGTCAATCTGCGCAATTTCACCATCAATTTCGGCCCGCAGCATCCGGCGGCGCACGGCGTTTTGCGCCTCGTGCTGGAGCTGGACGGCGAGGTGGTCGAGCGCGTCGATCCGCATATCGGCCTTTTGCATCGCGGCACCGAAAAGCTGATCGAATACAAAACCTATCTCCAGGCTATCCCCTATTTCGACCGGCTCGATTATGTCGCGCCGATGAACCAGGAGCACGCTTTTTGCATCGCCATCGAAAGGCTGCTCGGCGTCGAGGTGCCAAGGCGCGGGCAGCTCATCCGGGTGCTCTACTGCGAAATCGGCCGCATTCTCAGCCATCTGCTGAACGTGACGACCCAAGCGCTCGACGTCGGCGCACTCACCCCGCCGCTTTGGGGTTTTGAGGAGCGCGAAAAGCTGATGGTGTTCTATGAGCGCGCCTCCGGTTCGCGGCTGCACGCGAACTATTTCCGCCCCGGAGGCGTGCATCAGGACCTGCCGCAAGCGTTGATCGATGATATCGCCGCCTGGTGCGAGAGCTTCCCCATAGTGCTTGCCGACATTGACAGCCTGCTCACAGGCAACCGCATCTTCAAGCAGCGCAATGTCGATATCGGCTTCGTTAGCTTGAAGGACGGCCTCGCACTGGGATTTTCCGGTGTGATGCTGCGCGGCTCCGGCGCGGCTTGGGATCTGCGTAAGAGCCAGCCCTATGAATGCTACGCGGAACTGGATTTTGACATCCCGATCGGCAAAAACGGCGATTGCTACGACCGCTATCTGATCCGCATGGAGGAGATGCGCCAGTCCGTGCATATCATGAAGCAGTGCATCGAAAGGCTGAATGCGGAAGGTCCCGGCCCGGTCCTCGCGCCGAATAATAAGGTGACACCGCCGCGCCGCGCCGAGATGAAGCGCTCGATGGAGGCGCTGATCCACCATTTCAAATTGTACACGGAAGGCTTCCACGTGCCCGAGGGCGAGGTCTATGCCTGCGTCGAGGCGCCCAAGGGCGAATTTGGCGTCTATCTCGTGGCCGACGGCACGAACAAGCCCTATCGCTGCAAAATCCGCGCGCCGGGCTTTGCGCATCTGGCCGCCATGGATTTCATCACCAAGGGCCACATGCTGGCGGACGTGTCGGCGATTTTGGGGTCGCTGGATATCGTGTTCGGCGAGGTTGACCGCTGAGTAAGCCCTCTCCCTGGGGAGAGGGTTGGGTGAGGGGATGGCGTCTTTTCAGACGAAAGCCGCAAGAAGGCTACGCCGAAATCAAACGGTTGCCGAGCGCGCAATGTGGGCAAGGCTCCGCGACAGGCGACTTTGTGGCGCAAAGTTTCGAAGACAAGTTCCTATTGGAACCTACATTGCCGATTTCCTTTGCGAGAACGCCAAGCTCATCATTGAACTCGACGGCGGGCAGCACATTGGCAGCAGTGGCGATGAATTCAGAACGGCATTCCTTGAAACATCGGGTTTCCGCGTCTTGCGTTTCTGGAACAACGATGTGCTGACGAATGAGATGGGCGTGCTGGAAAGCATGAGAGAGATGCTGGCGATCAGTGGACAAATACCTGATCTTTGAACCCCTCACCCTGTCCCTCTCCCTTAGGGAGAGGGAACGCTGTCCCGGCGTTCGAGCATCGACGCGTAGTAATGTGTTTGGGAGGCTGGTTGCCGCAACCGTGCTAAGCGAAAATCTCGGCGACGGCCAGATCGAGACCTGGCGGATTGAGCCGCAGCGATCCTTCGGTGAGGATGCGCGTGGTGAGCGTGTCGCCTTCGGCGCGGGCGTGGTGGATGATCATCGGCTTGTCGGTATCGACGATCAGATAGTGATGCACGCTCGGGACGGTGAAATAGCCGCTCAGCTTGTCGCGCAGGTCGCGCAATGAGGTGCCGGGCGAAAGCACCTCGACGACAATGATCGGATTGGGAAATTCGATGTCGTGAGGCGCACGCTTTTCACCGCAATAGACGAGCGCGTCCGGTTCGAAGGCGCTATTGGTCGAAACCCGCACCAAGGCGCCATCGGGAATGGCGTAGCAGTTGAGGTTCGCCTTCCTGATTGCGTCTCGAAGACCAACCCAGACATTGGCCTTTGTTTCCAGGTGGGCCGCTCGCTCAGGCGACATGGCGATCACCTCGCCGTCCTGCAATTCATAGCGCCCGCTTTCCTGCGCTTCACCCCAAACGAGGAATTCGTCGACCGTCATGCTGTGTTGCGGCAGCGACTTCATGCTGAAACTCTAGCACAACCGCCGGTATGCGCCAACGCATCCGGGGCTGCGCCGTTGTTGCCACTAGAGATCGCGGCCCAGCTAAGGTATGACCTTTACGTGTTTGCTGAAAGAACCCCGCATGTCCGTCCGCCGCCTCGATCCCGATCAGCCAGCCGATTTCGAGTTCACGCCCGAGAACGTCGCTTTTGCGCGGGAGCAGATCGCGAAATATCCCGAAAACCGCCAAGCAGCAGCCGTGCTTCCCCTGCTGTGGCGTGCGCAGGAGCAGCACGAGGGCTGGCTGCCCGAACCTGCGATCCGCTATGTCGCCGAGATTCTGGCGATGCCTTACATCCGCGTCTATGAGATCGCAACTTTCTACACCATGTTCAATCTCTCGCCGGTCGGCAAATTTTTCGTCCAGCTTTGCGGCACGACGCCTTGCATGCTGCGCGGCTCGGAGGATTTGAAGACGGTGTGCCGCCGGATCATTGGGCCGGAGAAAACCGTGACGAAAGACGGATTGTTCTCCTGGATGGAGGTCGAGTGTCTGGGGGCCTGCGTAAACGCGCCAATGGTGCAGATCAATAAGGATTATTTCGAGGACCTGACGCCGGATATATTCACCAACATCCTTGCCAAGCTCAAGGCCGGGGTGGCGGTCAAGCCAGGCCCGCAGATCAATCGGCAATTCTCGGCGCCAGCCAGCGGAATGCGCACATTGCTCGATACGGATCGCTGACATGCTGGCTGACAAGGACCGCATCTTCCAGAATCTCTACGGCACGCTTGACTGGCGGCTCGCCGGCGCGCGCAAACGCGGCGCTTGGGACGGCGCCAAGGGCTTTCTCGAAAAGGGTCAGGATTGGATCATCGCGGAAGTGAAGGAATCCGGTTTGCGCGGCCGCGGCGGCGCTGGCTTCCCGACCGGCCTCAAATGGTCGTTCATGCCCAAGACCGATCCGCGCCCGTCCTATCTCGTGGTCAATGCCGATGAGTCCGAGCCCGGCACCTGCAAGGACCGCGAAATCATGCGGCACGACCCGCATTTGCTGGTCGAGGGTTGCCTGTATGCCGGTTTCGCGATGCGCGCGCATGCCTGCTACATCTATATTCGAGGCGAATATATCCGCGAGCGTGAGCGCCTGCAGACAGCTATTGACGAAGCCTACGCGGCTAAGCTGATCGGCAAGGACAATCTGCATGGTTGGGATTTCGACGTCTATCTGCATCATGGCGCGGGCGCCTATATTTGCGGCGAGGAAACGGCCCTGCTCGAAAGCCTCGAAGGCAAGAAGGGTCAGCCGCGCCTGAAACCGCCATTCCCGGCAAATGCCGGTCTTTGGGGGGCGCCGACCACGGTCAACAATGTCGAATCCATCGCCGTCGTGCCCGACATTTTGCGGCGCGGCGCGACCTGGTTCGCCTCGCTCGGCCGGCCCAACAATACCGGAACCAAGCTGTTCTGCATCTCCGGCCATGTAAACGAGCCGTGCAACGTCGAGGAGGAAATGGGTATTTCCTTGCGCGAGCTGATCGACAAGCACGCTGGCGGCGTTCGCGGCGGCTGGGACAATCTGCTGGCGGTGATCCCCGGCGGCTCGTCGGTGCCCTGCGTCCCGGCCTCAATGTGCCAGGATTTGCTGATGGATTTCGATTCATTGCGCGATGTGCAATCGGGCCTCGGCACGGCGGCGGTGATCGTGATGGATAAATCCACCGACATCATCAAGGCCATCGCCCGCATTTCCTATTTCTACAAGCATGAAAGCTGCGGCCAGTGCACGCCCTGCCGCGAGGGCACCGGCTGGATGTGGCGCGTGCTGGAGCGCATAGCGAAGGGCGAGGCCAGCCACCGCGAGATCGACATGCTGCTCGACGTCTCCAAGCAAATCGAAGGCCACACGATCTGCGCGCTCGGCGACGCGGCGGCCTGGCCGGTGCAAGGCTTGATCCGGCATTTCCGGCATGTCATCGAGGAGCGTTTGGACCAGCGCAAGACCGCGCCAGCGCGAAGCGGCAAGTTCATGGCAGCGGAGTAGGGGGTAATGTTGTGCTGAATTATTTGAGCAATCCCGACTGGGTAGGGGCAACAGCAGAAGTAGCTACAGCCTTAGCGGCATTCAATTATATTATAAGGCATTTCAATCTCTCAATCCTATCACTTGTGCACTGAAAGCAAAGACAGGTAAGCCTGTATCATAGATGTTAATGCCTCAATCCAAACCGCTTCTGAATAGGGGCCACAAGATTGGCTCCCAGAAAAAATAAGTTGAATGCTTGTACGGATTTGCAAATGAATCTGACAGGAACCAATTGAAACCTCAGTGTTTATACAAGGAAATCGTATCCGACTGCCATCAAAATGTGTTAGATTGTCATCGCTTATTTCATAATAATATTTGTTCTTATGATAATTGTATTTCTTAAAACGGCTCGTTAACTTGATAGGCGTTAAGCTTTCGAAATCCAAACCCCCGGCGAATGTCGCAGGCGACCACTTCTCGTGTGTCAGCAGAGCACCTGGACTGAAACAATTGCGAAAGCGGCTAAGATCAGGCTCGCCGTCAAAGTAGATCTGTGGGAGGTAAAGCGTGACCTGATCGCCCTCCGTAATCATGTATCGAGACAGTATAGGCGGCTCTCCCCGCTTAGGATTATTTGAAGTTTTGACGTACTTGAAAGGAAGTGTCAGAGTTGAATCGCCGAAAACAAGGTCAACTACTTTCAAAGGCTCATTTCCGCTTGAATGAGCAACATTGATCGAAGCAGATATAATTAAAGTGCAAATAATGATTATCGTAAATTTTAGCGGTTTGAATAAGGGCTTGGCGTGCTCTGATTGTAACATTGGCTTTCTCAAAGCTTACATCCTGTTTACGAGCCGTCCGCCACGAGGGATCCGAAGCGTAACCTACTACCTCTCGTATCATCCGAACTGGATTGCCTCAGCGCATTTTAATTATGGCGACGGATTTTTCGAAGGTGAAATCGTTGAAGTCATAAAAAATGCTGTGGCTGAGCGTGACAAACTCGTAAAGCCTTTTTTTTCGAAACGGAGCTGCCTATAAACTTCCAAGGTTAGCCGCTGCCGAGAACAGGCCAGAGGTGTTTGATGGGGCATAGACACACTAGGTTATTCAAGTCTTGACTTAGAGAGCCTCCGGCGAGCCACACCGCGCTGCGGTTCTTCTCCGTTGCATTCCAGCCACCGGGCGGGGTTGCGATCGCATCAAACTCGTTTGAACTCTTGAACAAACACAGCATCCATTGGGAGGATGAGGGCTAAAGCCACCGGGTGCGAATGCGCCCGGCCTGGGGTGTTTGTCCTTCAAGGGGAGTGTTGCGTGATGGTGGGCAGAATCGGGCGGATCTTTACAGCACTCGGCCTGGTGCTTCTGACGGCGGCGTGGCTGTGGTGGCTGTATGTCTACCGTTCCGCCGGCGCGATCGACTGCCTCTATCTCCCCGGCGTATGCCAGGCGCAGGAAGGTCTGGAGCCGGTTCTGAATATCCCGCCCTATGAGCCGATGGTGCTGTGGGCCGGCGCGGCGGCTGTGCTGCTTGGCACGCTTTTGCGTTTGACTTCGCGGGGCTGATTTCAGATTACCGGCGCATCGAGAGGCGGGAAACCCCGCCATGTTTGCCGCTTTTTGCGAAAGTTGCCTGAAAAATAGTGTAAAAGAACGCGGGGATTTATCGCCATCGCGCCAGTTTGCATGGGCGAGGTGCGGGAGCCGCGTGGTGCGTCCTTCCGCCCGGGTTGCTTGGGCGCGACACAGGGCATACAAGCTGTTCCAGCGGGACTGGCATCGGAGACACAAGCGGCCCATGCCGAAACTAATCATCAATGACAAGGCTGTAGAGGTTGAGGACGGACTCAACCTGTTGCAAGCTTGCGAATTGGCCGGCGAGGAAATTCCGCGCTTTTGCTATCACGAGCGCCTTTCCATCGCCGGGAATTGCCGCATGTGCCTCGTCGAGGTCGTCGGAATGCCCAAAGTCGTCGCCTCCTGCCATATGGCCGTGAGCGATATGCGCCCCGGCCGCGATGGCGCGCCACCGATGGTCCGCACCGACAGCGCCGTGGTGAAAAAGGCGCGCGAAGGCGTGATGGAGTTCCTGCTTATTAATCACCCGCTGGATTGCCCGATCTGCGATCAGGGCGGCGAGTGCGATTTGCAGGACCAGGCGATGGCCTATGGCGTTGATGGGTCCCGCTTCAATGAAAATAAGCGCGCCGTCGAAGACAAAAATATCGGCCCGCTGATCAAGACGATCATGACCCGCTGCATTCATTGCACGCGCTGCGTCCGCTTCATGACCGAGGTGGCGGGCGTCTCTGAACTTGGCGCGATCGGTCGCGGCGAGGATATGGAGATCACGACCTATCTCGAAGCCGGCATGAATTCCGAGCTGTCGGGCAATATTATCGACCTGTGCCCGGTCGGTGCGCTGACCTCCAAGCCGTACGCCTTCAAGGCGCGGCCCTGGGAACTGCGCAAGACCGAGAGCATCGACGTGATGGATGGGCTCGGCTCGAACATCCGCATCGATGCGCGCGGGCGGGAAGTCATGCGCATCCTGCCGCGCAACCATGACGGGGTGAATGAGGAGTGGATCTCCGACAAGGCCCGCTTCGTCTGGGACGGCTTGTCCCGCGCCCGGCTCGACCGGCCCTATGTCCGCCGCGAGGGCAAGCTGCGCGAGGCGAGCTGGGCGGACGCCTTTGCTGAAATCGCCGACCGGGTCGAGACGGCGGGTGGCGCTAAAATCGGCGCCATAGCCGGCGATTTGGCGGCGGTCGAGGAGATGTATGCGCTGAAATCCTTGTTCCGCGCGCTCGGCTCCCCGCATCTGGAATGTCGCCAGGATGGCTCGCCTTTCGATCCCTCGCGCGGCCGCGCCAGCTATCTGTTCAACTCCACCATCGCCGGACTGGAGGACGCGGACGCGCTGCTGCTGATCGGCACCAATCCGCGCCTCGAAGCGGCGGTTCTGAACGCACGCATTCTCAAGGGCTGGCGCAGCGGCCGGCTGAAGATTGGATTGATCGGGGAAGCCGCCGATCTCTCCTATGATTACGACTACCTGGGCGCCGGGCCGCAAACGCTTGCTGAATTGGCGGCGGGCCGGCATCCCTTTGCCGACGTGCTCAAAAACGCCAAGCGCCCGATGCTGATCATCGGACAAACGGCGGTTGCCCGGATTGACGGCGGCGCGATCCTGACGCTCGCGGCGCAGGCGGCGAAAACGCTCGGATTGCTGCGGTCGGGCGAGGGCTGGAACGGCTTCAACATCCTGCACAATGCCGCGGCGCGTGTCGGCGGACTCGGTCTCGGCTTCGTTCCGCAACAAGGCGGCTTGGCCCTCGGCGCGATGTTAGAAGCGGCGCGCGACGGCAACATCGAGCTTTTGTACTTACTTGGCGCCGACGAACTCGACATGAGCGCGACGGGCGACGCCTTCGTGATCTATCAGGGCAGCCACGGCGATCGCGGCGCGCGTTTTGCCGACATCATCCTGCCCGGCGCGGCCTATACCGAGAAGAATGCGACCTATGTCAACACCGAAGGCCGGGTGCAGATGGCCGAGCGCGCCGTCTTCCCGCCTGGCGACGCGCGCGAGGATTGGACGATTATCCGCGCGCTTTCGGAGCCACTTGGCGCCAAGCTTCCCTTCGACAGCCTGGGAGAGCTGCGCGCCAAGCTTTACGCCGAATACCCGCATTTTGCCGCCACCGACGCGATTGCGCCCGGCAACATCTCCGATGTCGAGATGCTGGCCGAGGGCACCGCGAAATTCGAGGATCGCCCGTTCGGCGCGGGCATAGAAGATTTTTATCAGACCAATCCCATCGCTAGGGCCTCCGATATCATGGGCGAACTCTCCGCCCTGGCGCGCGAACGCAATCACGGAGCGACCGGCACCGATGGCTGAGTTTTGGACCCAATACGGCTTGCCGCTGGCGATCATTATCGCGCAGAGCCTGGGGCTCCTGGTCGCGCTGCTGCTGGTAGTTGCCTATTTGCTGCTTGCCGACCGGAAGATCTGGGCGGCGGTGCAGCTCCGGCGTGGCCCAAATGTCGTCGGCGCCTATGGGCTTTTGCAGAGCTTTGCCGATTTTGCCAAGTTTGTGCTGAAGGAGCCGGTGATCCCGGCCGGCGCGGACAAGACCGTCTTCCTGCTCGCGCCGATCGTCACTTCGGTGCTCGCGCTTTCCGCCTGGGCCGTGATCCCGGTCAACGAAGGCTGGGTGGTGGCCGACATCAATGTCGGCATCCTCTATATCTTCGCAATTTCCTCGCTCGGCGTTTACGGCGTCATCATGGGCGGCTGGGCGTCGAACTCGAAATATCCGTTCCTCGGCGCACTGCGTTCGGCGGCGCAAATGGTCTCCTACGAAGTTTCCATCGGCTTCGTCATCATCACCGTGCTGCTCTGCGCCGGCTCGCTGAACATCACCGAGATCGTGAAGGCGCAGGACACCGCCTATGGCGCGCTTGGCTGGTACTGGCTGCCGCTTTTTCCAATGTTCGTCATCTTCTTCGTTTCGGCGCTGGCGGAGACGAACCGGCCGCCCTTCGATCTGCCCGAAGCCGAATCCGAATTGGTCGCCGGCTTCATGGTGGAATATTCCTCGACGCCCTATCTGCTCTTCATGTTGGGGGAGTATGTGGCGATCACCACCATGTGCGCCCTGATGACCATCCTGTTCCTCGGCGGCTGGCTGCCGCCGGTCAATGTCGCGCCCTTCACCTGGGTGCCCGGCGTCATCTGGTTTGTGCTGAAACTCTGCCTTGCCTTTTTCATGTTCGCGATGGTGAAGGCGATCGTGCCGCGCTACCGCTACGATCAACTCATGCGGCTCGGGTGGAAAGTCTTTCTGCCGCTCTCGCTGGCGATGGTCGTGATCGTCGCGGGCGTGCTGCAATTCTTCCAACTCGCGCCTTGATAGGGAGCCGCCCATGTCCCGAATAGGGCAATCCATCAAATCGGCCTTCCTGGCCGAGTTCTTCTCCGCCTTCTGGCTGGGCATGAAATATTTCTTCAAGCCGAAGGTTACGGTGAACTACCCCAATGAGAAAGGCCCGGTCTCGCCGCGCTTCAGGGGCGAGCACGCGCTGCGCCGCTACCCGAACGGAGCCGAGCGCTGCATCGCCTGCAAGCTATGCGAGGCCATCTGCCCGGCCCAGGCGATCACAATTGAAGCCGGACCGCGCCGCAACGATGGCACCCGCCGCACCACGCGCTACGACATCGACATGGTGAAATGCATCTATTGCGGCTATTGCGAAGAAGCTTGCCCAGTGGACGCGATCGTCGAGGGGCCGAATTTCGAATTCGCCACCGAGACGCGCGAGGAGCTGCTCTACGACAAGGAAAAGCTGCTCGCCAATGGCGACCGCTGGGAGCGGCTTTTGGCGAAAAACCTTGAACTGGACGCGCCCTACCGCTGATCGGCTCGGCACGAGATCTGGAAACGGCCATGGATGAGGATTTGCAAACGATGAGCCGCGAGGCTCTGTCCGAGGAAGTCAAACGGCTTCGTGCGGGGATCCGGGACCATCGCGACAGCTCCGCACATGAATTATGTTGGCATCACCCTATGCTCTGGGGCTTGCTGCCTGAAAAGCTGCCGCCGGATATCGCCGTGCCGCCTTGGCCCAAATTCTTGCGCGGCTGCATCCATTACCGCCAATCTCTCGACCGGCAAGCCCCGGATGCGGCGATCGCCGATCTCGAATATGACGAAGCGGGCGATAACGGAAATAAGGCTGCTCCACCTCGTCGCAAATGATGTAGAGGTGGCGTCGGCTAGATCACGATGATTTTGGATTGTATCAATCCAAAATCATGAACAGTGATCTCGCTCTATTGTTTAGAGCGGGATGACGAGCGGAAAGCGGTTCCCACTTTTCCTCATCCCGCTCTAGGCTGGCGCTTGAGCTTTGGGAATCAAGCAGGTAAGACGCGACGCATGTCCTTAGCGACCGCCTTCTTCTATATCTTCGCCATCGTGACCGTCGCCTCGGCGATCATGGTGATCAGCGTGCGCAATCCGGTGCACGCGGTGCTGTTTCTCATCCTGGCGTTCTTCAATGCAGCCGGCCTATTCCTGCTGCTCGGGGCCGAGTTCATCGCGATGATCCTGGTCATCGTCTATGTCGGCGCGGTGGCGGTCTTGTTCCTGTTCGTCGTCATGATGCTGGATGTCGACTTCGCCGAATTGCGCTCCGGCTTTCAGAAATATCTTCCAGTCGGCGGACTGATCGGTGCGGTGCTGCTGGCCGAGCTGCTGCTCGTGGCGAGCGCCTGGACGATTGCGCCGGAGGGCGCGCTGCGGATCGCCGAGCGTATTCCACCCGCCGACACCGTCACGAACGCCGAGGCCATCGGCCGGGTGCTTTACACGCGCTATGTCTATTTCCTTCAGCTCTCCGGCCTCGTGCTGCTGGTTGCCATGATTGGCGCCATCGTGCTGACGCTGCGGCACCGCGAGGGCGTCAAGCGGCAGAACGTCGCCGATCAGGTCGCACGCGATCCGCGCACTGCGATCGAGATCAAGAAGGTTGAAACGGGCCGGGGCATCTAAAGGATGAAATCTAGCGCCTACAACAATTTGTCATCCCCGCGAAAGCGGGGATCCAGTAGCCCGCAGGCTTCGTCGTTGACTGGATCCCCGCTTTCGCGGGGATGACAAGTAAGGGGCGGGCCGGGGTATCTGGGAAGAACAGGGCTGGAAGCGGGAACGGATTTATGGACATCGGACTGCCGCATTATCTGAGCCTTGCCGCGATCCTGTTCACGATCGGTGTTTTCGGCATCTTCCTCAACCGCAAGAATGTCATCGTCATCCTGATGTCGGTCGAGCTGATGCTGCTTGCCGTGAACATCAACCTTGTCGCGTTCTCGTCCTTCCTCGGCGATCTCACGGGCCAAATCTTCGCGCTGTTCATCCTTACGGTCGCGGCGGCGGAAGCGGCCATCGGCCTCGCCATCGTCGTTGTCTATTACCGCAATCGCGGCTCCATCGCCGTCGATGACATCAATCTTATGAAGGGTTAAGCGCGCGCATGTATTCGGCGATCGTCTTCCTGCCGCTGATCGGCGCGCTGCTTGCGGGGTTCTTCGGCCGCTGGCTCGGCGCGAAGGGCTCCGGGGTCATCACAAGCGCGTTGCTGACGGCCAGCGCCGTGCTCTCCTGGATCGCGCTCTACCGCGTCGGGCTGACGGGCGAAGAGCTGCGCGTGCCGATCTTGGAATGGGTCACATCGGGCGACTTCCAGGCGAACTGGTCGCTGCGTATCGACACGCTGACCGCCGTAATGCTGGTCGTTGTCAACACGGTGTCGGCGCTCGTCCATATCTACTCCATCGGCTACATGTCGCATGACGACGGCCAGCCGCGGTTCTTTGCCTATCTGTCGCTCTTCACCTTCGCCATGCTGATGCTGGTGACGGCGGACAACCTCCTCCAGCTCTTCTTCGGCTGGGAGGGCGTCGGCCTTGCCTCCTATCTTCTGATCGGCTTCTGGTATCACAAGCCCTCCGCTAACGCCGCCGCGATCAAGGCGTTCATCGTCAACCGCATCGGCGATTTCGGCTTCGCGCTCGGCATTTTCGCGATCTTCGCCGTCTTCGGGACGATCTCGTTCGACGCGATCTTCGCCTCCGCGCCCGATCAGGTGGGCAAGACGATGGAGTTCCTGGGCTATCAGCTCGATACGCTGACGCTGATTTGCCTCCTACTGTTCGTCGGCGCGATGGGCAAGTCCGCGCAATTCCTGCTGCACACCTGGCTGCCCGACGCGATGGAAGGCCCGACGCCGGTTTCGGCGCTCATCCACGCCGCGACAATGGTAACGGCTGGTGTGTTTCTGGTGGCGCGTTTTTCGCCGCTGTTCGAGCTTGCGCCGGTCGCGCTGCAAGTCGTCACCGTCGTCGGCGCGATCACCGCCTTCTTTGCGGCGACCGTCGGCGTCGCGCAGAACGACATCAAGCGCGTGATCGCCTATTCGACCTGCTCGCAGCTGGGCTATATGTTCGTGGCCATGGGCGTCGGGGCCTATTCGGCCGGCATGTTCCATCTATTCACCCACGCCTTCTTCAAGGCGCTGCTGTTCCTGGGTGCGGGCTCCGTTATCCATGCGCTGCATGACGAGCAGGATTTGCGCAAGATGGGCGGACTGCGTAAAGGCATCCCGGTCACCTTTGCCTTGATGGTGATCGGGACGCTGGCGCTCACTGGCTTCCCGCTGACAGCCGGCTATTTCTCCAAGGACACGATCATCGAAGCCTCCCACGCGGCGCAAGGCGAGGTCGCGCATTACGCCTTCATCCTGCTCGTGATCGCCGCCTTCCTCACCAGCTTTTATTCCTGGCGGCTGATCTTCATGGCCTTCTTTGGCAAGCCCCGCCATGACGAGGAGACGGCCAAGCATGTGCATGAATCACCCTGGGTGATGCTGGTCCCGCTCTGCATTCTCGCCACCGGCGCGCTTCTCGCGGGCTACTTCACCAAGGAGTTCTTCATCGGCGAGCAATATGCGTCCTTTTGGCGAGGCTCGCTGTTCACCTCGCCCGCCAATCACATTCTTGAGGAGGCCCATCACAGCCCCGCCTGGGTCGTTTGGATGCCGACGATGATGATGGCGGCGGGGTTCGGGGTCGCTTGGTTTTCCTATATCGCGGTCCCCTCGACCCCAGCCTTCATGATGCGCGCCTTCAAGCCCATCCACGCCTTCCTTTACAACAAATGGTACATTGACGAGCTGTATGACTGGATCTTCGTGCGGCCGTTCAAATGGCTGTCGCGCGTGCTCTGGAAAACCGGCGACGGACGCATCATCGACGGGCTTGGACCGGACGGGATCTCCGCCCGGGTCATCGACATCACCAACCGCGTCGTGCGCCTTCAAACCGGCTTCGTCTATCACTACGCCTTCGTCATGCTGATCGGCATCGCGCTGATGGTGTCCTATTTCGCCTATGTCTACTGGGCGCAGTTCTCGAAAGGGTTCTCGATCCCATGACCGGATGGCCGATCCTTTCCACCGTCATCTTCCTGCCGCTCGCGGGCGCGCTGTTCATCCTCATCCTGCGCGGCGATGACGGCGCGGCCGTGCGCAACGCTCGCTACATCGCGCTGTGGACGACGATTGTGACCTTCGTTGTTTCGCTGCTGATCTGGCGTGATTTCGATGCCTCGACCGCCGCCTTTCAATTCGTTGAAAAGCGCGATTGGATCGGTGGGGCAATCACCTACCACCTTGGCGTCGACGGCATTTCGATGCTGTTCGTCATCCTCACGACCTTTCTGATGCCACTCTGCATCCTGGCGAGCTGGACCTCGGTCGAGACGCGCGTGAAGGAGTATATGATTGCTTTCCTCGTGCTTGAGACGCTGATGATCGGCGTGTTCTGCGCGCTCGATCTCGTCGTCTTCTACCTGTTCTTCGAGGGCGGCCTGATCCCGATGTTCCTGATCATCGGCGTCTGGGGTGGCAAGCGGCGCGTCTATGCCAGCTTCAAATTCTTCCTCTATACGCTGCTCGGCTCGGTCCTCATGCTGCTGGCCATCATGGCGATGTACTGGCAGGCGGGCACCACCGATATCCCGACGCTGCTCGCCTTCAACTTCCCGGCCGAGATGCAGCTCTGGCTTTGGATCGCATTCTTTGCCTCCTTCGCCGTCAAAATGCCGATGTGGCCGGTCCACACTTGGCTGCCCGACGCCCATGTCGAGGCGCCGACGGCGGGGTCGGTGATCCTCGCCGGCGTGCTTTTGAAAATGGGCGGCTATGGCTTCCTGCGTTTCTCGATCCCGATGTTTCCGCTCGCCTCTGCCGACCTTGCCCCGTTCATCTTCGCCCTGAGCGTCGTCGCCATCATCTACACGTCGATGGTCGCATTCGCTCAAGAAGACATCAAAAAGCTCATCGCCTATTCCTCCGTCGCCCATATGGGCTTTGTGACGATGGGTGTCTTCACGCTGACCACGCAGGGCGTGCAAGGCGGCATCTTCCAGATGCTCAGCCACGGCATTGTCTCCGGCGCGCTGTTCCTCTGCGTCGGCGTCATCTACGACCGGATGCACACGCGCGAGATCGCGGCGTATGGAGGGCTGGCCGACCGGATGCCGCTTTACGCCGGCTGCTTCATGGTTTTCACCATGGCCAATGCCGGCCTGCCGGGGACGAGCGGCTTCGTCGGGGAATTCCTGACGCTCACCGGCGCGTTCAAGGTCAACAGTTGGGTCGCCCTATTTGCAACGACCGGGATTATCCTCTCCGCCGCTTACGCGCTTTGGCTGTACCGCCGGGTGATCTTCGGCAAGCTGGAAAAGCCCAGCCTTTCGGGTATTCTGGACCTAACGCCGCGTGAGGCCGCGATTCTGGCGCCGCTGGTCGCGCTCACCATCTTTTTCGGCGTCTATCCCAAGCCTGTCATGGACGTGACGGCCGTTTCGGTCCAAAAGCTGATCGCCGACTACAATAAGAATCTGGCGGCGGCCCAATTGCCGAAATTTGCCGCTGCGAAGGAAAAATGATGCCGTTGCCGGCTCTGCAGGACTACGCGCCGATCTTCCCGGAGATTTTCCTCGCCGTCGCCGCGATGCTGCTGCTGATGTACGGCGTGTTCGGCGGCGAGAAGGAAAACGAGATTCCCGGCTGGCTGGCGATCCTCATCCTGATCGCGACCGGCGCGCTCGTTTTCATGCAGGAACCCGGCACCGCCCAGCTTTTCGAAGGGGCGGTGATTGTCGACGATTTCGCCCGCTTCATGAAGCTGCTGATCCTCGCCGGCTCCGGCTTCGCGCTGATCTTGTCTTTCGATTATTTGCGCGACGCCAAAATCCTTAAATTCGAGTATCCGGTCATCGCGCTGCTCGCGACTGTGGGCATGATGCTGATGACATCGGCCAACAATCTCATCTCGCTCTATATGGCGCTGGAGCTGCAAAGCCTGGCGCTCTACGTCATGGCCGCGTTCCGGCGCGACTCGGTCTATTCCGCCGAAGCGGGACTGAAATATTTCGTGCTCGGCGCGCTGTCTTCCGGCTTGCTGCTTTACGGCTGCTCGCTCGTCTACGGCTTCACCGGTTCGGTGAGCTTTGCCGGCATCGCGAGCGTCCTGCAAGGCTCGGGAAGCTCGATCGGCCTCGTCTTCGGCCTCGTCTTCATCCTGGCGGGCGTTGCCTTCAAGCTCTCCGCCGTGCCCTTCCACATGTGGACGCCCGACGTCTATCAAGGCGCGCCGACACCGGTCACGGCCTTCCTGGCGGCAGCGCCGAAAGTGGCCGCCTTTGCCATGCTGATCCGCCTCGTGCAGGACGCATTCCCGGCGGTGTCGGCCGATTGGAAGCAGATCGTCGTCGCAATTTCCGTCGGCTCGATGCTGCTGGGCGCCTTCGCCGCCATTGGCCAAACCAATATCAAGCGGCTGATGGCCTACTCGTCCATCGGCCATGTCGGCTATGCGCTGGTTGGCCTCGCGACGCGGACGCAAGAGGGCATTCAGGGCATCATGATCTATTTGGCGATCTATGTCGTCATGACGCTCGGCACCTTCGCTTGCATCCTGGCCATGCGCCATAAGGCCGGCCATGTGGAGGACATCGCGGAGCTGTCCGGCCTGTCGCGCCGCAAGCCGCTGCTGGCGTTCATGCTGGCCATGCTGCTGTTCTCCATGGCGGGAATCCCGCCGCTCGCTGGCTTCTTTGCCAAATTCTTCGTTTTCTCGGCGGCGATCGAGGCGGGACTGTTCTGGCTCGCGGTCCTAGGCGTGGTAACATCCGTGGTCAGCACGTTCTATTATCTGGCGATCATCTCCAAAATGTATTTTCAGGAGCCAGCGGAGGAGTTCGAACCCATGACCGGCAAGCTTCGCTTCGTGCTGGCGGTGACGGGCATCATTACCCTCTTTCTCTTCATTCCTCTCAACGTCCTGGTCACGGCCGCCGCGGCCGCCGCCAGGTCCCTGTTCTAGGCGCGCTCATGCAGCAAGGCGGGTTTGATCTTCCAACCGGCTACCGGCTGGTTTTTCATGACAGCATCGACTCCACCAATGCCGAAGCGCTAAGGCTGGCGAGCCAGGGCGAGGAAAGCGGCGTCTGGATTTGGGCAGCCGCTCAACAGGCGGGCCGAGGCCGCTCGGGACGGGGATGGACATCGCCGCCCGGCAATTTGCACGCAAGCCTCCTGATCCGTCCGCGCGTGCCGCTCGCGACGGCGTTGCAACTCTCGCTTCTGGCCGGCGTCGCCGCGCATGACGCCGTCGGCGCGCTGGCGGCTGGCTCCGGCGTCAGTCCGGCATTGCGGCTGAAATGGCCAAACGACATCCTGTTAGACGGCGCTAAGCTCGGCGGCATTCTGCTCGAAAGCTCCACCAGCCCGCACAGCGATGCACCCGCGATCGTCATCGGCACGGGACTTAACCTTACTCATGCCCCGGAGGGCCTCGGCCGGGCGGTTGCCTCGCTCGCGGCAGCCGGTATTGACGCTACCCCCGCCCAAGCCCTTGCGGCGCTTGTCTGGACCACGGCCGAATGGATCGCCCGCTGGCGCGACGGCCAGAATTTCGAGGACATCCGCCAAGCCTGGCTCGAAGGCGCCAAGCCGCTCGGCGGGCCGATTTCCGTCCGGCTGGGCAGCGATCTGGTCAGCGGCGCGTTTTTGGGCATCGACGAGGCAGGTGCGTTGCGTTTGGGCTTGGAAGGCGGGTGCGAACGCCGTATCACCGCCGGTGACGTCGCAATCGGCGCTGGAGCGTAACGCGCATGGGGCCGAGAACGAACGAAAACGAGCTGGTCTTTCTCCCTCTCGGCGGTGTGGGCGAGATCGGCATGAATGTCTATCTCTATGGCCTTGGCCAAGCCCGCCGCCGCAAATGGCTGATGGTCGATCTCGGCATCACCTTTCCGGACGAGCGCGAGCCGGGGGTGGATGTCGTTCTCCCCGACCTCCGCTTCATCGAAGCGGAGCGCAGCAATCTCCTCGGCATCCTCCTCACCCACGCCCATGAGGACCATTTCGGCGCGGTCGCCGAGATGTGGCCGCGTCTCGGCGCGCCCGTCTACGGCACGCGCTTCACCATGGCGATGTTGAAGGAGAAACTCGACGAAATGCCCTGGCGGAACGATGTGCCCTTGCATGAAGTCCCACTTGGCGGACGGCTGACCATCGGGCCATTCGATCTTGAGCTGATCAATATGGCGCACTCCATACCGGAAACCAGCGCCGTCGCCATCCGTACCGGGCTCGGCACCGTACTGCATTCGGCGGATTGGAAGCTCGATCCCGACCCTGGTCTTGGCGCGCCGACGGATGAGCGCAAGCTCCGGCGTTTGGGCGAGGAAGGCGTCGACGTGCTGGTCTGCGACAGCACCAATATCCTAAGTGACGGCCAAACGGTCTCGGAAGGCGACGTCGCGGTTTCACTCACCCAGATCATCAAAAGGGCGCGCGGGCGCGTTGCCATCACCAGCTTTGCCTCCAGTGTTGCGCGGCTGCTCAACATAGCAAAAGCGGCCGAGGCGGCGGACCGGCATCTGGTGCTGGTCGGACGGTCTATGCACCGCATCGTCGATCTGGCTCGCGAAACCGGCCTTTGGCCCGAGCGCGTGAAAACGCTGAACGAGGAAGATTACGGCCATCTCCCGCCCGAAACCGTCGTGGCGCTGCTCACCGGCAGCCAAGGCGAGCCGCGCGCGGCGCTCGCCCGTGTCGCCGAGAACCAGCATCCGCAGGTCACGCTCACGCGGGGCGATCTCGTCATCTTCTCGGCCAGACCCATTCCCGGCAATGAGAACGCCATCATCCGCATTCAGAACAAGCTGGCCGACATGGGCGTTGCGGTGATGACCGAATGGGCGGGGGGACCCATTCACGCCTCCGGTCATCCGCGCCAGGGCGAAGTTGCCCAGCTTTACGATTGGGTCCGCCCGAAAACCTTGATCCCCATGCATGGCGAGCCACGCCATCTGGAAGCGCATGTCAACTTTGCCCGCTCGCGTGGCGTCGGAGCCGTCAGCGCCGTTCGCAACGGAATGCTGGTCCGGTTGCTGCCGGGCGAGCCGGAGATCATCGGCGAGGCGCCGGTGGGGCGCATCTACCGCGATGGCGATATCCTCATTCCAGGCGATGAGGATTCGATCCGCGAGCGCCGCAAGCTGCGAATCGTGGGGAGCGTGGTGGTTTCGGTGACAATGACGCAGGCCGGAGAGCTGGCCGCCGATCCGCAAGTCTCGCTTGTCGGCGTGCCGCGCCTTGATGCGGATGGCGAAAGTTTCGAGCACATCGCCGAAAAGGCCGCCGTTGGCGCCTTCGTGAGCATTCCGCGCGCGCGCCGCAAAAGCCCCGACTTGGTCGGCGAGGCGGTGCGCAAATCGGTGCGCGCCGCCATCAACGCCGCCTGGGGCAAGAAGCCCATATGCACCGTGATGGTTTCCGTTGTTTAATCGGTTGAAAGCGCATGTCGACGGGAGGAGCCGCCATGATCGGACGTTTGAACCATGTCGCGATTGCCGTGCCGGATATTGAGGCCGCCGCCGCGACATACCGGACGATGCTCGGCGCAACGCTGTCCGATGCCGTGCCGCAGCCCGATCACGGCGTGACGACCGTCTTCATCGAGCTGCCGAACACCAAGATCGAGCTTTTGGAGCCGCTCGGCGAGGACTCGCCCATCGCCAAATTCCTGGAGCGCAACCCCAATGGCGGCATCCACCACATTTGCTACGAGGTGGACGACATTCATGCAGTCTCCCGCTCGCTGATCGAAAAGGGCGCGCGCATTCTGGGCGACGGCGAACCCAAGATCGGTGCACATGGCAAGCCAGTGCTATTCCTGCATCCGAAGGATTTCTGCGGCACGCTTGTCGAGCTGGAACAGGCTTAGGACAGGCGTCATGAGCCTGCCCATCGCGCTCGGCGTCTATTTCATTTGCTGGTGGCTCGCCTTTTTCGTGATGCTTCCTATCGGCGTGCGGACCGCTGCTGACGACAACACCATTGAGCCTGGCATGGCCGACAGCGCGCCGGTCGCGCCCCATCTTTGGCGCAAGGCCATCGCCGCGACGCTGATCTCCGCGATCGTCTTCGCCGCCGTTTACGCGGTCGTCGCCTATAAGTTGATTCCGCTGGACCGTATGCCCGCCTCGCTTTAGCGGGGGATCAATCGAGATGGAAACAAATTTCGAAATGTCGCCCCGGCCGGCAGAGCCGGGGCCTAATCGCATCCGCCAACTTCGATGACATGCGAGTGGATCCCGGATAACCGCTTCGCGGTTTCCGGGACGACAATGCGGGAGAGCTTAATTCCATGCTTCTGTTGAAATGATTGCCTTAGCCGGCCGAATATCTCCAACTGATGTGATCCAGCTTAGGCCTTCGCGCTTATCGACGCGCGCCTCACTTAAGCGCCATCAGCAGCCCAGCCATCAGCCGCGCCCTCTCCGGCAAGCTGTCCACTTCGATATGTTCGTGCAGCGTGTGCAGCCCCGCGCCGCGCAGGCCGAGGCCGTCGAGTGTCGGAATGCCTGCCGCGCCGGTGAAGTTGCCGTCCGACCCGCCGCCCGTGCTGCCATGCGATAAATCCATGCCGAGCGAGGCGGCCACCGTGCGCGCGGTCTGATAAAGCTGCATTGTGGCCGCATCCGGCTCCCAGACCGGCCGCACCACGCTGAGATCGACGCGAAAGCCGACGCCGTCCGCATCGGCATGGCTGAGGGCGCGCATCCGTTCGATCCCGGCGTCGAGATCGCCCTGGCGCTTGGCCATGCTCAGCGCTTCGGCGCGACATTCGGTCGGCACGCAGTTCACCCATTGACCGCCATTCACCACGCCGACGCTGAAGGTGCAGTCGTCCGTGGTCATCGCCTCGATGGCGAGGATTTGCTTGGCCATCTCGCGGATCGCCGAGCGCCCATCCTTGAGCCGCGCACCGGCATGGCTCGCCCGCCCCGTGGCCGTGAGCTTGAAGCGGGCGATCGCATAGCGGCCGGTCGTCACCCCGTTGCCGTCATGCGCGGGCTCCGGCACGAGGATGTATTTATGCCGCCGCGCTTCGGCGAGGATCATGTCGCGCGTGCCGGGACTGCCGATTTCCTCGTCGCAGGTGAGCAGCATATGGACGGGCAGGGGCGTTGCCGCGCCGGCCTGCCGAAGTGCGTGCGCCGCTTGCGCCGCCGCAAAGGTTCCACCTTTCATGTCGAGAATGCCGGGGCCGTAGCAGCGCCCGCCCTCGCGGCGGAATGGGAGCTTTTCCAGCGTGCCGACCGGGTGCACGGTGTCCATATGCGCCATGATGAGAATGCCCGGCTCGCCCAAGCGGTCATGCGGAAAGGCCGCTTTCGCGCAGTCGCCGAGACCGGGCGGCCCCGGAATCTGTTCCACGCTCGCGCCCATGGCCAGTAAATCGGCGGCCGCCAGCGCGACCATGCGGCTGACCGCCGCCGGATCATAGGTCGGGCTTTCGCATTCCACCCAGCGCTTGAGGCCCGCCAGCATCGTATCGGTGTCGAACGGCAGTGTCTTCGCATCCATGGCGGGCCTCCCTGGCATTTGGCGCCTCGGCAACGGCTTTGCGTCTCGATCCTTGCATTCGCGCGCCGCGCCGAGACATGAGTTTAACTGTCTCTGGCGCTCCATTCCTAGCCTCGCCGCGCTTCTATGCGATGACCGGGTGCGGATATGGCCTGACCTAAAGGTAAAGCTTGATTTTCGCGTCCAGCTTCGTTCAACTAAGGATGTAGGAAAAAATTAAGCCGGGGGCATCACCCGGCGCTAGGGAGAGAGACATGTCATTGCGCCACGCTCTGCGGAGTCTGGCGGCTGGATCGCTGTTCCTGCCGCTCATCGCCATCTCCGCCAATGCCGCCGACCCTATCAAAATCGGCTTCATCGACCCGCTTTCCGGCCCCTTCGCGACAACCGGCGAAAACGGTCTGGCGGAGTTCAAATTCGCCGCCGACCGCCTGGTGAACGAAAAGGGCGGCGTGCTCGGGGGCCGTATGTTCGAGATGGTCCCTTTCGACAATCAGGTCAGCCCGAAGGAAACCTTGATCCAGTTGCAGGTGGCGATTGATCAGGGCGTGCGCGTCGTCGTCCAGGGCAACAGCTCTGGCGTCGCGAACGCATTGACCGACGCGGTCAAAAAGCACAATGAGCGCAATCCCGATAAGCGCGTCATCTATCTCAACTATTCCGCCGTCGATCCGGCGCTCACCAATGAGAACTGCAATTTCTGGCATTTCCGCATCGACGCGAATGCCGACATCAAGATGGACGCGCTGACCGATGTGATGGCCAAGAATAAGGCGATCACCAAGGTCTATGTGATCGGCCAGGATTATTCCTTCGGCAAGGCGGTCGCCGACGGCGCGGTGCGCGATCTGGCCAAGAAGCGCCCCGATGTCGAAATCGTCGGTAACGAGCTTCACCCGATCGGCAAGGTGAAGGACTTCACGCCCTATGCCCGCAAGATCATCAGCTCGGGCGCCAATGCCATCATCACCGGCAATTGGGGTTCGGACATGGTCGGGCTCGGCAAAGCCATCATCGACGCCGGCTATAAGGGGCCGATCTACA
Organism: Rhodomicrobium sp.; assembly: GCA_031399085.1. Taxonomy (GTDB): domain Bacteria; phylum Pseudomonadota; class Alphaproteobacteria; order Rhizobiales; family Rhodomicrobiaceae; genus R-RK-3. The sequence goes on from JANNOQ010000105.1 coordinate 125,666, forward strand.
CCTATTATGCGGGGTCAAACGGCATCACCAAGACCTTCGGCGCGGCTGGCAAGAATGTGATTCGGCTTGTCGGCGAAGGGCAGGGCAATCCGCCGCCTTCCGCCGATGCGTCCGCCTATGTCAAGGCATTCAAAGCCAAAAACCCCAATTTCGACGTTGCGCAGCCTCGAATCGCCAATACCATCCTGCTGCTGAAGACGGCGCTGGAGAAGGCCGGCTCGACCGACGCTGTCGCTGTTGCGAAAGCGATGGAAGGTTTGGAAATCGACGCCGTGTTCGGCGGCAAGCTGAAGATGCGCAGCGAGGATCATCAGGCGATTCAGGACGTGCATATCAACGTTCACACCGATGAGAAGATCGTCCACGATCTGGACAATTCCGGCTTCGGGTTGTTGGTTGAAACCACGGTGAAGAACGCTTCGGCCAGCATACCGACGACCTGCAAGATGGAGCGGCCCGCGAGCTAAGCGGTCTTCGACAACTCAGCGATCCGGCGCGCCGCCAAGGCTGCCGGTCGCTGAGGCGCCTTCAGCCGGCGCCAGCCATTCGGTAACGGGCGGCAGCAGTCCTTGCGAGCGAGGTGGACCATGGAACTGATCGCCATCACCCTCTTCGACGGCCTCGTCATGGGCCTGCTGCTTTTTATGCTGTCGAGCGGGCTCACGCTGATTTTCTCGATGATGGGCGTGCTGAATTTCGCCCATGCCAGCTTCTACATGCTGGGTGCGTATTTCGCCTATCAGATCAGTCAGTCGGTGGGCTTCTGGCCGGGGCTGATCATCGCGCCGATCATTGTCGGCGTCGCCGGCGCGCTGGTCGAGCGCTACGGCCTCAGGCGGGTGCATAAATATGGGCATGTGCCTGAGCTGATCTTCACCTTCGGGCTTGCGCTGCTCATCGAGGAGTTCGTTCAATTCGTCTGGGGACGCGACCAGAAGGCCTTTCAGGAGCCGGAAAGCCTTCACTTCGCGCTGTTCAATCTCTCGGGCTACGCCTTCCCCGCCTATAAGGTTTTCATGATCTTCGTGGCGGTCGGCATCTTTCTCGTGCTGCTCTACGTCCTCACGCGCACACGTGTCGGCCTTGTTATTCAGGCGGCGCTGACGCATCCGGAAACGGTTCAGAATCTGGGCCACAACGTGCCGCTGGTCTTCATGGGTGTGTTCGGCGTCGGTACGGGGCTTGCCGGGCTTGCCGGGGTGATCGCCGGTCCCGCGCTCGGCACCTTTCCCGGCATGGCGTTCCTGCTCGGCTCGATCGTCTTCGTGACCATAGTGGTCGGCGGGCTCGGCTCGCTATGGGGCGCGCTCGTTGCCTCCTTGCTGATCGGCTGGCTGCAAACCTTCGCGGCCTCGTTCAATTTGCGCTTTGCCGACATTCTCACCGGCCTTGGCTTTGAACGCCCGGCAAGGCTGAGCGAGGATTTGTTTCGTGACCTATGGACGCTGACTCTGCCCCAGATCGGGCCAATCCTGCCCTATCTGGTCATGGTCCTCATCCTCGCCATCCGCCCGCAAGGCTTGTTTGGAAAGCGCGAAGTATGACGATCGCGAGAACCACGGAGGGGCAAGCGCGGACCATCGCATCCGCCGGACAATGGCGGGTCATGCTGCCATGGATCGTGGCGCTCGTCCTGCTGCTCGCCATGCCTTTCATTTTCCGGTCCAGCTCGACGATCACCATCATGAACCAGATGGCGATCACCATCGTTTTCGCGCTCAGCTACAACATGCTGCTCGGCCAGGGCGGCATGCTCTCCTTCGGGCACGCGGTCTATATGGGCCTCGGCGGATTTTTCTGCGTGCATCTGATGAAAAGCCTGCCGATCCCGTTGCCGTTCCTGCCGCTGTTCGGCGGCTTTTTCGGTCTCCTGTTCGCCATCATCATCGGCGCGTTTTCGACGCGGCGGGCCGGTACGGTCTTTGCGATGATTTCGCTGGGTGTGGGGGAACTGGTCGCCGCCTGCTCGATCATCATCGTCGCCTTCTTCGGCGGCGAGGAGGGCGTCAAGGCGGATCGCACCAAGGTGCCTGAATTCTTCGGCGTCAACTTCGCCTCGCAGACCGAGGTCTATTATCTTATCGCCGTCTGGACCTTTCTCGCCGCTCTGGCGATGTACCTGTTCACCCGCACCCCCGCCGGGCGCATCGCCAACGCCGTGCGCGACAATGAGGAGCGCGCCGAATTCCTGGGCTATTCGCAGCGCTATGTGCGCCTGATCTCATTCTGCGCGGCCGGATTTTTCGCCGGGATCGCGGGCGCTCTGTTCGCCGTGAATTTTGAGATCCTGACCGCGGAAAATCTCAATCTCCAAACGTCCGGCGCCATCCTGCTCGTGACGTTCCTCGGCGGGGTGGGCTTCTTCATCGGCCCCATTATCGGCGCGATCGTGTTCACTTTGTTGCAATCGGTGCTCAGCCTGCAAACCGAGATTTGGCAGCTCTATGTCGGCGTGCTGTTTCTTGCCACCGTGATGTTTTTTCCCTTTGGCCTGACCGGCCTTCTCGCCATGCATCACACCGCCTGGCGCGAGGGCAAGCTCGGCGTGCTCGTGATCCCCTATCTGAAAATGCTGCTGGCCGGCGGCATCGGCATTCTCGCCGCCGCATGTTTTTTGGAGATCATGTTCCACGTCCGCCATGCCGCCGTCGGCGATCATGCGATGAGACTGTTCGGCCAGACCTTCGACAGCCACACGGTTTGGCCTTGGCTGCTGACGGGCGGCGCGGCGCTGATCGGATTTGCCCTGGTTAAGCGCCTCGCCCCGGAGGTAAAGGCCGCCTGGGACGAAGCGAACACGCCGAACGCGGTCCGCAGGGGAGGCAAGCCATGAGCGTGCCGGCGATCGCGCTTACGGATGTGCATAAGAGTTTCGGCAAGGCGCAGATCATTCGCGGCGTTGACCTCAGCATTGCGCCGCGCGAGCGCCACGCCATCATAGGCCCGAACGGCGCGGGCAAATCCACGCTGTTCAACCTCATCACCGGCCGCTTTGCTCCGACAAGCGGCACCATCAAGCTGCATGGCGAGGAAATCCAGGGCCGGCCGCCCTATGAGATCAACCGGCGCGGCCTGAGCCGCAGCTTCCAGATCACCAACATCTTCCCCAAGATGAGCGTCTTCGAAAATGTCCGCTGCGCGCTGCTCTGGCCGATGGGCTACCGCTATTCCTTCTGGCACATGGTCAGCGGGCAGAGCGAGCTGAACGAAGCGGCCGACGGCATCCTTGAGCGGATCAATCTGTCGGCGCGCCGCGATCTGCCGGCGGGCGTGCTCAGCTATGCCGAACAGCGGGCCTTGGAGATCGGCATCACCATAGCGGGCGGCGCGAACGTCATCATGCTGGACGAGCCGACCGCCGGGATGAGCCATTCCGAAGCTGACTATATGGTCGATCTGATCCGGCAGGTCACCGAGGGCAAGACGCTGATCATGGTGGAGCACGATATGGGCGTGGTGTTCAATCTGGCCGACCGGATTTCGGTGCTGGTTTACGGCGAGATCATTGCCAGCGACCGGCCCGACGCCGTGCGCGCCAATCCGAAGGTGCAGGAAGCCTATCTCGGGGCCGCGCTGGAGGCGGCGCATTGATGTTAGACGTCCGCGACATGCATGCCTTTTACGGGAAGAGCCATATCCTGCGCGGCGTCAATCTGCACATTGGCGCGGGCGAGATCGTGGCGCTGCTCGGCCGCAACGGCGTCGGGCGCTCCACCACCTGCAAGGCGATCATCGGCGAGGTGCCGCCCAAGGGATCGATCCGGTTCAAGGGCGAGGAAATCGCCGGGCGGAAATCCTACGACATCGCCCGGCTCGGCATCGGCTATGTGCCGGAGAACCGGAATATTTTCGCCGGGCTGACGACGCGGCAGAACCTCGTTCTCGGCATCAAGCCCGGGCAGAAGGCGGCGACCGGCCGCTGGTGCATGGAGGACATGTTCGCGCTGTTCTCAAACTTGCGCGAGCGCGCCGATGTCGACGCCTCGGTGCTGTCCGGCGGCGAGCAGCAGATGCTCACCGTCTGCCGCACATTGATGGGCGACCCCGATTTCATCATGATCGACGAGCCGACCGAGGGGCTGTCCCCGCAGATGACGCAGCGCGTGGCGGGTTTGCTGCACGAGATCGTCAAGCGCGGCGTGTCGATCCTGCTGGTCGAGCAAAAGCTGACCATCGCGATGAAAGTGTCGAGCCGGGTTTATGTGATGGGGCACGGCCGGGTCGTATTTGAAGGCACGCCCGCCGAACTCGATGCCAATTCGAAGGTTCGCAGCGAGTGGCTGGAGATTTGATCGCGGCGACTGTCCTTGAAGGAGTTTCTGTCATGCCGGACCCGAAGGAGCGGCGAAATGCGACCGTGGCGCTGGTCGGAGCTGGCGACTACATCGGCGCGGCCATCGCCAAGCGCTTTGCCGCCGAGGGCTATACGATCTTCGCCGGCCGCCGCACCGCCGACAAGCTCCTGCCGCTCAAGCAGGCCATCGAAGCGGATGGCGGCGCGTGTGTGGCGCGCGGCATGGATGCGCGCAAGGAGGAGGATGTCACCGCCTTTCTCGCCGAGGCGGACGCCCATGCGCCGCTTGAGGCGGTCATCTTTAATATTGGCGGCAATGTGAATTTTCCCATTTTGGAGACGACGGAGCGCGTCTTCCGCAAGGTCTGGGAAATGACCTGCTATGGCGGTTTTCTCACCGGCCGCGAAGCCGCGCGCCTGATGCTGCCGCGCGGCACGGGCTCGATCTTCTTCACCGGCGCCACGGCCAGCGTGCGCGGCGGCGACGGATATGCGGCGTTCGCCAGCGGCAAGGCTGGGCTGAGAATGCTAGCGCAAAGCATGGCCCGGGAACTTGGTCCCAAAGGCATTCATGTGGCGCATCTGATCATCGACGCGGGGGTCGACACAGCCTTCGTGCGCGAGCGCATCAAGGCGCGCGGCGGCGATGCGGCGCTTCAGGCCCTGCCGCCCGACGCGCTGATGAACCCTGCCTCGGTCGCTGAGGCCTATTGGTCTATGCACAATCAGAGCCGCGACGCCTGGACGTTCGAGCTTGATCTCAGACCCTATGGGGAGACGTGGTGATGCAGGTTGAATTTCTGTTCGATTTCGCCAGTCCGAACGCCTATTTCGCTCACAAGGTGATCCCGGAGATCGCGGCGCGCACCAGCGCGTCCTTGGTCTACCGGCCGGTGCTGCTCGGCGGCATCTTCAAGAGCACCGGCAACAAGGCGCCAATGGTGCAATTCGCCGATATCCGCAACAAGCTCGAATATGAGAATCTTGAAACGCGCCGCTTCGCAAAGCGCCACATGATAACGACCTTCCGGATGAACCCGCATTTTCCGGTCAATTCCGTCCTCATGATGCGCATTGCCACAGCCGCCGACATGGATGGAGAATTGCCCGCCTATGTCGAGGCGGCTTTCCATCACATGTGGGAGGAGCCGAAAAAGATGGACGATCCGGACATTGTCCGCGCGGCGCTGCTGGAGAGCGGTTTCGACGCGGAGCGGCTCATCGCCCGCGCGCAGGAAGACGATGTCAAAACCGCCCTTCGCGAAAACACCGACCGGGCCGTCGAGCGCGGCGCCTTCGGCATTCCGACGTTCTTCGTCGGCGACGAAATGTTCTTTGGCAAGGATCGGCTGCGTGACGTCGAAGAGCTGATCTCGGCGCGGGCCAATTAATTGGAGAAGCCCATGACGGTGCTGCGCACCGCTGACGAACGCTTCACCGGCCTGCCCGGATTTGCGTTTGAGCCGCATTATCTGCCAATCTCCGCGGGTGGCCTCGGCGACTTACGAATGCATTATCTTGACGAGGGGCCGGGCGGCGAGGGGCCGGTGTTCCTCTGCCTGCATGGCCAGCCGACATGGAGCTATCTGTATCGCAAGATGATCCCGGCTTTCGTGGAGTCAGGCGGCCGGGTTGTCGCGCCTGACCTCATCGGCTTTGGACGCTCCGACAAGCCGGAGGACGACAACTTCTACTCCTTCACGACGCATCGCAATGCGCTGGTCGGCTTTATCGAAAGTCTCGATCTCAAGCGGATTACGCTCGTCTGCCAGGATTGGGGCGGGCTGCTGGGACTGACCTTGCCAATGGATATGCCCGGCCGTTTCGAGCGCCTCATCATCATGAATACCGCGTTGGGAACGGGCGATGTGCTGCTCGGTGAGGGATTTCTCGCCTGGCGCGCGTTCAATAACCGCTCGCCCAACCTCGATATCGCAGGGTTGATGAAACGGTCGACGCCGGTGCTCACCGACGCCGAGGCGGCGGCTTATGCCGCGCCGTTCCCCGATGCGCGCTACAAGGCTGGCGTGCGCCGCTTCCCAAATTTGGTTCCGGATCACCCTGATGCGGACGGAGCCGCGCTGTCGCGCCGCGCGCGCGATTGGTGGCGGAACGACTGGCGGGGCGAGAGCTTCATGGCGATTGGGATGCAGGACCCGGTGCTTGGACCGCCGGTGATGCGGGCGATGGCGCGGCTGATCCACGGCTGTCCGCCGCCTTTCGAGATCGTGGACGCTGGGCATTTTGTGCAGGAATGGGGCGATCAGGTCGCGCGCGCCGCCCTCGCGGCGTTCAGGTAGAGCTTAGTCATCTCGGATGTCCCCCCGGCCGCCGGAGCCGGGGCCCCATTGCATCCGCCAACTTCGATGATGGGCGAGTGGATCCCGGATAAGCGCTTCGCGCTTTCCGGGACGACCCGATAAAGGCAACACCACTCAGACGCCGTCGATCTGCCGCATGTTCACGCCGGCCGCACGCAGACGCCCGCTTTGCGCCGCCGCCAGCTTGTTCATCTTTCGCAGATCGTAATCGGTCAGGCGCATGGCGATCGAGACCCATTCCTCAGCAATGTCCGCCAATTCCTGGAAACTGATCGGAAAACAGCGCCGGCGCGCATTGTAGATCGCGCGCGCGGCATTGAAGCGGCGAAGGGTCTTTGCCAGATGCCGGTTCATTTCCGCGCGCCCCGCCCCGCGCGGCACAACGCGTTCGACCAGCTCCATCGCGTGCAAATCGCCCGCGCTGCGCAACTCGCCGCCCAGGATCAGTGTCTCGGCCTTTGCCTGCCCCACCCGCCGCATGAGAAACGAATACGCGCCCATGCCGGGGAAGAGGCCGTAAAGCATTTCCGGAAGTCCGAATTTGGCTTGCTCTTCGGCGAGGATGAAGTCGCAGGACAAAGCGGACTCCATGCCGCCGCCGAGCGCGTCGCCCGCCACCAGCGCGCCGACAATCATCGGAGCGTGCAGACCGCTATAATTGGCGAAGCAGACATCGACGCAGCTCAGGGCATAGGCCCGCATCCGTTCATGGTCTTGTTGCCGGACCAACCGCTCGAAATAGCGCAATTCGCCGCCCAGATTGAAGATGCCGTCGAGGCCCGACGCCCAGATCAGGAATTTGGCAAGCTTGGCCGCGTCCGCTGGCTCGTCACGGTGAAAGTCCTGCAGCGCGCGCTGCACGCAGCGGATGTCGCGCAACAGCCGCGGGGCGAAGCTAGCGCCCGCCACATGCTGCTGAAAGCACCAGATGGCGGCAAGGTCGATATCGATTTCAAGCTTGAGTTCGATCAGATCGAGACCGCTCAGCGTCGTGAGCAGCCGCACAGCGGCGGGATTGTCCCACACGCGTGCTGGCGCTGGATCGCTAACCGGCACATGCATCCGCGCCGACGCGGGCCAGGTGTGTGCAACTCCATCGACGGATACGCGCATGTGGCCTCGCGGGGATTAATGAATGCAACTTAAAGTAGGTTGTATTTATGCAAACCACAACAAGGCAGACGTAACTATCGCTGTGGGGGCGGGGCGCAGCGAACGTCGTTGAGCTAAATCAAGCTAAATTACGATTCACTAACTTCATGCAAAATTGCCCAATCGGAGCATCGGTTTTGGAAATTCCACGAAAATAGCCGTAAATTCCAGACATATGGAATCCTGTCAGCGTTAGCGATATCAGTTTTGCTTCAGAAAATTGGAAGTCTTCCAGATAAATATCGAAAAAACCTAAAGCCGATCGCTTTTAGTTCGACGGTTGCTATCGTTGATGACCTCGAAAGTAGCCGAACTTTTCTCGAGCACTTAGCGATGCGGCTGCCCGAGATCCGGCAAGTTCTGACTTTCCAATCCGCCGGCGAGGCGCTAGCCGCATTCCGAGCCTCACCGCCCGATCTCATCATCACGGATTTCAACATGCCGGGCATGAATGGCCTGGAGTTTCTGGAAGCCTTGCGGCAAAGGCCGGATCTTGAGGAAGTTCCGGTCATTGTCGTCTCCAGCCACGCCGAGACGGAGAAACGGCATCGTGCGCTGCAAGCCGGCGCGACAGATTTTCTGATGGTGCCATTCGACACCTTCGAGTTTCAGGCCCGCACCCGTAACCTTCTCCGCCTGAGCCTGCATCAGAAAGCACTGAAATCGCAAAGCTTGTCGTTGCGCAGCGAACTGCTTGAAACCCGCCACCTGTCCATGCAAACACGGCACCGTTTCACCAGCATCATCGACAGTGTCCCAGCTTTGGTATTCGCGGTGAACGCGGCCAGGGAATGCGTTTTCGCCAATCAATATTGCTTCGACTTCCTCGGCATCAGCGGCGACCAGGGCTTGTGGGGCACCCAGTTGCTCGCTAGCAAGGTGGCGGCCGGTGACACCAACGCTTTCGCCGAAGGGCAACTCGCCGCCCGTGAGATTACCCTGACGGGTCTCGATCAACGCGAGCACATCTTCCTGGTGCTGCCCAGACCGGTGAACGGCGGCGGGCCGGAGCAGGACCTGATCGTCTATTCCGGCATCGAAATCTCGCAGCTCAAGGAAACCGAGCGGTCGCTGCGTTACGCAAAGGACGAGGCGGAGGTCGCCAATCGCGCCAAGAGCGCATTTCTTTCCAACATGACGCATGAAATCAGAACGCCGCTCAATGCGATCATTGGATTTACCGACATGATCTGCAACGAGTTGCACGGTCCTGTCGGCAATGAAAAATATAAGGGCTATCTCCAAGATGTGCAGTCGAGCGCGAGCCATTTGCTGGCGGTGATTAACGAGATACTGGATTTTTCTCAAATCGAAGCCAACCGCCACGAGCCAACTCTCAGCCGGTTTTCCTTGCGCGAGTGCCTTGCCGAAATCGGGCACCTGACGATGCTTCAGGTCAGCTCGCATCGCAACGGGTTGAACATCGAAGCCATACCCGATCTGACCATCCATTCCGACCGGCAAAAGCTGACTCAGGTTCTGCTGAACATCATCACCAATGCCAGTAACAGCATGCGCGAAGGCCTTATCTCAATTACAGCGGCGCAAGGGTCGGATGGCGGGCTGATTATCACCATCGACGACAATGGGCCCGGGATGGACGCGAACGAGCTTGCCCTGGCCGTCACGGAATTCGGGCGGGTTTCGAGTTCGGCCTTCATCAGCCGAGATCAAGGCGGCACGGGTCTTGGCCTGCCGATCTCGATCGGCTTCATGAAACTGCTTGGCGGTGATCTTGATATCCAAAGCCAAAAAGGCGTTGGCACTACCGTGCGGGTTTGCCTTCCAGAAGTTGCCGTTGCCGTTGCCGTGGCGGAGCCTAGGCCAGACCACTCTGTGGCCGCTGCCCGGCAAGCGGGTCCTGGAGGCGCTGATATCCCATGCGAGTGACGCGCCAGCTGGTGTATCCAGGGCAATCGCGCATCCTTCCAGCCCTGGGCAAAATCAAGCGGATGCTTGCCGAGGCCAAGGCGGCTGAGCCGCTTGAATTCGAGCAGATCGTCATCCGCTACGCGGTGGGTGTGGTCATCACCGGTTATTCCATCGTTTCTTATGCTTCCGGCGAGATTGCGGGCCACTCCGCAACAATCATCGCGGCGTTGCTGTGCGGCGCCTGGGCGCTTGGCTTGGGCTTCCTCATCCATCTGGCGCTATGGCCGCATCGGCGGTTTGAACGGCGCTCCGCCTCGATCGTCGCCGACGCGGTGGAACTGAGCCTGCTGCTGGGGATCGGCGGGATTTCGGCCGCGATATTCTTCCCGGTCTATCTCTGGGTGACGCTGGGCAACGGCTTCCGCTTCGGCCTCAACGCAATGTATGCCGCCATCGCGGTGAACTGCGGCAGCTTCCTCATCATGGCCGCGCTGACCCCCTATTGGCGGGACGCCTGGCAGTTCACAGCTGGGCTGGCGCTCGCCATCGTCATCATCCCGTTCTATGTCGCCAAGCTGATCCGGAATCTGCGCAAGGCGATGAGCGAGGCGGAAGCGGCGAGCACGGCTAAAACCGAATTCCTGTCCATGATGAGCCACGAGCTGCGGACGCCGCTGAACGCAATTTTGGGCCTTGCGCAGCTCTCCAAAATGACCGCTGCAACCACCGAACAGCGCTTCAGCGCGATGTCGACGGAATTGGCCGCGGGCCGTTTGCTGCGGATGGTCGACACGATTTTGGAGTTCCAGCGCGTTGAAGGCGGCGCGGCGGAGCGCCGGGACCGTGCGTTCGATTTACTCGACATGCTGAACGAAGTGCGAGCCATCATCGAACCGCTGACGCGGCAGAAGAGTCTCGATTTCCGCATCCGTTTTACGACGGGTCTGCCCGAGCTTGTCCGCTGCGACCCCGATCACATCCAGACCATCATCCTCAATCTGACAACCAACGCCGTGAAATACACGAGGCACGGCAGCGTCTCGCTCGAAATCGGACTGACATCGGATGCTTTTGGGCCGAGATTGCGCATCGAGGTGCGCGACACCGGCGGCGGCATCTCGCCCGCGACGCAATCCAGGATTTTCGATCGCTTCGTGCGAGCGCAGGAACATAATGCGTCCGCCGAGCCCGGCGTCGGACTGGGCCTTGCCATGTGCAAATCCCTGACCGAGTTGCTCGGCGGCAGTTTGGGATGCGAAAGCACCGTCGGTAAAGGTTCGCTGTTCTGGGCGGAGCTGCCGGTCTGGATTGACGTCGGCGGACCAGCGGTCGACAGGCCGGCAGCTGTTGCGACGGCTTCCTCACCTGTCCTTTGGATCGCCCCGACGGAATCTGAAGTTTCTACAGCAGCGCCCGGCGACAAGCTTGTGCACGATGCCGAAAGCTTGCGGCGGGTTTTGGCTGATCCAGATGCGCTGGCCGATTTTGTTTTTGTCGCCGACGCTGAGGTGCTCACGCCTGACCTGCAAACACTCCTCGCCGCCGCGATGACCAATGTTGAACACCCACCCTCGCTTGTGCTGTTCGGGCCACGGGAAGGCGCCGTAAGCCTCCTGCGTCCGCTTGCCATGGCTGCGTCGGATGCGAGGGGAGCGAACGAGCGTGCGGCGCTGGTTGCGACCGGCGCTCGCTGGCATTGGCGCCTCGCGCGGCATCTGACAGCCGACGCGCCGACAGTTACGTTCCTGGCCCGCCGCCTGGCAATTCTGGTTGCCGATGACAACGCCTTGAACCGCGATGTTACCCGCCGGATGCTGGAACTTGACGGCCATTCAGTCGTGCTCGCCGCGACGGGCGATGAGGCGCTCCAGCACATGTTGGACGGCGAGATAGAGTTTGCCCTCTTGGATGTGAACATGCCGGGATTGAGCGGCATTGAGGTTTGCCAGACCTACCGAGCCGCCTTGGGAAGCGAGGCCAGCATTCCGGTCGTTGGCGTCACCGCCGATATCTCCGCCGTGACCCGCGACCATTGCTTGAAGGCCGGCATGGCGGATGTGCTCGGCAAGCCGGTTACGATGCAGCAGCTGCGTCAGGCGGTCAGCCGGCATATGACGATGCCGGCTGGCCTTGCGGGCTGCTCGGATACGGATCGCAGCGGGATTGATCGCCCATGTCCGGCGGACGTGGACGTGGAGCGGATCGCATTCCTGCGCCAGCTATTCGGCGAGGAAAAATTGCGGAGTTTTTTCCTGCCTGGGTTCAGGCGGGACATCGCCCACAATCTCGCCTTGCTGAAGCAGGGCGTGAGTGAGAGGCGCCCAAAGCTGATCCGCGATGCTCTCCATGCGATCAGGAGCAGCGCGGGCACCGCCGGCGCTTCCCACCTCTACGGGCTTGCCGCGAGTTTTGAAAAAACCGGGCGAGAGGCCGATGTGGAATCGTATGAGCGCGGCATTCAGGCTAGCGTTAAGGCGTATTGCGCGCTGATCGAGGGCGAGGAGCCAACGGCTGCCACCACGCAAGAACAACGATTCGCTTGAAGTGAGGGCGGATTTTACGCTGACCCGCCCATTCGATGCGGCAGGGCACTGGCGAGAGCCGCGCTCGCACGCGGCTCTCGATACAGTTGCTCTATTGCGTGGCAGGCGGCGGCGGCGGTCCCGCCCCCGGCACCGGCGTAAGCACTGCGGCGTTCAGCTCGGGATAATCCTTGAGCATCTGTGCGCCCCCCAGCGGCTTGGGCTGCCCGTAATGGCACGTGCCGCAATTCAGCTTCGGAGAGTCGCCGCGCGGCCCAAGCCGATTGCTTGCATAGACCGGCGTCAATGGCACGACATAGTTTCGATTCAAATCGCGCACCATTCGAAGGCCGTGCCAGGCCGGATTACGCGCCGGAACGCTCTGATCCCACGCCAGGAACGCGCGGCTGTTGTGGCAGTAGGTGCAGTTCACGCCGAGCGAGGTCGACATGTGCAGCATCAGCGCATAGGTCGCCTCGGTCTTTTGGATCGACGGACCAGGGCCGGTGGGCAGCGCAGTCTTGCCGACGACGCGAACATCGGCAGGACGGTCGAGCAAACCGGTGAATGGATCGACCTGCATCGAGGACAAACCGGCGGCGAGCGATGGTTTGTTCTGTCCTGACGTATAGCCGGCCATGCCCTTGGACGGACCGCTGCCCGGTCCCTCAAACCAGACCGGTTCCGGAACCGGCTTGCCGCGATGGCAGGTGTAGCAAGTCACGCCGGTCTGGGCCACATGCGTGGTCCAGTCCTGATTGACGTGTTTCGTCATCTGGAACATGCGGCGGGCGACGACTTTGTTGGGGACGTCCTCCGCCAAATTCTCCAGATTATGACAGTAACCGCAGCCTTGTTCGGGCGAAACCCAAGCGGTGATCGCGACCATGATGCGATTGAACTGATCCTCGCTCAAATTGCCGAGAATCTGCACATTCTGATAAGCCTGATTGGCCGGGCGCCCGCCCGGAGGCGCTGGGTCGATCAGCTCGGGCACCGCGTTCACGGCGAGACTAGCGCCCGTCGTGCGCGGATTGGTCACCTGTTCCATGCCCAGGCCACGATAGCCAATTTGCGTGGTCTCCAAAGGGGGCCGGTCCCAACCGGCGATGAAGACACCGACGGCCATGAACAGCACGAAGACGATTCCAATCGCGGCGGACACGTTGAGGGCGATCTTCATTGTGCTGCTCCACCCAGCGTGGCCGGATCAATGACGTCGGGATAGATCGTCGGATAGGAGGGCGCAAAGCCATGCTTGATGCCCCACAGATACCAATTGTCGACGACCGTGCCAGTGAGCAGGATGCCGATGCCGCCAGTCAGCGGGACCAGCACCGCGAACCACCATGCCCAGCGATGGATGGACTCCATCGAGGCGTTAAAGCCCATCGTCCAGCGCCAGAACAACGCCGCGCGCTCCGAAGCCGTGCCGCGATCGACGATCTGCTCGATCTCACGCTCGCCGCCATAATTGCCAACCGCGAGGATGGTCGCGGCATGCATGGCGAACAGGAGGGTCGAGCCATAAAGGAAAGCGATCGAGAGCATGTGGAATGGATTGTAGAACAGATTCCCATAACGGATCGAAAAGGCTGCCGTCCAGTCGAGATGCGGGAAGATACCGAACGGCACCGCCTCGCTCCAGCTGCCCATCATCAGCGGCCGGATGAAGCCCAGCACGAGATACAGCCAAATCGCCGAGGCAAAGGCCCAGGCAACATGCGTTCCCATGCCGAGGGCGCGGGCGTTGGTGTAAACCTTCGCCCACCACAACAGGATGGACGCCGTGAGGAAAAAGCCCGCCAGGATCCACCAGCCGCCCTCGTTCAGCGGCGGCAATATCTTGAAGCCATATTGCGGAGGTGGCGGCTCCAGGGCGAGCCAGGGGAGCTGCCGGACGAACTGGATCGGGTCCCAGTTAACCGAGGCGAGCATATTGAGCCCGATGATCTCGATCGCGATGAAACCGCACATGAACGAGGCAAGACCGAGAGCGCCCAGATGAAGCGGCCCGACTTGCGCGTCGCCGATCATGCCCAGCAAGCGGTTGAAGAACGGTTCAATACCGCGCTGGAAGACGTCGCCGGGCGCCCGCGGCGTGCCCATTTCGGGCAGAGCCCGCACCTGGACGCGTGTGAAGATATTTTGATATTCCGCCATTTTATCCCCCAGCGGTTAAGACCAGATCGGCAGGCTGAGCCACCAGTTCCACCATTCGGGCCATCCTCGCGTCCAGAACGGTCCGCTGATCAGGATGCAAACCGCGCTCCAGAATCCCGCGCTGAGCGCCAGGAATAAGCCGAGCCGGTGAATGCCGAGCGTGCCGATGGAATAGCCGATTGTGTCGCGGAAGAACGTGTTCTCGTGGTCCGGCGTCTTGACCGCCTCGCCCTTGCCCGGATTGACCGCCGAGAGAACGAGACCACCATGCAGCGACAGCGCCAAAGTGGTCGTGAAGAAGAAGGTGATGGCGATCATATGCGCCGGATTGTAGTGGAAGTGCAGATATTGGTATCCGACATTGGATACCCAATCCAAATGGCTGATGATGCCGTAGGGAAATCCGTGTCCCCAGGCGCCGAGCAGCAAAGGCCGGATAACCACAAGCGTCACATAGGCAAAGATCGCCACACCGAAGGCGAAGGGCACGTGGTAGCCCATGCCAAGCTTACGGGCGATTTCAACCTCGCGCAGCGCCCAGGACACGAAAGCGCCGATGGCGCAGATCGTGATGATCTGCCAGAGGCCGCCTTCCTTGAGCGGCGCGAGCGCCAAGCCGTATTTCAGATCCGGCGGCGCGATACTGATTTGCCAGATATTCCAAGTCGGCCCGAGCGCGGCGCCATAGACGATAAGCGCCGTGCCGAGCGTTGCGAACATGAACGCCGTCACTCCAAAGAAGCCGACGTAGAACGGGCCGACCCAAAAGTCGAACAGGTCGCCCCCCAGCAGCGTTCCTCCGCGTACTCGATATTTTTTTTCAAAACTAAGCATAGCCATTGGGTCGATCCTCGGCGCTAATGCACGGCGCGTTCAATCGTAACGTTTATTGGACGAGGCGCCGCCATATGCAGGCGCCCCGTCCACCGGCAGATGAATGCCGTCTCAGCCGATCTTGTCGAAGCTCGGCACGGTCGGCATCAGGTCGGACGCAACGGCAGCGCGCCTTTCGGGGGCGCCTTGGAGCCAATTGAAGCGTTCCGTGCTGAGCAGGATAAAGTGAATGATCAGCGCCAGAACGAACAGGAAGGTGAACAAAGCCACCAGTGTTCTGCGCGGATCGAAAAGCAGCCAAACTCTCCACATCGTAGAATTCCTTTCGTGTCAGGAGATGAGAGATAGAATCGCGACGACGTTGTCCTGCAGGGAGGCATAGCCGCCCGGACCCGGTATCCAGGGCCGCCACATCCAAGCGAGGATGTGTGCAACGATCGCGACAATCGTGAAGATGACGAAGCTGGTCACGAACACGCCGTGAAACTCCTTTGCTTCGTTTTCTGTGAGCCCTGAATAGGGGCTTTTTCCGTTAGCCATTAGGACGTTCTCCAATCATTGGCCCAGGACTATTACCGCGCGGGTCCTGCGCGGCGAGGGTGATGCGCGGGGATTGCCCCCGAACATCGGATTCACCTGGTGCGACCAGGCGAGCGATGCGTCGCCTAATTCATAAAGGCGAACGGAAGGGACGAATTGGCCGCAACCCAGGCTTCGCGGAAAACCGACGGCCTCGGTCCCAAAACCTTATTGCGCCAGGGGTTGAGCCTGGAAATCAGGGTGATCACCAAAAACAGCGGAAAGGCCAGCCAAAAGACCCAGCGGTAATCCCGCTCCTCCTGACGCCTGCGTGCGCGCTGCAAGCTGACCGCGTGGTTGCCTGCCAATGACGACATGGTCTGCTCCTCCATTCCCGTCTCACCTTAACCGGTTGAGATCCGTCTTATATTCGTCCAGCGTCATGCCGCCCTTGCCGCAAGCGAATGCTTCGCGCGGCTGAGATGAGCGGGGGTAACTTCTTCATCGCCGGCCAGCTTGGCCGCGCTTTCCGCCGTGTCGCGCAGGCGCTTTGCGGCCGAGATGCGAATTAAAACCGGCTCGGCCTCGACCAGCCGGTCGAGTTCGGCCATCGCGTCGCCGCGCCAGGGAAGCTGCTTCTCGCGCTTGGCGGGGGTGGCCTCGACCTTGTCCATGTCGGTGGCCAGCGGCAGGATGTGGAACAGCGCGTCGAACAGCGCATTGCACACTTCCTGCACGATATAGGTCGCGCCCCCGTAGCCCATGAAAGGCGTGCCGGTATGGCGGCGGATAATCGCGCCTGGAAATGATGCGGGAATATACATCGAGCGGCCGCCGGCTTCGGCCGCGTACATGCGCTCATTGTAGCTGCCGAACAGGATCAGCGGCTTGGTCTCATGCACCTTGGCGCGCACGGCGGCATTGTCGGTCTTGCCGCCCGCGACCCGCGCGACCGCGAAGCTGCACGGCAGGCCCATCTCGGTTTCGAGGAAATTTCGCACGCCCCGCGCATAAGTCTCATTGGCGACGATGCCGAAGCTGGCGGTGGCGAAGAAATCCTGCGTCACCGAGCGCCACAGATCCCACAGCGGCTTGATGGTGGTGTGCTTTTCCTTGGCGATGAACGGCTCGGGGTTGATTTCGAGCAACTCACCAAGTTTGCGCAGGAATTTCGTCGTTGAATGCAGCCCAATCGGGGCTTGTAGGAAGGGCCGCTCTAGCGCCTCGCAGAGCGCGCGGCCGAATTCGCGGTAGAGGCAAATATTCACATCGGCGTCGACGAGACGCGGCACGTCCGCCAAATGCGAGCCAAGCGGGAACACCATGTTGACATCCGCCCCGATGCCTTCGACCAGGCGGCGGATTTCGGCAAGATCGGACGGCATGTTGAAGGTGCCGTAGGCTGGGCCGATGATGTTGACGCGCGGTTTCTCGCCGTCCTTGCGAGGCTTGCGCGCGGGGATCTTCTTCGATCCGTACTCGCTCCACAGCCAGAACATGGCGCGGTCGGCGCTCTGCCACTGATCCTCGTCGATGGTGCGCGGCAGGAAGCGCTGAATGCCGGTGCCCTCGGGCGTCACCCCGCCGCCGATCATCTCGGCGATGGAGCCGGTGACGACGACGCTCGGCAGATGCGGATCGAGGGTTTTGTGCGCGCGGCGCAAAGCGCCTTCGGTGCCGTGCTGGCCGAGTTCTTCCTCGCCAAGCCCGGTGACGACGATGGGCAGTTCGTGCGGGGGCAGGGCGTCGGTATAATGCAGAACGGAGGTGACCGGCAGGTTCTCGCAGCCGACCGGGCCGTCGATGATGACTTGCAGGCCCTTCACCGCCGCAAAGACATAGACCGAACCCCAATAGCCACCCGCGCGATCATGGTCGAGGATCAGCATCAGATCGCCTCCTCGACATTGCGCTGCTTGGCGAGGGCTTCCATCCGCTTGCGGTATTTGTCGCGAAATTTCGTCTGCGGCTGCGGCGTGTCTTCCCAGACCCCCGCATTGTCGCCCTTGCCGGTGCCGGCGAAGAAGGCGTCCATTTCGAGGAAGCGGTCGCGATTGGCCATGGCCGCGTTGACGACTTGCGCCAGCGATCCGGCCCCTGCAGGTCCCATCAGCGGACGCGCGGAAATCAGGTTGGTGAAGTACAGCGCGGGCGTCGCCTGCTCCTTGGCCTTCTGCACGACCGGCGTGGTGCCGATGGCAAGGTCGGGCTTGAATTCGGCGACGGCGGCGAGATCCTGCTCCAGCGAGGCGCGATATTGGACGTGGACGCCCTTGGCTTCCAGCCATTCGCGGTCGCTGTTCGACCACTGCGTGCGCGGGCAGGCCGTGCCGACATAGGGCACCTCCGCGCCGCTCTCGATCAAGAGCCGGGCCACGATCAGCTCGGAGCCTTCATAGCCAGAGACGGTGATGCGACCCTTGATCGGCATTTTGGTCAGCGCCGCGCCGATTATCGGCAGGAAACGGTTCTTCGCCGCGTCGCGTTTGGCGGCATCGACGCCCGCCGCCGCGCTGATCGCGTCGATCCAGGCGGCGGTGCCATCGACACCGACAGGCGCTGAGCCGACGATGGGGCGGCCCGCCAATTCGAATTCGCGGAAGCTGGCCGTATAGAATGGATGGATCGCGGCGACCACGGCGCAGTCGAGCGCTGAGTAAAGCTCGCGCCACTCGCGCGTCGGGACGACCGGCCCGGCGGCAAGGCCGAGCGGCTCCAGCATCATGCCGATGCCGACCGGATCGGCGGGGAACATCTCGCCGACCAGCGTCACTGTCGGCTTGTCGCTGACGCCGCCGCGCGGTGCGGCGACCGGGCCTTGACTGGCCTCGTTGCGTGCAAAAGCCAGCATCGCGCCCGCGAGGACGTCCTTGGCCTCGGCATGGGTTGGCACGCCGAAGCCCGGCACGTCGATGCCGATGATGCGCACGCCGTTGATCTCTTTCGGCAGCAACCGCAGCGGCACGCCGGACGCGGTCGGCACGCAAAGATTGGTCACGATCACGGTGTCGTACAGGTCCGGATCGGCAAGCGCGAAGACCGCCTCGCGCAAATCCTCGAACAGTTTGCCGGTGACGAGCGTTTCAGAGTTGAACGGCACATAGCCGACGGTGCGTTTCGCGCCGTAAAAATGCGAGGTGAAGGTCAGCCCATAGACGCAACAGGCCGAGCCGCACAAGACGCTCGCGGTGCGCCGCATCCTGAGGCCGACGCGAAGCGAGCCAAAGGCCGGGCACATGCTTTGCGGCTGATCGTGCGGCCCCATCGGATAGTCGGCGGCGTAACGCTTGAGCGTTTCGCTATTGCCTGCCGCCTCAGCCGCTTTCAGCATTTCCGCGCGGCCCGCGTGGCAACCGATGCCATCGCCGGATGCCGGGACCGGGGCGGACGATCCAATCGCCTCAGCCTCTCCGAGCTTACCCCCCAATATCTCCGCCGCCGCGGTGTCGTCATAGACGACCTCGCCGCGTTCGGGCATCTCGGGCAGATTGTCGGAATGATCGGTCATCTTGATGCGGTTCTCGCCTTAAACGGTGTCGTAGACGACTTCGAGGGAGGGCTTGGTCACAACCGTGCCGCCGCACATATCCTCCAAGCTTGCCGGTTGCAGCACCACGCCGCGCCCGACCGCCTCGCCCTTGAACAGGCCAAGCAATCCGTCCTGAGTCAGCGGCGTTGGCCGCACCGGCGGCGCTTCGGCGACATTGGTGGCCAGCTCCTCGAACAGAGACGCCCATTCCGTGCCCGGCCGGCCGATGATTTCGTAATTGGCGCTCTTCTTGCGGATGTCGTCATGCTGCGGGATAGCCGCGAGCACCGGAATGCCGACGGCGTCGCAGAACGCCGCCGCCTCGCCGGTGCCGTCATCCTTGTTGATGACCATGCCCGCGACGCCGACATTGCCGCCCAGCTTGCGGAAATAATCCACCGCCGAGCAGACATTGTTCGCCACATAGAGCGATTGCAGGTCGTTCGAGCCGACGACGATCACCTTCTGGCACATGTCGCGGGCGATCGGCAGGCCGAAGCCGCCGCAGACCACGTCGCCGAGGAAATCGAGCAGCACATAGTCGAAGCCCCATTCGTGGAAGCCGAGCTTTTCCAGCAGTTCAAAGCCATGGATGATGCCCCGCCCGCCGCAGCCGCGCCCGACTTCCGGGCCGCCCAGCTCCATGGCGAACACGCCGTCACGCTTGAAGCAGACGTCGCCAATCGCGACCTGCGAGCCCTCGAGTTTTTTGCGCGAAGAGGTCTCGATGATTGTCGGACAGGCGCGCCCGCCGAAAAGCAAGGAGGTCGTGTCGCTTTTCGGATCGCAGCCGATGAGCAAAACGCGTTTGCCCTGCTGCGCCATCATGTAGGAGAGGTTGGCGAGCGCGAAACTCTTGCCGATGCCGCCCTTGCCGTAGATGGCGATGATCTGCGTTTGCTTGGCAGGATTCGCGTTGGCATCGCCGTCTTCGGACGGGACCGGCTCAGGACCGCCCGGCGCCTCGTCGCCGCCTCGGTGGGTGACGTCGAAAATCGTGGTCATGCGGGGCGTCTCCAATCCAGAATCATTTTGAGGCAGCCTGGATCGCCGAAGGCCGTCCGATATGCCTCTTCGGCGTTCGCCGCCGTTTGGTGGTGCGTGATCAGCCCCGCGAGCGACAGCCGCCCGGTTTCGACCATCTGCGTGACCGCCGCCAGGTCGCTCGGATGCCATTGTGCGGCGACCGTAATGTGCGCCTCGCGCATAAAGGCTGGCGGAAAGGCAAAGCTGAGCGGCTGCTCGTAAAAGCCCGCCAGCACGATCTCGCCGCCGCGCGCCAGACGCCCGATCAATTCATCGAGCAGCGAACCGTCGCCGCTCACATCGCAAATCGTCCGGTAATCGCGGCGCGTGTCGGCGGCCGGGTCGATCACCTCATACCCTTCGGCTCCATCCCGGCGCGCCGGATTGGTTTCCCAGACGACAGGGTTGCCGCCCGCGACACAAGTCAGGCGGGCGATCAGGCGGCCAAGCACGCCGTGCCCGATGATAAGATCTGGAACGCCGGTTCTTGCGGCCATGACGGCATGCTGTCCGGTTGCCGCTAGGGCCAGCAGAACACCCGCCTCACCGATGTCGTCCCCGAGGGGCACGACTCGGCCGCCATCGACGACGACTCGCGAGGATGCGCCACCAAAGAGGCCCCGGACAGGCCCATAACAATTTGCGCCAGGCACAAACACACGCTCACCCGCCCGGCGCCCTGAACTTGGCCCGGCCTCGACGATACGGCCGACCGACTCATAGCCCGGCACCAGTGGATAGCCCATGCCGGGAAAAGGCGGCATCCGGCCAGTCCACAGGAGCCGCTCGGTTCCCGTGCTGATGCCCGTCCACTCCATATCGACGACAATATCGCCGCCGGTTGGCGCGGACAGTTCGAGTTCGCCGAGAACCAGGTGGTTCGGCTTCTCGAATATGACTGCCAGACTGTGCATCTGCCCCCCGCGCATGGCTGATTAACCGACCATTTGCGTAGCTGTCAGGTTAACTTGACACAAAAAACTGTCAATACAAATTGTCGCCTCACACAGTGTCCTGTGGCCGTGCGATCACAAGATTCGTCAGCAGGGGGCGTCTTGTCGCTACCGCCCGTGCACGGCCAAATCCGGCCTCCTCAAGCAGCGCCCCGATCTGTGCAAGCGTTCTGGGGCGGCCGCGTCCCATCGCCAGCAAATAGAAGCCGAAATAGGCATCGCTGACGGCCCGCGAGCCACCCAGGCCGGACATCGTTTCCGCAATCAGGAGCACGCCGTTGGCGGGAATGACGCGGCGGACGGCCCGCAAAATGCGTAGGGCGGTTGCGTCATCATGATCGAGAATAACGCGATTTAGCGTAATGAGATCGGCCCCCTGGGGCAGAGGGTCGGCCAGGAAACTGCCGCCGAAAATTTCCGTCCGATCGCCAAGGCCGGCCGCCGCGAATCGCTCTTGCGCGCGCTCGGCGACCGGCGGAAGATCGAACAGCATCAGCCGCAGCGAGGCCGCGCGCGCCGCCACAGACGCAAGGAACGCGCCGTCCCCGCCGCCAACGTCCAAGAGGCAAGTGTGTCGGTTGAAATCATAGGCGGAGAGAATGTCGTCGGCGATCAGCGCCTGCGACGACGCCATCAGCGCGGTGTAGCCTGCGACATTTGGTCCGTTAAGCGCGCCCGGCGTCTCGTTCGCCGCGTAGGGCCAGTAGCGCGAAAGCGCGGTGGTCTCGCACTCGCCACGCAAAAGCGCCAGCGGATCGCGCATATCGTCATAAAGCATGGTGTGGTGCTCGACCATCGCGGCGACGCCTGGATTGCCGTGCAGCGCCGCGCCAAGCATTCCCAGGCCGTAGCGGTCGCCCTGCCGTTTTGCGACCAGCCCCAGCGCCTCGGCCGCCGCCAGCAGGCGCCGCATCGCGTCCGGCGGCATTTCGGATTGCCGCGCCAGCATTTCGACGGTTTCCGGCCCATCCCAAAGCCGGTCGAGGAGCCGCAGCTGGATGCAAGCGGCCAGAACCTGCGAATAGACGAAGCCCGCGCAGAGGTCGAAAAGCGCGTTGGCGTTCCGCCGCGCAATCGGCCGGGTGAGCGGAAAGCTCGCGGCCCAGCGCTGAAATCTCGGGTTGGCGACAAGCCGGTCACGCAGCCGCATGATGCGGTCCATTAACGAGCGCTGCTCGGACGGAGGCGCAGGCGCAGATGCTCCATTGGGCTTTGCGGCGGAGCTGTCGAGATCGTCCGGCGCTCCGTCCTGTTGCGTGTATGCGCGTCGCGGCAACGTGGTCAGCGGGTGCCCGCCAGGACCGGCCAAAACCATCTGACACCTCATTCGGAGCCAATCCGATATCCGATTGTAAGTTTTCCAAGACATTTTATACTGTCAACTAAAATGGACATCTGGCGCGCGCCGCGTCAAGTCAGCCGGAGCAAACGTCGGAACCATGCGCAGCGGCCGGGTCATCGTCATCGGTGCGGGCATTGGCGGCCTCGCCGCCGCGCTCGATCTTTCCACCCACGGGCTGGACGTCCTGGTCCTTGAGCGCGCGGCGGCGGCAGGAGGCAAGCTGCGGCGAATCGAAATCGGAAATGCCGCGATCGACGCCGGTCCGACGGTCTTCACCATGCGCAAAGTGTTTGAGGACCTGTTCGCCGATGCGGGGGCAAATCTTGCCGACCATCTAACGCTGCATCGCGCCACAACGCTCGCCCGTCACGGCTGGATGGACGGAACGCGGCTCGACCTGTTCGCTGATATCGATCGTTCGGCGGACGCAATCGGCGCGTTCAGCGGACGCCGCGACGCGGCTGGCTACCGGCAATTCGTTGCCGACGCGCGGCGAATCTATCGGACGCTCGAGGAGCCGTTCATCCGAAACCTCAAGCCAAGTTTGCCTGTTCTGATCGGCCGGATCGCGGCGGCCACGCCTGGCAATCTGTGGAGCATCCAACCCTACAGCTCGCTTTGGAGCAAGCTCGGTTCCTATTTTCGCGATCCAAGGCTGCGGCAGCTTTTCGGTCGATATTCCACCTATTGCGGCTCCTCGCCCTTCCGCTCGCCCGCGACTTTGATGCTGATCGCGCATGTCGAGCAGGACGGCGTCTGGATGGTCGAGGGCGGGATGCATGAGATCGCCGGCGCGTTCGTCGCGCTCGCGACCCGCAAGGGGTGCGAAATCCGCACCGGCGCGCATGTGGAGGCGATCCTCGTGGAAAGGGGGAAGGCCCAGGGCGTGCGGCTTGCGGGCGGCGAGGTCATTCATGCGGACGCGATCATCAGCAATGGCGACGTCAATGCGGTGGCCAGCGGTTCATTGGGGCTGGCGGTACAGCGGGCAGTGGACGGCGTTCCAGCCCGCAACCGTTCGCTTTCAGCCATGACCTGGGCGATGGTCGCAAAGGTTTCCGGCTTCCCCCTCCTGCGCCACACGGTGCTGTTCTCGGACGACTACGCCGCCGAGTTCGACGACATTTTTCGGCATCAGCGAATGCCGCGCCGGCCCACAGTCTATGTCTGCGCTCAGGACCGCGGCGATGACGACCGTCCCGAGAGCGGCGAGACCGAGCGGCTGCTATGTATCGTCAACGCTCCGCCCATCGGGGACCAGAAAATTTTCGGCGACAGGGAGATAGAGCTATGCGCGGCTTCGACTTTCGAAGCTCTCAACCGCTGCGGCCTTCAGATCGATGGCCGGCGGGAGGCGACCGTGGTGACAACGCCATCGGATTTCCACAAGGCCTATCCGGCGACCGGGGGCGCGCTGTACGGACGGGCGTCCCACGGCTGGCAGGCCTCGTTTCAGAGGGCTCCGGCGCGGAGCCGGATAGCCGGGCTCTATTTCGCGGGCGGGAGCACCCATCCGGGGAGCGGCTTGCCGATGGCGGCGCTGTCGGGACGCATGGCCGCGCAGGCGCTGAGGGCGGACTTGGCTTTGAGCAGAACGTTCCGGCCGGTGGCTATGCCTGGTGGTATGTCGACGGCTTGAGCGATGACGGTCTGCACGGCATCACGCTGATCGGCTTCATCGGCAGCGTGTTTTCACCCTATTACGCTTGGGCTGGACGGGGCGATCCCGAGAATCACTGCGCGCTTAACGTTGCGCTCTACGGCAAACGCGGCCACCGCTGGGCGATGACCGAGCGCGGGCGCGACAGTCTTGAGCGCGACGCCGCCGCCTTCCGCGTCGGCCCGAGCTGGATGTCCTGGGACGGCAACGCCCTGACCGTGTGGTTCGACGAGGTGACGGTGCCGTTCCCGACGCGGATCAGGGGCACGGTGCGGCTTTACCCGGCCGCCCTCACCGGGCGCCGTTTTGAGCTCGATGATCGGGGCCGCCATCGCTGGTGGCCGATCGCGCCCTGCTCGCGGATCGAGGTCAATCTGGAGCGCCCGGCGCTTAAGTGGAGCGGGCACGGCTATTTCGACACCAATGACGGCGACGAGCCGCTGGAAGCAGGCTTCCGCCACTGGGATTGGGCGCGAGCCAGCTTCGACCACGGGCGGCGGGCGGCATTGCTCTATGACGTGATCGACCGCCGCGGCGTGCATCACAGTCTGGCGATTGAAACCGACGGCAGCGGCCGCATCGGTGAGGTCGAGCCGCCGCGCCCCGTCAAGCTGCCCCGCACACTGTGGCTGATGCGGCGCGGCACGCGGGCGGACAGCGAAGGCGGCGCGCGGGTCAAGGCGACGCTGGAGGATGCGCCGTTCTATGCGCGCTCGGTGCTCTCGACGCGGCTCTTGGGGCATGACGCCTTGGGGATGCATGAGAGCCTGTCGCTCGACCGTTTCGCCACGCAATGGGTAAAATCGCTGCTTCCATACCGGATGCCGCGCCGCTGGTTCTAGCTGCGCGCTATTGGTCCTTTTCAGCCCCGCCGGCGTCCTGGTCTCCTGCGCGATTCGTTTCCGAGCGCTGCTTGTCGCGGCGCAGGCTGTAAAGCTGCCAAAAGCCAAAGGCCAGCACGCCGCCAAGGACGAGGATCAACTCGATGAATATGGGTGAAGAAAAGTCCATGGCGTATTGTCCCGATTGTGAGAGCGTCAGCTTTCGCCGCTCTCCAGATGCAGCCGTTTGCGCATGTTGCGGATGCCGAGCGCCGCCAGTGCGACGATCACCGGCAGGCTGACGCCCATCGCAATATCCGGATTGACCGCGACACCGCCGGATTGAAGCGCCTTGGCCGCATAGCCCACCAGCCCCACGACATAATAGCTTATCGCGGCCACCGACAGTCCCTCGACGGTCTGCTGAAGCCGGAGCTGGAGCTTTGCCCGCCGCGCCATCGTTTCGAGCAGGGCCTGGTTTTGCGCCTCGCGCACGATCCCGACCCGCGTTGCAAGCAGCTGCATGCAGCCCGCGACGCGCTCCGACAGCGTTTCCATGCCTTCGGACACGGTGCGGCACGTGCTCATGGCGGGTCCGAGCCGCCGCTCCATGAATTCGCGGAACGTCTGAAGACCCTGAATGCGTTCCTCGCGCAGTTCCCCGATGCGCCGCTGGACGAGATCGTAATAGGCAGCCGCTGCACTGAACCGGTAATGATGATCGGCATAGCGACTTTCGATCGCCGCCTGCAGTTGGGTAAGGCGGTCCAGCAGGGCCGGATCGTCGCGCGGACCACCGTCCATCATCGCGCCCGTGATCCGCGCCAGTTCGTCTTCGCTGCCGGCGACAAACGGGCTGAGTTCGCGCGCGACCGGGAGCGCCAGCAGCGCCAGCATCCGGTAGGTGTCGATCTCGAGAATCCGTTGCACCATGCGGCCTGCCTGGCGCGGCGTCATCTTGCGGTCGAAGATCAGCAGCCGGCCCGATCCGTCGGCGTGGATGCGCAGATCGGTCAGCGCCACCGCGGCGTTGCCAGCCACCGCCGAGCCGATCAGGGTATTTCCGGCAAAGCTTTGCTGCGAGATGCGTTCGTAGTCCATACCCTCCGCATAGGGGAGCAGCGCAATGCTGGTCGATACCAGCAGGCTGCCCTTGAGACGAACGATCCAATCCTCGGGCAGGAGGCGCAGCGGCGGAGCATCGAACGGGCCGTCACTCTCGCCATCCACAATGATCTTGTAGCGAGCGAACTCGGTGTGACGTTCCCATTTCAGCCGGAAAGGACCAAGATCGGCGGTGAAATGATTGCCCCGGAGTTCCGGCGCGGCCAGCCCGAAGCGTGCGCAAAGCTCCCGGACATGCTGGCGCTCCTCCTCGGCATTCTCGGGTTCCGACAATAGCGCAAGATACGAAATCCGCGTTGGCGCCAGCAGCGGCACGGGCGGACGGGCGTGCACCTCATCGTTCAGCTCCAGGCGAAGCGGATGGTCGGGCGGCAGAATCATTTGCGCTTCCCCAGACGAACGGCGCTAGTCCTGCCCATCATTGCCAGTCCCCCGTACAGTTTCAGCCACTAGCAGCGATCATTTCACAAAGACATGATCGTTTGATTTCGAATCGATCAGGGTTTGCACGCTTTTGATTTATATGAGTTTCGAGATAGCCTACGTTCTACCGCGCCCACAGCTTTGTGCATATCATCTGATTCACAACCCCCTCACCCACCCGCCTTCGGCGGGAGCCCTCTCCCGCGAAGGGAGAGGGCAGAGGGAGAATTTCCGGCACGCTCCGCTTTTTAGCCCTCTCCCCTCGCGGGAGAGGGCGGACGCGAAGCGGCCGGGTGAGGGGGTATGCCGCGAAGCGGGATGTTTCCAATTAAACGCATGGCGCCCTAGCCGGTTTGCGCGATGCGCGCGCCCGTCGTCAGACTGGCGAATGCCTTGAGGATCGCTTCCGCGACGCGGGAGGGGTTTTCTTCATGGGCAAGATGGCCGAGACCGCGCAGCACCTCCACCTTTGCGCCGGGAATCGACTTGGCGAGCTGAAAGGCCTGATCCGGCGGCACGGCGAGATCGTTGCTGCCGACAATCTGCAGCAGAGGCGAGGGCAGGCGCGGCAGCTCGCGCGCCAGCGATGCGAGGTCCCAATTCGCCATCATCGCAAGCGCGGCGGCGACATGCGCCGGTGAACGGAAGAGCCGCTGATAAAGCGCCAGGCCCTGCGGCGCGATCCGCGATCCGGTGCCGGCGATGACGCGGTCGACGGCGGCGGCATCGCCCGCCCTCCAGGCAAAGATGCGCGGCGCAATCGGGTTGAGGAAGAGAAGCTTGGCCATGGCTGGGAAAAGTTGGCCGGCCGCGCCGGCAAAAGGCATGAGCGCGCCGTTGAGAGCGATGAAGAGCGGAGGCGAAATGCGGCGGTCGAGGGTCATACGCCCCAGGATCGCCGCGCCCGCCGAATGTCCAACGACGAGCGCGGGTTTTGCGCCAAGCTCATTAAGCAGCGCGGAGAGAGCAGCGGCGAGCCCAGGCAGCGACATCTGCGTGCGGGGCAGCGGCTGGGTGAAACCGTGGCCGGGCAGGTCGACGGCGATGACGGTGAAATGATCGGCGAGCAGCGGCGTCAAACCCGCCCAGCTATGCGTCGAGGCTCCGGTTCCATGCACGAGAAGCACCACGGGTCCGCCGCCGGATCGTTGGACGTGCCATGTCAGACCGGCCGCCTTGACGAAGCGGCTCGCCTCACGGTTCGGCCAGTCCCGCCCGTCGCGGTCCCAGATCAGCGTGGCTTGACCGTTTGCGGTCATGGGATCCGCGCCTGCTTGACGGCGGACGAAAGCGCGCCGGAATTGAGATAGGGCAGGGCAAGGTAGATCGCGCCCATGCACCCGGCCAGTTCTTCCGCGCGTGGGTCGGGACGGGGCGAGGTGTCGATCAGCAGGGTCTTGACCCCGCTTGCGCGCAGAATGCGGGCAGAGGCGATGGCGTCGTCCCGCGCGGTCTGGCGGCCCGCCCGGCCATCACGCGCAATGTTGGCGCGGCCGTCGGTCAAAAGCACGATCAGCGGCGTCTGCCCCTTTCCGCGCGCGGCTTGCGCCAACCCAAGAGCGGCGTCGATGCCCGAGGCGAGCGGCGTGCCCCCGCCTGCTGGCAAGCCGCTCAGGCTTCGCTTTGCCCGGACCAGCGAGCGCGTTGGCGGCAAGGCGAGATCGGATTTCTTGCCGCCGAAAACCAGCATCGCCACCTGATCGCGGCGGACATAGCATTCAGCGAGCAGCGATTCCACCGCCCCCTTGGCCTCGGCCATTCGGTTGAGCGCCAGCGAACCGGAGGCGTCCACGGCGAAAATCGTGAGCGTTTCGGTTTGGCGGACGAAACGGACCATGCGGAAATCAGATGCGCGAATTTGGAGCACACCCGCTCGCTCCGCCGATCTGGGCAAGTCAGCCATGTTCCGCGATCTGATCCTCTGCCAGGGCGCCGCCCCCCGCAATGTGGCAACCAGGTCAAGCCTGCCGCCGCCGCGCGGGTCGCCGGGCATGGTTCCGATGCGTCGGCCGCGCGCGAGTGAGCGTTGCTTGACGCCCGATTGCCCGAAGGACCGCGCCTTCCCGGCGGCGGCGCGGCGCGTCGCGAGCAGGGCCAGGAGGTCGGGCGGGAGCGCCGCACGGGTCGCGTCGAGGACCATCTCGGTCAACTCGTCGGGGACGGGCGTCTGCGACTCGTCCTCCGGCGGGTCGCTCGAAGCGTCGTCCTCGGATTGCTGCTCCGGGGCTTCGTCCTCGCCGCTTTCCCGTGGAAGCGCCGTCGCGCGCCAGGCGAGAACGAGTTGTCCGGCAATGGCGAGATCGGCCTCGTTCACCGCGCCGCGTCCGTCGAGGGCGGCGGCGATCCTGGCGACCTTGATTGCGAGCAGCGCGGCGCGAATGGAGGCGATTCCTAGCTCTAGGCTGGCTTGGCAAATCGCCATGATCGCGTCATCGGATGCGGTGACGTGGCGCAAGCGCGCGCTGGCGGCGGCGATATCATCTGGCGGAATGCTCTCGCCGTCCCAACCGGAGCGGATTTGCGCCAGATCGACCTGCATCGCCGTCCGGTCGAGCAGGGAGGCGGAAGGCGGGGCCTCGTCGGGCAGTCCCTCATCCAGCAGAATAAGGCCGAAACGGGCGGGCAGGCGCTGCGCCAGGCCGTCGCGTTCCAAACGAACCTCGCCGAGATCGTGGACGGACGAGATGCGCGCGGCAAGACCGGGGGCGAGGCGTTCGGCGGAGGGAATCACGAGCGCGCCGCCATCGGTGTCGGCGAGCAGCCCGCGTTCGGCGACGGGCCGGCCCGCGGCGAGCGTCATGCTCAAATCCAGGCCGCCAAGCAGCCGGTCGTCGGTAATGCCGAGCGGCATTTTGCGGCAAGGCTGGCCGTTCAACAGGCGGCGCAACATCGCAAGCCACTCATCCCGCTGCGGGCCGGGCCGGGCGCGAACGCAAATGCCGGTCCCGCACGGGTCGACCGCGAAAATACGTGCCGCCAGAATTGCAGCATCCCAATCCGATTTCGGCGGCTTGCCCGCATCGTTCACGACGTGAACACCTCGGCAAGCACGCGTTCGATGCGCACCGTCGAGCCAGCTTCGTCGAGCGGATCGCGGCGCAAGCGGTGCCGCAGCGCGGAAGGCGCCACCTGTTTCAGATGCGTCTCGCCAACCGCGTCGCCGCCTTGCAGACACGCCAGCGCCCGCGCCGCGCGGATCAGCGACAGCTCGCCCCGAAGTCCGTCGGTGCCTACCGCCACGCAAAGCTCGGCCGCGCGCTCAAGCGTTGCTTCGGGCACCTCGATGGCGGGCAGACGGTCGCGTGCGGAGGCGATAGCATCGCGCAACCGCTTGTCTTGCGCCGCCCATTGCTTGACGAAGCCTGCGGGGTCGCGCTCGAATGCATCGCGACGGCGGACAACATCGACGCGGGTAGGAATGTCCTGCGGCGTCTTGATTTCAACGGACAAGCCAAAGCGGTCCAGCAATTGCGGGCGCAATTCGCCCTCTTCCGGGTTGCCGCTGCCCACCAGCACGAAGCGCGCCGGGTGCCGGATGCTCAAGCCCTCGCGCTCGACGACATTCTCGCCCGAGGCGGCGGCGTCGAGCAGCAGATCGACCAGATGATCGTCGAGCAGATTCACTTCGTCGATATACAGGAAGCCGCGATTGGCGCGGGCGAGCAGCCCCGGTTCGAACGCCTTTTCGCCGCGCGTCAGCGCCCGTTCCAGATCAAGCGCCCCAACGATCCGGTCCTCGGTCGCGCCGAGCGGCAGATCGATTACGGGTACAGAAATTCGCGCCACGGCGTCCGAGTTTTCGGCGGCACGCTTTCGGCAGCTTTCGAGACATTGCGTGCGGTCGCCGCGCGGATCGCAATTGCACGGGCAGCCGGCAGTTACGTCGATCTCTGGCAGCAGTGCCGCCAGCCCTCGAATAGCCGTCGACTTGCCGGTGCCGCGATCGCCGAAGACCAGCACGCCGCCCACATTCGCATCGACGGCGGCGATCAGCAGCGCCTGCTTCATTTCCTCTTGCGAAACGATGGCGGAAAACGGGAAAGCGATCGGCATTTTCAATCCTTTCAGCGCGCTAGCCTGCCACGCAGATCAATCAGATGCACGGCAAAAGCGGCGGCGAGCAATCCTGCGATCCAGACCCAAGGGCCGCCGGTCAGCGACACGCGCAAAGCCAGCAGCAGGAACGCGCCGGACAGCAGATAGCCTTCCAGCCCAAGCGATCCGATGCCGCCCTTTCGGTGCATGTAAAGGCGCAAGCCGAAATATTCGGCCAGCATCAGCGCGAGAATCACATCGACGACGCGCCCCGAGGCAAAAAGCTGTTCCATTGCCGCGCAGCCTTCCCCGCCCGGCGCCTAAAACGGCGCGTTGAGCTGAACGATGCGCCAGTTAAGGAGCGTCGCGAAACTCACCCAGGCCAGATAGGGCAAAAGCAGCAGCGCGGCGGTTCTCGAATAGCGCCCGAGCACCAGCATGAGGGCCAGGATCGACAGCCAAAGCGCGACCACCTCGATCAGCGCCCAGTCGGGCCGCTGTACTCGGAAAAACAGCAGGGTCCAGGCAATGTTCAAGAAGCCGTTCAGCGAGAACAGGGCGATCATCCATTCGCGGTCCTCGCGGCTTGGCGCGTCGCGCCAGGCGGTCGCGGCGGCGATGGCGGCGAGGGCGAAAATCAACGTCCATGCCGGGGCGAACAGCCAGTCGGGCGGCTGCCAGCTCGGCTTTTGCAGGCTTTGATACCAGGGGCCGACATCGGTCATGGTGCCGCCGACCGAGCCGACGAGAAATGCCACCAGCAAAGCGATGACGATAGGCTTGGCATTCGCAAAGGTGGCGCTCATCGAGGCGCCGCGAGCCCGAGCAGATGGGCGAGGTCCTTAAAGAAGATGCGCATATGGGCCATCGGGTCGGACCGCACCAGCTCCTTATGCATATAGGCCTGCCAGGTGAGCCGCTGCACGTCGGGATCGCGGCAGATCTTCACGAAGCGCTCGCGGCGCTTGTCGCTGCGATACCAGAAATGCTGCATGATGCCGAGGATCAAGAAAACCCGGCCGTGCGCTTTCATGAACCGCTTGCGCGCGGTGGCGAGGGCGCGGGCATCGCCCGTGTCGAGAAATGTGCCGACGGCTTCGGCGGCCATTTCGCCGCACACCATCGCGTAATAGATGCCTTCGCCCGAGGCCGGGGCGACGACGCCCGCCGCGTCTCCCACCACAATGGCGTTGCGGCCATCATCCCAGCGTTTCATGGGCCGCAGTGGAATCGGCGCGCCTTCGCGGCGGATGGTTTTGGCATGCTGGAGACCGGCGGCCTCGCGCGCGGCCTTGGTGGCGTCGCGAAGTGAGAAGCCCTTATGGGCGCTGCCGACGCCGACGCTCGCCGTGTTCCCATGCGGGAAGACCCAGGCATAGAAATCGGGCGACAGCTTGCCCTGATAATAGACTTCGCAGCGCGAGCCGTCATAGGCGGCGTCGGGCTGCTCCGGCACCGCGACGATCTCATGATAGGCAAACACGAAAGGCGATTTTTTCACCTTCGGCAGCGCATAGCGCCGGACGGCGGAATTGGCGCCATCCGCCCCCATGACGGAACGGGCGCGGACGGTATGCACATCGCTGTCGCCGTCCTTCGCCTTATACTCGATCGACACCGTGCCATCGCTCTCATAGCTGAGCCGGGTGAAGGTGCCGGTGCGCCGTTCGGCTCCGGCGAGCGCCGCGCGGTCACGCAGCCATTCGTCGAACACCTCGCGGTCGACCATGCCGACATAGCCCCCGTCGATGGGCATGTCGACGCGCACATTGGAGGGCGAGATCATGGTGGCCGAGCTGATGCGGGCGCAAATCAGCTCGTCCGGAATGCCAAAATCGCGTACCAGCCGGGGCGGGATGGCGCCCCCGCAGGGTTTGATTCGTCCGGCCCGGTCGAGCAGCAGCACCGAGCGGCCCTGACGGGCAAGCGTGGTCGCCGCCGTGGCGCCAGCCGGTCCGCCTCCGATCACGGCCACGTCGAACATGTCTTCTCGCTTAATCATGAGCGTTCCCCCAGGCCGGCAGGCAGCATGTTTTCACCAATTGACAGCGCGCGCGGCGCGGCTCCAAGGCTCTCGGACGAGCGCGACTGCCCCACCCGCAAAGCAAGTCCCGCCGCCGCGATGAAGAGCACGGCCTCGCAGGCAAAGACCGTTGAATAGGCCGTTAACGCATCGCCGGTCAAATAGCGCAGCAGATCGACGGACGCCGCGCCGAGAAATCCGCCAAGGCCGAAGGCGATGGCCTGCGCTGCGCCCCACAGGCCCATGCGCACGCCCTCCCGCTTCTCGCGGCCAGCCCCGGCTAGCGCCATCATCGAGCCGATCGCGGCAACGGCAAACGCGCCATTGGCAAAGCCCAGCAGCGCGACGGAGGCCTGGAGCGGCCAACTTGGCGCGGAATATCCCCCAATGGCGAGACCGAACAGCGCCAAGCCAGAGGCAAGGCAGCCGAACACCGTCCAGCCGCGCAGCGAGCCGAGCCAGCGCCCGCCGATTACGGTGGCGATAAGCCCGATGAGAACCATCCCGATCAGAACGCCGCCATGCTGCACGCCGGCAAGCTGCGTCGACTCGCCGGGCGTATAGCCGAAGATGGTTCCAGCAAAAGGTTCGAGGATGAGGTCCTGCGCGCTGTAGGCCAGCATCGACAGAAAAATGAACAGCGTGAATGTGCGCGCTTCCGGCTCGTCCCAGATTTGGCGCAGGGCGGTAAAGAACGGGATTTTCGGCGCGGCTTGCGCCTCCGGCTCGTCAGGAAGCGCCGCGCCGCGTTTGGGCTCGACGCCCCAGACGGCGGCGAGCGCGATCAGCAGCGCCGTTGCCGACACGGCCGCCGACACCGCAACCAGCCGCTCGGGCGAAAACGGATCGAGGAAATGTCCGGCAAGTCCCGCCGTGACGATAAAGCCGGCAAGCATCATCACCCAGACGATGGTTGCCGCCGCCGCGCGCCGCCCCGGCGCGACGCGCTTGGCCAAAAGGACAAGCAGCGAGGTGCCCGCCGCGCTGACGCCGACACCGATCATGGCGAAAGCGAGTGTGGCCAGCGCCAACCCCGCGATGAAATTTGTCGCCATCCAAACGGTTGCAGCCGCTGCCAGCACGCCGCCAAGCGAAAGCACAACCATCCCGCCGAGAATCCACGGCGTGCGCCGTCCGCCGACATCGGAGCCATGCCCCATGCGCGGACGTGTGATCTGCACGGCGTAATGCAGCGCCACCAGCAACCCCGGCAGCAGGGCCGCAAGCTGTAACTCGACGACCATCACGCGGTTCAAGGTCGAGGTGGTCAGCACGACGACCGCGCCAAGCGCGGTCTGAACGAGCCCGAGTTTGACGATGCCGAGCCAGCCGAGCGGCGATTGCATCACAAGCCCTCCATGACCAGCGAGCTGACGGCATAGGCGCTGATCAGCATTCCGATGACGTAAAGCGTGGTGCCGGTGGCATTGTAAAGCGGCGCGCGCTCGCGCGGATTTTGCAGCAGCCAGGCCATCAGCCCGAGCTGCACAATAAGGGAAACGAGGATCGCCAAGCCATGCCAAGGCCGTCCCCAGGAGAGAAGCAGGGCTGCCACAATGATTTGCGGGACCGCCATGACCACGCAGGCGAGCCGCGCGGCGTTTTCCGCGCCAAGCTGAACGGGAAGGCTGCGCACGTCCATCCGCTTGTCGCCCTCGATGGATTTGAAATCGTTCAGCGTCATGATGCCGTGGGCGCCCGCGCTGTAAAGCGTCGCCAGGACGACGATTCGCCAGTCGGGGAAGACGCCGAGCATGATGGCCGCGCCGGTGAACCAGGGCAGCCCCTCATAGCAGCCCGCGACAGCTGCGTTGCCCCACCACCCGTTCATTTTCAGGCGAAACGGCGGCGCGCTATAGGCCCAGGCGAGCGCCAGGCCAAACGCGGCGGCGAGAAAGGCCCAAAGGCCGAGATAGGCGGCGACGGCGAGCGAAAGCGCGGTCCAGATTTGCGCGATGACGAGGCCCCAGCGGCCGGGAATGCGCCCCGAGGGGATCGGCCGGTTCGGCTCGTTGATGGCGTCGACATGTCGGTCGAACCAGTCGTTCACGGCCTGGCTCGTACCGCAGACGAGTGGCCCCGCAAGCAGGACGCCGAGCAGAACCTCGAACCAGCGTTCGCTTGCTGGCACGCCGGATGAAGCGATCCCGCAGCCATAGGCCCACATCGGGGCAAACCAGGTGATAGGCTTCAGCAGCTCAAGGACGGCAAGCGGCCTCGGACGCGAGGGCAGGGATGCGGTCAGAGCAGGTTGATCCATTATCATGCCTTAGTCGCGCCGGAAGCGGGTGACGGGCGATGATAAAAGTGACGGTATGATGTGTCAACGAAGGTTTACACATCATCGCGCGGCTCAATGGCTGTTTTGATTATTATCTAGCTCGCCAAGGCCATGGCGGCGGAGCTTGACATAAAAACTCTGCCGGCTAAGTCCCAGCATCTCGGCCGCCGATGCGCGATTGTCGCCGGTCAGCTCGAGCGCCGCCTCGATGCACATCTGTTCAATGATATCGGTGGTTTCGCGCACGAGATCGCGCAGCGGCATCCGGCCGACCAGATCCTTGAGCTGCTCGAAGGAACGCGGGCCGGCCGCACCTCGCTCACCGGCTATCGGCGTGTGCAGCTTGCGCATGGTGATGCCGTAGCAGGGAATATCGCCGCCAAGCACCGCGACTGCCGAAACTTCGACGTCTTCCCGGGCGCCAAACTCGCCCCGAGCGACGGTTGCAAAGCGCCTCACCGAACCGTTTGCTCGCAAATTAGAGATCAAAACATCGACATCGACATCGACCCGCCCGAGCCAGCGGTCGATTTTTTCGCCCCTGGCCTGGTCCTCGGTGACGAGCTGGGCAAGCTCCAGAAACGCCGCATTGGCCATCATGATATGCCGATGCTCGTCGATCACGACGAAGCCGTCCGGCATATCGGTAATCACCGCTTGAAGCGCGGCCTTTTCCGGCGTGATCTCGGTCGCCTGATGACCGGCGCCAAGCGGCGCCAAACGCAGAAGGTAATGCAGCGATGTGTCCTGGCGGAAAAGCGAGGCCAGAAGAGAGAAATTTCTGTCCGTCTCGGCCAATCGCACTTGGATTTCGTTGACGCGCGGGGAAGAGCGCAGCTCGGCAAACGCGGTTTCGGCGGCGCGAGCGCTCGATTCGTCGAGCAGATCGCCAAAAGTCCTGCCGATGAGGCGCGAAGCACCGTTGACGATCAGCTTTGTCGCAGCCGGGTTGGCGTCGACCACCTTCATGCTCCCGGCATCGAGAACGACGAGCGCCTCGGTCGAGAGCTGGAACAAGGTCTGATAGCGGGTTTCCGCCTGCCGCAGCCGCGCATATTCGCGTTCCATTTCCGCCTGAGCGGAAAGGAGTTTTTGCTGCAGAACAGCCATCGGACGCAAATCCCTCCCCAGCGCGACTATGTTTCCCTCGGCGCCAACGCGGATGGCGGAATAACGGATCGGGATGTCGTCGCCCTGTTTCGACACATGGTTCACATGACGCCATTTTGACGCCAATGTTGCCTGCGATTCCTGCAGCATTTGCTCGACCTTGGGCCGGCTTTCGACAGTCACGACATCGCGCCACTCCCGGCCGACCCATTCGCCGGAAGCGTGCTCCAGCACGGAGTCGCCGCCAAGCGCGAAATCGCGGATAATTCCCTGCTT
Organism: Rhodomicrobium sp.; assembly: GCA_031399085.1. Taxonomy (GTDB): domain Bacteria; phylum Pseudomonadota; class Alphaproteobacteria; order Rhizobiales; family Rhodomicrobiaceae; genus R-RK-3. Next base: position 161,947 of record JANNOQ010000105.1, read on the forward strand.
GTCGAGGACGAGGGTAAGATCGGAAGATGCGGCAACGAGTTGGGCCACCGTACCGGCGTCCAAATCACCGAACGTTTTTTTGGGCGCTTTGAAATGTCTCACGGCCTTCATTCGGCATCGGCGACAGCGCCTGAACCCGACCTTTCTATGACGAGCCTTTAAGTTGGTCTTCCAGTAACGCTTTCCAAGGCGGTTTCAGCGAATTTGACGGCCTCATGAGCATCGCCGACTATAAAATCCGCGCCAATGGATTGTCTAAGCTCGGGCGACAGCGAAAAAGCATTGCCGCCAACCACGATTTGTACGGATTGATTTTTGCTGCAGGCGCGGACTGCCTTGATAGTGGAATGCAAGGTGTCGAGCAAGCGCTCTGAGCTGAGCGAAAAGCCGATGAGCGCGAACCAATGTTCGGCAACCGCGGCTTCGATCTGTGCAAGGTCGAGGTTGGGGGTGCCGATCACATGCCAGCCCTCGCGGCGGAAGAATTCCGAGACCATCAGCAAGCCGAACGTATGCTGCTCGCCGGGCGTCGGCAAGAGCAGAACGCGCCGCCCCGGCGCGCTCGCGCCGCGCTCCAGCTCGAATGTAAACTTGTGTAAAACCTGTTGAAGCCGCGAGGTGCCGATCGTCACATCGACGAAATCGATTTCATCGCAATCCCATAGCTCACCCAGCTTGCGGGCCGTGGGCGCGAGCAAATTCAGAAGCAGCGCCTCAAGATCGGCGCCCTTGTGCAGCAGCGCATTGACATAGCTCGCGGCAACATCGGCTTCCTGACTGACAACCAAGCGTGCAAATTCCCCGACATGCTCTGACAATTCGGGTATGGCTTTACCGCGATGGTGCTGTTCTTGAGACCTGGCTTGCTTGTGCACGAGCATCAGCCGTGGGATGATTTCGCCTTCGACGACATGCTCAAGCCGGTTCTGAAGCTGCTGCTCGTCCTTTTGAAGCTCGCGCCCGCCATTCACATAGCGGCGATCGAAACAAACTTCTTCCTGAAGCGCGGTATTCGCAGATCTCGAACCGGCGTTCGCAGCGCCGCCGTCGCTCGCATGGGTATGTCTGGAGCCCGCCATGCATCTCACCCCGTTTGTTCGCTACGGGTGAACGCGAGCCATCGCCCCCGTTCAGGCCGTTCCCTCGATCGTCAGGCAAGCGCTTGTTTCAACGTGCGCTTTTTCGCTGTGCCAATTATGCACGAACTGTAACGGCTCGCAAATTGAAAAGCAGCGAGGTCGGGAGGTAGCTTACCCCCATAGTACCTGCGGGCGCCGCACTGTCAAAATTAATTTACGGCTTGACTGTCAGGCTAGGTTGACAGCACCTTTTCGGGGCAATTAGACTATTAAAGCAATTCGCTGGCAGGCTGCCCAAGGCGCCGCCGCGAGGAAGGGGAGCCATGACCGCCAGCCGGACGTTGCGCCAAACGCCGCCCCTCTACTCTGCGGAGGAACGGTTGCGCCGTGATTCAACGCCATGGACGCTGGTGCAGGGGCTGCTCGCGCCGTTCCAATTCCTGGTGTTCATCATCAGCCTTGTCCTTGTGCTGCGCTATCTTTCGACCGGCGAAGGGCTCGAGGCGGCGACCGTGTCGATCGTGATCAAGACCTTGGTGCTCTACACGATCATGGTGACCGGGGCGATCTGGGAAAAGGTGGTTTTCGGGCGCTATCTGTTCGCGCCGGCCTTCTTTTGGGAAGACGTTTTCAGCATGCTGGTGCTGGCCTTGCACACGGCTTACCTCGCCGCGCTATTCGGCGGCTTTCTATCCGCGCGGGAGCAAATGCTACTCGCACTCGCGGCCTATTTTGCCTATGTGATCAACGCGACACAGTTCGTGCTGAAATTGCGCGCCGCCCGCCGCGAACAGCCGGCCTCGGTCCGTCACGGCTCTCTGGCTGAGGTGACTGGATGAGCGTTGCGGGGGCGGGGACGGTCATGCGCGAAGGCGCCGGATGCGCGGAGCCGGTGGTTCTGCGCCAGCGCGGCCAACGCGAGGTGTTTTGCGGGCTGACCAGCATCGTCTGGCTGCACCGCAAGATCCCGGATGCGTTTTTCCTCGTGGTCGGCTCGCGCACTTGTGCCCATCTCATCCAATCCGCCGCCGGCGTGATGATCTTCGCCGAGCCGCGATTCGCCACCGCCATCATCGAAGAGCGCGACCTGGCGGGGCTCGCTGATATCGACGTCGAGCTGGACCGGGTCGTCGGCCAACTCCTCGCCCGCCGCCCGGACATAAGGATGCTGTTTTTGGTCGGCTCCTGCCCGTCGGAGGTCATCAAGCTCGACCTGGCGCGGGCGGCCTCGCGGCTGTCGCAAATCCACATGCCGCAAGTCCGGGTCGTCAACTATTCCGGCAGCGGCATTGAGACGACATTCACGCAAGGCGAAGACACCTGCCTTGCCGCGCTCACGGGTCATCTCGAAGACGCCCCGGCCGAAGAACGCTCGCTGCTGGTGGCGGGCTGCCTGCCGGATATCGTCGAAGACCAGTTCCGCCGAATATTCGAGGAGCTGGGTATCGGCCCCGTGCAATTCCTGCCGTCGCGCAGCAGCCTGACGCTGCCCAAAGTCGGGCGCGGGACGCGGGTGCTTTTCGCCCAGCCTTTCCTTGGTGAGACCGCGCAGGCGCTGGCCAAACGCGGCGCGCAATTGCTGACCGCCCCGTTCCCCTTCGGCGCCGAAGGCACAGCCCTTTGGCTGAAGGCTGCGGCGGATGCCTGGGGCATTCCAGACACGAACTTCCGCAAGGCTATCGCGCCGCGCCGCGAACGCGCCCAGCGCGCGCTCCAGCATTATCGCGAGACGCTGGCGGGCAAGCGCATCTTCTTCTTCCCCGACACGCAGATGGAGCCCTCGCTCGCCCGCTTCCTCAATCGTGAGCTTGGCATGGAGTTGATCGAGGTCGGCTCGCCCTATCTCAACCGCCAGCTTGTGGATAGCGAACTGGCGCTCCTGCCGGACGGCGTCACCCTCAGCGAAGGCCAGGATGTCGAAATGCAGCTCGACCGCTGCCGCGCCGCCCAGCCGGACCTTGTCGTCTGCGGCCTGGGGCTTGCCAATCCGCTGGAAGCTGAAGGCATCACCACCAAATGGGCGATCGAGCTGGTGTTCTCGCCGGTGCACGGCTTCGAGCAGGCGGGCGATCTGGCTGAACTCTTTGCACGCCCGCTCGTGCGCGGCGAGAGGCTGAAGGTCTAAGCCATGCAGCTCACCGTGTGGACATATGAAGGCCCCCCGCATGTCGGCGCGATGCGAATCGCGACGGGGATGAAGGGCGTCCATTACGTGCTCCATGCACCGCAGGGCGACACTTATGCCGACCTGCTGTTCACCATGATCGAACGGCGCAACCACCGCCCGCCCGTGACTTACACCACCTTCCAGGCGCGTGACCTCGGCGGCGACACAGCCGAGCTGTTCAAGCGCGCGGCGCAGGACGCTTATGAGCGTTTCAAGCCGGAGGTAATGCTGGTCGGTTCTTCCTGCACGGCGGAGCTGATCCAGGACGATCCCGGCGGTCTGGCCAAGGCGCTTGGCCTGCCGATCCCGGTGGTGGCGCTGGAGCTGCCGTCGTACCAGAAGAAAGAAAATTGGGGCGCTGCGGAAACCTTCTATCAGCTCGTGCGCGCCGTCGCCGGGCCGAACGCGCCGGCGCCGGGCACCGAACGTCCCGCCCGCGCCGACGGCGCTCGGCCCTCCTGCAATCTGCTTGGCCCTACAGCGCTCGGCTTCCGTCACCGCGATGACGTCACAGAGATACGCGGGCTTCTGGAAAAGCTCGGCGTCGATGTCCGCGTTGTTGCGCCGCTGGACGCCACGCCTTCAGACATCGCCCGCATCGGCGAGGCCGATTTCAACGTCGTGCTGTATCCCGAGATCGCGCAGACCGCCGCAACCTGGCTGAAGCGCACCTTCCGCCAGCCGGTCGTTTCGACGGTGCCGATCGGCGTGAATGCGACGCGGGACTTCATCGACGAGGTTTGCAGCGTCGCGGGGATCGACAAATCCGCCGCGCTCGAAGCCCAATCGCGGCTGCCCTGGTACTCGCGCTCGGTCGACTCGAACTACCTCACCGGCAAGCGCGTCTTCATTTTCGCCGATGCCAGCCACGCCATCGCCGCCGCCCGCATCGCCACCGAAGAACTCGGCTTCGCGCTGGCGGGCCTTGGCACCTACAGCCGTGAATTTGCCCGCGACGTGCGCGCGGCGGGCGAAAAATATGGCGTCGAAGCGCTGATCACCGACGATTATCTCGAAGTCGAGCAGCGCATGGTCGAGCTGCAACCCGAAATGGTGCTCGGCACGCAGATGGAGCGGCATATCGCCAAGCGTCTGGGCATCCCTTGCGCCGTCATTTCCGCCCCGGTGCATGTGCAGGATTTCCCGGCCCGCTACTCGCCGCAAATGGGCTTCGAGGGCGCGAACGTCATTTTCGACAATTGGGTCCACCCTTTGATGATGGGCCTTGAAGAGCATCTGTTGACGCTCTTCCGAGACGATCCCGAATTTCACGACGGCGCCAAGGCGTCGCACCTGGCCTCCGTCGAGGGCACGGCGGAGCGGGTGCAAGACGTAGCCCCGGTTCCGCAACCCGCACAGCAAGACGCCATCATCGCCTGGAACGCCGAGGCTGAGACCGAGCTACGCAAAATCCCGTTCTTCGTGCGCGGCAAGGCGCGGCGAAACACCGAAAATTATGCCCGCGAGCAGGGCGTCGCGACAATCAGCGTGGAGACGCTATACGATGCAAAAGCCCATTTCGGCCGCTAAATCCGCGCCCACCCGCGCGGCCGATAAGGCTGCGCCGGTGCGCGTCGTGATCGTCACCATCGACACCCATCTGGCGAGCGCGGCGGAGCGCGCTTGTGAGAGCTTGAAAGCCGAGCTGCCGGGCTTGTCGCTCAGCCTGCACGCCGCCTCCGAATGGGGCGAAGACGCCGACGCTTTGGCGCGCTGCCACGCCGATATCGCCAAGGGCGACATCATCATCACCACCATGATGTTCATGGAGGATCACATCCGCGCCATCGTGCCAGCGCTTCAAGCGAGGCGCGACGAATGCGATGCGATGGCCTGCTGCATGTCGGCGAGCGAGGTCATGCGGCTGACGCGCATGGGCGGCTTCAGCATGGACGGCTCGCAAAAGGGCGCGCTGGCTTTTCTGAAAAAGCTCAAGCCCAAGCCCAAGGAAGGCAAGCCCGCGCAGGTGGGCGGCGCGCAGCAAATGGCGATGCTGCGGCGCGTGCCGAAAATTCTGAAATACATCCCCGGCTCGGCGCAGGACGTGCGCGCCTATTTCCTGACCCTGCAATATTGGCTGGCGGGGTCGCAGGAAAATATGACCAACATGATCCGGATGCTGGTCGACCGCTACGCCGATGGCGAGCGCCGGGCGTTGCGCGGCACGGTGGCGGTCAAGGACCCGACCGAATACCCCGATGTCGGCGTCTACCATCCGCGGATGAGCGGCCGCATCGCCGAGCGCATGGAAAAGCTTCCCGCCGCCGGCAGTAAGGGCACGGTTGGCGTGCTGGTTTTGCGGTCCTATGTGCTCGCGGGCAACGCCGGTCACTATGACGGCGTGATCGCGTCGCTTGAAGCGCGTGGACTGCGGGTGATCCCAGCTTTCGCCTCCGGGCTCGATGCGCGGCCCGCGATTGAAAAATTCTTCATCAAGAATGGCCGGAGCTGCGTTGACGCCGTGATTTCGCTCACCGGCTTCTCGCTGGTCGGCGGCCCCGCTTATAACGACTCCAAGGCTGCCGAGGAAGTCCTTGCCAAATTGGACGTGCCTTACCTGGCAGCGCACCCGATCGAGTTCCAGACGCTGCAACAATGGGGCGCGTCGGATCGCGGCCTCTTACCGGTCGAGAGCACCATCATGGTGTCGATCCCGGAGCTGGACGGCGCGACCGGTCCGATGGTGTTCGGCGGGCGCTCCGATGGAACGAACGCGCCCTGCACCGGCTGCAAGCGCTCCTGCGTTTTCCCAGTCTCCAAAGCGCGCGACATGCATTCGTGCCCCGAGCGCGCCGACACGCTGGTCGCCCGCGTCGAAAAGCTGGTGGCGCTGCGACGCACGCGGCTCGCCGAGCGCAAGGTCGCCATCGTGCTGTTCAACTTTCCGCCCAATGCCGGCAACACCGGGACGGCGGCCTATCTCTCGGTCTTTGCCTCGCTGCACAACACGCTGACCGCCATGAAGCGGGCGGGATATGCGGTCGATGTGCCACCGACCGTCGATGCGCTGCGCGAGCGCATCATCATCGGCAACGCGGCGCGGTTCGGCGCGCTGGCCAATGTCGAGGCCCGCATTTCCGCCGACGATCATGTCCGCCGCGAGCCGCATTTGCGCGAGATCGAAGGCCAGTGGGGTCCTGCGCCCGGCAAGCAGCAGAGCGACGGCGCGACCATCCATGTGCTCGGCGCGCGTTTCGGCAATGTGTTCGTCGGCGTGCAACCCGCCTTCGGCTATGAGGGCGATCCGATGCGCCTGCTGTTCGAGAAAGGCTTCTCACCGACGCACGCCTTCTCCGCCTTCTACCGCTGGCTGCGCGAGGATTTCGGCGCGAACGCCGTCCTGCATTTCGGCACGCATGGCGCGCTGGAATTCATGCCCGGCAAGCAATCCGGTCTCTCGGCCAAATGCTGGCCGGACCGCCTGATCGGCGACCTGCCGAATTTCTATCTCTATGCGGCGAATAACCCGTCCGAGGGCATGATCGCCAAGCGGCGCGGCGCGGCGACGCTCATCAGCTATCTGACGCCGCCGGTCGCCCATGCCGGGCTGTATCGCGGGCTGGTCGATCTGAAAGCTTCGATCGAGCGCTGGCGCGGCCTTGGCCCCGAGGAGTCAGGCGAGCGCGCGCCCCTCGCCGAACTCATCCAGGCGCAGGCCGCGACCCTCGACCTCGCCCCCGCCGAACCGGCATGGACCGATTGCGACGCGGAGATCGCCAAGCTCGGCGCGGCCGTGCTCGAACTCGAATACACGCTGATCCCGCATGGCCTGCATGTGGTCGGCGAGACGCCGTCTGAGCAGGAGCGTATCGAAACGCTGCTGTCGATCGCCGAAGCCTCGCACGGCGCGCGGCCGAACGAAGCCGCGGTCGCGGCGCTGGTCGGCGGCAAGACGGCGGAAGCGGCGCTCATGGCGGGCGGCATGGATGCGAGCGAGGCGAATGTCGCCATGTTCCGCAAGCTGGCCACGACCCACGCCATGCTGTGCCAGGATCATGAGACCGGCGGCATCTTGCGCGCCCTCGACGCCCGCTACATCCGCCCCGCCCCGGGCGGCGATCTGCTGCGCACGCCGGAAATCCTGCCCACGGGCCGCAATCTGCACGGCTTCGACCCCTTCCGCCTGCCGAGCGCCTTTGCCGTCGCCGATGGCGCGCGCCAGGCCGAGCGGCTGATCGCCCGGCACATGGCGGATGGCAACGCCTTCCCCGAGACCATCGCCATGGTGCTCTGGGGCACGGACAATCTGAAATCTGAAGGCGGTCCGCTCGCCCAAGCGCTGGCGCTGATGGGAGCAAAACCCCGCTTCGACAGCTATGGCAGGCTCTGCGGCGCGGCGCTCATTCCGCTCGCCGAACTTGGCCGCCCGCGCGTCGATGTCGTGATCACCATGTCAGGCATATTCCGCGACCTCTTACCCTTGCAGATCAAGCTGCTCGCCGAGGCCAGCTTCATGGCCGCCAGCGCCGACGAACCGGAAGACCAGAATTTCATCCGCAAGCACGCGCTCGCCTATCAAGCTGCGAATAACTGCGACCTGGAAACCGCCTCGCTGCGCGTCTTCGGCAATGCGGACGGCGCTTACGGCGCTAATGTCGGCAATCTGCTCGAAAGCGGCCGCTGGGACGACGAGGATGAACTCGCCGAGACCTACACGCGGCGCAAGAGCTTCGCCTATGGCCTCAGCGGCAAGCCGGTCGAGCAGGCGGGTCTCATGAACGCGGTGCTGAAGAACGTCGAGCTGTCCTACCAGAATCTCGACTCGGTCGAGCTGGGCGTCACCACGGTGGACAATTATTTCGACACGCTTGGCGGCATTAGCCGGGCAGTGAGCCGGGCGCGGGGCGGTAAATCCAGCCCGGTCTATATCGGCGATCAGACGCGTGGCGAAGGCGCGGTGCGCACCCTCAACGAGCAAGTCACGCTCGAAGCGCGCACGCGGATGCTGAACCCGAAATGGTATGAGGGCATGCTCAAGCACGGCTATGAGGGCGTCCGCCAGATCGAGGTGCATGTCACCAATACGATGGGCTGGTCCGCGACAACCGGTCAGGTCGCGCCCTGGGTCTATCAGCGCCTGAGCGAAACCTATGTGCTGGACGATGCGATGCGCGCCCGTCTGGCCGAACTCAACCCCACCGCCTCAGCCAAGCTGGCGAACCGGCTGCTCGAGGCGCATGAGCGAAACTACTGGTCCCCTGACGCCGAGACGCTGCGCGCCCTGCGCGCGGCGGGCGATGAGCTTGAGGACCGGCTCGAAGGCATCCACGCGGAGGAAGCGGCATGAGTCTCGATCTGAAATCCGGCTGTGGAGGTTGCGCGACGCTGCCGCCCGATGGCGAAGGCAGCGTCCAGGTGCATCTGGACCCGAAGGTCAATCTCGGCACGGCCAAGGTGTTCGCGGTTTACGGCAAAGGCGGCATCGGCAAGAGCACGACCTCGTCGAACCTGTCGGTCGCCTTCTCCAAGCTCGGCAAGCGCGTGCTGCAAATCGGCTGCGACCCCAAGCATGACTCCACCTTCACGCTGACGAAAAAGCTCTGCCCGACCGTCATCGACGTGCTGGAATCGGTCGAGTTCCACACCGAGGAGCTGCGCGTCGAGGACTTCGTCTTCGAGGGCTATAATGGCGTGATGTGCGTCGAGGCGGGCGGCCCTCCGGCCGGCACCGGCTGCGGCGGCTATGTCGTCGGTCAGACGGTCAAGCTGCTGAAGGAGCACCACCTCCTCGAAGACACCGACGTGGTGATCTTCGACGTGCTGGGCGACGTGGTCTGCGGCGGTTTTGCCGCGCCGTTGCAGCACGCCGACCGGGCGCTGATCATCACCGCCAATGATTTCGACTCGATCTTCGCCATGAACCGCATCATCACGGCGATCTCGGCCAAGGCGCGCAATTACAACGTCCGCCTCGGCGGCATCATCGCCAACCGCAGCGCCAACACCGACGAGATCGACCGCTTCTGCGAGGCGACGAGCCTGAAGCGCATCGCGCATTTCCCCGATCTCGACATCATCCGCCGCAGCCGCTTGAAAAAATCGACGCTGTTCGAGATGGAGCCGTCGCCCGAATTGGAGGCGGTGCAGAAGGAATATATGCGCCTTGCCGCGATGCTCTGGGCTGGCGTGGAACCGCTCACCGGCTCGGCGATGAAGGACCGCGAAATTTTCGACTTTTTAGGGTTCGATTGATGCCGCAAGCCTCCTACCAGACGCGGCGCGATCAGCTCCAGACCTATTTCGATCACACGGCGGTCGAAGCCTGGAAGCGGCTGACCTCGGAAGCCCCCGTGAGCGGCATCCGCGCAACGGTGCGCGCCGGGCGCGACCGGATGCGGGCGACGCTGCTCGGCTGGCTGCCGGAGGATATGCGCGGCTTGCGCCTGCTCGACGCGGGCTGCGGCACCGGCGCGCTGGCTCGTGAGGCGGCGCGGCGGGGCGCGGAGGTGGTCGCCATTGACCTGTCACCCAAGCTCGTCAAGGTTGCCGCCGATGCGTCACGGGGCGAGGCCGGGCCGGGCCGGATCACCTTCAAGGTCGGCGATATGCGCGACCCGGCCCTCGGCCGCTTCGACCATGTCGTCGCGATGGATTCGCTTATTCATTACAAGGCGCAAGACATCGCGGCTGTGCTGGCGGATTTCGCCGCCCGCGCCGATGCTTCGATCCTGTTCACCTTCGCGCCGCGCACGCCGTTACTCGCCACGCTTCACGCGGTCGGACGCCTCTTCCCGCGCTCGGACCGCGCGCCCGCGATCGAGCCGGTTAGCGAGTCCGCACTCCGGACGCAGATCACGCGCAATCCAGCCTTAAGCGGCTGGGCGCCCGCCCGCACGGTGCGCATTTCCGCCGGTTTTTATAAATCCCAAGCCATGGAGCTGAACCGCCGGTGACGCAGACGCGCCCACAGCTCTGGCAATCTTGGCGGTCGCTCGGTCCGCGGTTCCTGCCGTTCGCGGATGCGGGGACCGACGAATTGCCGCTCGGCCGGATTTTGCGGCTGTCGCTGTTCCAAGTTTCCGTTGGCATGGCGATGGTGCTGCTCACGGGCACGCTCAACCGCGTCATGATCGTCGAAGTGGGGATGCCCGCTGGCCTGGTCGCGATCATGGTCGCCTTGCCGCTGATCTTTGCGCCCTTCCGCGCGCTGATCGGCTTCCGCTCCGATCATCACCGCTCGTTCCTTGGCTGGCGGCGCGTGCCCTATATTTGGTTCGGCTCGCTGCTGCAATTCGGCGGTCTCGCCATAATGCCGTTCGCGCTGCTGGTGCTGACGCCGGACGCCCAAGGACCAGCCTGGGTCGGCATGATCGGCGCTGGGCTTGCCTTTCTGCTCACCGGCGCCGGCCTTCACACCACGCAAACCGCCGGGCTTGCTCTCGCTACGGATATCGCGCCCGCGCATGTTCGCCCGCGCGTGGTCGCGCTGCTCTATATGATGCTCCTTCTCGGCATGGTCGTGAGCGCCCTCGTGCTCGGCGAGTTGCTCGCCGATTTCAGCCCCATGCGGCTGATTCAGGTCATCCAGGGCGTCGCACTGCTGACGATGGTCATCAACGTCATCGCGCTTTGGAAACAGGAAGCCCGCGACCCCGCGCGCACCGCCTTCAAGGAAGACCGGCCAGCCTTCCGCGACGCATGGCGGGAATTCATCGCGGGTGGGCGGGCTAGCCGGCTGCTGGTCGTGGTCGGACTTGGAAGCGCCGCTTTCAGCATGCAGGACGTTCTGCTGGAGCCCTATGGCGGGCAGGTGCTGAATTTGTCGGTCGGCGCGACGACGGCGCTCACCGCCTTGCTGGCCGGGGGCAGCCTTGCAGGCTTTGCCTTTGCCGCGCGAAAACTGACCAACGGCTTCGACCCCTACCGGCTTGCAGCCTATGGCGCGCTGGTCGGCATCATCGGCTTCGTGGCGATCACGCTGGCGGGGCCGCTGGAAACGGCGCTGTTGTTCCGCTGCGGCACCGCGCTGATTGGCTTTGGCAGCGGATTATTCGCGGTTTGCACACTGACGGCGGCGATGGCGCTGTCGCAAGGCGGTCAGAGCGGGATCGCGCTTGGGGCCTGGGGCGCCGTGCAGGCCTCGGCCGCGGGGGCAGCGATCGCGATTGGCGGTCTGGTTCGTGACGGCGTCGCGGCGCTGGCGCAAAGCGGCGCGCTGGGCGAGGCGCTCGACAGCCCGGCAACGGGTTACGGCGTCGTCTACAACATTGAAATTCTACTTCTGTTCGCCGCTCTGATCGCCATCGGACCACTTGTCCGCCCGCTGCGCGAGGGAACGGCTGCATTTTCGGGGAAATTTGGCCTGGCGGATATGCCAAGCTAGGCAAAAGCGGAGGAAAGCTCATGGAAACGGGCGCAGTCACACAATATATCGATGTCGCACAATTGGTGCTTTACGCGTTTTGGGTTTTCTTTGCGGGGCTGCTGATCTATTTGCAGCGCGAAAGCCGCCGGGAAGGCTACCCACTCGTCTCCGAGCTGGACGGTACGCCAATGGACCATGGCGTTTGGATGCCCGGCCCGAAGACCTTTCTGCTTGCTGACGGCTCCACCGTGACCGTTCCAATGCCCGAGAAGGACAAGCAGGTTTACGCCATGGAGCCTTCCATGCCGGGCTTGGGCAGCGGCTATGTGCCAACAGGCGATCCCATGCTGGCCGGCGTCGGCCCCGGCGCCTATACGCCGCGCTTCCAACGGCCGGACCTCAATTATGACGGGCACGTGCGCATCGTTCCCTTGCGGGTGGCAACGGAGTTTCATCTCGATGAGGAAGATCCGGAACCGCGTGGCATGACGGTCGTCGGCGCGGATGGCGAGGCTGCGGGTCAGGTTGTCGATGTTTGGGCCGACAGATCGGATATGCTGCTGCGCTATTTTGAAGTTGAGCTGTCGGGCGCTTCGGCGCCGGGCAACGTGCTGCTGCCCGTCAATTTCACCCTGATCGACCGGCCCAACAACGCAATCTTCGTGAATGCGATCCTCGGGTCGCAATTCGCCGGGGCGCCGCGGCTCGCCGATGCCGATGTTGTCACAGCGGATGAGGAAGATCGTATTTGCGCCTATTACGGCGGCGGCTATCTCTATGCGACGCCGATGAGACAGGAGTCCCTATTGTGAGCGATTTCGATTTCGAAGCGCTGCCAGGGTTGCCGGAAAAATTGCCCAAAGGCGAGACGCTGCTTTGGCAGGGCTCGCCTAACTGGCGGGTTCTGGCGCGCCGGCTGTTCCGTTTGCGCCTCGTCGCCCTCTATTTGAGCGCGATGGTCCTCTGGCAGATCGTGACGGCCGCCTATGACGGCCGGCCGCTCGCCGAGACGGCGGCGGGGGTCGCCTGGGTGGGGCTGCTGGGCGCGATTTGTATTGGCATTTTGTGCGTTCTCGCCTGGGCGATGGCGCGCACGACGATCTATACCATCACTAGCGAACGGCTGGTGATGCGCTACGGTGTTGCGCTGCCGATGACGCTCAATCTGCCCTTCCGGCTGGTGGAAGGAGCCTCCGCCAAGATCGACGGCAACGGGTATGGCGATTTGCCGCTTTCGCTTCAGAAGGGCGAGAAGATAGCCTATCTCATGCTTTGGCCGCATGCGCGTCCGTGGCATTTGAAGAAGCCGGAGCCGATGTTGCGCAGCATCCCGGACGCCGCCAATGTCGCCTCGCTACTGGCGCGCGCGCTTGCCGCCTATGCCTCGAATCCGCGTGCGCGCAGCGAAGCGCCCGCTAATGTTCAGCGTTTGCGTCCGCCGTCCGATGCGGTGGCATCGGACGCGGCCGGAACGCGCCGGATCGCCTAAAGGAGACGTCTAATGAGCGCTGGCCAAAATCAACCGAGAGGCGAACAGATGCCGGTGCCCTTCCTGCGGGCGGCGGGCTTGCTGGTCGTTTCGACGATCGTGCTGGTTGCGGCGGTGCAGCTTTTTGGCTCTGATGACGCCGCAAACCCGCTTGCCGGCGCCACCGTGGTCAAGGAGTTTCGCTTCGTGGATGAGCCGGGCGGCGCCATTGCCGTCTATGCCGAGCCGGGCGGGCAGCGCGTCGAAACGCTCGCGCCCGAGACACATAATTTCCTGCGCGGCATATTGCGCGCGCTCGTGCGCGAGCGCCGTCAAAACAGCATCGGCGATGCCGTGCCGTTCCGAGTCTTCCGCAGTGCCGATGGCGCACTGTTTGTGGAGGATCCGGCAACCGCGCGCCGCATTCATCTGAACGCCTTCGGCCCTGTCAATGCCGTCGCGTTCGCCGAACTTCTTGAAGTTGGGAGCAAACCGCGATGATCGGCCGCCTATTCACCCGCCAGTCCTTCGAGGTACCTTGCACGATCGAGGTCGAGAACAGCTTTGACAGTCTGCATGCCCATGTTGAACTCGATGGCGGCGTCAAGATCGAGCCGGGCGATGAGGTGCGCGTGCATGGCGACCCGGTTGTCGTGCCCTATGGCGAGAAGGCCGTCCTGCGCCGTCAGGCGACGGTCGTTAAGGCAAGCGCTATCGAGCGCGTTTGGACCCGCGCAACTGGGGATCTGGAATTTATGGAATTGTGCGAATTCAGCTTCTCCTCGGGGAGGAAACTATGACCATCGAGCATCTCTCGCTCTCGAAGGATACGACGGAAGCGGCCAAGCAGGACACAATGCTCAGTCCGCGCTTTTACACCACCGATTTCGCTGAGCTGGACAGGATGGACGTCAGCGGCGTGCGGGCGGAGTGGGACGAGTTGATCGCGGAGATGCGCGCCGATCCCAATAAGGGGCATTTCAAGCAGACCGAGGACTGGGACCACATCGACCTGAACGATCTGCCCGAGGGTCTGCGCAAGGAGTTCATCGACTTTCTGGTCAGCTCGCTGACGGCGGAGTTTTCCGGCTGCGTGCTCTATGCCGAGATGAAAAAACGCGGCACCAACCCGGACATCGTCGAACTGTTCAAATATATGAGCCGCGACGAGGCCCGCCACGCCGGCTTTATCAATGACGCGCTAAAGGAGTTCAAGATCGGCGTCGATCTCGGCTATCTGACGCGCACCAAGAAATACACCTTCTTCAAGCCGAAATTCATCTTCTACGCCACCTATCTGTCCGAAAAGATCGGCTATGCGCGCTACATCACTATTTTCCGCCATTTCCAGCAGCACCCGGACCGGCGCTTCCACCCGATCTTCAAATGGTTCGAGAAATGGTGCAACGACGAGTTCCGCCATGGCGAGGCGTTCGCGCTTTTGATGCGCGCCAATCCGCATGTGCTGACCGGGATGAACAAGCTGTGGGTGCGCTTCTTCCTGCTGGCGGTTTTCGCCACGATGTATGTGCGCGATCACGCTCGGCCGGAATTTCACAAGGCGCTCGGGATTGATCCGAGCGAATATGGTTTCAAGGTCTTCCGCATCACCTCGGAGATTTCCCGCCAGGTCTTCCCGCTGACGCTCGATATCGACAATCCCAGTTTTAAGGCGGGGCTCGACCGACTGCGGGATATTAACGAGGGAATGAATAAGGCGAAGACTCATGGCGGCATTTGGGGCCGGGTGCGTTTTGCCGGGCTTGCCGCGATGGCGGCCGCCACCTTCGTGCGGCTCTATCTGCTGCCGACGAAAGACAATGCACTGCCGGCAAAGGCCCGGCTTGTTCCGGCTTGGTAATCGAAAGCGTTTTTGCTCATGGCGGAATACGTTCTCCCGGCCCTTTACGCGCTCTTCCTGTGGTGGTTTTCCACGGGCGCCATCCTCTATCTGGATGGGCTGCCGCCCCGCACCTTCAAATGGAGCATGCTAGGCGCGACCGCCGTTCTGGCCGGGGCGTTCTACGGCCTTGAGCGCACCTCCGACGACACCAGCGTCGGCGGCGCCTATGCGGCCTTTAGCTGCGGGCTGTTGATCTGGGGGTGGCAACAGATCAGTTTCTACATGGGATATGTCACCGGACCCCGGAAACAGATGTGTGCTCCTGGATGTTCGGGCTGGCCGCATTTCGTACACGCGCTGCAGGCCAGCCTGTATCATGAGATATCCATCCTAATCAGCCTCGGGCTGTGCCTCTGGCTAACCTGGGATGCGCCTAATCATACCGGCCTTTGGACGTTCCTGATCCTGTGGTGGATGCATGAGAGCGCCCGGCTCAACGTCTTTCTCGGCGTACGCAATCTCAATGAGGACTTCCTGCCGGAACACATGGCGTTTTTGAAGAGCTTCTTGAACAAAAAGCCGATGAATCTGCTCTTCCCGTTTTCGGTAACGATCTCAACGGTTGCGACCATGTGGGTCGGTCAGCAGGCCTGGTGGGCCACGACGCCGTTCGATGCCGCCAGCTACAGCTTCTTGACGGTGCTGATGGCGCTTGCCGTGCTCGAACACTGGTTCCTGGTGCTGCCGTTGCCCTCGGAAAAGCTTTGGAGTTGGGGGCTGGCCTCGCGCGAGCCGGTTTTGGTGGAAGCCACCGTGCCGGCCAAGCCGAGCCGAACCGCAATTCGCACGAAGATTGATCGGGACGACAGGTGACCAAACCGCAATTTCCACGTAAAACAACGATGGCTGAGGCGTTTTAAGCGCCCGGAGGGAGGCGAATATGGACTACGACAAGATCTTTCAAGACCGGATCGGACGGATTCATCAAGAAGGCCGCTACCGGGTTTTCGCCGACATCAAGCGCCGTTGCGGGGCCTTTCCGCAGGCGGAACATTTCCCGCCCGTCAGCCCATCGAGCAATGGCGCGCCCCGACCCGTCACGGTCTGGTGCTCCAACGACTATCTGGGCATGAGCCAGCATCCGCTCGTGCGCGCCGCTATGCATCAGGCGATCGACGAGGTCGGCGCTGGCTCCGGTGGCACGCGCAACATTTCGGGCACCACCCATTACCATGTCGAGTTGGAGGCTGAACTGGCCGATCTGCACGGCAAGGAAGCCGCGCTGCTGTTCACCTCGGCCTATGTGGCCAATGACGCCACGCTTTCAACACTCGTCCAACTCATCCCCGGCACGGTGATCTTTTCCGATGAGAAGAACCACGCCTCGATGATCGCCGGCATCCGGCATGGCGGCGGCGAAAAGCGCATTTGGCGGCATAACGACACCGAGCATTTGGAAGAATTGCTGGCCTCCTACCCCGCCTCAACGCCCAAGCTCATTGTCTTCGAGAGCGTTTATTCGATGGACGGCCATATTGCGCCCATGCGGGCGATCTGCGATCTGGCTGAGAAATATGGCGCGCTGACCTATCTCGACGAGGTCCATGCGGTCGGCATGTACGGAGCGCGCGGCGGCGGCATCGCCGAACGCGACGGCGTGATGGACCGGATCGACATCATCAACGGCACGCTCGCCAAAGGCTTCGGCGTCATGGGCGGCTATATCGCGGCGAGCCGGGCCTGCTGCGACGCCATTCGCTCCTATGCGCCGGGCTTCATCTTCACCACCTCGCTTGCCCCGGCGATCGCCGCGGGAGCGCTCGCCAGCATCCGGCATCTCAAAGTCAGCCAGATCGAGCGGGCGCGGCATCAGGAGCGGGCGCGGACCTTGAAGGCGCGGCTGAAGGCGCGCGATCTGCCGGTGATGGACAATCCCAGCCACATCGTGCCGGTGCTTGTCGGCGATCCGGTGCATTGCAAGGCCGTCACCGACATGCTGATGGCGCATTACGGCATCTATGTGCAGCCGATCAACTATCCCACGGTCGCCAAGGGCACCGAGCGCATAAGGCTGACGCCCGGCCCGCTGCACACGGACGAGCATATTGACTGGCTCGCGACCGCGCTGTCGGCTCTCTGGGCCAAATGCCCGGTTGGGCAGGGAAAATATGTGGGGCTGGCGGCGGAATAGGCCGCCGCAAACGAGGCATCCAAAGAAGGCCGCTCGATCCGCATCCTGGCGGCGAGCGGCCTTTGATATTTCAGCTCAGATTATAGCGCTGAACCGGCATGGCCGATTAAGCGCCCTTATTGTGCAATAAGAGCGCGGCATAGCGAACTGTCTACGCCTGCCGCGCTCGAAATGGAAACCGGATCATTCGGCGCCTACCAAGCGAGGCGGCGCGGAAGAGATCCAATTGTCGAACGATTATTTGGCGGGGAATTTCTTGAGGTAGGCAATGACATCCTTGCGCTCGGTCTCGTTGGCGAGCTTGAACGTCATCTTGGTTGAACCCGTGGCGAGGTCGGCCTTGCCGGCGTCGGTCAAGAACTTCTTCAAAAACGCGTTCGGATCAGGGAGATAGTCGAAGATCAGCTGCTCGGTCCAAACCAAGCCGTTGGCTCCGGCCGCTTTGTTAAGCGGCGAATAGGCAAACCCCTCGATTGTTCCAGCCGCGCGTCCGATGACGCCATTCTGGGTCGGGCCTACACCGTTCTTGGCGCCATCGCCAACCTTATGGCAGGCTAAGCACTTCTTAAAAACCTGCTCGCCCTTGACCGCATCCCCGCCGAGATCCTGGGCCGCCGCCGGTGCCGCTGCAGCCGCGAAAAGAAGGACCGCGGCAAGCAATTTACCTTTAGTTTTCACGGTGTTTCCTCTCATTCGTAAAAAAGCGCCGAATACTAGCGACAGCCTTTTGGCCGGGTCAAGGCGCATTGTCAGCCAAAGATGACACTCGTCAATGAATGCAGTCTGAATTGCAACGCGCGGCGCCTCCAGCGGTTCAGTTTGCCGCATGAATGTTATTGAAAATCAAGGAAACGTCCGTTGCCGCCGGCTTAGCTGGTGTTATCGCTTCATGTTGCCGCAGCGAGTGACGGCTAATGCGGCGTCCCGGCGTCCTGCCAATATTTATCCCGCAGCAGCCGCTTATACAGTTTGCCCGTCGGGTGGCGCGGCAATTCCTCCATGAAGTCGAACTGGCGCGGCATCTTGACCGGCGAGATGCGCTCGCGCGTCCAGGCGGCAAGCTCGTCGGCGAGGGCATCGGTGGCGTCGCGCCAGTCGGCGGGCTGGATCACGGCCACGACCTTCTCGCCCATGTCCGGGTCCGGCGCGCCGATCACCGCGACATCGGCCACACGCGGATGCGTGATGAGCAGGTTCTCGACCTCTTGCGGGTAGATGTTCACGCCGCCGGAAATGATCATGAAGCTCTTGCGGTCGGTGAGAAAGAGATAGCCGTCCTCGTCCAGCCAGCCGACATCGCCGAGCGTCGTCCAGCCATGCCGGTTGGTCGCGGCGGCGGTCGTGCCGGGATCGTTGTGATAGTCGAAGCTGTTGCCGCCGGAGAAATACACCGTGCCCTCGGTGCGCGGCGGCAGCTCCTCGCCGTCATCGCCGCAAATATGCACCGCGCCGATGAGCGCGCGCCCGACCGAGCCGGGCCGCTTCAGCCATTCGTCGGACCAGATCAGCGTCAGCCCGTTAAACTCGGTGCCGGCGTAATATTCCATGAGGATCGGTCCCCACCAATCGATCATCGCCTGCTTGACCGGCACGGGGCAGGGGGCTGCGGCATGGATGGCGAGGCGGAAGGACGAGAGGTCGTAACGGCTGCGGGCGGTCGCGGGCAGTTTGAGCATCCGCACGAAATGCGTCGGCACGAATTGGGCGACGGTGACGCGATATTGCTCGATCGCCCAAAGCGCGATTTCCGCCTCGAATTTCTGCATGATGACGACGGTGCCGCCGAGGCGTTGCGCCGCCATCGACCAGCGCAGCGGCGCGGCGTGGTAGAGCGGGGCAGGGCAGAGATAGATGCTGTTCGCCCCGAAATCATAATGGGGTTGCGTGAGCGTCGCGAGCGGCGTCGGCTGCTCGATTGCCGGGTCTTCCGGCAGCTTGGGCTTGATGCCCTTTGGACGCCCGGTCGTGCCCGAGGAGTAGAGCATATCGGAGCCCGCGCGTTCGTCCTGGATGGGCGTCGATGGCTGAGCCGCGAGCGCGGCGTCCCAATCGAGGAAAGCAGGCTTGGTCCCGCCGGTCATGTAGAATTTCACGCCCTCCACGCGCTCGAAGAGTGGGGCGGCAACCTTGGCGGTCGCTTGCGAGGCGACGAGCAGTTTGGCGCCGCTATCGCGAAGGATGAATTCGACCTCTGACGGCAGCAGACGGGTGGAGATGGCGACGATATAGAGCCCCGCGCGCTGAGCGCTCCAGGCAATTTCAAGCAGCCGGGGCGTGTTTTCCAGCAGCACCGCGACCCGGTCGCCGATGACAAGGCCTTCGCCGCGTAGCAGCCAAGCGCCTTGATTGGAACGCCGTTCGAGATCCGCGAACGACACTGTCTCGCCAGTTTCGGCCACGATCATGGCAGGCTTATCAGGAAAGGACGCCGCATGAACCCGCGGATGCATGGCGTCTGGTCCTCCCGGGCGTTTCCTCGATAACAAGACGCCGGCCGGCCGATTTTCGGCTTCTGGCCGATCGCGATAGATGCGATGCGCCTGCTTTCGAGCCGATAATTGCGAACTACGCCCGATTGGTCAAGGCATTTATTCAGCCGATTAACTAAGCGTGCGGGTTGGTCGCGGTGTGGTATAAGGAAATGTTTGCTTGCAAGGCAATATCCTGCTCAAGCAAGCCGTTTGCGGCTTAGGAAATCGGCAGTGCCGCAGCTCGTTGGGACTAGAGGAACTGCTAGGATGAGCTGCCAAAAGTGAAGGCCGTGACCAAATTATTCCGCCCCCAAGCCTCGCCGCAGGGCTCGCTCGATCAACGCGGCAGCGCCCGCGATCAATTGCTGGCGGCGGCGAGCGATCTGATGCGCGAACGCGACAGCATCGACATCTCGTTGATCGACCTGGCGCGTCGGGCGCAGGTTAACTCCGCGCTGGTCAAATATTATTTCGGCAATAAGCAGGGCTTGCTGACCGCGCTGCTCGACCGCGATCTTTCGATGGCCATCGAGCAGCTAAGCGCGCTGGTTGCCAGGGACATTTCGCCCTCGCAGAAGATGCGGCTGCATTTGGCGGGGCTGATCAAGATCTATTTCCGCTTCCCCTATCTGAACCGTCTGCTGATGGCAACGATCCGCGACAGCTCCGACGTGCAAAGCCAAACCATCGCGGAGCGTTTTCTCGGGCCGATTTACGCGGCTTACGAAATCATCCTAACGGATGGAGTTAAGGCGGGAGAATTCCGGCCGGTCGATCCGAAATTCTTTTATTTCACTGTGATCGGCGCGTGCGACCAGATTTTTTCGGCGCGGTTCGTGCTGCGATCCGTACATGGCATTACCGATATCGACGACGATTTGCGTCGCGCCTATGTCCAGCATACGACGGAGATGATCATGGCCGGCCTCGCGGCGCCACCCGCGCTTTAATCGACCGATTAAACATAGAATGCCCGAATTAAGGCAAAGAGGGAGTTCGCCCATGCTTCAGCTCGATAGCCGCTCAGCCTATCAGGAAGATCACGCGGTTTTCCGCGACTCCGTGCGCAAATTCCTCAGCCGCTCGGTCGTTCCGAACCTTGACCGATGGGAAAGCCAAGGCGTCGTCGATCGGGATTTCTGGCGTGCGGCGGGGGAGGCCGGACTGATCTGCCCGAATGTGTCGCCGGACCATGGTGGGCTGGGGCTCAACTTCCGCTACAACGCCGTGATCGACGAGGAGTTCGCCTATGCGGGGACGTCGACTGGCCTTTCATTGCAGTCGGATATCATCGCCCCGTATATTGCCCAATATGGCTCGCAAGAGCAAAAGCAGCACTGGCTTCCACGAATGGTCAGCGGCGAAGTCGTTACAGCCATCGCGATGACGGAACCGGGCGCGGGCTCCGATCTCCAGGGCATCAAGACGACGGCGCGCAAGGACGGCAATCATTACGTCGTCAGCGGCAGCAAGACCTACATCTCCAACGGCCAAAATTGCGATCTGGTGATCGTCGTCGCCAAGACCGACCCGGACGCCGGCGCCAAAGGCATCAGCCTTATCCTGGTCGAAACGGACCGGGACGGTTTTTCGCGCGGGCGCAATCTCGACAAGATCGGCCACAATGCGGCGGACACCTCGGAGCTGTTCTTCCAAGAGGTGCGCGTGCCAATCACCAATTGCCTCGGCGAGGAGGGCAAGGGCTTCGCCTATCTCATGAACCAGCTGCCGCAGGAGCGGCTTTCGATCGCGGTCAGCGCGCAGTCATCGGCGCAGCGCGCTTTCGACGAGGCGGTCGCGTTCACGAAGGACCGGAAGGCGTTCGGCCGGACCATTTTCGACTTTCAGAACACGCGCTTCACGCTCGCCGACCTTGCCGCCAAACTGCAAGTCGGCTGGGCGCATCTTGACTGGGCAATCAACCGCCACGCCGATGCGAAGTTGACCGCGGCCGAGGCGTCCGCCGCCAAGCTGTGGCATACGGAGCTGCAATGGGAGGTCGTCGACGCGGCTCTGCAACTTCATGGCGGCGCGGGGTACATGAACGAATATCCGATTGCCCGGCTGTGGCGGGACGCGCGCGTGACGAGGATTTTCGGCGGCACGAGCGAGATCATGAAGGAGGTGGTAAGCCGCTCGCTGTAATGGCGCGCGCGAACGCGTTGGGTGTGCTACTGTTGCGTTCACGCCAAACGCCTCCATCGGAGTGCTGATTGGAACATATCCGGGTTGGAGCGTGTTTCTGCTCATCCCGCGACGAAACGCATCAAATGGCGCTGAAATCGGGTGAGCCGCAGGAACGCGAGCGCTCGCCTCCATTTCACGAATGCGCGCCGAGGAGATATCATGGCCGAGCGTTCCAAAACCTCCGACGACAGCATGACCCATGAGGATATCTGGCAGGCCTTCAATTCGGTGGTCAACATGTCCCATACCGAGCTGAAAAATTGGCTCGGATCGGATCAGAGCCGTATGGTCGGCTGGACCCATGATGGCGAAAGCGAAAGCGTCGGCCACCAGTCTGGGCATAGGATCGTCGCCATCAAGCAGAAGAAAAAATCGGATCTCACCGATCACGATTACCGCCAAATGCGCCAAGTGCTCGGCTACGTCCACCGCCACATGGCGCAAGGTGGTCCCGCCGAGGACATCGAGCATTCGCGCTGGCGCTATGCACTGATGAATTGGGGGCATGATCCGCTGAAGAGCGACCCATCGACAACCACGGGAACAAAGATGGCCGAGGAGTTGAAAAAAGGCGACAAGGTGGAATGGGACACCAGCCAAGGTAAAACGCACGGTACGGTGCTGAAGAAGCAGACGTCGAGCACTCAGATCAAGACTCATAAGGTTGCCGCGTCGAAGGACGATCCGCAATACATCGTCGAGAGCAGCAAGTCGGGCAAAAAGGCGGCTCATAAGCCTGAAGCGCTGGAGAAAAAGTCCTAGAGTTTGATCATTTCAGGCGGAAATACGTGACCTAAAGCCTCGGGTGGATAGGCGGCGATCAGCGCGCGTTGTCCACTGTCGTCTTCCCAGACAGCCGTCAGGCTGATCCGGGATCTACTCGCATATCCGCCGGCACTTGGCGGGCATGATTAGGCCCCGGCTCTGACGGCCGGGGCGACGATCGTCGGCCGGCGATCAGATTTTCTGCTGCTTCCCCTCCCAAAACGGCGCGCGAAGTTCCGATTTTAGAATTTTGCCCGCGCCTGAAAGCGGCAGCGTCTCACGATATTCGAAGCCGCGCGGAACCTTAAATCCCGCAATATGCGCACGGCAATGCACGGCCAACGCCTCATCGTCGCCATCATGCCCCGGCCTTAACACGATGATCGCGTGAACGCTTTCGCCCCATTGCTCGTGCGGAATGCCGATCACCGCGCATTGCGAGACGGCGGGGTGCGAGGCCAGCGCGTTTTCGACCTCGGCGGAATAGATGTTCTCGCCCCCTGAGATGATCATGTCCTTCAGCCGGTCGACGACGTAAACATAGCCGTCCGCGTCCATGCGCCCGATGTCGCCGGTGTGCATCCAGCCGTCGCGGATGGCGGCTGCAGTTTCCACCGGCCGGTTCCAATAACCGAGCATCACATTCGCGCCGCGCGCGGCGATTTCGCCAAGCATGCCGCGCGGCGCTTCCGCCCCCTCCGCGTCGACGATGCGCACTTCGCACACCATCGTCGCCTTGCCCGCCGATGCGATGCGGCCCGACGCGCGGGCATCCTGACTGTGATCGCTGGGGCCAAGCAGCGTGGCTATCGGCGACAACTCGGTCATCCCATAGGCTTGGGTAAAGCTGGCCTTGGGAAAGGCGGCCATGGCCCGGTCGAGCAGCGCGCCGGGCATCGGCGAGGCGCCATAGAGGATGCGCTCAAGGCAGGTTAGATCATGGGAGGCAAGAGCGGGATGTTCGAGCACCATGTGCAACATGGTCGGAACAAGGAAAAGGTCGGTGATGCGCGCGGCGGAGGCGGTTTCGATCACCGCTTGCGGGTCGAAGCCGGGGATGAAGACGTGCCGCGTGCCGCGCAGCAGGGAAGCGACCAGTGTCGATATCCCTGCGACGTGGAACATGGGCGCGGCATGAAGAATGGCTTCGCCCGGCGCGCTCTCGGAGCCTGCATAGCTCAGCCCGGACGCCATGAGGCCGCGATGGCTGAGCATGACGCCCTTGGGCCGCCCCGTCGTCCCGCCCGTATACATGATGGCCGCGAGGTCGTCGCCGCGCCGCATTGCGTCGGCGACGGGATCGGCGGCCTCGATCAGCGCATCGAAGGAGTGGAGGCCGCCCGGATCGGCGTCGCCAGCATGAATGATGACGCCAAGGTCGGGCATCTCGGCGCGGATGGCGTGGACGAGGCCGAGGAAAGCGTCATCGACGATCAGAATATTCGTGCCGCAATCGCGCAAGGAAAAGGCGATCTCCGGCGCCGACCAGCGGATGTTCACCGGGTTGATCGCGCCGCCCGCCCAAACCGTGCCGAGCACATACTCCATGTAACGATCGCCGTTTTTGGCGAGCATCGCCACGCGGTCGCCGGGCGCGACGCCGAGCGAGCGCAGCGCGCCGGCCAAACGCGCCACACGCTCGCCAAGCGCCGCCCAATGTCGTGAGCGGACGCCATCGGTCGAGGCGACGGCCTGCGGCATGTCGCGAAGATGCCGGTGCAGCGGCTGCGTCAGATACATTTTTATCCTCCCCGACTGCCATTTCCAGACGCATTTTCGTCTGTCCCTTGCGCATTAATCAATCAATTAATAAACTGTCGCGACGAGCTCAAAACCGATCCGCCGCGGGTCCGCCCGCTCCTGCTTTTAACGCCAGACCGGAGGCCGCCATGCCCGAAGCCTATATTGTCGAAGCGGTTCGCACCGCGGGAGGCCGCCGCAACGGACGGCTTTTATCCTGGCATCCCGTCGATCTGGGCGCGGCCGTGCTCGACGCCATTGCCGACCGCAGCGGCATCGACCCTGCCGCGATCGACGACGTCATCATGGGCTGCGTCGGGCAGACCGGCGAGCAGGGTCTGCATGTCGGACGCAACGCGGTCCTGGCGTCGAAACTGCCGGAAAGCGTGCCCGCCGTTTCCATCGACCGGCAATGCGGCTCATCCCAGCAAGCGTTGCACTTCGCCGCGCAAGCCGTCATGTCCGGCACGCAGGATGTCGTGATCGCGGCGGGCGTGGAGTCCATGTCGCGCGTGCCCATGGGCAGCACCGGCGGCTTTCATGCCGATGTGCGGCCCGGCGGGGCCAAAAGCGCCCGCGTTGATAAGCGTTATCCCGGCATCGCCTTCAGCCAATTCATGGGCGCGGAAATGGTGGCGGACAAGCACGGCTTTTCCCGCGAGGACCTCGACCGCTTCGCCCTCGAAAGCCATCACCGGGCAGCGGCGGCGACGCAAGGCGGCGCCTTCGAGCGCGAGATCGTGCCGCTCGATGTGCCCGGCGCCGAAGGCGGCACCGAGCTGCATACGCGCGACGAAGGCATCCGCTACGACGCCACGCTTGAGGGCATTTCCTCGGTCAAGCTGCTGAAGGAGGGCGGCAAGATTTCCGCCGCCAACGCCAGCCAGATCTGCGACGGCGCCTCGGCCATTATGGTCGTCAGCGAAGCGGCGCTAAAGCGGCACCATCTAACGCCGCTTGCACGCATCCACCACCTCACGATTACGGGCGGCGATCCGGTCATCATGCTGGAGGAGCCACTGTTTGCCACGGACAAGGCGCTCAAACGCGCGGGCATGACGATCGGCGACATCGACCTTTACGAAGTCAACGAAGCCTTCGCCTCCGTGCCGCTCGCCTGGCTCAAGCACACCGGCGGCGACCACGCCAAGCTCAACGTCAATGGCGGCGCCATCGCGCTTGGCCACCCGCTCGGCGCTTCGGGAACCAAGCTGATGGCGACCCTCGTCCACGCCCTGCGCGCGCGCGGCAAGCGCTACGGCTTGCAGACCATGTGCGAGGGCGGCGGCCTGGCTAACGTCACCATCGTCGAGGCGATCTGACACCTGATGTCATCCCCGCGAAAGCGGGGATCCAGTAGTCACAAGAGAATCAAATGGTTACTGGATTCCCGCTTTCGCGGGAATGACAGAAAAAGCCCTTGAGAGCTTACGTATAAGTCCTGCAGGCAAGGAATAAAGCATTATGAAACTCGACTCATCGGTTGCCGCCGTCGTGACGGGCGGCGCTTCAGGGCTTGGCCGCGCCACCGCCCAGGCCCTCTCCGGCAAAGGCGTCAAAGTTGCAATCTTCGATATGAACGAAACCGCTGGCGAAGCTTTCGCGGCCGAAATCGGCGGGGTGTTCTGCAAGGTCAACGTGACTTCGGATCAGGAGGTCGACGCCGCTTTCGCCAAGGCGCGCGACGCCCATGGCCAGGAGCGCGTGCTGGTCAATTGCGCGGGCATCGGCAGCGCCAGCAAAACGGCGGGCCGCGCCAAGGACACGCGCGAAATCCAGCACCACCCGCTGGGCGCCTTCGAACGCGTCATCCAGGTCAATCTCATCGGCACCTTCCGCTGCATCGCCAAATCGGCGGCGGGAATGCTGACGCTCGACCCGCAGGCGGATGGCGACCGGGGCGTCATCGTCAACACCGCGAGCGTGGCGGCGGAGGACGGCCAGATGGGGCAGGCGGCCTATTCAGCCTCGAAAGCTGGAATCGTCGGCATGACGCTGCCGATTGCGCGCGACCTGATGGGCGAGCACATCCGCGTCAACACCATCCTGCCGGGACTTTTCGAGACTCCGCTGTTGAATTCCTTGCCCGACAACATCAAGGCCGCGCTGGCAGCATCCGTGCCATATCCCAAGCGGCTCGGCAGCCCGTCCGAATATGCGGCGCTTGCGCTGGCGATGATCGAGATCGGCTATTTCAACGGCGAATCCGTCCGCCTCGACGGCGCGATCCGCATGGCGCCGCGCTGATTAAGAGTTGTCGAAATTGCTCGATTGCTCTCCAATGACGTCATCCCCGCGAAAGCGGGGATCCAGTATTCCAAGTGAATCAAGTGGTTACTGGATTCCCGCTTTCGCGGGAATGACAAGAAGGAAGCGCTCTTCAGCCAAGTGCCTGGCCGCCGCGCTTAACCTCAAGCGACGCCGATCCGCAGCAAATCGTGGATGTGGATGATGCCAACGGGTTTGCCGTCCTCCACCACGAACACCGCCGTGATGTGAGACTGATTGACCAGTTGCAGGGCGGCGCTCACCAGCGTGTCAGGCGTGATGGTCTTGGGCGCCGGGGTCATGATGTCGACGACCCGCACAGTCAGCAGATCGGGACCCATATGGCGGCGCAAATCGCCGTCGGTGACGATGCCGATCAGCCCGCCAGCCGCATCGACCACACCCAGACAGCCAAAGCTCTTCTCCGTCATGACGACGAGCGCTTCGGCCATGCGCGCCGTGCCCGCAGACAAGGGCAGCCGGGCACCCTTATGCATCAGATCGGCGGCATATTTGAGGTTCGCTCCCAACTGCCCGCCGGGATGAAAAATCTTGAAATCCGAGGCGCTGAAACCGCGCGCCTCCAGCAGCGCCACCGCGAGACAATCGCCGGCCGCAAGCTGCATCGCCGTCGAGGTGGTCGGCGCCAGGCCATGCGGGCAGGCTTCCTGCGAGATCGGCAGTCTCAGAACGATGTCCGAGGCCTTGCCGAGCGCGCTTTCGGCCCGCGAGGTGATGGCGATCAGCGGCACCGCGAAGCGCCGGGAATAGGTGAGGATGTTGCCCAGCTCAACCGTTTCACCGGACCAGGACAGCGCAAGGATCACATCCTCCGGCGTGATCATGCCGAGATCGCCGTGGCTCGCCTCGCCGGGATGGACGAAGAAGGCCGGCGTGCCGGTGGAGGCGAAGGTGGCGGCCAGTTTCTGGCCGATATGCCCGCTCTTGCCCATGCCGGTGACGATGACGCGGCCGCGCGAAGCCCGGATGGTCGCCACCGCCTCGGCGAAGGCGTCGCCAAGCCCGTCGTCGATGGCCGCCATCAGCGCCGCCAGCCCGCCAATCTCCAGATTGAGCGTCCGGCGCACCGAAGCGATCGCGCCCTGACTGGCGTTCCGCTCGCTCTGCGCCACCATGATCGGAGCGCCCATCGGTCGGTTCGGAAGCATACTTACCTGGTCTCCCTCATCCCGCCCTAGCAGGAAATGAGCTTACAAACCTCTTCCGCATAGCGCGGTCCAACCTCGGGATGATCGAGCGCGAACGCCGTGTTCGCCAGCAGAAAACCGAGCTTTGAGCCGCAGTCGAAGCTGCGCCCGGCATATTTATAGGCGAAAAAGCGCTGGGTCTTCATGAGCGTTTTCATGCCATCGGTGATTTGGATCTCGTTACCCGCGCCGCGCTCCTGGCTGGAGAGAATATCGAAAATCTCCGGCTGCAGGATGTAGCGGCCCATGATGATGAGATTGCTCGGCGCATCGGCGACGGAGGGTTTTTCCACCATCGAAGTGATCGGCCAGAGCGGCCCCTTGCCCGCCTCGATCCCGACAATGCCATAGCTGGAGACCTCGGCGCGCGGCACTTCCTCGACCGCGATCAGATTGACTTTCTCGCCGCCCGCGGATAGCTCCGCATACACATCCATCATCTGCGCCATGCAGCTGGGGCCATCGGTCTTGACCAGCACGTCCGGCAGCAGCAGGGCGAACGGCTCACGGCCGACAATGTCTCGCGCGCACCAGACGGCATGACCCAGACCGAGCGGTTCTTGCTGACGGGTAAAGCTGGTCTGGCCCGGCCCGGGGAGAAATTTACCCAACGCCTCGAGTTCCGCCAGCTTGTTGCGCTGGCGCAGCGTGTGCTCCAGTTCGAAGGGCCGGTCGAAATGATCCTCGATGACGCCCTTGTTGCGGCCCGTGACGAAGATCAGATGCTCCGCGCCACCCTGGCGGGCCTCATCGACCACGTACTGGATCGCCGGGCGGTCGACAACGGTGAGCATTTCCTTGGGCATCGCCTTGGTGGCGGGGAGAAACCGTGTGCCGAGACCGGCAACGGGGAAGATGGCTTTCCGAATCGCTTGTGTCATTTGGCTGCTTTTTGGCCTG
This sequence comes from Rhodomicrobium sp., assembly GCA_031399085.1. Classification (GTDB taxonomy): domain Bacteria; phylum Pseudomonadota; class Alphaproteobacteria; order Rhizobiales; family Rhodomicrobiaceae; genus R-RK-3. The sequence goes on from JANNOQ010000105.1 coordinate 190,539, forward strand.
CAAGAGTATCGCCGTCAGTCATTATGGAATGCACCCTACGGATTTATGGCCGAAAGGGGAAAGCGCGTCCAGGCCCGATTTTGACGCTTACCGCCGCCGAAACGGGCTCCGGTCGGCAACTGGCGCGTGCATAACGCACTGGCGTCGCTCCGTCGTCTCTGCCAGTATGCGCGACTTTGGTGAGGCGATTTAAGGAGCGCGGCGTGTTCCGTCCGGCGAAATGCCACGTGGTGCTGGCCCTGCTGATTGCCGTGTTCAGCCTGGCGGCGCAACCGGTTGCGGCAGCCGCTCCCATCCGCTTCGAGGCATGGGTCGCCGAATTATGGCCCGAGGCCAAGGCTGCCGGGGTGTCGAAAGCGACCTTCGACCGCGCCTTCGCCGGCATGACGCCGGATTGCGCGCTTCCCGGAGTTTTCTGCTCCGGCGAAAAGGCAACGCCGGCCGGCCGCACCCTCAGCGAGCGCACCGGCCTGCCATCGAGCTGCAATAAGGTGACGCAAACCGAGTTTCTGCAGCCGGAGAAATATTTCCCGCAGAAGCATCTTCGCCGCCTCGCGCTGCGCGGCGCCCAAATTCTCGACAAGCTCGAAAAGGAAGGCCCGCAAACGCATCAGCACCTCATCGAAATCGAACAGACATTCCGCGTGCCGAAGCTGATGCTGATGGGGCTTTGGGGCCGCGAGACCGCCTATGGCGAGGCGCGGCTGGAGCATAACGCTTTGCGGGCGCTGGCGTCGGCCGCCCATGCCGGCTATCCGGCCCGGCGGAATTGGTTCCGCAAGCAATTGATCGCGGCGCTGAAGATGATCGAGGACGGCCATGTCACGCCGGAGAATTTCCGCAGCTCCTATGCCGGGGCGACGGGCCTAACCCAGATCATGCCTGACGAGTTTTTAGGCTTTGCGGTCGATGGCGACCGGGACGGCAAGCGGGACATCTGGAAGTCCATTCCCGACGCCATGGCGACCACGGCGAATGTGCTGAAGGACCGGGGCTGGAATAGCCGCGCGAAAAGCTGGGGCTATGAGATCAAGCTTCCGCAGGGCGGGAATTTCGATTGCACGCTGGAGAACCGGGTCAACCGCTTTCCAATCGGCGAATGGGGCAAGCGCTATGGCATCGCGCGCGTGCCTCGCGACGGCGCGCAGGCTCTGAGTTTTCCGGACCCCGAGGCGATCGGCTATCTGGTGCTGCCGGCTGGCGCGCGCGGCCCCGCCTTCATGGCGACGGAAAATTTCGACGTGCTGCGCAGTTACAATACCTCCGACCTTTACGCCATATTCGTCGGCCATCTGGCTGACCGGGTCGGGTGCGACACCGAGGGCCGCGAATGCGGTTTCCAAACGCCCTGGCCGAAGAGCGGCGGTGACGATTTCGAGTTTTCCGTCGAAAATCTCTGCCGCTTGCAGGTGGCGCTGAAGCAGCGCGGCTTTCTCGACGGTGTGCCGGATGGGCTGTTCGGGGCGGGGACGCGGGTTGCCATTGGCCGCTATCAAAAGGCGATGAACCGAACGCCAGATTGTTACCCGGCGCGCTCCTTGTTCGAGGAGGTCACGGGCAAGTCGAAGTCGCAAGCGCTGAATGCGCCGCGCTAGGCCGATGGCGCTAAAACGCGCATGATTGTCGAAACGGCTTTTCGGCGAGCGCCGTTCGGTTTAGTTAAGTGACTCCCGAGAATCGCATGACAGGACACCGATTGCGCGACATGACCGGCAAACGCATCCCCCCGAAATGGGGCCAGCTTTTTCGGGACGCCGCGCCCGCCGCCGTTTTTCTGCTGATCGCGCTGACGGCGATCATCGGCCCCGCGCGCGACGCCGCCGCGCAAGCCCCTTCCGCGCAGGGCCAATCAGGACAAGCGCCATCCTTCGCCTACCGCTCCCGAAGCTACATCAACCCTTTCCCGCAAACCGACCGCTACCAATTGCACGTCATCGGCGACGGTCTGGCGGCGGGTCTTGCCAGCGGGCTGGAAGAAGCCTTCGCCAATGACGGCACGGTCAAGATCGTCAATTCGTCGAAAGTCTCGGCGGGTCTTGCCCGGCCTGACCGGACGAGTTGGGCAAGCGACATCGAAGAACTCGCCAAGGCGCAGCCGATCCACATCGCCGTCATCCTGATGGGCACGAACGACGTGCGCAACATCCGTACCGACAAGGGCATCGCGCGCTGGGGCACCGAGGAATGGCGCGTCGCCTATGCCGACGAGGCCGACAAGCTCATCAAGGCGCTGAAGGACAAAGGCATCGCGGTCTATTGGGTTGGGCTGCCCGTGATGGCCAATGCCAAGACCAATGAGGCGATGGCGCTGATGAACGACGTGTTCCGCGAGCGCACCTATATTTCCGGCACGAAATATGTCGACACCTGGAATGGATTCACCGATCAGCTCGGCGGGTTTTCCGCCTACGGACCGGATCTTACCGGGCAGTCGAAGCGGCTGCGCGAACCTGACGGAACCTCCTTCACTGCGCGCGGCAATCGCAAGCTCGCCAATTACGTGGAAATCAATCTGCGGCGCGATCTGGCCGCCGCACGCGGCGAGCGTAATATTCCGCTGGCTGGTGACGATGAGGAGCAGGGCCGCCTCGTTCCCAAGGCGCGGACAGAGACCGCGGCCGCCGATCCTTCCATTGAGCCCGCGCCGGCGGCACCCGAGTCGCCCGCTGCCGCACCAGGCGAAGCGTTACGTCCGCTAATCCGGAGCGAAACACCGGCGCCGCCTGGCCGCGTCGTATTGGCGCCCGCGCCGAAGGCTCCAGAAGCGTTGCCGGCCGCGCTGCCCGCCTTCGCCAGCGGCTATGCACCCCCGGGCGAGACTATTATTGGCGATGTCAGCGAGGGCGTGACCGGCCTGGCGACCGTGTCGCCGATCACCGATCTCAACGCAAATATCGGCGAGCGCCGCCTTCCCGTCACGGAAAGGCTTTATTATAAGGCTCTTGTGAAAGGGGAAGCTCTGAAACCACAGCCGAGCCGGGCTGATGATTTCAAATGGCCTAGAAGCTGAACATCGGCGACGGGCCTTGTGTCGTTGCGTTATTGAGTTGAGGGGTGTTAAGCGTATGGAGGCGTGGGCGGACTCCAAGCACGTGCTTTGCGCGGTGCGGATCGTGGTAGCTGGATTGCTGAGCCTAAGCGTGGCCGGCTGTTTTCCCGAAAGCCAGTCCGCCAACAAGAAGGGCGATGCCGCGCCCCGCGCCGAAACAGGCGGCGCGGCGGGCATGAACCGCTCCAGCAAAAACGACACCCAACTCGACGATATCGCTGACGCCGCCGAGACGCTTTTCAACAGCGCCGCCTCCACGGTCAGCCGCAAATCCAGCCAGGAAACGGCCATCTTCGCCGGCGGCACAACCAGCTTTTCGGGCCAGGATGCGTCTCCGCCCGCCGCCCCGCTGGCTGCGGAAATCCCCGAAATTCCAGCCAATGTCGCGCTCAGCCGGTTCTTCTCGGCGATCGAAAAGCTCGAAGCGCGGCAGGGGTCCAAGACCGTCACAATTCTGCATATTGGCGACAGCCATATCGCCGCCGACCGCTTTTCCGGGGGCCTGCGCGACCAGTTCCAAAGCCGCTTCGGCGACGCCGGGCGCGGGATGCTGACGCCCGGTCTTTACCTTGCGAGCGGCGTCAAATTCGATCGCGGCGGCGTTTGGCAAACCGCGCTCAGCACTGGCAATGTTCCTGGGCCCTATGGTGTCACCGGCGCAAAGCTCACGGCGGAGACGCGCGACGCCTGGCTGCGTTTGACCACGCTCGACAATCCGTTTTCCTGGTGCGAAGTCACGCTGGAGAGCGGGCCGAAAGGCGGCACCGTTCTCATCGGCCTCGATGGCGACATCAAAGAGGCCACCACGCGCGACACCGGCAGCAACTGGCGGAATGTGCGCATCGAGCGGCAGGCGCGCGAGCTGCTGATCCGGCCCAAGGGCGATGGACCGGTCACCCTCCATTCAATCGCCATCGGCACCGACAAGCCTGGCGTGCGCTACGTCAATCTTGGCCTTCCAGGCGCGACCGCGACGACGCCGTTGGCATGGGATGCGGGCTTCCTGGCGAAGGATTTGAAGCGGCTCGCTCCGGATTTGATCATCCTCTCCTATGGTACGGATGAGAGCTTCGAGGACCGGCTCGACCTTCGCGACTACGAGGCAAGAGCGAGCGCTGCGATTGCGCGTCTCCGGCAAGCTGCGCCGCAAGCCTCAATTCTGATTGTCGGCCCGCCCGATGTGGCGCGAATGCCGAAATTTGCCGCCGCCACTGGCCGCGCCAGCGATGTTTGCCGGGCGCTGAGCAGCGTCGAGCGAGCCGATTATGCGCGTAAATTGGCAGCCAACGATCCGCGCCTGGCGCGCTGGCACCCGCCACTCAACCTCGACGCGGTGCGCACGACCTTGCGGCGTCTTGCAGCCGCGCATCAGGCGTTTTTCTGGGATTGGTCAAAGCTCATGGGCGGGCCTTGCGGCATCCACGCCTGGGTGCACAGCAAACCGCCGCTCGCCGCCAACGACCACATCCACCTGACGGAGGAGGGCTCGAAACGATCGGCGCGCCTCTTGTTCCGCGAATTGATGAACGGCTATGACGCGACGGCGCGCTCGGCGTCGGCGAAGAAATAGTGGTAGCGCAGCGAGCGATTGGGTTGGATTGTACCCGTGGGCTGCGGATACACGAAATCCCCTACACAACGCTTGCCCGGGGATTTCGATTTGGGATGTTTGTTGCAAGTAATTTGGATGTTTGATGGAAGCAATAGCGTTCAAAGCGGTGCGGATATTTGTTGGGCGTGCGCCAGCACTTTGCGCATAACGCTTGGCAATGCTTCTCCGGGCAGGTCGCGCTCAGGATACCAGCGGCATCCTCCAGGGGTGGTCTGAGTCGCCGCCATTCGCCCGACATAGACCTCCAGTTCGAGATGAAAATGCGTGAATGTGTGGGTGACTACGCCGACCTGCGGTCGCCATTCAGCCGCCAACGGCGCGGCTCGCAGGGCACTTTCACGCGTTGCCGCTTGGATCGACCACTCACTCGATGGAACCTCCAGCATCCCGCCGAGCAGTCCTTTTGGCGGTCGCCGCCGCAATAGCACCGCGCCATCGGCGCGAATTGCGACAAAGGCCGCGCCATAGCGTTGCGGCCGTTCTTTCTTGGGTGCTTTGACCGGAAGCGCCGCAGCGAGGCCCCGTTTGCGGGCCTCGCAATAGGGCGCCACAGGACAAATGACGCAGGCGGGCGAGCGCGGCGAACAAATCGTCGCGCCGAGGTCCATCATCGCCTGGGTGAAATCGCCGGGGCGCTGGCGGGGCGTCAGGCTTGCTGCAAGCCGCTTGATTTCCGGCTTCGCTCCCGGAAGCGGCTGGTCGACCGCAAACAGGCGCGCGACGACCCGCTCGACATTGCCATCGACCGCCGTCGCAGGCTCGTCGAAGGCGATCGCGGCAATCGCGGCAGCGGTGTACGCGCCGATGCCGGGCAGGCTCAGCAGCGCCGCCTCTTGCCCCGGAAAGCGTCCGTCATGCCGCTCCGCCACCGCCTTGGCGCAGGCGTGCAAATTCCGCGCGCGGGAGTAATAGCCGAGCCCGGCCCAGGCGGCGAGCACCTCGTTCAGATCGGCGGCGGCGAGCGCTTCGACATTTGGCCACCGCGCTAGGAATTTGCCGTAATAGGGAATGACGGCCTTCACCGTCGTTTGCTGAAGCATGATTTCCGACAGCCAGACGGCGTAAGGGTCGGACCGGAAACCGGGTGGTTGCCGCCAGGGCAGGGCGCGGGCGGAAACGTCGTACCAGGCGAGCAGATCACTGGCGATCCGGCCAGCATCTGCTCGTTTAGCCTGCGTCTGCCCCATCCTCGTTTACACGCCAGCCTTGGCCGGAGCGCCTGGCGCTTTCTTGCCCGACTTACCGGCCTTCTTGCCGCCAGACTCCAATCCGAGCATGCGTGCGATCAATGCCCGCGTCTCCGGAATGCCGTAAAGCTCGACGAATGAGCCAAAGCGCGGTCCCTGCGACTGGCCGAGCAGCACCTCGTAAAGACCCTGGAACCAGGCGCGCAATGGCTCGAATTGATGCGCCTTGCCGACCTCATAGACCAGGTTCTGAATATCCTCGCCGCTCGACGTCTCCGGCAGTCCGCCCAGCTTCTGGTAAAGCTCGGCAATGGCTGCCCGCTCCTGATCCGTCGCTGCGCGGAACTGCTTGGCCGGCTTCACGAAATCATGGAAATACGCGATCGCATAGCCGACCAGCCGGTCGAGCTCAGGATGCGTTTCGGGGGATATGCCGGCCGCATGGCGGCGGATGAAGCCCCACAGCACCGCTTTGTCGTCGGCGTTCGAGGCGCTGACCAGATTGAGCAGCAAATTGAAGCTGACCGGCATATCGGTCATCGGCGGCTCGCCCTGGTGAATATGCCAGGCCGGATTCATCAGCCGCTGCTCGACGGCCTCGTCCGCATAATTGCCGAGGAAGGTGAAATACTCGTCGACCGTCTTCGGGATCGCGTCGAAATAGAGCCGCTTCGCCGTCCTCGGCTTTTGATACATGAACAACGACAGGCTTTCCGGCGGCGCGTAGGTCAGCCAGTCTTCCATGCTGATGCCGTTGCCCTTGGACTTGGAAATCTTCTCGCCCTTGTCGTCGAGAAACAGCTCGTAATTGAACCCGTCGGGCGGCGTTCCGCCGAGCGCCCGGCAAATCTTGGACGACAGCGTCACCGAGTCGATCAAATCCTTGCCGGCCATCTCGTAATCGACGCCGAGCGCCACCCAGCGCATCGCCCAATCGGCCTTCCACTGGCATTTGACGCGCCCGCCCGTGACCGGCGTTTCGACGGCCTCGCCCGTGGCGGGATCGACATAGGTGATCGTCCCGGCATCCACATCGCGCGCGATCATCGGCACTTGCAGTACATGGCCGCTGCGCTCGGAAATCGGCAGGAAAGGCGAATAGGTTTTGCGCCGCTCCTCGCCGAGCGTCGGCAAGATGATGTCCATCACCTTGTCGTAGACGGCGAGCATTTTCAGCAGCGTGGCGTCCATCATGCCGGATTTGTAGCATTCGGTCGCCGACAGGAACTCATAATCGAAACCGAAGGCGTCGAGAAAGCGCATCAGACGGGCGTTGTTATGCGCGGCAAAGCTGGCATATTCATTGCTGAACGGGTCGGGGATGCCGGACAGCGGCTTGCCGATATCCGCCGCAAGCATGTCGCGGTTCGGCACATTGTCCGGCACTTTGCGCAGCGCGTCCATATCGTCGGAAAAGCAGATCAGCCGCGTCTTGCCGCCGGTCATCGCCTCGAAAGCGTGCCGCACCATGCTGGTCCGCGCGACCTCGCCGAAGGTGCCAATATGCGGCAGGCCGGAGGGGCCGTAGCCGGTCGAGAAGATCACCTCGCCGCCCCTGCCGCGTTTCTCGGTGCGGGCGATGAGCTTGCGCGCTTCCTCGAACGGCCAGGCCTTCGAGACCATCGCCGCTGCTGCTATTCCCGCATCCTTCGTCGCTGTCATCAACGCTGCCTGTGTCAAATCCGCAATGCTTAAAATTGTGCCGCGACCGTAGATCGGCCAGGGCACAGCGTCAATTCGGCTTCGCTGCTTGCGCAAGCTAAACGCCCGGCGGATACTTCTCGCGCATGGCGGCGAACCCCGCGCGGATCAGTTCCTCCAACGCGCCACTATCGACATCGCCGAGCTTGTTGATGTAGAGGCAGGATTTACCGATCTTGAATTTGCCCAGCCGGTTTAAGAGCGCGTCCGCCGCTTGAAAACCCGGCATAAGATAGACGACGAGATTGGCCTTGCGCGGCGAAAAACCCGTTCTGAACGCGTGACCTGAATGGCCGCTCTCATATTTATAATGATAGACGCCGTAGCCAACCATGGAGTCGCCCCACATCGCCGGCTCCTCGCCGGTGATCCGAGTCATCATTTCCGCAAGCGCCAGCGCGTCGCGCCGCCGCTGTTCAGGCTCGACGCTTGCTAAAAAGGCATTGACGTTCGCGGCAGTGCGTTTGGTTTTCTGCTCGGCCATGCCTTGCCACCCGTTTCTCGCCTGCTTGCCCAGCCCCGCGAATATCCCTACAACGCTAAAGGACAATCGAGCGGTCCCAAGCGAAGGATTTCGGCTTCATGCCATCCAAACCCAGCATTCAAGAAGCCTTGATCTACACGATGGTGACGATGTCGGCGGTGGACCGTATCATCACCGATGGCGAGTTGCGCAAGATCGGCGGCATCGTCAGCCAGCTTCCCGTGTTCGCTGGCTTCGATGCGAACCAACTTGTCAAGACCGCTGAAAGCTGCGGCGAAATTCTGAGCGAGAATGACGGGCTCGACAAGATCCTGGACATCGTCGCGCGCGCCGTTCCAAAGAAACTGCACGAAACGGTCTATGCGCTAGCCGTCGAAGTCGCCGCCGCCGATCGCGATGTCAGCAATGAGGAAATTCGTTTCCTTGAATTGCTGCGCGACCGGTTAAGCCTCGACAAGCTGATCATCGCCGGCATCGAACGCGGTGCGCGGGCGCGGCATCAGATCATGTGAGGCTTGGGGTTCAATAGATCGCGAGCGGGAAATAGCGCAACAGCAGTTCCTCCAACCGTCCCGAGGATCGCACCCGGGCCAGGGCATAGTTGATCACTTCCTTCAGCCGGATATTGCCCTTGTTGACACCGATGCCGACGCCTTCGCCGAAATATTTGGCTTCCAGAAAACCCCGCCCCCGGAACTGACAACAGGCTTGCGAATCCGAGCCGTTGATCCAGAACATCAAGCTGATCGCATCGCCGAAGAGCAGATCGATCTTTTCCTCCTTCAGCGCTGCCCGAACCTCGTCGTCGCTCGCAAAGGTAATGATGTCGGATTCGGAAAAAAAGTGCCGCAGATAGACTTCGTGGGCGGTGTCTTTGACGACCCCGATCTTGAGGTCTTCGAGCTCGTCCGGCGTGACGCTCTCGATCTTGTTGGCATTGCGGGCCACGAACTTGGCGGGCGTGGCGTAATAGCTGTCGCTAAAGTCCACCTGCTCGATGGTTTTCGGCGTGATGGCGAGCGAGGCGATGACGGCATCGGCCTCGTCGGCCTTGAGCGCGGCGACCAGCTTGCCCCAATCGGCCGAATTGACATCGCAATTCACTTCCAGCTCCCGGCAGATGGCGCGGGCGAGATCGACATTGAAGCCGGTCAGCGTGCCGTCCTCGTCGCGGTAGTTGAAGGGCGGATAATCGGTCTCGGTGACGAAGCGCAAGACGACGAGCCACGACCAGTCCGGCCTCGGGCCGATGGCTTCCTCGCGCCACTGCGAGGGGGCGGGCGCCGTCGCCTGAGCCAGACACGTGCCGGCGAGCATCGGAACCAGCGCTGCGCCACAAAGCATGGCCGCGAGCCAACTTCGCAATTCTAGTCTCCGCATCGCCGCAGCATCCATTCGCCCGAAAAGCTAGTAGGGAATTTGACGGTATTTTGGCGGCGAGCCGGGCCGAATACAATCAAAGAAAAATTTTACACCCGCGTTTTAAAAGTCCGGCATGAACAGTCCAGTTCCGAGTATTCAGCCGGGCGACGGAGACGCACGGCGCAGACCGCCGCGCGAGCGCAAGGCGTCTCCGCTGGCGAAAGCTGGGCTGGGAGACACCGCTGCTCCGCCGGTGACGAGCGAAGCGGCGATCCTTGCGCATGCGGGTGTCCCACCTTTCGTCCTCGATGGGCTTAAACGGCTGGCGCTGCGTTGGGGCGTGCCGCTGCGCGAGGCGGCGCTGGCGACAGGCGCGGTCCGCGCTCCGGCCTATTTGCGGACGCTCGCCGGGGTTTGCGGCATTGGGACAAGGCAAGCGCATGACGAGCTGCGTCTGCGCGCGCTCAGTCCCGCGCCCGAGCCTTACCGTCTGCTGATGAGCCGCCAACCGGTTCCTCTCGCATCCCCGCGCGGCGCGGCAGCGCTGAATGCGGAGAGCCTGACGCCGGAAGCCGTCGCCCAGCTCGCCGACGATTTCGGGCCGGGCAAGCAACGCCTCAGTCTGGTCGGCCGGCGCGAACTCTCGGAGGCGATCGCCAGGGCCTACGGGCCGCAGCTTGCTCTGAACGCCTCTGGCGCCCTGGACCGGAGTCATCCCCGTTTCAGCGCGTCCTGGGGCGCGAGCCGCTGGCAGATCGTCTTCCTAAGCCTTGCCGCCGGCATCTTTCTTGGCGCGATCCTGTTTGCTCCCCGTGAAGCATTGGTTGTCTACAGCGCCGGCCTGTCGCTAATGTTCATGCTGACGATCAGTTTGCGCATCGGCGCAGCCGTCCATGCCTGTTATCGCCGTCTGCGCGGCCGAAAAATGCCACTCCGCCGGATGCCCGACGCCGATCTGCCGCGCTACTCGGTGCTCGTTGCGATGTACCGGGAAGCGCGCGTGCTGCCGCAGCTTGTGGCCGCGCTGGAAGCGCTCGATTATCCGTGCGCCAAGCTTGACATCAAGCTGGTTCTGGAGGCGGACGATGCCGAAACCATCACCGCCGCGCGCGCGCTAAAGCTTGCGCCGCATTTCGAGATTGCCATCGTGCCGGAGGGCACGCCGCGAACCAAGCCGCGCGCGTTGAACTACGCGCTGCAATTTGCCAGCGGCGATTATCTCGTCATCTATGACGCCGAGGATCGTCCCGATCCCGCCTAGCTGCGCAAGGCGGCCGCACATTTTCGCACCGCGCCGCGCGAGGTTGTTTGCCTGCAGGCCAAGCTCACATTCGATAACGCGTCGGAGAACTGGCTCGCCAAGCAATTCGCAATCGAATACGCCTCGCTGTTCGGCGGCATTCTGCCCATGCTCGACAAGGCGCGGCTGCCGATGCCGTTGGGCGGCACTTCCAATCATTTTCGCACGCGAACGCTTCGCAAGCTTGGCGGATGGGACGCGCACAATGTCACCGAAGACGCCGATCTGGGAATGCGTATCTATCGCTGCGGGCTTCGCGCCGAAGTGCTGGAATCGACCACCTATGAGGAGGCGGCCTGCCAGCCCGGCAATTGGCTGCGCCAGCGGACGCGGTGGCTCAAGGGCTGGATGCAGACCTACGGCGTTCATATGCGCCAGCCTTTTCGCCTGCTGCGGGAACTGGGGCTTGCCGGCTTCCTCGCCTTTCAGGGCCACTTTGCCGGAATTATCATCGCTGCGCTGGTCCACCCGCTGTCCTATGCACTTATTATCCACGACGCCGCCTCCGGCCGCATTTTCAGTCCGGCGGAGACAACCTTTGGCCACCAGCTCTGGTTGATCGCGATCTTCAATCTCATTGCCGGCTACGCCGCCTCGCTCGCGCTGGGCTTTTTTGCGCTCACGGGCCGTGGCGTTTGGCGGCTTGTCCCGCAGCTGATCTTCATCCCGGTTTACTGGCTCTTGATTTCCGCTGCAGCCTACCGCGCCGTTTACCAGCTGATCACCGCCCCCCATTATTGGGAAAAGACCGAACACGGAGTGACCAAAATGCGCCGCAAGGGTGCGAAATTAAGGCGATGACCTTAACCGGCACACTCTGTGCGGCACAAGAAACGGGTTGAAATTATGCAGAGAGCATTTCAATGATGCTCAAATCCGTGGCTGCAAATGCCCAAACGAATTTGCAGGTTCACATTCGCCAGTAAAAGCAGCAGGACGCATGATTGACCCTCAAATGACCAAAGCGGCGGATGTTCTGAGATTCTGGTACTCGGACGGAGCGAAATCGAAATGGTTCAAGCCGGACGCGGCTTTCGACGCTGAGTTGAGGCAGCGTTTCGAACCCGCGCTCGGCAAGGCCATGCGCGGTGAACTAGCGGGCTGGACCGACAACGCCGACGATGCGCTGGCTCTAATCATCCTCCTCGACCAGGTTCCACGGAACATTTATCGAGGCACGCCCGCGGCCTTTGGCTCCGATAAGCAGGCGCTCGACCTCGCCAATGATGCCATCGCGCGCGGTCTTGACGAGCGTCTGACGCCCGAACGGCGCTGGTTTCTCTATTTGCCATTCATGCACTCCGAAAACCTCGCGGACCAGGAGCGCGGCATCGAGCTATTCGCCGCGCTTGGTCTTGACGAGCCTTTGCATTTTATGCGCCGCCACCATGAGGTTATCGCTCGTTTTGGCCGTTTCCCGCATCGCAACGCCATCCTCGGACGCCACTCAACCGAGGAAGAGCTGGAGTTTCTCAAGCAACCCGGATCGCGTTTTTGAATGACGTGCACGATGGCTGGCGAGCGTTGGTCTGCGCCATCGCCGGGCCAATTTTGCGTTAACAGCGCCGTCCCCCTGCCTTTGCGGGCTATGGCTTCGGCAGCGCCAAAATATCCACATGGCCGATTTCACAGGCGTCGATATGTTGGCGCGAGGTGAGCCAATCCAAAATTTCCGGATCGGAAACCTGCCCGGTTTCGCGGGCGGCCTGCGCGATGCCCTGCGCCGTCGCCGTGATCAAGGCAAGGTCGTCCCGCGTCAGGAGCCAGGGGCTTGGCGCTGCGGCGACCTCATAATGGGCCGCGCGCAGTTGCCCGGCCAGAAACGACGCGGCATCGGGACCGGCAGACGCGCCGAAGCCTTTATCCCACCGCTGATGATCGTTAAATGCGGCGCGGATTTTCTCGTCCAACGGGTGAGCGGGCCGCCAGCGCATCGCGCCGTCATAGATGAGGACGGTGTAAAATGCCCGCCGGCGGGCCGCGAGGAGCGCGACGAACCGCTCAAGCCATTCCGGCGAAACCAGATCGAAAAGCGCGGCGGCGGTGACAAGGTCGCAATCGGGCGTCAGCAGCCGCTCCAGATCGGCGCGCAGATCGGCGGCCTCGAAGCTGAGGGCAAGGTCAGGAAGCGCGGCCTGCCGCTGCCAAATCTCTATCTCGCTGCGAGCGGCATCGAGAAGGCTCGGGTCGTAGTCAACCAGCCGCCAGCTTTGCTTGGCGGGCAGGATCGGCGCGAGCGCACGCAGATTGGATCCCGTGCCGCAGCCCAAATCGACGAGGTTCAGCTCGGCGCGCTCGGCCAAATATCGCGCCAGCCGGCCGGAAAGACCACGGTCGCGGGCGCGGTGATCGGCGGGCTCGCGCAGGCGCAGCCAATCGGGCGAGAAGCCGCTCATGACACCTTCCTTACGACACCGGCAATGATCCGCGCCGTATCCTCCCAGCGCGGCAGGTGCTGGGCATGCGCCCAGGCAGCATCCGACAGCATTCGGCGATGATCGCGATCGGTGATGAGGAGTGCGAGCGCCTCGGTCAGCGCCTCTACATCGTCCGCCGGGACGAGTATTCCAGCCTCGGACGGCACCGTGCCGGGGACCGCGCCGGCTCGCGCGGCAACAATCGGCAGACCACGCGCCAGCGCCTCGGAAAACACCATACCATAGCCCTCATAGCGGGAGGGCAGGGCAAAGATGTCGGCTTGCGCGTAAAGCGCATCGAGTGCGCTAAAGCTGAGCGCGCCGGGCAGACTGATTCGGTCCTGCAAATTCGCCTCGCCAATGCGCGTGATCAGGCGGGCGGCGAAGGCGTTGTCACGGTCGAGGCTGCCTGCAATGGCGCAGGTCCATTCGAGACCTGTTAGGCGCGCCAGCGCTTCAATGAGCAAATCGTGGCCCTTGCGGGGAACGACAGCCCCGACGCTGATGATTTGGCAAACGCCGCTGCCGCCCGCCGCACGCGCGGCGGGATCGGTCCCCGGCATGGCCACGGTGACGGGAGGCGGCGGCGCAAAGCCAAGGGTTTGCAAGGTCTCGGCTGTCGCGCGGCTGGTCACGATGATTTGGCGCGCAAATTTGAGCGCCGCCTTTTCGGATGCCAGCAGCCGAAGGCTTTCAGTCTCGCTGAGGCCGGTTTCAAGGCCAAGCGGATGATGCAGCATGGCGATGATGGGCGCGGCGATGCCGGCAAAACAGCCCTCGGGAATTGCCCCGAATGCGAGGCCGTCGATCAACAAAGCGGCATCGCTGGGAACGCGCCCGACCAGAGCCGCCGTTTCCCTCAGCTCGGCCTCGGTCGGAAACGGAAAGCCCCCCGGCAGCGGCAGATGCCTCACCTCCACGCCATGCTCCGGCAGCAGCGCCATCACGCGGCGGTCATAGACATAGCCCCCGGTGGGCGTGTCGATCTCGCCGGGAATGGCGAAAACCAGCCGTCTCACGCGCCGACCGGCCCCTCGAACCAGGCGCGCGCGACATGGCTTTCGCGCAAGGTCACGCGCAGGCGCGCCAGCCCTTCCGATCCAGGCCCAAGCTTGCCGGCATTGATCGCCTTGGCCATCTCATTGAAAATATAACGGCACAAAAATTCGGTCGTCGTCAGTTGCCCGCTAAAGGCCGGCACCTCGTCGAGATTGGCGTAATTCACGGGCTTCAGGACCCCTGCCAGCGCTTCGGCGGCACGGCCAATGTCGACGACGACGTTATGCGCGTCCAGCGTTTCGCGGAAGAAGGCGACATCGACGACAAAGGTCGCCCCGTGCATTTTCTGCGCCGGGCCGAAGAACTCGCCGGGCAGGCTGTGCGCGATCATGATGTGGTCGCGGACTTCGAGTGCGTACAAGGCGGCCTCCTGAAATAACCAACGGCAGTATCAATAGCGGATCGCGGTGGCGATGCCAGTCGCCTCCTGCGCAAGCAAGCGTGGCAAGGCTGCGGGCATATCCTCAAAGGCGACTTCTTCGGTAATCAGAGCGTCGAGCCGCGCATCATCCAGCAAGGCGAGCGCGGTTTCAAGCCGCTCCCGGTGCGTCGTGCGGGCGCGCATGGCGGGCGAGACGTGGCCGACTTGCGAGGAAATGATTTGTAGGCGTTGGCTGTGGAAGGCTGCTCCCAGCGGCAGCGTGATCTCCCGGTCGCCGAACCAGCTCACCTCCACGATGCAGCCCTCGAACGCCGCAATATCGAGTGCAAGCCGCAGGCCCGCCTCGGACGCGCTGGTATGAAACACGATCTGCGCGCCATGTCCCGCTGCATCGGCTGTCTCAAACCCCACGCCGAGCGCTTCCGCAATCGCGGCGCGATCGGGCAAAATGTCGATCAGCGTAAC
This sequence comes from Rhodomicrobium sp., assembly GCA_031399085.1. Taxonomy (GTDB): domain Bacteria; phylum Pseudomonadota; class Alphaproteobacteria; order Rhizobiales; family Rhodomicrobiaceae; genus R-RK-3. The sequence continues at coordinate 205,557 of JANNOQ010000105.1, forward strand.
CTTTGCGCCGGGAAGTCGCCCCGCAAGGCTCGCAATCAGGCAGCCGACAACCCCGGCGCCGATCACGGCAATGCGCTGCCCGGCCCCCGCGCCGCTGTCCCACAAAGCGTTGAGCGCCGTTTCCATATTCGCCGCCAGAATCGCCCGCCGTGCCGGCACTCTGCCAGGCAGCGGAATGACGCTGTCGGCGGGAAGCGCGAAGTGCGTTTGATGCGGGAACAGCGCGAATACGGTGCGGCCAATAAGCGCGGGCGATCCGGCTTCGACAACGCCCGCAACGGCATATCCATACTTGACCGGAAAGGGGAAATCGCCGGATTGATTGGGCGCGCGCATCCGCTGCCACTCGCTTTCGGGCAGCCGCCCCTCGAACACCAGCCGTTCCGTCCCCCGGCTCAGACCGGAGTAAAGACTTCGGATGAGCACACCCGCCTTAGCTTGGTCATGTTGCGTTAATATTGGACCTTCCACAGTCCGGATGTTCGCGGAAAACGGGGCGTCATAATAAAGCGCACGGGCCGGCGACTCCGTCTCGGCCAGCCTATCGCTAAGTTTCATGATACCTCGCATTTTTGTGATCGACGTATACCACATCCTCGCGTGTTCCCGACTCATCGCCGCCGCCTTTCCACGGGGAAGCCTAAGAATGAACGATCAAACGCCTTTGCGCCTTGACGCCTCTAGCCATGCGCGCCTGACACCGGGGGGGTTTCAGGAAACGCGCGTGCTGTTTCGCCGCCGATTGATCATGGCGGCGCTGTCGCTGGCGACCATTGCCGGCCTCGCTTTTGTCCTGGCGCGCGTTCTCGGCAGCGACGGCTGGACCGGGCTGGACATCGGTATTTTCGCCGCCTTCCTGCTGTCTTGCCCTTGGACGGTGATGGGCTTTTGGAATGCGGTCATCGGCTTTTGCCTTCTCCACTTCGCTCAAAACCCGTTGCGCGAGGTCAGCCCGTTTGCCGATCCGCCCGCCCAGAACGCGCCTGTCGCCCTGCGCACCGCCATCCTCATGACACTGCGCAATGAAGACCCCGCCCGCGCCTTCACCCGCCTCCGGATCATGCGCGAAAGCCTTTTGCGCACCGGCGAAGATACCCGGTTCGATTTCTACGTGCTCAGCGACACCGATCAGGCGGACGTCGCGGCCAAGGAAGAAATGCTGTTCGCTGAGTGGGAGGCAGGATTTGCCGACACCAGCCGCACCGCCTATCGCCGCCGCACCCGCAATGACGGCTACAAGGCCGGGAATTTGCGCGATTTTCTCGACCGCTGGGGCGCCGCTTACGATCTGATGCTGCCGCTTGACGCCGATAGCCTGATGTCCGGCGCGGAGATCGTGAAGCTCGTCCGGATCATGCAGGCGCATCCGCGCCTCGGCATTCTGCAAAGCCTGGTGACGGGCGCACCCTCGACCAGCGCCTTTGCCCGTGTCTTTCAATTCGGAATGCGGCACGGAATGCGCTCCTACACGATGGGCAATGCCTGGTGGAACGGCGATTGCGGCCCGTATTGGGGTCACAATGCCATGGTGCGCGTTGCGCCCTTCGCGCAGTTCTGCCGGCTTCCGGTGCTTCCGGGCGGCCAGTGCGTGCTGAGCCATGACCAGATCGAGGCGACCTTGATGCGCGCCGCCGGCTTCGAGGTCCGCGTGCTTCCGGTCGAGGGCGAGAGCTGGGAAGATAATCCGCCCACCCTTCTCGATTTCACCAAGCGCGACCTACGCTGGTGCCAGGGCAACATGCAATATTGGCGGCTTGTCGGGCTGCCCGGCCTTACGCCGCTGAGCCGGTTTCAGATCGCGATGGGCATTTTGATGTACATGGCGCCACTTGCCTGGACCGTCATGATCGTGCTGTCGGCGCTGAAAGTTTTCGATCCGGAAATCGGAGCCAAGGAGATCGAGCTCGGCATCGCGCTGTTCACCTTTTCCTTCCTTATGAGCATCACGCCCAAGCTCGCCGGAATGCTCGATGTCGCCATGACACGGGGTGCGATGGCGCGCTATGGAGGCCCTTTGCGTTTTCTCGCGAGCAGCCTTACCGAGCTGGTTTTTTCAATCATGCTGTCGCCGATTGCCGCCATCCGCCTAACCATTTTCATGGTGAGCCTGCTCTTCGGGCGCAGCGTGATCTGGAGCGGGCAGCAGCGCGATGTTCACGGCCTGAGCTGGGCGACCGCCTTTGCTGGATTGTGGCCGCAGACGATGTTCGGCCTCGCCATTCTCGCGCTGTTGAGCTGGAAGGCCCCCGGCGTGCTGGTCTGGGCCTTTCCGCTGCTCTCCGGTCTCGTGCTGGCGGTGCCGTTCGCGGTGGTTACGGCCTCGCCGCGTTTTGGCCAGTTCATGGCGCGGATCGGGCTGTGCTCCATCCCTGAAGAGTTGGAGATGCCACGCGATCTGAACCGGCTTGGCGGCCCCGACCGTATGCTGGGCGGTCCCGATCTTCCGGCTGGACCCTCCGGTCAGCTCTCGCCGGTTCCGAGCAGCTAAGCCATGGCCGCCGCGCTCGATGTTCAGCGGCTGCGGCGGTCCTTCCGCGGCGTCGTGGGCGTCGCCCGCTCGCTGCGGATCTACTACGGAAGCCGGGCGCACCGGCGCGGCATGGTCGCGCTTTACCGGCAGTTCGTTCGTCCTGGCGATCTCGTCTTCGACATCGGCGCGCATGTGGGCGACCGGATCGGCGCATTCCGGGCGCTCGGCGCGCGGGTGGTGGCGATCGAGCCGCAGCCGGCGGCGTTCCGGTGGCTCAAGCTGCGATATGGGCGCGACCGGGCGGTAACGTTGCTACAGTTCTGCGTATGCGATGTGCCCGGTGAGGTAACGCTGCACGTGAACCTTGCCAATCCAACCGTTTCGACGGTCTCGCCTGTATTTATCGACGCGGCGCGCGCGGCGCCGGGCTGGGAGGGCCAGAGTTGGGATGAGGCAATCCCGGTCGCCGCCGTCACTCTCGACGATCTGATTGCCAGACACGGCGCGCCCGCCTTCGTCAAGATCGACGTCGAAGGCTTCGAATTGCATGTGCTCAAGGGCCTGAGCCGTCCGCTCCCAGCGCTTTCCTTTGAGTTCACCACCATCCAACGCGACGTCGCGTTAGCCAGCCTAGACCGCCTGAGCGCGCTCGGGCGTTACCGGTTCAATGCCGCGCTGGGAGAGAGTCAGAAGCTCGAATTTGCCCATGGCGTCGGCGCGCCGGAGATGAGCGCGTTCATCCGCGATCTGCCGCACGGCGCCAATTCCGGCGATATCTATGCGCTGCTGACTGAACCGCCGGATGGTATCGCGGAATCCCGTATTGTTTGACATGATCGTCAAAATCTCGGAGAGCGCCAATGAGGATCACGCGCCGCAGCTTCAATACCGGCCTCGCTAGCGCGGTCGCGGCGGCGGGTTTGGCCTCGGCAGCGCCAACGGCGAAGGCGGCCGCCTATCGCGGGCCGAATGTCATCCTGGTGCGGTTCGGCGGCGGCGTGCGCAGGGCCGAGACGATTGAGGCGAAAACCTCCTTCGCGCCCTATTTCCTCAACGTGCTCGCCAAGCGCGGCGCGTTGATCCCCAACGTGTCCATCGACGCGCTGAAGCATGTCGACACCAGCCACGCCGAGGGCACGCTCAACCTGCTGACCGGCCGCTATCATTCCTACGATAAGATCGGCGCGCGCGGCCTTGCGCCGCTGCTCGAACCGCGCGAGCCGACGCTGTTCGAATATCTGCGCAAGGCGTTCGACGTGCCAGCCCATCAGGCGCTACTGGTCAATGGCGAAGACCGCCCGCAGGAGGAATATCTAACCTATGGAGGCCATAAGCATTATGGCGTCGCCTACCGTTCGGAGGTGCTGGGTCTTTATCGCTTCAAGCTGCACCGGCTGCAGCGACTGCTGGGTGAAGGGCGTCTGCCGGAGAATGAATTGGCCGAGGCGCGCAAGCAGCTGGAAAAGCTGAAATCCTTCGACTATCGCGGCACCGCGCAGGCGATGTCGCCACAAATGGAGCGCTTCTGGGACCGCTGGCGCGAGCATCATGGCGACGATCCGTTCCGCTTCCCGCGCGGCGACCGGCTCTTGACCCAGCTTGCCATCCGGGCGCTGAAGGAGCTAAAGCCCCGCCTGATGATGGTCAACTATCAGGACCCGGATTATGTGCATTGGGGCAACGCTTCGCATTACACGCGGGCGATCTCGGCGATCGACCAGGGCTTGCAGCAGCTCACCACGGCGGTCGAAGCCGACCCGGATTATCGCGGCCGGACGGTGTTCGTCATTGTCCCCGATTGCGGGCGCGACGCCAATCCGCTGATGTCGGTTCCGTTCCAGCATCATTTCAATTCGCGCTCGGCGCATGAGATTTTCGCGCTGATTTGGGGGCCGGGGATCACGCAGGGCAGGGTGCTCGATAAGGCCGTCGATCAGACGAGCCTTGCGGCGACGGTCGGCGCGGCGATGGGGTTCAAGACCGCAGCCGAGGGGCGCGCCCTGTCGGAGATTTTCACATGAGCGTCGTGCTCGCGAGCACGGCGATGCCAGCCGCCACGCCGAGCCCGTATCGTTTTGCCTGGCTGCGCATCCCGTTCAGCGCGGCTGTGGCAATCATCCTCGCCCTTTCACCGATCACCGCGATCCTGGTGCTCGGCTGGCTGGTGCGCTTGATGCGGCGCGAGGTGGCCATCGCGGTGCTGCGCGAGCGCCTCGGCATCAATCGGTCCGCCGCGATGTCCATGCTTGCCTCACGGCCCGCCACTGCGCCGCTCGCGCCATGGACAGGCTGGCTGCGCGCCTCCAGCGAAAGAAAGAGTTGGGCGGGACGCCGTTTGGGCGGGCTTGTCGAAACCGCGCGCGCGGGTCTGGCCGCAAGCCTCGTGCTGGCGCTTGCGACGCTGCCGTTCACGGCGCTCCTGCTGCTCTCCTGGTGGGCGGGCTGGGAGAACTCGTTCAACAAAGGCTATGAACAGGCCTGGGTTGGCCCGTCGCTGGCGATCCTCGGCATCGGCATCGCTCTCTTCGTGCTGCCGCATTTGCCGATGGGGCTTGCCCATTTCGCCGCCGAGCGCCGGTTCTCCGCGATGTTCGAGCTGCCGACGCTCAGGGCGCTGATACGCGCGCGCCGCTGGCGGACGGTTTGGCTCGCCCTTGTCGCGATGCTGGCTTGTTTGCCGATTGCCTTGGCGCGCATTCTGCCGGTCTTCATTGAAAACCTGCAACCGGGCTTTGCTGACCTGCCGCCCGACTTGATCGAGGCGGCGGCGCGCAATTGGCACGTGCTGCCGACCGTCTATCTGGTGCTGGCATTGATCCTGCTGCGGCGGGCGCAGGCGCGCTGCTATGCGCGGGCCGCGCTGACGCTGCCGCTGGAGAAAGCGCCGTTCTGCCACGCCATCGCGGAGCAATTCGATCCCGGGCAAGGCAGGGCGGAGACGCGCGCGTCCAAGCGAACGCTTCGCGGCGCGCTGATCTCAACGCTGCTGCTGCTCGCCATTTGGTTCGCCTTCATCGCGCAGCTTTATGTGGCGCAATTCGCCAATCACGGTTGGTGGAACTGGCTCAACCATCCGCTGATCGGCCTACCGTGGGTATACCGGCCGCTATAGTCCTTTCAGCACGGCCGGTTCGGCAATCGCTTGCTTGCCCCAGGGCACGAAATAGATCGACGCCGCCGTCAGCAGGCCATAGGCGACCAGGGCTATTCCGATGAGCGCGAAAACCATCCATTCCGGCGCGCCCCACCCCGTGAGCCACCAGCCGCCTACGCCCACGATCAAAAGCCGCGCGGTCCCAGCCAGAACCGGGCCGATCACCTTGCCCGCGCCCTGTGCGGCGAAATACAGGCACAGGCCAATGCCGAAGAAGCCATAGGCTGGAGCGGCCCAGGCGAAATAGGATCGCGCCGAAGCGAGCACGCCCGGATTGTCGGTAAAAAGCGTCGCCCAGGCGTTGGGAAACGCGGCGACCAGAAGCCCGGCCGCGCCGAGGATGAGCGCCGACATCGCCCCGCCCGTCCACGCCACACGCCGCGCCCGCGCCACGTCGCCCGCGCCGATCGCCATTCCGACCAGCGGCACGCAGGCGACGCCGATCGCGAAGGTAATAGGAATGAGCAGGAATTCCAGCCGCACGCCGATGCCGTAGCCCGCCAGCGCCTCGGTTCCGAATTGCGCGATCAGGCCGGTCAGGATGAGCACCGTCAGCACCGATTGCAGCGGCGAAAGGCAGGCGACCGCGCCGACCTTCAAAATGTCGCGAAACATTTCGGCGCGCAGAAGGCTCGGCGAAAACACAAGCCGCACGCGGGATTGCCGCGAGCGCAGAAAGGCAACCAGAACAAGCGCGCCGACGCCGAAAGCGATGACCTGCCCAAGCGCGATCCCCGCCATACCGAGGCGCGGAAGCGGCCCAAGCCCGAGGCCCAGACCGCCGCTGAGCACAATTTGCAGGACCGCGACGCCGAGCAGCACGGCGGAGGGCGCCTTCATGTTGCCGGAGCCGCGGATGATGGAGGCGAGCATATGGGTGAGCCAAATGCCCGCCAAACCGAGGAAAAAAATGTTGGAATAGGTGAGCGCTTCCGCCAACACAGAGCCGCGTCCGCCAAGAAGGCTGTAAATGCCGTCGCCGAAGGCCAGAAAGATCAGGCCGATGACGAGCGACGCCAAAACCCCGATGATGACCGCGTGGAGAGCGAGCGCCTGCGCGCGGGCGTCGTCGCCGGAGCCGAGCGCGCGGCTCACCGCCGAGGACACGCCGCCACCCATCGCCCCCGCCGACATCATCTGCTGGAGCATCGCCATCGGAAAGACCAGCGCCATCGCCGCCAGCGCAGGGGTGCCGAGCAGACCGACATAGGATGTCTCCGCGACGGCGACGAGGGCGGTCGCGAGCATCGCCACCATATTCGGCAGCGCCAGCTTCGTCAGCGTTGGCAGGATGGGCGCGGTCAGGAGCGGGCTGGCCGTGAGAGTGTGCGCAGGCGCTGGCGCGGCGGTGAGATGAACGGTCATTCGGCGGCCCCAACATTGGGCTGTGCGGTTTCGGCGGGGCGCAGCCTTTCGACAGGCCGCTCCTGGATGGGCCAGTTCAGCACTCCAGCAAGCAAACCGAGACCGATCGAAAGCCACCACATCGTGTCGTAGGAACGCGTCAGATCGAACACGATGCCGCCGAGCCAGACGCCCGCGAACGCGCCGATCTGATGCGACAGAAATACGATGCCGAACAACATCGACATCCAGGCCGTACCGAAAAAGGTCGCGACGAGGCCGCTGGTCAGCGGGATGGTGGCGAGCCAGAGCAGGCCGAGCAGCGAGCAGAGAACAATGACGGTCGCGGGCGTGATCGGCAGGAACAGGAAACCGAGAAAGATCACCGCGCGGCCGAAATAGATCAGGCTCAGTGCGCGCCGCTTGTCGATATATCTGCCCGACTGCCCGGCAAGATAGGTGCCGATGATATTGGCGATGCCGACGGCCGAGAGCGCGTAAGGGCCAACCCAGCTTGCAAGCCCCTGGTCGGCGGCGAAGGCGGGCAAATGCACCAGGATGAAGGCAACGTGGAAGCCGCAGACGAAAAATCCGGCGGTCAGAAGCCAGTAGCTAGGATGGCGGAAGGCTTCGGATAGCGCTTCAGCCATGCTTTGAGTGACAACGCCCGGCGCGGGCGCGGGCGGCTTGCCGCCGATCGGCCAGGCGAGTGGGATCAGCAGCGCCGTGATCGCCATCAGCCAGAGCAGACTGCCCTGCCAGCCCGTGAATTCGATCAGCAGGTGCATGACGGGCAATGCGACGAAGCCGCCGATCCCCGCCGCCATGCCGATCGAGGCAATCGCGCTCAGCCGCTTCTCCGGCGGGGCAAGCCGTCCGATGGTGCCGACGAGCGCCGTCACGCCGGTGCCGCTGACGCCGATGCCCATCAGAATGCCGCTGACGATCAGCCATGTGGAGGAGGTGGCCGCGTACATGATGCCGAGGCCGGCGATGGTCACGATCAGGCAGACGACAATCACCCGCCCGGCGCCGAATTTATCGATCAAGCCTCCGGACAGCGGCGCGCCGATGCCCATCAGCAATTGCGCCAGCGCCATGGACAGCGCGAAGGGCTGGCGGCCGATTTCAAGCGCCTCGGTGACCGGCTTGAGATAGAGGCCCATGGACTGCGCCCGTCCCATCGAGACGCCGACGATGATTCCGACAATGAGGATGAGCAGCATGGGAATGTCCCTCGATAATGGCGACGGAATTTTGCTGTATATGCAGATAGTTGACAAATAAAGAGCTCACGGCGCGAGCCTGTCTAGCACATGGTCGAGCGCCGCGTTTAGCACCGGGGTTTCAGCCGCGCCAATCGCGTCATCGATATGGCGCTGTGCCTTGAGCCAGGCAGGTTTCGCGGTGGCAAGCGTTTGCCGGCCGCTTTGGGTCAGGTGTAAACAGCGCGCCCTGCGGTCACGGGGATCGGGGCCAAGGGTCACAAATCCGGTCCGTTCCAGCGGGCGCAAATTGCGGGTGAGCGTGGTCGGGTCCATAATTAGGCGCTCGGCGAGCGCCCCGATGCTGACGCCGTCGAGCGTTGCCAGATGCGCCAGCAGGCCATATTGCGTAATCGTCAGTCCGTAGGGTTCGAGATATTGGTCGTAAATCTGCGACACCCGGCGCGACGCCTTGCGAATTCTGAGGCAGGTGCAGCCGGGGGTGGCAGGTCTGGCGATGTCGCTATTTTCGGACATGCCGGACCATAGCTGCATATGCAGCTAATTGCAAGCGGCTGTAGTTCCGTGTAGCGCCAGCGAAGCCGATCTAAAAATTGAAGGCCGAGCCCTTAATCTTGCAAATCCTTCGGGACAACACCGCCATTGGCCGCGAGTTTTGTCATAACTTGTTTGTGAAGCCAAATATTCATCGAAGCGGAATCGCTCTTGTCGCCGGTATATTTAAGCTCATCGGCAAGTGCCTTGCGCGCCGTTAAGCTGCTGTCAAGCTTGAGTAACTTCATCAAATCGACGATGGATCTGCGCCAATCGAGATTTTGGCCTGACTCTTTCTTGAGTTTGTCAAGTATTGCCGCGACGTCCACGGTCGAAGTTGCACCCGTTGAAGCAGAGGCGGAAGCGGGCGTGCCGGCCTGCGCGGGCGCGGCTTCCGATGCATTTGCTTCGCCGCCAAAGATCGCTGAAACGATTTTGCCGAATATGCTCATTCCGTTCTCCTGGTTTAATAAAAGAAGAGGTGCCTGCTCGATGAGTATACTAATTGAGCAGGTACCGCTTATCAAATCGGGTATGGATGAAGGATTACTCAACGAGCTTGGGCTCATTTTGGTCTAACCGGCGTAAGAAACGACGTTCTTCAAGCCTGCCGGAATCCTTAAGCCGACAACGCGCACGCCTTGCTTTGTCCGATCGCCCTTGACGACGGCAAACTGCGCCCCTTTTATGGCGGCGGGAGCCGACCATTCGATCGCATCCGGTTTCACCGTGGTGTGATGATCTTCCGCCGCCATGGCCGAAAGGGGAAGTGCCGCCGGGGGAAGACGCCGGCTGGCTCTTGGTTCCTTACTTGCCAACCTCGCCCGGCTTTTCAACCGATCCGCCGCTTTCGGCCCAATCCTTGAAGGCCCCGAGGTTGTAAACCTGCTCGTAGCCCATTTCCTTGAGCACCTTGCCGCTCAGCGCCGAGCGCCCGCCGGATGCGCAATAAAGGATGAGCGTCTTGCTCTTGTCGAAATTCTTATCGTGGTAAGGCGACTCCGGGTCGGCGCGAAACTCCAACATGCCGCGCGATACGTTTACGGCGCCGGCAATCATGCCGCTCTTTTCCACGTCCGGACCGTCGCGCACGTCGACGACCAAAGTGTTGCCGTTCGCAATCATCTCGCTTGCCTGCGCCTGGGTGATTCTTGGCACCACGGCGTTGGCGGCTTCGATCATCTGCTTTACATTCGTGGCCATATTGCTTCCTCTCTTGTTTGCCGGCTCGGTGTTGACGATCCGTGCGATGCAATGGAGCTATATATAGCTTGATCCGGTATCAGGATGAATGATCATGGCACCGGACCACATGACTGTTCGTCCAAAGCTGGAGCACGGCGGCAATGACGGATCCGCTTTCGGAGGTGCTTCGCTCGGTCCGCCTGACTGGGGGCGTCTTCCTCGATGCCCGCTTTACGGCCCCCTGGTGTGTGCTGGCCAAGATGGACGCCGACGATTGCAGGCCGTTCCTGGCGGCGCCCACCCAGATGATTGCCTATCACGTCATCATTGACGGAACGCTCCTCGTTACCATCGAGGGTGAGCCTTCGATCGAGGTGCGGGCCGGCGAGGCCGTGCTCTTTGCCCGCAATGACCCTCACATCATGGCGAGCGCGCATGGTCTCGAACCCGTTAGAGCGGGTAGCCTCATTCAGCCATCCACGGACGGCGGACCGAGGCGAATTTCCCATGGCGGCGGTGGTGAGGCGGCGCATATTGTGTGTGGCTTTCTCGCCAGCGAGGAACTCTACAATCCGCTGATCGCCAGTCTGCCAAGGATGCTCAAGCTTGACGTCCGTCAAGGTACGTCGCGGGACTGGGTCGAGGCCTCGGTCCGGTTTGCCGCCGGCGAACTGACGAAAGGAAGACTAGCCTCATCGAGCGTCATGTCGCGGCTCTCCGAGCTGCTGCTTATCGAGGCTGTGCGCGAATATTCCGCCACGCTCGGCGATCGAGAGGCCGGATGGTTGAAGGGTCTGGCGGATCAGCAGGTCGGGCGAGCCCTGGCTCTCATTCATCACAACACCAGCGCGCCCTGGTCGGCTGAGACCCTCGCAAAAGAGGTCGCATTGTCACGCAGCGCTTTCGTGGATCGCTTCACGAAGCTCGTCGGCACGCCGCCGATCCGGTATCTTACCCTCTGGCGGCTGCAAACCGCAAAGCTCAACCTGCGCGAGACGCGGACCACGATTGCTCAGCTGGCCCATTCGGTTGGCTATGAGTCCGAGGAGGCATTCAGCCGGGCGTTCAAGCGTGAATTCGGATTGTCGCCGACACTTTGGCGAAATCAGCAGTCAACGATTTGATCTACCTGCGTGTGACGGCTGGAGCCTGATCATTTCCGGCGAAAACGTATGACCTAAATCCTCCCATGGACTGACGTCTTCCCTGACAGCCGTCAGGCTGATCCGGGATCCACTCGCATATCCTCTAGAACTGGCGGGGTGCATTAGACCCCGGCTCTGGCGGCCGGGGCGACCCGCTGGTTGGTTATACCTAAGCTGATCTTGCCGTACGGAATGGTCGGCGGTTTGGTCAAACCGACCAAGGCGTCTGCGTCGGGCGGTCCATGGCGCGGCGGCCGAATAGGCTGGCGGCGAGATCGGTCATCAGCCGCGCGGTCCGGCCCCGGTCGTCGAGAAAGGGATTGAGTTCGGCCAGCTCCAGCGAGGTAACGAGGCCGCTATCGCACAGCAGTTCCATGACGAGATGGGCCTCGCGAAAGGTCGCCCCGCCGGGAACGGTGGTGCCGACGCCGGGCGCGATCTCCGGGTCGAGGAAATCGACGTCGAGACTGACATGCAGAAGACCGTTTTGCTGTGCCACACGCTCAAGGAATGGCGCGACCAGCCTCACGATACCGCTCTCGTCGATCGCCCGCATATCGTGGACCGCAGGGCTATGCTGGAGCAAAAGCGCGCGTTCGGCTGGATCGACCGAACGGATGCCGAGCATCATTACATTACGTGGGTTGATGGGCGTCGCGAACGGCTTGCCGAGCAGCGCGTCGAACCCCGGCAGGCCGCAGACAAAGGCGACGGGCGTTCCATGCATATTGCCGGTCAGCGAGGTCTGGAACGTGTTGAAGTCAGGATGCGCGTCCAGCCACAGCAGGAACAGCGCGCGGCCTATCCCCGCCGCATATTCGGCGATCCCTGCCATGGCGCCGAGCGAAGTGGCGTGGTCGCCGCCGAGAAACATCGGCGTCCAGCCATCTCGGGCAATGTCGAGGGAGCGGCGCTTGAGCGCCCGGGTCCAGGCAGCGGCCTGCTCGAGATTGCGCATCCGCGTATCGGTCTCGCGAAAGCCCTTGAGCGTGTCGGGAACCGCGTCGCCGAAATCCTTCACCTCGTGGCCAAGGCTCCGCAGCGTCTCGAGCAGGTCGGCAGTGCGCAGCGCCGCCGGACCCATCGCGGCCCCGCGCGGACTTGCGCCGAACTCAGCCGGTGCTCCTAGAATGCCGATCCGCCGCGCCGTCATCATCGTACCTGCCATGCCCCCGGGGCCTCTTCAGCGTCCGCGCACCATAGGACGCGCTTTTCTTCCCGGTGACGCGCAAGATCGGTATTTCTCCACAAGCGCAAATCGATGGGCTGCGCAGCAGGGTAATGAACCCGCATGATCCGCGAAGCGGCGCGCAATTGTAAGAAGCGATCCTCAACGTTGAGGCGCCGCGTGCGGGGAGGGGAGGGCAGAAGGCTGGCTACTTCGTCTTGCCCGCGACCGTGGATACATACAAGGCGACGGCGTCGATCTCCGCTTCGGTCAGAGTTTCATAGGGGGGCATCACACCTAGCCCATTCGTGACCACGGCCTTGACCAGTTCCGCGTCCGGTTTCGAGTCGTCTAGGTCTGGTCCGACCTCGCCGACAGTTCCCGCATCGGCGAGCGTATGGCACGCCCGGCAAGGCGGTGCGGACAGTTCGAGAAAGACCTTCTTGCCGAGTTCAAGCTTCGCCGGGTCTGCCACCGCCTGAAAAACGGGAGCCGAAAACGCAACCGCGACGAAAATCGCCGCCGGCCAGCGGGGACATCTCATCATGACACGGTTCCAGCTGAGAGAGAGAGAGAGAGAGAGAGAGAGAGAGAGAGAGAAGGCGATCCCGCGCGGACGCACGGGATCGCGGAAGAGCGATCAGGCAAGTGTAACCTTAACGCCCGGCGCAAGCCAACCATTATGGCTATAGCCGCTGCCATTCGCCGCGAGGTCCTTCGGCTGAGCTTTGCCAGTGCTGTCGGTTGCCCGGCTGACGAGCGTGTAGCTGCCTGCCTTCAAGTCGGCCGGCAATGCGAACTGACGCCAAGCGAATTTTCCCAGATCGGGGCCGACGAATTCGGCCTTTTTCCAATTTTCGCCGCCGTCGACGGACACCTCCACGGCAGCGACCGCATTCATGCCACCAAAAGCGACTCCGGTGATCAGCACGCGCCCAGCCTTGCCACCGGCGAGCGGCGAGGTCACCCAGGATTTGACTTCCATTTCCCAGATTGAAGGCTGGTCGGGTGAAGGCTTCTCACCGATGCCATGCAGACGGTAATTGGCTTTCTGGATTTTGGCGTCGCTCTCGGTAGGCGAAAGGGCGATTTTTTTGATGTATTTGACGTTGTTGACGCCGGAATAGCCCGGAACGATCATGCGCAGCGGTCCGCCATGCGCGAGCGAGATCGGCTTGCCGTTCAGGTGCCAAGCCAGGATGATGGTGTCCAGATTACTGGCCGGAACCGAGCGCTCGACCATCACGTCCTTTGCCTCGACGCCGTCTGGGATTTTCTCGCCGCCAGTGCCGGTGATGAATTTCGCTCCGTCCGCGACACCGCCCAACGCCTCAACAACGGTTTTCAGAGGCACGCCCGTCCAGATCACGCAGCCGGCCGCGCCAACTGTCCATGCTGTGCCGCTGACCTTCTTGTCGGTGCCTTTGACCTGCTCCTGAAAATAGCTTCGCCCGTTGCCCGAGCATTGCAGAACCATCGCGACGGTCGCCAAGCCCATGGTCTTCAACTCCGCGACGGTAAGCGTCCTGGGAGACTTCACGCCGGCGATCTCAACCTGCCAGGCGTCCCGGTCGGCGATAATGGATTCGTCCGGCGCCTTGACGTTGTTGCGGATGTAGAGCGTTTCCTCGGGCGTGATGATCGAGGCGGTGTAGCTGCGCTTTGTCTCGATCGTCTGTTCGCTGTGAACGATCATCGCAGCCGGATCTTTCCACTTCACATATTCGGGCAGCGGTTTGGCGTCCTGCGCCAGCGCACTCGGCGCAAGCGCGTCGCGGAAAGGCATGGAAAAGCCGAAAGCGCCACCAACAGTCGCGACCGCAGCCCCTTTTAGAAATCCCCGGCGATCGCTTTCGACGGCGGATGCAGCTTTAGAAATTCTTGATATCTCAGACATAGACCAACACTCCCCATTTCTAAGTCTGCGCAAATCAATAACGCCAGTTGGGGATACAGTCGAGCGGAGAAAAGCCAGTGATCGAAAGACGGCGAGGTATCCGATATCAAATATATTGAATTCATCATTGAGTGCGTTATTCCTAAACGATCATAACGCCATGAATGCTTAGTGTTTACATAAAATTATGTAAATTAACTAGCAGTAATTCTGCTTATGCCTTATTTTTGTCGTATTACTGTTTGTGTATAAGCAAAAATTTGCTGGAGCTATAACATGCGTAGTCTTAAATACGTAGTTGGGACCTATATTGCTTCTGCGATCTGGAGTGTTGCTGCTTTGGCCCAAGCGCAAGCGGTGACGCTCTACGAGCAGAAGAAGCAGGAAACCAACCAGATCACCGTGTCGATCGTCGTCTCCGGCATGAGCTGTACATGCGCGCGATTTGCCGAAGACATTCGCAATGTCGTCAATGACTTAAAGCCGGACGGATTGCGCGTTCTGCCGATTTTGGGCGTCGGTGGGGCGCAAAATCTCGAAGATGTGCTGTTCCTCAAGGGCGTCGACATGGCGACGGTCGATCAGGATCATATCGAATATTTGAAGAAGAAGGACCCGGTGCTTTACAGCAATCTTGAAAACCGGGTTAGCTACATCACCAAGCTCTACAATTCCGAGTTTCACGTGGCGGCGCGGCAGGAGATTGCGAGCTTTGCCGATCTCCAGGGAAAAAGAGTGAGTTTTAATCTTGAGAACAGCCACACCCATATTGCGGCCGACATCATTTTCGAGATGCTCGGCATCAAGGCGGTAAAGACCTTCCACGACAATGACGAAGCGTTTCAGATGCTAAAAGCCGGGCAGCTCGATGCGCATATCGTGCTGACCGGCGCGCCACAGGCCGGCCTCGCCAAATTGAAGACGGGCGATGGCGTGCGCCTCCTCGCCTTGACCGAAGATGATCTGCCGCAAGGTAGGAATGGCGAGCTATACAAACGCTATCTCCCGGCCGATCTGACCAGCGAACACTATCCTCAGTTGATCGAAGAAGGCAAAACCGTGCCCACCATCGCGACGCGGACGGTGCTGGCCGTTTACAATTGGGACGAGAACTCGATCCGTTACCGCAAGCTTGAAAAATTCGTGCAGGAATTTTTCGGCAAGATCGGCCAGTTCGACAATAAATCCCGTCATCCCAAATGGGCCGAGGTCAATCTGCCGGCTGACGTTCCGGGCTGGAAGCGCTTCAAACCGGCGCAGGATTGGCTTGACGGCAATAAACGCAAGCCGATGGCCAGCCTCGATTCCCAGCAAGATGATGGGGAGCTTCGCGCGTCGTTCGAGCGCTTCCTGAAGGGCCGCCCAGCCGCCAATCAGCCGCTGACCGCAAAGGACCGCGATCAGCTCTTTGCGCAATTCAAACAGTTCCTTGCCTTTCAAAACGCGCAAGCGGTTAACCGGTAGTTTCGGCCGGTCCCTTGCGGGAGGGGGCTGAGGCTTGAATATGACACTTTTCAAATCACTTTCCAGCGGCGCGGGCGGCTTGGCCAACTCCGCCTTCGCTCTTGGCGCGCTTCTCGCGGCAGCCGTCGCTTTCGAGCCAGGCGCGCTGGCGGGCGCATTGGCTCAAGAAGCCGGTAAAGCGGGGCGCGGCGCAATGATGGCGCTGGGTCCTGCGGACGGCAGCACGCGTTTCCAGCCGCATGCCAATGGCTGGATTTTCGCGCAGGCGCGGGATCGCTTCGCCGTCAAGGATCTCGTCGGATATGAGGGCCGTCCCGTCGCGGTCGCGATTGAGATGCCAGCCTTCGGAAGCACCGACTACCTGCTGCTGTCGTTTCGCGGCCTGCCCGAAAATTTCGCGCTGTCCTCCGGCTTCCGGACGGCGGAGGCATGGCTGGTTTCGGCGCATCAGGCAACCGATCTCTCGCTGATTCCGCCACAGGGTTTTACCGGCAGTTTCAGTTTGGAAGTTCTGCTCATTCGTGGTCAAAGCGTGCCGCCCCTGATTCAGAACGTCCGCGTCGAGTTGCGCCCAGGGTTGCTTGCCGAACAGGATGACCCGGCCCCGGCGACAGCCACAATGGCGGGAAACCGCACCGCGCCCGATAAGGAAGGGCAGCTGATGGAGGTTGCCGCGAGCCTGCTGCGGCAGAACGATATTACAGCTGCCCGGCTAATCTATGCGCGGCTCGCGCGCGAGGGAAGTGTGCAGGGCGCGCTCACCATGGCGCAGACCTACGATCCGGTTTTCCTGTCCAAATACAGTGTGCAGGGGCTGCAGCCGGATAAGGAAAAGGCGAAATATTGGTACGGCGTCGCCGCTAGCCTGGGCAGCAAGGACGCGCCGAAACGGCTTTTAGCGTTGGAAGCGGCTGAGCGTTGACCACCGCACGCCGCCGCCCATTGCCATTCTATTACCGTGGACGTAATCGACATGCGCCTTCGCGTTGGCGATCCTTGATCGACCGGGCACAAGCCAACGGGCCTCTAAAGGAGCGTTTCATGACCGAATATGCCGTCGCCCATCTGCGCAACGTCCAAATGGGTTCAGACATCATCGAATATCTGCAACGCATCGATGCCACGCTTGCCGAATTTGGCGGCCGCTTCCTGGTGCATGGCGGCAAGAAGGAGGTTATCGAAGGCGCCTGGCCCGGGGACTTGATCGTGATCGAGTTCCCCGACGGCGAACGCGCGCGAGCATGGTACGGGTCGCCCGGCTATCAAGATATCCTGGCGCTGCGCACGAACAATTCCGAGGCCGATGTCATCTTCGTTCCGGGCGTGGCCGAAGGTTACCGTGCGACGGACGTGCTGCGCCCGGAGCAGAGCGGCGGCGATCGCCACGGCGACCCTTCGATCCAAAGCTTCACAAACTGACTCCAAGGGGGAGTTCGTTTAGCGACATCAGTTGATTGTGGCCTGACGGCCGTCTTTGGCCAGCAAATCGCGAATTTCCGTCAGCAGCCTGACATCTTCCGGAGGCGCTGGCGCGACCTCGGCTTTGCCGGCCTCACTCCGTCGGAAGCGGTTGATCTGCTTGATCAACATGAAGATCACGAAGCCGACGATGAACAGATTGATCAGCGCATTGATAAACTTGCCATAGGCGATGACCGCATGACCCGCCTTTTGCGCGGCATCGAGCGAGGGCAGCCGCTCGGCATAGCCGGTGAACGAGGTCAGATCGGCGTAGTAGTTGGAGAAATCGATGCCGCCCAGGATGAATCCGATCGGCGGCATGAGAATATCGTTCACGAGCGAGGTGACGATCCCGGAAAACGCCGCGCCGATAATGACGCCGACCGCCAGATCGAACGCATTGCCTTTCAGGATGAACTCCTGAAATTCGCTGAGGCCGCTGCGCATCGTCGATGGAATTTTCACGCCTATCATGGATTTCCCCCTGATTGCCCGCCCGCTCCACGCAAATTGCGCGATTCGCTCTCTTCGTTACATAAAGACTTATCAATATATTGCGACCCTGACTCCAGGACATGGCGTCCCATGGGACTTTCATATGTTGGCGGGGCGGCTTATCTTTAGCCTTCAACGCAAATCGCGCGGAATGATCCATGGTCACCATTCTCGACACTCGCAACGCCACCGCGCCGCGGCATCCGGAAAAAGCGCGCCGGCCGGACACGCCGGTGTTGCGCAAACCGGACTGGATTCGCGTCAAGGCCCCTGGGTCGGCGGGCTATCGCGAGACTGCCGGCATCGTCCGCGCGCACGGGCTGACCACGGTGTGCGAGGAGGCCGGCTGCCCGAATATCGGCGAGTGCTGGGAGAAGAAGCACGCCACCATGATGATCATGGGCGACACTTGCACCCGCGCCTGCGCCTTCTGCAATGTGAAGACCGGGATGCCCGGCGCGCTCGACGCCGGTGAACCGCAACGCGTGGGGGATGCCGTTGCCAAGCTTGGCCTTTCGCATGTGGTCATCACCTCGGTAGACCGTGACGACTTGCCCGATGGCGGCGCTGCCCATTTCGCCGCCGTGATTCGAGCCATCCGGACCGCATCGCCCGACACGACGATCGAGGTGCTGACGCCCGACTTCCTGCGCAAGGACGGCGCGCTGGATGTGGTGATCGCCGCGCGTCCCGACGTGTTCAACCACAATCTGGAAACGGTGCCCTCCCATTACCTGACGATCCGGCCCGGCTCGCGCTATTTCGTCTCGCTCCGGCTGCTCCAGAAGGCCAAGGAACTCGATCCCAAGGTCTTTACCAAATCCGGCATCATGGTCGGCCTCGGCGAGCAGCGCAACGAAGTGCTACAGCTTATGGACGATCTGCGCGCGGCCGATGTCGATTTCCTCACTATTGGCCAATATCTCCAGCCGACCCGCAAACACGCCGCGGTCGCGCGTTTCGTGCCGCCGGAGGAGTTTGCCGCTTACGAGCAGATGGCTTACGGCAAGGGCTTCCTCATGGTCTCGGCGAGCCCTCTGACACGCTCCTCCTACCATGCCGGCGACGATTTCGCCCGGCTGCGCGCCGCCCGCGAGGCGCATCTGGCGCGCGGTTAAACCATGCCGCAATTTCAAACCAGCCGCAGCGTCGCGCATAGCGCGAACGATATGTTCGACCTCGTCGTCGATGTCGAGCGCTATCCGGAATTCGTTCCGCTTTGCGAGGCGCTAAGGATCACGAGCCGCACACATGAAGGCGCGCACGAGGTCATCACCGCGCGCATGACCGTCGCCTACAAAATGTTGCGGGAGAGTTTTACCAGCCGCGCCGTGCTCGACCGCGAGGCAAAGGTCATTCGCGTGGCCTATCTCGACGGCCCGTTCCGGCATTTGGAGAACGTCTGGACCTTCCGCCCGCTCGGCGAGGCAAGCTGCGAGGTCGGCTTCAGCATTGCCTATGAATTCCGCTCGCGCATCCTGCAGTCATTGATGGGCGCGGCGTTCGACAAGGCGTTCCGCAAATTCGCCGCCGCCTTCGAGGCGCGCGCCGATGAAGTCTACGGGCAGAAGCGGCGAACGCCGAGCGAGGCGGCGCCGGATTTGGCGCTCAAAGTGTCGCCGCCTGCAAAAGCATCCTGAAGGCCGTGGCGACCGACTCCTCGCGCACTTCGGCCCGGCCGATATCGCCAAATTGCTCCTCATGATGCAGCGCGCGGAAGTCGAGCTGCTCCAGCGAGACGGAGACGCGCTTGGCGATGGCGAAATGAACAAGCCCGACCGGTTTTGCTGCCGAGCCGCCGCCAGGCCCGGCGATCCCCGTGACCGCCACCGACAGGCTCGCCTTGGAGCGCCACAGCGCCCCCGCCGCCATGGCGAGCGCGGTTTGCCGCGACACTGCGCCATGCTCGTCGATAATGCCTGCGTCCACCCCTAATAGCTCAACCTTGGACTCGTTCGAATAGGTGACGAAGCCGCGTTCGAGGATGTCCGATGCGCCGGCGACATGGGTGAGGTAGGCGGCGACGAGCCCGCCTGTGCAGGACTCCGACGTCGCCAATATAAAACCGTGCTGCCGGCAGAAACCGAGGACGGCTTGGGCCTGCGCGACTAGTTTCTCCCGCATGGCTTTATCCTCTCCGCTCCAACTCGACCGTCGCCGACGCCATCGCCGCGATGCCTTCACGCCGCCCGGTAAAGCCGAGCCCCTCCGTCGTCGTCGCCTTGACGCTGACGCGGTCCGGCTCGATGCCTAAAATCTCGCCGACCCGCGCGCGCATGGCCTCACGATGCGGGCCGATCTTCGGGCGCTCGCAGATCAACGTCACATCGACATTGACGATGCGGCCACCAGCCTCCCGCACGAGCTTGGCCGTATGGGCGAGAAAGAGGCTCGAATCGGCGCCTTTCCATTGCGCATCGCTTGGCGGGAAATGATGACCGATGTCCCCCGCGCCGATAGCGCCGAGCAGCGCGTCCGTCAGCGCGTGCAGCCCGACATCGGCATCGGAATGCCCGGCGAGCTTGGCGTCATGCGGGATCGAGACGCCGCATAAAATCACCCGGTCGCCCGGCGCGAAGGCATGGACATCGAAGCCGCTGCCGTTTCTGACCTCTCGCGAGGAACCCTCGCTTGCCAACAACCGCTCCGCCAGCTCGAAATCCTCCGCTGTCGTTAGCTTTACATTCCGCTCCGACCCCATGACCAACGCAACCTCAAGCCCGCGCCATTCAGCAATTGCGGCATCGTCGGTAAAATCCTCGCGCCCCGCCTCGGCTGCGGCTAGATGAGCTTCCAATATGGCGTTGAAATGGAAGCCTTGCGGCGTCTGCGCCCGCCACAGACCGTCCCGGCCGATCGTCCGGGCGACGCGCCCGCCGCTCTCCGCCTTCAGCGTGTCCGACAAGGGCAGGGCGGCCAGGCACCCCGCACAATTTTTCAGCATCCCGATCGTCCCGGCGATGACGGCGTCGGAGACGAACGGGCGCGCTGCGTCATGAATGAGCACCGTGTCCGGCGCGTGGAGCTTAAGGGCGGTGAGGCCGGCAAGCACCGATTGCTGACGGCTTTGCCCACCCGCAACCGGCGCGAGAAGCTTGGACGAGGCTAGCTTCGCCACAGTTGCGTCGTAGAGCGCATGATCGCCGTCATGAATGACTGGCTGAACGAGGTCGATCGCCTCATGGTCGAGAAATGCCGCAAGGCTCCGGAGCAGCACCGATTTTCCGCCAACATTAAGATATTGCTTGGGTTTTGCGCCCGCGCCCGCAGCTCTGGTTCCACGTCCGGCGGCGACGATGATGGCGGCGTTGCGCATCGAATAGGCTCTGCTTAGCGGATCGGCGACTGCGGTTTATGGCACACCTAGCGGTCCTGACGTGGATTGCCAACGAAATAGCGATGCTGCAGCGCGACATAAATTGTGATGACAATGCAACCGTCTCTGTTAGTATGCCTATCGAATAGACGCAATTTCCAAATGCTGACTTTTTGTGCAGAGTAAAGGATGAGCCGCGCTTGGCACGGTTGGATACGAAAGAACGCAAAACCGCTTCCCCACCTGGTGGCAATTCAATCATTGCCCCCGATGTGCTTTTTCAGGCGCTTCCACACCCCGTCCTCGTGCTGCGGCCTGATGACCGGATCGCGTTTGTGAACTTCGCCGCCGAGGTGTTTTTCGGCATGAGCGAAACGGTGTTGCGGCGCCGGAAGGCGGATGCGCTGATCGGTTTTGCCAGTCCGCTGCTGGCCTTGATCGCGCAGGTTCGGCACACGAATACGGCCGTCAATGAATATGCTGTCGATCTTGGACTGCCGGAAACGGCCACCCAGCGCCCGGTCGATGTCTTTGCCGCCCCTTTGCCCGAATATGACGGCCACATCATGGTGATGCTGCAGCAGCGCAGCATGGCGCAGATGATCGAGCGCCAGCTGACCCATCGGGTCGCCGCTCGCTCGGTCTCCGGCATGGCCGCGGTTCTGGCGCATGAAATTAAAAATCCGCTCTCCGGCATTCGCGGCGCGGCGCAGCTGTTGGAGCAGAACGCGTCGCTTGAGGATAGGCCGCTCGCCCAGCTGATTTGTCAGGAGACCGACCGCATCTGCAACCTCGTCGACCGTATGGAGGTGTTCGGCGACGAGCGGCCGCTGAAGCTGGAGCCGGTCAATATCCACACCGTTCTCGACCATGTCCGCCAGATCGCGCTGAACGGTTTTGCCAGAGGCATCGCGATCTCGCAGACTTACGATCCCTCGCTACCCCCGGTTCCCGGCAATCGCGATAAGCTGATCCAGGCTTTCCTCAACCTGGTGAAAAATGCGGCGGAGGCCATCGGCGCGGAACGGGGCGATGGGCATATCACGCTCTCGACGGCGTTTCGCCCGGGCCTGCGGATTTCGCTGCCGAATTCGGATATGCGGGTCAGCCTGCCGCTGGAGATTACCGTGACCGACAACGGTCCCGGCATCTCCGATGAGCTGAAACCGCATTTGTTCGAGCCTTTCGTTACGACGAAAGCGGGCGGCGCGGGCCTTGGGCTGGCTCTCGTCGCCAAGATTTTCGGCGATCATGGCGGCACGATCGAATGCGAGACCAAGCCGCGTCACACGATTTTCCGGGCCATGATGCCGATGTTTCAGCACGCCGACCGACGCATGAAGGAGACCTGATCCGTGGGACGTGGCAATGTTCTCATCGCCGACGACGACGCTGCGATCCGCACGGTGGTCAACCAGGCGCTCGCCAGGGCGGGCTATTCCTCGCGCGCGACCAGCAATGCGGCGACGCTTTGGAACTGGATCAGCCAGGGGGAGGGCGACGTCGTCATTACCGACGTGGTGATGCCGGATGAGAACGCCTTCGAGCTGATCCCGCGCATCAAGAAGATCCGGCCGGACCTGCCGATCATCGTGATGAGCGCGCAAAACACCTTTATGACCGCGATCAAGGCGGCCGAGCGTGGCGCTTACGAATATCTTCCCAAACCGTTCGATCTGAAGGAGCTGGTCGCCGTCGTCGGGCGCGCCTTGCGCGAGCCGAAAGGCGCCAAGCCCGCCGCCCAGCGTCCCCCCGACGCCGAGGATCTGCCGCTGATCGGCCGCTCGCCTGCCATGCAGGAAGTCTACCGGATCATGGCGCGGCTGATTCACACCGATCTCACCGTCATGATCACGGGCGAATCCGGCACCGGCAAGGAGTTGGTCGCCCGCGCGCTGCATGATTACGGCCAGCGGCGAAAGGGCTCCTTCCTCGCCATCAACATGGCCGCCATCCCGCGCGAGCTGATCGAATCGGAATTGTTCGGGCATGAGAAGGGCGCGTTCACCGGCGCGCAAGCCCGCACCATGGGCCGCTTCGAGCAAGCCGATGGCGGCACGCTGTTTCTCGACGAGATCGGCGACATGCCGATGGAAGCGCAAACCCGGCTGTTGCGCGTGCTCCAGGAAGGCGAATATATGACCGTCGGCGGGCGCACGCCGATCAAAACCGATGTGCGCATCATCGCTGCCACCAATAAGAACCTCGAAGAGCAGATCAGCCAGGGGCTGTTTCGCGAAGACCTTTTTTACCGGCTGAACGTCGTGCCGCTGCGGCTGCCGCCCTTGCGCGAGCGGTTGGAAGACGTGCCGGACCTGGTGCATAATTTCCTTCAGGCCGCCAAGAAAAACGGCTTGCCGTATAAAACCGTGCAGCCGGAAGCGCTGGAACGGCTCAAGCGCTACAATTGGCCCGGCAATGTGCGCGAGCTGGAAAATCTCGTGCGCCGCCTGACCGCGCTCTACCCGCAGGAGATCATCTCCGCCGACATCATCGAAGCCGAGCTCGCAACCAGCCAGCCCTCGCGTCTCGATTCCTCCGATGGACCGGCGAACAGCCTCAGCGAATGGATGGAGGGATATCTGGCCGATTATTTCAGCGGCTATAGCGATACTCTGCCGCCCGCCGGCCTTTATGACCGCATTCTGCGCGATGTCGAAAGCCCGCTGATTACGGCGGCGCTAGCGGCGACGCGCGGCAACCAAATCCGCGCCGCCGAGCTTCTCGGGCTTAACCGCAATACGCTGCGCAAGAAGATCAAGGATCATAAAATCCGCATCATTCGCGCGCCTGCCTGAGACCGTCCGGCGGTCGAGCTTGCCATTTTCCACCGGAATGTCACATACGGGTGGCCCGCAAGCGGTGGCCCTGACACGCGATTTAATGCCTCCGGGCCATTTCCGTCACATTTTTTCCGCAGTCGTCGTAGAATCTGTTTCCCAATTGCAACAGGGTGTTTATGCTGCACCAGTCGCAGCGGTTCGGCAGAAACCGTTGCTGAGGGAGCCTCTTGTCAAAACAAATGCCGTCACTTCGCTCGCGATGGTGGGAGTCCGCATTGCACCCGGCCGTCAAGCCTTGGCTTGAACGGCTGGCTCGTGCGGTCGGTCTCGCCAAGGAGCATGGCTCACAAGGGCTGAAGCACGCGGCCTCGTCAGCCCATGCCGCACGGGAGCGCGCAAGCATCCAGGCCTCGTCCATGATTGAGAACAGCCGGCCGGCGATGAAACGCCTCAGGCGGCGCGTGGCGCGTGGCCAGGTTTCGCTGCGCCGATCGCTGCGCGCGGCCAGCGCTTCGTCCATGACCTCCTACGATGATGAAGACGACGTCAGGCAGCGCAGGCGCGACCGACGGATGTTCCGGGCCGGGCTTGTGATCGTGATCCTGTCCATCCTGTCGGGCCTATCGACCTATTTCATTCTCACCGGTCTCACCCCGATCAGCCCGACCCATGAGGTCGTGATCACGGTCTGGCTCGTCAACGGCGTGCTGGTGACGGCGATGATCGCCATCATCGCCTGGCAGATTTTCGGCCTTTGGCGGGCGCGCCAGCGGCAGGCGGCGGGCGCGGGCCTGCATGTCCGCATCGTTTCCCTATTCAGCGTCGTGGCGCTGTTCCCGGCGATCCTGCTCGCCGCCTTCGCCAGCATTTCGCTCGATCGCGGCCTCGACCAATGGTTCTCGGAGCGTACCAAAACCATCATTCGCGACTCGGTGGACGTGGCCAACGCCTATCTGAGCGAGCATGGCAAAATCATCCGTGGCGACGCGCTCGGCATGACGCGGGATTTGGAGAACGCCTCGCAGCTTCTTCAGGACAATCCCGAAGCGTTCCGCAGCTATGCCCAAGCCCTCGCCGTCGAGCAGCGCGTGCCCTACGCTTTTCTGGTGAACGGCGCCGGTGAGCCCGTGATCGAGGTGATGAAGGCCGCGGGGGCGCCGTATTATCCGCCGCCGCCGCAAGCGATGATCCAGGCTGCGGATGGCCGCATTATCGACGCGGGGCTAACTGTTCCCGGCGGTGTCGGCGCGATCAAGCGCCTCAATAATTTCAACGATTTGTATCTTTATGTGCTGCGCCCGGTCGATGCGACCGTGATCGGCCACCTCCGGCGCACCGACGCCAATGTGCGCGAATATGGCGCGCTGCAGGATCGCCGCTTCGGCGTGCAGATCGCCTTTGCGATGATGTATCTCGTGATCGCGCTCACGCTTTTGCTCGCCGCCATCTGGATCGGCCTCTGGTTCGCCAATCGGCTGGTGGCGCCGATCCGGCGGCTGATCGGGGCGGCTCAGGAAATCTCCAAGGGCAATCTGAATGTCGCGGTGAAAGTCGAGGGCGCCCGCAGCGATACGGGGCAGCTCGCCGAGACCTTTAACCGGATGACCGCCGACCTGCGCGGCCAGCGCAACGCACTGATCGGGGCAAATACCAAGCTCGATGAGCGCCGGCGCTTTACCGAGGCGGTGCTAGCGGGCGTAACCGCGGGGGTCGTCGGGGTTGATGCAAGTGGCGTCGTCACGCTTGTGAATAACTCCGCGATGCAGCTGCTCGGGCGCGATGAGAAAAACCTGATCGGCCGGCCAATCGAGGATGCGGTGCCTGAATTTGCCGCCATCGTGGCGAAGGCGCCGGGACATGCGCGCCGCGCCGTGCAGTCGCAGATCACCTACCGGCGGGAGGGTTCGGATTTGACCTTCTCCGTGCGGGTAACGCAAGAGGGCGGCGGCAAGACGAATTACGGTTTCGTTGTCACCTTCGACGACATCACCGAGTTGGTCGTCGCTCAGCGCACCTCCGCCTGGGCGGAAGTTGCCCAGCGCATCGCCCATGAGATCAAGAACCCCTTGACGCCGATCCAGCTTTCCGCCGAACGCATCCGCCGCAAATATGGCGATAGCATCACCACCGACCGGGACATCTTCGACCGCTGCACCGATACCATCATCCGTCATGTCGGCGATATCGGCCGGATGGTCGATGAATTCTCATCCTTTGCGCGAATGCCCAAGCCGGTTTTCGAAGAGCATGACGCGGCGGCGATCGTCAAGGAGGCCGTGATCCTGTTCCAGATGGGCGATTCCGACGTGGAATACCGGATGGAGCTGCCCGAAAAGCCGTTGATGATCGACTGCGACCGCAGGTTGATCACGCAGGCGGTGACGAATCTGGTTAAGAATGCCGGAGAGGCGATCGCCACGGCGCGCCAGTCGGGCCAAAAAGGCGAAGATTACCGAGGCCGCGTTACCGCCAAAGTCGACGCCCAAGGGACGCGCTGCGTCATCGAGGTGGTCGACAATGGCTGCGGATTGCCGGCCGAAAACAGGCACCGGCTCACCGAGCCCTATGTCACGACGCGGCAAAAGGGCACGGGCCTCGGCCTTGCCATCGTCCAGCGGATCGCCGAACAGCATGAAGGCGTGCTGCAATTGGAGGACGCTCTCGACGATCAGGGCGCTGTGGCCGGCGCCACCGTCAGATTGGTGATCCCGATCGTTCGCGTTGTCGAGGCAGGGGAAGTTACCGAAGTTCCGCAAGCGCACGGCGACGCCTTCGCCGAGGGGCAATCGAACCTCCGCCACAACGGCGGAAAACAGGGAGTAAACTATGGCGTCTGACATCCTGATTGTGGACGACGAGGCCGATATTCGTGAACTGGTCTCCGGCATCCTTGAGGATGAGGGTTATTCCACCCGCATCGCCAAAGACAGCGACGACGCCCTCGCCGCCATCGAGGATCGGCGACCGTCCCTGGTCATTCTCGACATCTGGCTGCAAGGCAGCCGGCTGGATGGGCTTGAGGTGCTGGCGAAGGTCAAGCGCCAGCATCCGGACCTGCCCATCGTGATCATCAGCGGTCACGGCAATATCGAGACCGCCGTCGCGGCGATCAAGCGCGGCGCTTACGACTATATCGAAAAGCCGTTCAAGGCCGATAGGCTTGTCCTGATCACCGCTCGCGCGCTCGAAACCTCCAAGTTGAAACGCGAAAACCGCGAGCTGAAGGAGCGCAGCGCCTACGGCACCGAGCTGATCGGCCGGTCGAGCATCATCAACACTCTGCGCCAGACCATCGACAAAGTGGCCCCCACCAATAGCCGCGTCATGATTGCCGGCCCTTCCGGGTCGGGTAAGGAACTTGCCGCGCGCGTCCTACATACGGCCTCGGCCAGGACGAGCGGACCTTTTGTCGCCGTCAATGCCGTCGCCATGGCGCCGGACCGGGTCGAGAGCGAGTTTTTCGGCACGGAAGACAATGGCGGCCAGACACGTAAGGTCGGCGCGCTCGAAGAGGCGCATAGCGGCACGCTCTATATCGATGAAATCGCCGACATGCCGCTGGAGACGCAGGGCAAGCTGTTGCGCGTGCTGGTCGAGCAGAAGTTCCAGCGCGTCGGCGGCGGGCCGAAAGTGCAGGTGGATGTGCGGGTGGTTTCCTCCACCAGCCGCGATCTGGAGCGCGAAATGTCCGGCGGCCGCTTCCGGCAGGATTTGTTCCACCGGCTGAATGTTGTGCCTCTGAAAGTGCCCAGCCTGGCCGACCGGCGCGAGGACATTCCCGAACTCGTCGACCATTTCGTGCGGCAGATTTCGTTGTCCTCTGGCCTGCCGCCGCGCCGCATCGGCGACGACGCCATGGCGGTGCTGCAATCGCATGAATGGCCCGGCAATGTCCGCCAGCTGCGCAACATCATCGAACGGCTGATGATCATGACCAGCGGCGAGGCCGACCAGGTTATCACCGCCTCCATGCTGCCGGAGGACATCGGCTCCAACGTCCCTTTATCCCCAAACGGTTCCGGCGGTGAGCATTTGATGTCGCTCCCCTTGCGGGATGCTCGTGAGATCTTCGAGCGCGAATATCTGATGGCGCAGATCAACCGGTTTGGCGGCAATATTTCGCGCACGGCAGAGTTTGTCGGCATGGAGCGCTCGGCTCTGCACCGCAAGCTGCGCGCGCTCGGCGTCAATTCAAATGAGCGCGGTTCGGACGCCCGCCACTAGATCGCGATGATTTTGGATTGGATCAATCCGAAATCATGACAGCGATCTAGTTCAATAGGTAGAGCGGGATTTTAGCGGAAAACCGCCACACACTTTTCCGCATCCCGCTTTAGCGATCGAGTGATTCGGAGTTGGCGGCAGCTGATCTTCTTGGGTTAGAGAGATTTATTTCTCCCTTTTGATCTTGAAATATTGGCTTACGGCACCGATCATCTGCTTCGGGTGCAAGGGGAGTGTAGCGAATGGCGCGTGTCGTCTATGTGAACGGGTCGTTTTGCCCCTATGGCGCCGCCTCGGTTCACGTCGAAGATCGCGGGTTCCAATTTGCGGACGGCGTTTATGAAGTTTGTGAAGTCAGGCACGGGCAGCTCATCGATGAGCGCCGGCACATTGATCGGCTGCACCGCTCGATGAGCGAGCTGAAGATGCGTGCGCCCATGGGCCGCCGCGCGCTCGGCGTCGTGATGCGCGAAACGGTGCGGCGCAATCGCGTCCGAAACGGCATGGTTTATTTGCAAGTCAGCCGCGGCGCCGCCAGACGTGACTTCGCCTTTCCCCCGCCAGGCACGCCGCCGACCGTCATATGCCTGGCGCGCAGCCAATCGCCCGCAGCCGCCGAAAAGCGAGCGAGCATAGGCATCCGCGTCGTCACCATGCCCGATATTCGCTGGCGCCGTCCGGACATCAAATCGGTATCTCTGCTTCCGCAGGCGCTGGCGCGGCAAGCCGCCTATGATGCGGGAGCGAGCGAGGCGTGGCTTGTCGACGATGCCGGTTTCGTAACTGAAGGCGCCTCCAGCAATGCATGGATCATGACGGCGGAGGGTGACATCATAACCCGGCCGGCGGAAAGCGGCATTCTGCGGGGGATCACCCGGACGGTCCTGATCGAGGTTCTCGCGATGGAGGAACTAATGCTGGTCGAGAGAGCCTTCACGGTCGCCGAAGCCAAGGCCGCAAAAGAGGCGTTCAACAGCTCCGCGACGGGTTTGGTGACGCCGGTGGTCGCCATTGACGGCGCGGTGATCGGCGAGGGGCGCCCCGGCGCGGTGACCTTGCGGCTGAGACAGCTGTTCCACAAATTCGTCGAAAGCTCACCGGTCGGGTCTCTGTTAACATAAGGACAAGATGGTCAGGCGTAATCTCTGGCAATGTAACCAGGTCGGGCAATAAATGACAAAAAGGCCGTTTAGGCTGTAACACACGGATCCAAAA
Organism: Rhodomicrobium sp.; assembly: GCA_031399085.1. GTDB lineage: Bacteria > Pseudomonadota > Alphaproteobacteria > Rhizobiales > Rhodomicrobiaceae > R-RK-3. The sequence continues at coordinate 234,638 of JANNOQ010000105.1, forward strand.
GCGAGCGGACCAACCGCCGCCTCAACAAAAAACGGAAAAATCATGGCAGCCGAAAGAGCACCAAGCCTTCAAGATGCTTTTCTCAACTATGTTAGGAAGAATAAAACGCCCCTCACGATTTTTCTTGTGAATGGCGTGAAACTCCAGGGCATCGTGACCTGGTTCGATAATTTCTGCGTCTTGCTCCGCCGGGACGGACATTCGCAACTGGTCTACAAACACGCGATCTCAACGATCATGCCCGGCGGGCCGATCCAGTTCCTGGATGGCGATCAAAATGGAGGCGCGCAAGCGAGTTGACCGCGTCACGCGCCAAGATCGGCAAGGATAATAACAAGGCGCGGCGGCGCGGTGCCAACGATGGCGCTGCGCCGCGCGATCCAATGCGCGCCGTCGTTCTGCATCCGGTGTCTCGCGAGGAAAGCAAGGCAGCGCGTGGACAGCGCTCCGCCGACGGCCGCGCCGCCTCCCGCCGGTCGGTCCCGCCCGAGGCGCGGCTTGAAGAGGCAGTGGGCCTCGCCCGCGCCATCGCGCTGGATGTCGCCCAGAGCGGTCTGGTTCCGATCAGCCGGCCGCGCCCTGCGACATTGCTCGGCCCAGGCAAGGTCGAGGAGCTTAAAGGCATCATCGAGGCCGAAGCTGCCGGGCTGGTCATCATCGACCATGTGCTTACAGCGGTGCAGCAGCGCAATCTGGAAAAGGCCTGGAACGCCAAGGTTCTCGACCGGACTGGTCTCATTCTTGAGATTTTCGGAGCAAGAGCGCGGACCAAGGAAGGCAGTTTGCAGGTCGAGCTCGCGCATCTCCTATATCAGCGCAGCCGCCTGGTGCGCAGTTGGACGCATCTGGAGCGCCAGCGCGGCGGCTTCGGCTTTCTCGGCGGGCCGGGCGAAACCCAGATCGAAGCCGACCGGCGCGTCATCGGCGAACGGATCGACGCCATCAAGCGCGACCTCGCCGGCGTGCGCCGCACCCGCGAGCTGCATCGCGCCAGCCGCCGCCGCACACCGTTTCCGACCGTCGCGCTGGCTGGGTATACAAATGCCGGAAAATCAAGCCTCTTTAATGGGTTGACCAAAGCCAGCGTGGACGCCGAAGATAAGCTCTTCGCCACGCTGGACCCCACCATGCGGCGGCTGGACCTGCCTGGAAGCGTCGCCATCCTGTCCGACACCGTGGGCTTTATCTCCGAATTGCCGACGACGCTGGTCGCCGCCTTCCGCGCCACGCTCGAAGAGGTCTCCGAGGCCGATCTGATCCTGCATGTGCGCGACATCGCGACCGCCTTTTCGGATCAGCAAAGCCAAGATGTGGAAGGGGTGCTGGCGGGGCTTGGCATCGATATAGGAGGCCATGACGCCAGGATCATCGAGGTCTGGAACAAGATCGACCTGCTGGGCGAGGCTGAACGCGAAGCGCTCGTCGCTCAGGCGGCGCGGCTTGATCGCAAGCCGGTGCTGGTCTCGGCCCGCGGCGGCGAGGGTTTGGACGCGCTTAAACGCCGGATCGCCGATTTTCTGGCGGCCAGTCATGTCGTGCGCGTGCTAACCGTCGGCAGCCACCAGGGCGCGCTGCTGCATTGGCTGTATGAGCGAGCCCAGATCCGCGCGCGGCACGATCATGACGATGGCAGCACGCAGCTAGAGGTGCGGCTGGCGGCATCGGATTTGGAGCGGTTCGAGTATATGCGGTTGAAGATGGCGGCGGAGAGCGGGGCAGGGCATCCCGTATGATGAGAGCCAAGTGGCTTTGCGCATTGACGGCGCGCGTGCAATCGGCCTATGCTACTTTAGTGACATGAAAGACACAGTTAGCAGTGTACGAAGGCCAAATGCGGGAAGCTGAATACACGACCGGCTTGAACCAGAGGGTTTCTCTTCTTGAAGAGGAAACGAAAGGTGAGAGATCAGTTTCCCGCCACATGCTTCGAAAGATTGCGGATCACGAAACGATTCTTTTGGACCTTAAGCGGGACGTAAACGAGCTTCGCACTGAACTTGCTCTGCTTCGCGCCGACCTGCCCGGCATTATCGCGGCGTCAATCGCACCTTTCTTCAAGAATGATCGCTGATATTCAATTTCTCAAGCGCCTTCGCTTCCATCCACAGGTCTTCCATCTCGCTGAGCGTCGCCTGTTCAGGAGTTCGGGCTTGCGCCCGCAAGGCGCGTTCGATGTAGCCAAAGCGGCGTTCGAATTTGCGGTTGGCGGCGCGCAGGGCGGCGTCAGGATCGATGTCGAGGCGCCGGGCAAGGTTGGCGAGCACGAAAATAAGGTCGCCGAACTCTTCGGACATTTGATCTTGACGCCCGGCTTGCAATTCTTCCTCAAACTCCAACAATTCTTCCTTGACCTTAGAAAAAATCTGCTCGGTTTTCGGCCAATCGAAACCGACCTTGGCCGCGCGGCGCTGAAGCTTCACTGACCGGGTAAGGGCAGGGAGGCCAATCGGAATGCCATCCAGCAGGCTTTCCGCCTCGGTCGGCGCGCCGCCATCCGCCGCCCGTTTTGCCGCCTTTTCCTCGGCCTTGATGCGATCCCAAAGGCCCGGCACATCGCCGCTCGCGCGCGCCTGCGTATCGCCAAACACATGCGGATGCCGCCGGATCATCTTTCGCGCCACGCCATCGGCGACGCCGGCGAAATCGAACTTGTTGTCTTCGCTGGCCATCTGAGCGTGGTAGACGACCTGAAGCAGCAAATCGCCCAGTTCGTCCTTGAGATCGACGAGATCGCCGCGCGCGATGGCATCCGCCACCTCATAGGCCTCCTCGATCGTGTAGGGCGCGATCGTTTCGAAAGTCTGCAGCCGATCCCAGGGACAGCCGTGAACGGGATCGCGAAGCACCGCCATGATCGCCAGCAGCTCGGCGAGCGTCATCGCGTCAGCGCTTTCAGCCCTCTTAGCAAGAGCGGCTATCGGCTTATCGCCAACGACCGGCGGCGTTTCTTCATCGCGTGGCATGCGCGGTCCAACGGCTCAAAATAAGTGCTTGACGCATGGTTAACGCCGATTCGCATAAGGCGTATTATGGAATATTTCGGTTCGCCGCGCCCGATTTTACGAATTTTCGTAAAATTGGCCCGCCAGCCGGTCCAGCAGCATGACCCCGAACCCCGACCCCCAGCTCGTATTGATGTCCGTAGAGGGCGAGCCCATCGCGGTCCCGGCGATGTCCAGATGCGCCCAAGGCACGCCCGGCTTGACGAAGCGCTGCAAAAACTGCGCGGCGGTGATCGAGCCGGCGTCGCGCCCGCCGATATTCTTCATATCCGCGACCTTTGAATTCACCTGCTTATCGTATTTGGCATCGAGCGGCATCCGCCAGACTTTTTCGCCAGTGTCACGCCCGGCGGTCGCGAGCTGCTCCGCCAAGGCGTTGTCGTTCGAGAACAAACCGGCATGTTCCTTGCCGAGCGCCACGATGATCGCGCCGGTCAGCGTGGCCAGCGTCACCATGGCGCGCGGCTGGAAATGCTCCTGCGCGTACCACATGATGTCGGCCAGCACCATCCGGCCTTCCGCGTCGGTGTTGATGACCTCGACGGTCTGGCCCGACAGCGTCGTGACGATGTCGCCCGGACGCTGGGCGGTGCCGCTTGGCATATTCTCGGTCAGGCCGATAATGCCGACGACGTTGACAGGCGCCTTGCGCCGCGCCAGCGCCAGCATCGCGCCGGTGACGGCGGCTGCGCCGCCCATGTCGCCCTTCATGTCTTCCATGCCGCCGGCCGGCTTGATCGAGATGCCGCCGGTGTCGAAGCAGACACCCTTGCCGACCAGAAGCAGCGGTTTGGCGTCGGCCTGAGCGGCCCCGCGCCAGCGCATGATCGCGACGCAACTGGGCCGGACGCTCCCCTGCCCCACCGCCAGCAAGGCGTTCATGCCGATGACGGCGAGCCTGTCCTTGTCCAGCACCTCGACTTCGAGCCCGTCGCCTGCAAGCGCGGCGACCCGGGCCGCGAATTCTTCAGGGTAGAGCACATTCGGCGGCTCGTTGACCAGGTCGCGGGCCAGCACCACCCCCTCGCCGATGGCTTTCAAACCGGCAAAAATAGCGACGGCCTGTTCAGGTTCCCGGCACAAAATCCGAAGCGAAAATAACGTATCGACTTCTTCATCTTCTTCATCGTTACTCGGTTTTTTACTTTTGTATTTCTTGAACTCATAGCCACGCAGAACGGCGCCAAGCGCCACCAGCGCCGCGTCGCGGCCCGTCACCGCAGCGCCCTCGCCAATGTCGAGCATCAACTCGGCCGAGCTGACGCGAGCGCCGGCAAGCCGCGCCCGAACCCGTCCGCCGAGCCCCAGCCAATCCGTCTCGGCGAATTTGGAGGCCGATCCAAGCCCCATCACCAAGAGCCGGTCGAGATCGAGCCCGGCGGGCGCAACGAGGTCGAGCAGGCTCTTCTTGCCGCCGCTGAATTTGGCGATCCCGGCCGCCTTGGTGACCAAACCGCCCGAGCGCGCGTCGAGCGCCTTTAAGGCCGGGGCAAAGGCCCGGTTTTGCTCGCTCAAGACCACGCAGACCTTAGACCTGCTATCGTCGAGCGCGCCAAATTGAATGTCTGGGGCTTTCGTCATTGACCGTCTGACCTCGTCATCGCACTGCCGGCGGAGAGCCGCCAAATCGCCGCCGCACTCGGCCCGGGCGCGAACTGTACGAAGGCGCTGAGGGAATAAAGGACTGGCTTGGCTGAAGCCATTACTCTACACAAGCCGCGCGGTATTTCAACGTCCAGTGATGGCCAGTCGAAAATCCGCCATCTTACCGTGCGACCGCAAGTGGGTTGCGCCGATCTTCAGGCGCTTGAAGGCCTCGCGACGAGCTCATGGATATTATTGGCCGCTACATCTTTCGCCAGACGGCGACGTCGCTGGCGACCATTCTGATTACGCTGACGCTCATCGTCTGGATGACGACGGCGCTGCGGCAGATTTCGCTCGTCACCAGCCAGGGCCAAAGCTTTGTGATCTTTCTAAAAATCACCTTGCTTGCCATGCCCAATCTGATCGCCATCGTCGCGCCGGTGGCGCTGCTGATCTCGGCGCTGCATTCGCTCAACCGGCTGAGCGGGGACAGCGAGCTGATCGTCTTATCGGCCTCGGGTTCGAACTCCTGGCGGGTGATGAAGCCTTATCTGCTGCTGGCGCTGATCGTGGCGGCGTTCACCATGCTGGCCAACGCCTATCTCGCCCCACAATCCATGCGGCTGCTGCGCGACTATGCCATCAAGGTGCGAACCGATCTGATCGCCCAGGTGCTGCAGCCGGGCAAATTTTCCTCGCCGGAGCCGGGATTGACGATCCACATCGCCGAGCGCGCCGAGAATGGCGATCTGCTCGGCCTCGTCATCCATGACGAGCGCGACACGAGCCAGATCATGACCTACCTCGCCGAGCAAGGTCAGATTATGAAGCAGGAGGATGGCCGCGCTCTTTTGATCATGCGCAACGGCCACATCCAGCGCCAGAACGGCGACGCGCGGACCGTCCAGATCGTGGTTTTCGACAGCTATCTTTTCGACATCAGCCAGTTCGGCCCAAAAGAGGGCCCGCGCGATTTCAAGCCGCGCGAGCGCTTCATCGGCGAGCTGCTCAACCCGGATCCAGGCGATGCGTTCATCAAGGGCCAGGAAGGCAAGTTCCGTTCCGAGCTGCACGATCGCCTCTCGAACCCGCTCTATCCCATCCTTTTCGTCCTGATCGTCGGCGTTTTCTTGGCCTATCCGAGAACCACCCGCGACAGCCGGCTGCAAAGCGTCGCGGCGGCCTTCACGGTTGCTGCGGGGTTGCGAGTGGCGGGGCTTGCGGCGGTGAACATGGCGACCAAGGATGCCTCAGCGCTGGCGCTCGTTTGGGGCATTCCGCTGGCCGGAATCGTGCTAGCTCTCGCCATGATCCATTACGAGATCCGTCCGCCGTCGATGCCGGGGCTTTCATTGCGGCTGTGGCCGCGCCCTAAAACGGCGGTGCCGGCGGTCAGGCCGACTTAAGTAAAAGACCAAGATGATCGCAGTCAACACATTAGGGCGATACTTTGCGGCGAAACTTTTTGCCATGATCCTTGTCGTCTATGGCGTCTGCATCATGCTGGTGTTCTTCATCGATTTCGTCGAGATGATGCGCGAAGCCGCCAAGGTCGATGTCTCCGCCGCCTCAGTGCTGTTCCTGACCCTGTTGCGCCTGCCGGCCTTCGCCGAGCTGATCCTGCCTTTCGCGGTCCTCATCGGCGCGATTGCCGCCTTCTTGATGCTGAGCCGCTCCTCCGAACTGGTGATCGTGCGCGCCGCCGGCGTTTCGATCTGGCAATTCCTGCAACCGGCTTTGCTGGTCGCGCTGCTCATCGGCGTCTTTGCGATGACGATCTACAATCCCCTGGCGGCCCGCGCCAAGCTTGCCTCGGAGCAGATTTTCGCCGACACATTCGCGGCGAAAGGGGCGGGGCGAAACAGGAACGAAACCGCATCATGGATTCGCCAGGACGGACCCGACGGCCAATCCATCATCTATGCGCGAGCCAGCGCAAATCGCGGCACGACGCTGGCTGGATTGACGCTGTTGCAATTTGATCCCAACAAAAAATTTATTGAGAGAATCGAAGCAGATAAGGCAAATTTGCGGCAGGGTTATTGGGAGCTGGAGAACGCCAGTGTTTCCAGTTCAGGCAGCTTGCCGCAGGTCTACAAGAAGTATTTTGTCAGCACGTATCTAGACGAAAACCAAGTAACCGAGAGCGTCGACACCGTCGAGAGCGTATCTTTCTGGGAACTTCCGCAGTTTATAGAATTTGCACGGAAAGCAGGGCTTGAGACAACTCCCTATAGTCTTCAATATCAGCAGCTTCTCGCACGCCCGCTGCTCTTGGTAGCGATGGTGCTGCTGGCGGCGACCTGCGCGCTCAAACCCTTTCGTTTCGGTAAGATCCAGACTATGGTGATCGCGGGGTTGAGCGGCGGTTTCGGCTTTTTCATCTTGGTCGAACTGTCGCGCAAATTGGGCATGTCCGGTTATATAACCGTGGGGGTGGCAGCTTGGGCGCCGATTGTCATAGCAAGCCTATTGACCGTGACGGTCCTGCTGCATCAGGAGGACGGCTAGCGCATGGCATTTGAGGCTTTGCATGGGGGACGCAAGCCCTTATCGGCCGCGATGCCGATGACGGCGCGCATTGCGCTCTCGTTCAAGCGATTTGGCGTCTTGGCGTCGGCCATCGTGCTGGGAGCATCCTTGCTTCTCGGCGCCTCTACGGCTGCCGCGAAGGAGGATTTGCTAAAACCCCAGATCGATAAAAACGGCACCAGCCAGCCCCTGCTTCTGCAGGCCGATGAACTCGTTTACGACAAAAAGAACAACAGCATCATCGCCAAGGGCAATGTCGAGGTCTATTACAAGAATTACGCGCTGCTCGCCGACAGCCTGACTTACGACCAGAACGCCAATACGCTGAACGCCATCGGCAATGTCCGCATCAAGGAGCCCGACGGCGCGCTGATCCACGCCGACCGCATCACGCTGACGGACGATTTCCGCGACGGCTTCCTGCGCTCGTTCCGCGCTGTGACCAAGGACGAGGCGCGCATCGCCGCATCCAACGCCTACAAGGACGGCAATACGACGGTTTTCGAACGCGGCGTGTTTACCCCTTGCAAACAATGCGCGGACGACCCGGACAAGGCGCCTATTTGGCGCATCAAGGCAAACAAAATCACCCATAAAAAGGACGAGGGGAACGTCTATTTCGAGGACGGTGTCTTCGAGATGTTCGGCGTGCCTCTGGTTTGGGTGCCGTATTTCTACTATCCCGACCCGACCGTGAAACGGCGCACCGGCTTCCTCGCCCCCGAATTCAGCCATTCGGACGATCTCGGGTTCACGGCGGGGGTGCCTTATTACTATTCGCTGTCAGCCAGCGCCGATCTGACCGTGACCCCGGTGGTGACGACGGAGGCGGGTTTCCTGCTCAAGACGGAATGGCGGCAAAGGCTCGCGCACGGCCAATATTTGATCGACGCGGCCGGCGTCTACGATAGCGACCCGGACGATGGGACGCGCCGCGACACCGAGTTTCGCGGCAGCATCAAGACCAAGGGCCAATTCGATCTCGGCTCATTCTGGAAATGGGGCTGGGATGCGACGCTTGAGAGCGACGACACCTTCCGCCGCTTCTACAAGCTCGACGACATCTATGCGACCGACCGCATTTCGACCGTCTACCTCGTCGGCCAGAGCGACCGGAACTATTTTTCGGCCAATCTGTATCATTTCGGCGGCTTGACCGCGGACGACGACAACCAGACCGACTCGGTCGTTCACCCCTCGATCGACTATAATTACATTTTCGGCGAGCCGGTGCTCGGCGGTGAGTTCAGCTATGACGCCAATGTGCTCAGCCTGACGCGCGAGGATGGCGGCGACGTCAGCCGCATCATCAATCAGGTCAAGTGGCGGCGTACTCTTACCGACTCGATGGGCCAGATCGTCACGCCTTTCATGCAGGCGCGCGGCGACCTCTACAAGACCACCAGCTTCACCGATCCGATTAACCCGACTGACCGGGAAGACGGCACGACGGCTTTCCGCGGGACAGCGGTTGCCGGCCTCGAATATCGCTATCCATTCGTCAAGCAAACGGAAAACGCCACGCATGTAGTCGAACCGATCGCTCAGATCATCGCCCGGCCCGATATCGAGGATCAGGGTGACATTCCGAACGAAGATGCCCGCAGTCTCGTCTTTGACGACACGCTGCTGTTCGATATCGACAAATTCTCCGGCTACGACCGGATCGAGACCGGCACGCGGGCCAATGTCGGGATGCAGTACAGCATTGACACCGCCAGTGGTTGGAATGCGCGGGTGGTGGCTGGACAAAGCTACCAAGTCGCGGGCGACAATCCCTTCGACGACGACACCGGCCTATCGGAGACCAGTTCCGACTATGTCGCCGGCGTCTATCTCGATCTGACGAAAAACCTCCAGTTCGTCTCGCAGCTCCGGTTCGATGAGGACAGTCTCGACATTAAGCGTCAAGATCTGCAACTCACGGGCTCGTACGGGCCGTTCGTTATCTCAGCTAACTATGTCGATGCGGAAGCCCAGCCCGCGCTCGGCTTTGACGAGGACCGTGAGGAGGTCGCCGCTTTCGGCGCGGTCAAACTGGCGGATCACTGGACGCTTTACGGCGATATTCGTTACGATCTTGTCAGCGAAGATGTCATCAGGAACAGTGTCGGCCTGAAATATGCGGATGAATGCTTTATGCTGTCCGTCACCTATATTGAGACCAATATCGAAGACGGCGAAATCCAGCCCGACCAAACGGTGCTGGTGCGATATAATCTGCTCCAGCTCGGCGGCACGGAAGGCCGGACCGACACGATCGGCACCTTCTCGTCGGAAATGCCGGTCGTTAAGGATGCGTCAAGCTTCGGGCGCACTTCCTATTGAGCCTTGGATGACGCAGGATTTTCGGGAAACCGCTCATTATTCGCGACAGTTGCATTGGGCTGGGCATAAAGGTTAGCGCGCAGTTGAGAATGCGTCACGAATCCGCCTAGCTTGACAGGCAGTGATAAGGTTTAAGGTCGTGAATTGATCGACCTGACCGATGCCAAACGCATGGCGGAATACTAAATCATGACCTTAAGACTGAAGAGTGCCCATGTTTCATGGCCATCGCGGTTGGTCCTGTTCGGACTTGTGCTGTTCGGCCATTTGCCCGGCGCGATGGCGCAAAGGATCGAGGTTCTCGTCAATGACGACCCGATCACCAGCTATGACGTCGCGCAGCGTCAGCGCTTCCTTGCGATGACATCGGGCGTGGGTGACAAGATCCGCGAACGCCTGCAGTCCGACGAGACCAAAGAAGCATTCCGCGCCTATATGACCGAAAAGCGCCCGCAATCCCGCGAGGAAGCACAGGAGCTGCAAAAGAAATTCGTCGCCAAGCTGCAGCAGGATGTCGTCGCCTCATCCTCCGGCGCGATGCGCAAGGAGGCCGTCGAGCAGCTCGTCGAGGAGCGGCTCATGATGCAGGCGGCAAAGGACCAGAAGATCACCGTTTCGGACGCTGACGTGAATGAGTCGCTGACTCGCATGGCTCAAGGCGGCGGGCGCAAGAGTACGCTCGAGGAATTCCTGGAGCAATTCCGGTCTCAGGGCGTCAACCCCGCAACGTTGAAAGAGCGCATCCGGGCTCAAACCGCTTGGCGCGAAGTGGTGCGGCGGGTCTACGGATCGCGCGTGCAATCGTCAGTCTCTCGGGTCGAGACGACCGAGCCGCAAAGCGATGGGGGAACGCTGGTCGATGTCGAGATCGTCAAGCTTGCCTTGCCCGCCGGTGGCGATCAGACAGTATTGGCCCGCCGTCTCGTCGAAGCCGAGGACATCCGCAAAGGTTTCTCCACCTGCCCCGCGCTCTCGGCTCAGATCAAGGGGAAGAGCGGCATTACGGTGCAGAGCGTGAAAAAAGCCAATATCAAGGATTTTTCCGGTGATGTTCGCGCGGCGCTCGGCAAAGCCAAGCCCGGCGAAATGACGCCACCCATCATCAATAGCGGTCACGTGGAAACGCATGCTGTATGCACCAAACAAGTTTCGGTGGCGACAGGTAAGACCGAAAAAAAAGACGAAGGCCGCGACAAGATGCAAGAAGAGTTTCAACTTTATTCGCGCCGGCATCTGAAAGACATGAAGGACCGCGCCTCGCTCAAATTTCTCAGCAAGAGCTAAGCGGTGCGCGGGCGGACGGCCGGCGAAAAGCCGATCGCGCTGACGGTAGGCGATCCGGCCGGCATCGGGCCGGACATTACACTGGCGAGCTGGCTCAGGCGTGACGCAGATGGCATTCCGACCTTTGCCTTGCTTGCGGATGTGGGGCTTATCGAGGCGCGGTGCCGGGCACTCGGGCTCAACGTGCCTTGTGTCATCGTCGAGGACATCGGCGCGGCATGGGATGTATTTCCCGACGCGCTGCCGATCTTACCGATCCCCCTCCCCCACCCCGTAACCGTCGGTGAGCCTGCGACATCTGCGGCGCCCGCGATCCAACAGAGCATCGAACACGCCGTAAGCCTTGCCATGAATGGCGAAGCGCTCGGCGTCGTCACCAATCCGATCGCCAAGCACGTCATGGCAGATGCCGGTTTTGCTTTTCCCGGTCACACCGAATTTCTGGGCGCGCTCGCCCGCCAGCATGGCGCGACGGCTTCACCCGTCATGATGCTGTGCGGCGCGGATCTGCGCGTCGTGCCGGTCACAATCCACATCCCCCTCGCGCGCGTTCCTCACATTCTGACCGCCGAGCTGATTGTCGAGACAGTGCGGGTGACGGCCGCAGGACTGCGGCGCTGGTTCGGCTTTGATCGCCCCCGGCTGGCGGTGACGGGCCTCAATCCCCACGCTGGCGAGAACGGAATGCTGGGCGACGAAGAAGAACGTCTTATCGCCCCCGCACTCGCCACGCTGCGCCGCGAGGGTTTCGCTGTCAGCGGCCCGCATCCGGCCGACGCGCTGTTTCACGCGCGGGCGAGGCAAGCCTATGACGCCGCCATCGCCATGTATCACGATCAGGCGCTGATCCCGCTGAAGACGCTCGCCTTCGACGAGGGTGTCAACGTCACGCTCGGCCTGCCGTTCATTCGCACCTCGCCCGACCACGGCACCGCTTTCGACATCGCCGGCTCCGGCAAGGCGCGCCCCGACAGCCTGATCGCCGCCTTGAAACTTGCCGCCAGCATGGCCGCGCATGACCAGTCAGCGCCGGCGCGGTCGCCTTGATGGAGCGCCGCATTGGATGATCTGCCGCCGCTTCGGGAGGTCATTCGCGAGCTGGGGCTGTCCGCGAAAAAGTCGCTCGGCCAGAATTTCATCCTCGACCTCAATCTCACCGCGCGCATCGCCCGCAGCGCCGGGCCGCTCGAAGGCGCAACCGTGGTCGAGATTGGGCCGGGACCCGGCGGGCTGACCCGAAGCCTTCTCGCCGAAGGCGCGGCAAAAGTCATCGCCGTCGAAAAGGATGCGCGCTGCCTGCCCGCGCTCGCGGCCATCGGCGCGCATTGGCCGGGGCGGCTCGATGTTATCGAAGGCGACGCCCTCGCCGTCGACTGGCCCACCAAGCTCCCGGCCGGCCGGAAGGCGCGAATCGTCGCCAACCTGCCCTACTCCGTCGCCACGCCGCTGCTGATCGGCTGGCTCAAGACTGAGCCCTGGCCGCCCTGGTGGGACCGCATGGTTCTGATGTTCCAGCGCGAAGTCGCCGAGCGCATCGTCGCCGAGCGCGGCGGCAAATCCTACGGCCGTCTCGCCATTCTGGCGCAATGGCGCAGCGAGGCGCGGATTCTCATGCACCTGCCGCCACGCGCCTTCACGCCGCCGCCGAAGGTCGCCTCGTCGGTGGTTGAATTCCGGCCGAGGACCGCGCCGCACGCGGCAGGCAGCTCCGCGATGCTGGAGCGCGTCACCGCCGCCGCTTTCGGTCAGCGGCGAAAAATGCTGCGCGCCAGCCTGAAAAGCTTGCCGGGCGCCGTCGGCTTGATGGAGGAGCTGGGAATCGACCCCGAAACCCGCGCGGAGCAGCTCAGTGTTGCGGAATTTTGCAGGCTCTCAGAACGCCTTAGCGCACTTTCGAGCTGAGTGGGAATTTACGAAATCCGCCATTTCATATTCAGACGAAATCCCCGCGAAAGCGGGGACCCACTACGCCGCGGACTCAAAAGTTTACTGGATCCCGTTTGCACGTGGATTTCGAACCGGGCGGTTCAAGCTCAAATGATGGCGCTCTGCGTTGTGAATTACGCCTCGCGCAGCAGCCCGTCGACGAAATCCGCAAGGCCCGGCGAGCGAACGCGTCGCAGCCGTTCCGCCGCCAAGATCGCGCGCAGCGCGCTGAGGCTTTCCGCCAAATCCGCATTGACGACCACATAATCATACTCGTGCCAATGCGAAATCTCGTCCGACGCCCCGGCGAGCCTGCGCGCGATGACATCCGGCGGATCGCCGGCCCGCGCCGTGAGCCGTTCCGCCAATGCCTGGCGGGACGGCGGCAGGATGAATACCCGCACAACATCGTCGGGAGCGGCCGCAGCGAGCTGGCGCGCGCCCTGCCAGTCAATGTCGAAAACCACATCGCAACCCTCGGCCAGCGCCGTTTCGACGGCCTCCCTCGGCGTGCCGTAGAGATTGCCGAAAACTTCGGCCGATTCCAGGAAATTGCCGTCCGTGCGGCGCGCTTCAAAGTCGGCGCGATCGAGAAAGACATAATCCGCGCCGTGGGTCTCGCCCGGACGCGGCGGCCTTGTCGTAGCCGAAACCGAGAGAGTGCAAGCCGCGCCTTCCTCGGCAAGCAGCATCCGGGCCAGCGTCGTTTTGCCGGCGCCGGAGGGCGAGGACAAAATCAGCATCAGACCCCGCCGCCGGTGCGGTCCCGCGCCCCTGCCCTCCTGCCGCGCCTCATTCGACATTTTGGACCTGCTCCCGGAATTGGTCGATGCCGGTCTTCAGGCGCAGCCCGAGCCGCGTGATCTCGGTGGCGTTCGATTTCGAGCACAGCGTATTGGCCTCGCGCTGAAATTCCTGGGCGAGGAATTCCAGCTTCCGTCCGGCGGGCGCATCGGCGTCGATCAACTCGCGGGCGGCTGCGACATGCGCGTGAAGGCGTTTGATTTCCTCCTCGATATCCGCTTTCGTGGCGATCAGCACCGCCTCCTGATGCAGCCGGTTCTCATCGAGCGCGGCGCTGTCCGCCACCAACCGCTGCACGGTCAGGCGAATGCGTTCGGCAATCGCTTCGGGGTGGCGCTCTGGAGCCGCCTCCGCCGCCAGCGTCAGGCTTTCGATCTCATCCAGCTTTTCGGCGAGAATGTCCCGAAGCCGGGCGCCTTCGGCAGTCCGGGCGACAACAACCCCGTCCAGCGCCGTCTCAAAGCTGCGCAGAAGCGCTTCCGTCAGAACCGAATTCCCTTCCCCGGCGGGCAGCGGTTCGGCCGCCTCGATCACACCCTTCATGCCGAGCAGCGCTTCCAGGGACACCGGCTCAAGCCGTCCGGTCAGCTCCCGCGCCCGTTCGGCGATCGCGGCGAGGCGCAAAAGCGCCGCCTCGTTCAGACGCAGATCGGCACTGATGGCGGCCGCCCGGAGCGACAGGTTGACCGCGCAGCTCCCGCGGGTGAGGCGCTTGGCGATGATGTCGCGCAAACGCTGTTCGACATCCTCATAGCCTTGCGGCAGACGCAGCCTGATATCCAGCCCGCGATTGTTCACGGTGCGCACTTCCCAGCTCCAGGCGGCCTCGCCTTCCTGGCCGCCCGCGCGGCCAAATCCCGTCATGCTTTTGAGCGACATCGGTCCCTAACTCTTTGCGCTGCGGCGCGGCCAGTGCGGCGCTTTTCGCGGCAAGATCACGATGATTTTGGATTGAATCAATCCAAAATCATGAACAGTGATCTCATTCTTACGCTTAGAGCGGGATGACAAGCGGAAAACCGGTTCCCACTTTTCCGCATCCCGCTCTAGGGTAAACCAGCGGCGATGATTCTCGAAACAAAAGCATCGCTCTGGGGTAGCATTGCCCCCCAGTCTAAAGGCGATGGGCTGGATAAGGCGGCTGGAAGGGCGTAAAAGGCGCGGAGGGCACGACGCATCGAGGAGAGCCAATTGGCTGACAACGATAATTTCTCGGCTCCATTCCTACCCAGCGACCGGCAGCGCCCGCAAGCCGCGCTCGACCGCATCTGCGTGCGCGGCCTCGTCGTGCCCTGCGCGATCGGCGCGTTCGAGGAGGAGCGCACGGCCAAGCAGCGGGTGCGTTTCCATGTGGAGGTCGCGGTCTACCCTTCGCGGCACCCCGAGAGCGACGATGTGAACCATGTCGTGAGCTACGATCTGATCGTCGCAGCCATTCATTCGGTTACGGCCGAGGGCCATATCAATCTCCTGGAGACGCTGGCAGAGCGGGTCGCCGCCAAATGTCTCGCCCACCGGCGGGCTGCCAGGGTGCGCATTCTGGTCGAAAAGCTCGACCGGCTGGAAGGCGCAAGCCTTGGCGTCGAGATCGAGCGATTGAAATCGCCGTCCGACTGAACCGCGGCGGAGCCTGGCTACGCCAATCAAGGATGAGATGCGTTCATGCCCGAAAAAGCCCCGGAAAAAGTCTATGCGCCAAACGAAATCGCGGCGCGGCTACAGGCAAGCTTGCCGCATTGGACTTATGAAAACGGCCATATTGGCCGGAAATGGAAAAACCGCAATTGGCCTGACACCTTGATGCTTATTAACGCCGTCGGCTATCTGGCCGAGATCGCCGGGCATCATCCGGACATCACCGCCTCCTATGCGGCGCTCGAATTGCGGCTGATGACCCATTCGGCGGGCGGCATTACCGATAAGGATTTCGAGCTGGCGCAAAAAATCGAGTCGTTGACCGCCTGGGACCCCGGCGGCGAAGGCGGCGCGCTGGAAGGCCGCCCGAAAGCGTGAGCGAGTGGCGAAATCTGGCCAAGCGGGTCCATACGCCGCAGCTTCGGCCCGCTCTATTGACGCCGCCGCGCCGTATCCATATGGTCGGCCACGCGGCAACACTTGCGCCGCAGACGCCTAGGCGTGCCTGAACTGCCCCCAGTGAGGGCCCATAGCTCAGCGGTAGAGCGGCTGACTTTTAATCAGTAGGTCGATGGTTCGATCCCATCTGGGCTCACCAATGTTTTTCAATGATTTACGGACTGAACGTAACAGTTCCAAAATTGGTTTTGCGTGACCCACCTTGGAGGGCGCCGCGAATAACTTTATCCTGAGTTTATTCTCCACACCGCCCACTGTTTCAGAAACCCGAAATAATTCGCAAAGCTCGGCTGGTTATTGAACCCGCGCAGCCACCTATGCCGCCGCTGTCGAGGGCGATGAAGCGTCAGAATAGGCCACGGGCCTCGATCATCCTCCCGCAACGGCGAGCGTGACCATGGTTTGGGTCTTCCCGCCTCAAACCTGATCCGTCCCCTGCAGCATCGGCGCGAAAGTCGCCTTGAAACTGTCTCGGGCGCGCAACCCGGTGAGCCACGCGCTGACATTTGGCCGAACAGCGACAAGCGCGCGGCCATCGCGGGTGCGCGCTACATAATCCACCATCGCGCCACAATAGAGGTCGGCTTGGCTAAGCTGTCCGCCCGCAAGATGGCCGCTGTCAAGCGCCCGCTCCAAAACATCCAGATGCTTCGAGGTTGGAGCGACAGCGCCATCGGCGGCCGCAGCGTCCCGTTCTATACCGAACAGCCTTGCGAGCACATTCTGGAAATAAAGCTGCATGCATCCGACAGGATAGAGGTAATTCTGCGCGACACCGATGAACTGCCACATCTTGGCGCGGTGTGTAGCGTCAGCCGGTTCCAGCGACGGGCCGGAGCCGATGCCATCGGCATAGGTCATGATGGCGGGGGTTTCGTACAGCGTGACGCCGCCATGCGCCAGAGCAGGCATTTTCCGGAACGGATTGATGGCGCCGTATTCTTTGCTCGGCAAGTGATCGGGGCCAATCTCGCGAAACTCGATCGCGATTCCCTTCTCATGAAAAGCCATCCGAGCCGCGCGGACATTCGGGCTGACTGGAAAGCCATAAAGTTTTATATCGCTCATTATTGACACCATTAATGGGAGGAAACAGAAAAATTGGGAGACGCGAAGATGCAACGGCGCTGCTTCACGGCAAAAGCTCAGAGTTTCTGTGCGTTAAGCGCCATCCGGCGTTCGTGGCTGAGCGATGCCAGACATCGACAAATCGCAACTGCCCGGAGTAATTAGAGTCGCCAAGCGCGCCCGCGACCGGCACCACGCCATAGCTGACGACAGTGTCGCCGTAATCTTTAACGCTGATGAGGGGCGGACCCCACGCGGTCACGGTGATTTTGCCGGACGTGAAGATTTCGATGATCTCCGCCTTGCTGTAGGTGTTACCAGTTGTGTGCTGGTAATTGAAGTTATCGGCGAGAATTAACTCTAATTCTGCCTTTGATCCGGATTTCACAGCGTTCCAGAAGCGTATTTCAGCGGCGTTGATTTCCGCGTTCGCGTGCGCAACGGCGCCGCCTGTGAGAATGAAAAAAAAGACCGCCAATATGGCCGTGGACGATCTTAGATTGATCGACATCTGGGTCCCCTCTGAGAAATGTTTGATTGACTTGGCGCGCGCTCTCGCGGGTGAGGCTTTGAATTGCGATGCGTCAGCCGCTAGTGGCCATCCGGTTTCGCCAGATAGTCACAAATCGCAACTGCCCGTTGCATGCGCGAAGATACCGAGCCGCGATTGACTAATGGATCGGAGTTTTAACGGATGGGCTGGCCCGCGATCCACGGAGAAATTTCTCCGTTTCGCAATCGCGCCATGACAGGTTTTATTCAGCGCGATCGAGTTCGGAAGGACGTATTTCCATGCGATGGCCCCATGCGAACAACTCGTACAGCGCTGGCCGCAAAGCCTCACCGGCCTCGGTCAGCCGCCATTCCGGCCCGTGCCGCGTCACGGCGCCATCTTCAGCAAGTTCGGCCAATGCCTGCGTTAAGACACGTTCCGACAGGCCGTCCACCGCCTCACGCAATTCCGCATATCGCTTCGGGCCCTCCAGCAGCCGCCAGATGATCATGACCTTCCAGCGGCCGGTGAGCACCACAAGAGCACGCTCTATGGGACAAGCCGGCCAGCGTTTCCGGGAAATCGGCATCGTATTCAGTCCGTTCGCGACTTCTCAGAGATAGTTGCGCCGGAAAGTACCAGGGGAATTTATCCAATGAAGTCACGTTTTCTTTATGCCGCAACCTTTTGTCTGGGCGTTCTGCCCGTCACGAACGCACTCTCGCAGGACATGCAGGCCGCACCGTTCGCATTCAGTGGCCGCGCGCTCATCGGAGTGTCCGATGCAGATATGGTGGCGTCCGCATATGTGAACGGCAAGCTCGGGCCGCGGGAGGGTCGAGATGCGCTGTTCAGCATTCCGCTCGGCTCGCACCCGCGCGATTTGAAGGCGACTGAAGTACCGGCCTCAAACTCAGTCGCTGGGCCGCCGGCCGCTGTAGCGGTGACGCCGGATGGCCGCTTTGCCTTTGTTGTGGAAACCTTCGGTCCCCGTCCGGATGGCGCCGCCGAGGCGCATACGTTCAAGGATCTGCAACCTGGGACTACGCTACGCGCTTTCGATATCTCCAATATAAATGCGCCGGAAGAAGTGCAGTCTATCGCTTTGCCAAAGCGGCCAGATTCGGTGTCCGTCAATGCGGCGGGCGATTTGCTTGCCGTTACGTTTCATCCGCAGGGCGCTGGCGCCGAAACTCCGCTGGCGCTCATCCCATTCCTGAACGGTCGGCTCGGTCTGCCCGTCACGCCCGAGGTGCCGGGATGGACAAAGGGCAATCGAATGATCGCCGCCGAATGGCACCCCACAAAGGCTATCTTGGCCGTCGCCGACGCCACCGCAGAGCGTATTATATTCTATGAAGTGTCCGGGAATGCCCTGACGCAGTGGGGTAATGCGGTCGGTACGGAAAAGGAGACTTATATCGTAAAGTTCTCACCCGATGGGCGGCATCTGATTGCGAATGCGCTGTATTGGGGGCCGGACGTTGAAGGGAATTGGAACGAGGCGCCACGCGGGTCGGTTTATGCAATTCGGCTTGAAGCCGGCAAAACCGCGGACGGCGGAGTACGGCACGCGCTGGTTTCGCGCGCGATAACCGGCGTCAGTCCCGAAGGTTTGGCGGTAAGCCCCGACGGCAAGTGGGTGGTGACGACCAATCTCGAACGCAGCTATCTTCCGTGGGACGACAAGCGTTTGACGCCCTTCGCCTCGCTGAGCCTATTCGCATTATCCCCGGAAAACGGCCAGCTTCGGCATAGGGGCGATTTTGCCTTTGACGGCATTCTGCCAGAGGCCGCGTCCTTCGATGCGTCGAGTACCGCCCTCGCCGTGGTGACCTACGATCATTTCGATGAGGCAAAAAAGGGGGGAGCTATTGATTTCTGGCGGTTAGCGCGTGATCCGCTCGATCCTGACCGCGTTCTTCTGGCGAAGACGAACCACTCTGTTCCTGTCACGCGTGGAGCGCATTCAATCGTTCTGGCAAAATGATGCGCGGACTTCGAAGCATTCTGACCTAGACTGACTGGTTTTTACGGCGATGTTTGCCCAAGGCTCACGATACGGAAACAACTTGACGCACTCCGCCCAAACCTGCCTCGATCTGCGGAACCAAAATTCCGTTTAGTTCGATCATTGCGGGTTGGATCGGAGCGGCGTCCGCTGCTGATCAGCCCGCTATTTTCCTCCTTAGCCAAAGCCCGGCCGACACGCCCACGAAGCAGGCGGCCAGGAAAACCCATCCGGAAACCGCGCCCGCGTGGATGCCGGAGAGCAGCACCCCGACAGTGCAGCCGAGCGCGGTCATCGCACCCCAGCCCATGAGAATGCCGCCGAGCAGGCCGCGCGACAGGTCCGACCAGCCCGGCAGGCGGGGTTCGAATTGACCCGCAATGAGAGCGCTGGCGAAGCT
Source organism: Rhodomicrobium sp. (assembly GCA_031399085.1). Classification (GTDB taxonomy): domain Bacteria; phylum Pseudomonadota; class Alphaproteobacteria; order Rhizobiales; family Rhodomicrobiaceae; genus R-RK-3. The sequence goes on from JANNOQ010000105.1 coordinate 254,167, forward strand.
GGCCCAGATCAGGCCGGCGACGAAAAGTCCATTTTCGGAATAGATCAGCGCCTTGGCCGCCGTTGCGCAGCCGCGCAGGCCGTCGAGGCCGAGGAGCGTGCCAGGCGTCAAGCCGAGATTGGTCCCGGCCATGCGCGCGATACTGCCGAATTCGGCGGTGACGCCAAGCGGCGCGATGCGCAGATAATAGGCGGCGGAAAGCACGCCGACCGTCGCGCCGCCGACTGAGGCTGGCCAGCGCTGCACGAAGATCGCCTTGGCGAGATTGCCCAAGCTAAGCGCCTGTGAGGCTACGGGCTGGCTCCTCCCCCCGGCGAGCAACGCGATGACCGCTAACGCTGAGAGGGCGCAAAGCGTCAGCAGCAGGGCGCCGCCATAGCCAACCGCATGCGGCAGCCAGAGCACCGGCGCCTCCGAAATCGCGCTTAGGTAGAGCGTATTCCAGGTCGCAAAGCCAAGGACAAAGCCGATCAGCGTGCCGAAAAGCGCAAAGATCGCCGTCGGCGAGCCTTCGCCGAGCCGGTAGAGATGGGCAGAGATGCACGAGCCCGAGATCGCCATGCCGAGCCCGAACGCGAAGGCCGCGCCCGCAAGCACCGCGCTGATCGGACCGACATGGGCTGTGGGCGGCAGGCGTCCGGCTGCGGGAATTGGCAACCATTGCGACATGACCAGCGTATAGCCCGCCGCCCCGATCGCCAGGGCCAGGAGAATGGAGAGCACCCCGCGCGGATCCCGGCTTTCGAGGAAATCGCGCGTATGGCAGAGGAAGCAGAAGCGGGACCGTTGCAGCACGAAGCCGAAGATTGCGCCGAAGGCCAAGGCTAGACCCAGGCGGATCGCCGCGATGTCTTGCGAGATCGCTGCAACCGCTGCCGCCAGGGCGACGACGATGGCGATGCCAAGCGCAATCTGCGCGGATCGAGGACGCGGCGTCGGCTCGCTCGGCATTCCCACCTCGTTTAACAAACAGCCCGCCACGATCCGGTCAGCGGATCATGGCGGGCGTAAGCTCGACCAAGCGTCGGCAGTCGGCTATTTGCCGGTCCAGACATTACCGGCGAGGTTGACTACCGGCACGCCGACGGCATTGCCGTACTCCGTCCAGGAGCCGTCGTAATTGCGCACCTTATAGCCCAGAATCCGCGACAGCGCGTACCACGTATGGCTGGAGCGCTCGCCGATGCGGCAATAGGTAATGATGTCGCCCGAGCCGTCGATGCCCGCCTCGGCATAGATCTTCTTGAGCTCGTCCTTTGACTTGAACTTGCCCGTCTCGGCATCGACAGCCTTGGACCACGGGACATTCTTGGCGCCCGGCACGTGCCCCGCGCGGATGGCGGTTTCCTTCGAGCCTTCCGGCGCGAACAGCTTGCCCGAATATTCATCCGGCCCGCGAATGTCGAGGATCGCCGCCGTTTTGCGCTTTTCCACTACGTCCAATACGTCAGTAAGGCGGGCGCGCAGCTCTTTCTTGGTTTCCGGCAGCGCTATGTCGGTCTTCTGATAGGCGGGAACTTTGGTGTCGACCGGCAGACCCTGCTTCTCCCAGAATTTGCGGCCGCCATCCAGGAGTTGCACCTGATCGCCCAGGCCATAGACGTTGAACACCCACGCACCCCAGGCGGCGAACCAGTTGTTGTTGTCGCCGTAGATCACGATGGTGGTGTCCTTCGTCACGCCCGCGGCCTCAAGCAGCGCCTCGAATTTCTCGCGGCTGACAATGTCGCGGCTGACCGTGTCGACAAGGTCCGTGTGCCAGTTGATATTGACTGCGCCGGGAATGTGGCCGCGCTCGTATATGCCGGGATCGACGCTGACCTCGAAAACCCGCACCTTGGGATTTTCAAGGTTCTTCGACAGCCATTCGGCATCGGCGAGCGGACCGCTATCGGCCGAGGCGGACCCGGCGAACAGGACCGCGCCTGCTGCAACAACACATGCGCGTAACAACTTCATAGTGCTCTCCATCAGAATGATGACGTTCTGCAATCGGAACATCGGGCCGGCTGACATGGTCACCTTCGCGAGCGCGCCGGGCGCCGCAATTATCGCGGGACCGCAAGCGCGCGCGAACCAATAAAATCTGGAAAGCTTATTCCCTAAAAGCCTAAAAGCCTGATGGCCGCCGGGCGAGGTTAAGGGATAAGTTCTCACTCTCTTGCCGTTCGCCGCGGCTACCAGGGATGAATCCCTGCCGTCATTGCTGATCCCGCGGATGATCGGAGATTTCGTGAGATAGCTCAAGCTAGAATAGACGGTGCCGCCACCGCCCGATTCGCCCCTGCCCGGCTGATGAAAAAATCCGCCTGAGTCACAACCTATTTCTCCGCCATCCCGCTCATTCCCGCCTCAGTTTATAGACGGCAATCGGAAGTCGGGCCATAGTGCGCGAATATTTTGAGACTTTGCCGGGGGGCGCGCGCCATGCGGATTTTCCTCTCCTATCACACGCCCGACGGGCAGCGCGCCGAGGCGCTGAAACGCGCCATCGAGGCCAAGATTGCCGGCGCGGAGGTGTTTTACGCGCCGAGTTCGCTAAAGGCGGGGCGGTTCTGGATGCCGCAGCTTGGCGAGGCCATCACGGCGGCGGATGCGTTTTTGCTGCTGGTCGGCGAGCGGCTGGGGCCGTATCAGACCATCGAATATTACCAGGCTTTCGAGCGGCGCACGATGGAGCCCGGCTTTCCGCTGGTGCCGGTGTTGACGGCGGCGAAAGCGCCCGGCCTGCCCTTCCTCAACCAGATCCACTGGATCGCCTCGCTCGAACCGCACGCCGAGCCGGACCTGGCGCGCATCGTTGCGGCGCTGCAAGGCGGGGCGATCGAGAAGGGCAGCGAATTATGGCGCGGCATCAACCCTTATCGCGGCCTGGAATCGCTGCGCGAGGAGGACGCGGCGTTCTTTTTCGGCCGCGAGGCGGAGATCGCCAGCGTGCTGGGCGCGCTCACGGCAACGGAGAACCGCGCGGCGACGCTGGTCGGCAATTCGGGCGTCGGCAAATCCTCGCTGATTGAGGCGGGGGTGTTCGCGGCGCTGAAGCGGCGGCAATGGCCGGGCGGCGGCGCGTGGCCGGAGACGCTGGGGGCCAGCCGGCAATGGGCGTTCCTCACCATCCGGCCGGGCGAGGACCCGCTCAAGGCGCTGATCGCCGCCTTCTCCGAACTCTGGTTTAGCGACGCGACCGACCCGGAGCGCATCGAGCGGCGCAACCATTGGGAGCGCCTCTTGCGCGCGGGCGAATGCGGCCTCACCGACCTGATCGATGTCACCCACAAACGCTTTGCGCAAGAATTGCAGCTCGCCGCGCCCGCCCGTATCATCCTCAACATCAACCAATCCGAGGAGCTGTACACCCTCACGCCGGACGCGCAGCGCGAGCCGTTCTCGCGCCTGATCGCCGATGGCCTCGCCGACCGCCGCCTCGGCGTGCTCGCCTCTCTGCGCTCGGAATATTACGGCGCGCTGCAGGCCAATCTGCCGCTGGAGACCGCCTCGCGCAAAATCGACGTGCTGCCGCTGGGCGCGCCCGGCCTGAAAACCGTCATCTCCGGCCCGGCGCGGCTGCTCGGCGCAGCGTTCGAGAGCGAGGAGCTGGCCGATTTCATCGTCAAGGGCGCGGGCGGCGACAAGGGCGCGCTGCCGCTGCTCGCCGACTATATGACGGACCTGTGGACCCGGATGCAGGCGCGCGGCGACGGCGTGCTGCGGCTCGCCGATCAGGCCGATCTGATCGATGCGGGACGCGCGCTGTCGGTGCGGGCGAATAAATTCCTCGCTCAGTATCCCAAGGACTACGAGGCGGTCAAGCGCCTGTTCACCTTGCGCCTTGCCCTGGTGCCGGATGAGGGCGAGCCGGTGCGCCGCCAGGTGTTGCGCGACCGCCTCAGCCCGGACGAGGTCCGCCTCGCCGACCGCCTCGCCGGGCAGGATTGGCGGCTGGTGCTCTCCGGCCATGCGGGCGGCGACCCGAACGCGCCGCTGGTGGTCGAGATCGCGCATGAGGTGCTGCTGGAGCGCTGGGACACCTGCATGAGTGGGTCAGGGCCGAGCGGCAGTTCCTGGTGCCAAAGGGCCGCGTCGAGAAGGCGCGCGCGCGCTGGGAGAAGACGGCCACGGACCCGGCGGCGCGCGATCGGCAGGCGCTGATGCAGGGCCTCGATCTAATCCAGGCGGAGCCATATCTGGCGACGCGGGAGAAGGATTTCGAGCCGCCGGACGCGGACTATATCCGCCTTAGCATCCGCGCGCGTGACGAGGCCACCGAGGCGGCGCAGCGCTTGTGGCGGCGCGTGCAATGGGGCATCGGGACTTCTTTCGTCACAGTCTCGGTGATCGCTCTAGCGGCAATTGCTTTCTTCGTGGAATCGAGAGACGCCAATCAAAAATTGACGATGCAAACATCGCAACTTGAGCAATCTATTCGGGCATCAAGACTTCAAATTTCAGCCGACACACTGTTTGAACGCGGCAATTTGAACGAGGCATTTGAATCAATTACGGAAGCAACCAAAATTTTTCGAAGCATTGCGGCACAGGCGCCAGAAGTGAATATTTGGTGGCGCGATCTTTCCGCGAGCCTCAGTAAGGTTGGAGACATTCGCTATGCGCAAGGCGATATGCAAGCTGCAATCGAAAACTACCGCGAAACCCTCGCCATCAGAGATAAGCTCGCAAAGGACGATCCAACACGCCCAGAGTGGCAGCGCGACCTGTCCATCAGCTATGACCGCATCGCCGACGTCTTCCTGGCCGCAGGCGATCGAACCGCCGCTCTCGAAAATTACCGCAAATCCCTCGCCATCAGAGATAAGCTCGTAAAGGACGATCCAACACACCCAGAGTGGCAGCACGGCCTGTCAGTGAGCCATAATAAGATCGCCGACGTCCTCCTGGCCGCAGGCGATCGAACCGCCGCTCTCGAAAATTACCACAAATCCCTCGCCATCACAGAAAAGCTTGTCAAGGACGATGATAGAGTTGTTCAATATCTGACCGATCTGATCGTGTCGCACTATAAGCTTGCCAAAGCGGGCGATGCGCCGCGCGAGAATTTGCAGAAGGCGCTTGGGATCGCGAAAAAGCTCGAAGCGGACGGCAAGCTCACGGAGCAGCTGCAGGGGGAGGTTAGGTTGCTTGAGGGGGCGCTCACCGCGCTTGATGCATTGGCAGCGCAGGCGGCGTTCGAGGCGGGGGACTACGCCAACGCGGCCAAATTGCGCAAAGAGGTGGTGGAGGCCATCGAAAAGCGGGCAACCAAGCAGGCGCGCAACCCCTGGGCGGAAATGGTGACCGCGCTTGGCAAAACTGCCTTTTTAAACGGGATCATCAGTGGCGTGGATGCCCTGAGCGCGTTTAGCGGCAAGCCCGGCGCGGAGACGGTGGGCGCGCTTGGCAATTATGCCTTCTATGCGGTGTTCGCGCGCCAATTCGACGAGGCGCTCGCCGCCTCCGACCGCGCTTTGGCGCTCGATCCGGATCAGCTCTGGATCGCCACCAACCGGGCGCACGCGCTGATGTTCCTCGGCCGCGCGGAGGCGGCGCGCGCCGCATTTCTGGAGCATAAGGGCAAGCCGATACCGAACAATGAGAACAAGCCATGGGAGCAGGTGATCTTGGAAGATTTCGCCGCCTTCGAGCAGGGCGGCCTGACGCATCCGCAGATGGCGGAGATCAAGGCGCTGCTGTCCGCCCCGCAATGAGCGCGCGTGACAGCGCCGCCGCCTGCGGCTATTTGGAATAGGGCATTCGAGCGGCTGGGGAGCACGGGCATGGCGGACACACACGCACAAAACGCGGCGGCGGCGGCCATCGGCGCGGACGATCCGGCCGCCGACTGGCAGTTGCGCCCGGACACCCATGCCGCGGCCCTGCCGCCCGAGGCCGGCACGCTCGCCCGCATCCTGCAAAGCGCCGATGTGCGCGCGATCATGACGCGCTACACCGCCGCCGACAGCCGGGCCGTCGCGGCGCAGGCCGTGTACAAAAAGCGCAGCCGGCAGGCGATTTACGCCCGGCTCGGCGCGATCCTGGTCGGCGGCTTGTTTCTGTTGCCGCTGGGCGGGGCGGGCGTCGCTGGCGTCTCGGCGGTGAAGCTGGGCATCGTGGTGCAATATGCCTGCCTGGGCATCGCCTTGGGGCTGGCCGCGTTTCTGAGCGCGCGCAAATTGTTCTCCCGCTGGATGGAGGCGCGCGCGGAAGCTGAACTCGCCCGCCTTGCGCTGTTCGACGTGGTGATGGAGGCGGACGAAGCCGCGCGCCCCGGCGAATTACCCGTGCTGCCGCTAAAGCTGGACTATCTGCGCCGCTACCAGCTCGACGTGCAGACCCGCTATTATCTCGGGCGCGGCGAGCAGCACCAGCACGCGGCCGGCCAGACCGAGCGGGCGATTTTATGGCTCAATGTTCTCAGCGTGGCGAGCTTCCTGCCGCTCTTCGTGGTCGCGGCGGATTATCTCGGCCTCATCCACATCGCGAACGTCTCGGCCCTGCTCGGCGTGCTCGCGCTCGGCACGGCGTTCTCCGGCATCCTGGGCGCGCTCTCGGCGATCTCGTCGATGAATCTGGATGAGCGCAACGCCGCGCGCTATCTGGTCGTGCATGAGAATTTGAAGGATTTGTCCGGCGCAAGCCTAGCCCAGGCGCGCGAGGCGGCGGCGCGAGGCGATGACGCCGCCGTCCGGCAATTCACCGACGCCGTGCAGCGGCTGATCTCCTCCGAGCACCAGGAATGGATCGTGCTGCGCAACCACATCAAGCGGCCCGAGCATCTGGTGGCGGTGGCGCTCGATCCGGTGCGGCTGGGGATGCCGGCGGAGGGCGGCATCTAAATCCCTGCATGTGTGAATATATAAAATCTGTATTAATGCTTAGACATTCGGCGGGGTAATATCATCACATCCGTGTCCGCGATTTCCGGTGACCGATGCCCCCCGCAAACGATCCCAAAACCTACGCCGCCTTCATCAGCTACCGGCACCTTGCCCGCGACCGGGAATGGGCGATCCGGCTGTTCGAGGCGCTGGAGACCTACCGGACGCCGAAATCGCTGCAACAGCAGGGCTATCCGGCGCGGCTCGGCAAGCTGTTCCGCGACGAGGACGAAATCCCCGCCTCGACCGATCTCTCCGACCAGATCCGGCAGGCGCTCGCCCGCAGTTCCGTCCTCATCGTCGTCTGCTCGCCCGACACGCCGAAATCGCAATGGATCAGGCGCGAAATCGCGCTGTTCCAGGAGATGGGAAAAGGCGACCGCGTCATCCCGCTGCTGATCGCGGGTGAACCGGCGGACTCGTTCCCGCCGGAACTGCTCCGCCGCCGGACGGAACGGACGCTGGCCGACGGCACGAAAGAGGAATTTTGGGAGGAGCTGGAGCCGGTCGCGGCGGATGTTCGCCCGCGCAAGGACGAGTCCACCAAAAAGACCTTTCAGCGCGCGCTGCTGCGCCTCGCCGCCGCCGCGCTCGGCGTCACCTATGACGATCTGTATAAGCGCGAGGCCGAGCGGCAGAAAATCATCCGGCGGCGCGTCGCCGCAGCGGTCACGGCGTGCCTCCTCGCGGTGACGGGCGGCGGCGCGTGGTACTGGGATAGCTATCTCCGGGTCAAGACGAGCTATTGCCTGAATTACGGCGAGCGCTGGGGCGTGCCGTTTTGCGTCGGCGAGGTCAGCGAGGCCGTCGCGCGCCGGCAGAGCCTGGTTTACAGGTTCTTGGAAAAAGCCGGCCGTCCGGTCGAGTTGACCCAAATGAATGGGTCGTTTTCACCCGAAAGCGCGGCGGAAAGCTTGGACGCGGAAACATATGCAATCGAAGGCTGGACCAGGGATGCAGCCCAATTCGTCTTCGATTACCAAGAAAGCGGGTGGCTCAACAGCGTTACGCATTACAACAAAACCGGAACGCGCATTCGCGAGCTGAAATACGCCTTTGCGGCGGACCGCCGTCAAGGCGTGATCCAATTCGAAAAGGACATTGGAGAATCGGAGCGCCAGCTCGCGGAGGGAACGCGGCTGGGCACGATGGGAAAGGACGAAACGGGACGCCGCACTTCCATCGGTCAGCACCGCCTGGTTTTCGACGGCGCGGGCTATCTGCTGGAGCGGCGCTTCGAACCGCTTGGCGGCGGCGGGACGGCGTCAGACGGTCTTGGCGCCTATGGGCGCGCCTATCGCGTGGGAGGCAACGGTCTGATCGCGAGCCTGCGGAACTTGGACGCCGCGGGCGACACGCTTTTGGACAAGGTCGGCGTCGCCGAGTTGCGCCGCCTTTATGACGGTATGGGACGTCTCATATCGGTCGGCTGGCATGACAAGACCGGATCCCTGGTCCCAAACGACCAATGGTTTGCCTCGGTGAAACTCAGCCGGGATGAGGATGGCCGAATCGTCAGGGCTGATTTTCTAGACCGCGATGGGCGCCCGGCGCTTCGCAAAGACTATGCCATAGCGTATGAGACAGCAGCCTATGACGCCCGGGGAAATTCGGTCGCGGAGTCTTATTTCGGATTGGACGGAAAACCGGCCCTGCGTAAGGACTTGGGCGTGGCGCATGTCAGCTTGATACGCGATGCCCGCGGGCGCGAAATCAAGCGGACCTACTTTGGCGAGGATCGCCAGCCCGTGCTCGACAAGGATACTGGAGCGGCGCAGGTGACCTGGGATTATGACGCCCGGGGCAATGTCAAAGAACTGAACACTTTCGGTTTGGAAGGCGAGCCGGTGCTCGCCAAGAGTTGGGGCGCGGCCCGAGTAGCCTATGTCTATGACCAGCGCGGCAATGTTGTCGAGGTCGCGTATTTTGGCGAGGACGGCCAGCCGACGTTAGGCAAAGACTTCGGTGCGGCGCGCCTGACCTATGTTTATGACGCCCGTGGCAGAAACACTGAAGTCGCCTTTTTCGGCGTTGACGGCCTGCCTGCGCTTAGCAAGGACGTTGGCACGGCGCGAGAAACCTACTCATATGACTTGCGCGGAAACGTCACTGAGTGGGCCTATTTCGGCATCGATGGGCGGCCCGTGCTGAGCAAGGATCTCGGCGCAGCGCGGAGAACTGCGGTCTATGATGAGCGGGGCAATCAGATCGAGTGGGCCTATTTCGGGTCGAATGGTCTGCCAATTCTTGACAAGCGTACCGGGGCGGCAAGGGTGACGGTGGCCTATGACGAGCGAGGTAACAGGATCGAGTGGGCCTATTTCGGCTCTGAAGGGCAGCCTCTGCTTAGTAAAGACGCCGGGGCTGCGCGGATAAAAAAAACCTATGACGTGCGAGGCAAGGAAATCGAATGGCTTAGTTTCGGCGTCGATGGCTTGCCGATACTCAGCAAGGATAGAGGCGCGGCGCGCGAAACCTACGGCCACGATGAACGCGGAAATCTGACTCAGACGGCTTATTTCGGTCCCGACGGCAAGCCCGTGCTGAGCCGCGATGAAGGCGCGGCGCGCATCCAGACAACCTATGACACGCGCGGCAATGTAACCGAATGGAATTATTTTGGCCTCAATGGCGAACCGGTGTTCAGCAAGCCTCTCGGCGCGGCTCGGATCACGCAAACCTATGACGCACGCGGAAATGCGACCGAAACAGCTTACTTCGGCGATAAGGGCCAGCGGGTGCTCAGCAAGGACGCAGGCGTGGCGCAGATCACGTTTGCCTATGACGCGCGCAATAACAGAATTGAGGAGGCTTATTTCGGCGTCGACAACCGGCCGACGCTCTACAAAAGCTGGGGTATTGCGCGCATGACCGTGCGCTTCGATGCGCGGGGCAATGTCATTGAGCAAACGCATTTCGATGAGGCTGGCCAATCCGGCTTTCACAAGCTCATTGGCGCGGTCCGGGCAACTTATAGATATGACGCACGCAACAACAGAATTGAGGAGGGCTATTTCGGCGGGGACGGCGAAGCGATGCTTCGGACAGGGTGGGAAGCCGCGCGACAGATGAGCCTCAATGACCCCAGAATCAAATTAAGTTCGGGGTGGGGAATCGCGCGGGTGACAATCGTTCATGACCCTAACGGCAACCCAATCGAGGAGTCTTATTTCGACGTGGGTGGCGAGCCAATGCTTAGCGAAGACTCCGAAGCGGCGCGGGTGAAGCGAACGTATGACGAGCGCGGAAATATCGTCGAGTTTGCTTATTTCGATAAGGATGGCAAGCCGACACTCAGCAAAACGGAAGGCGCGGCGCGGATCGTGAACGTCTATGATGCGAGCGGAAATCTTACAGAGACTGTCTATCGCGGCGAGAGCGGCGAATTGGTGCCGAGCTATGAATCCGACGCTGCGCGCGTAACCACTCGATACAATGCGCAAGGGAATGCCGTGGAGACCGCTTATTTCGGTCCGGACGGCCTGCCGACACCCGATCGGACAACCGGCGCGGCGCGCATGACATTCGTCTACGATGCGGCTGGAAATATTATTGAGAAAGCCTATTTCGGTGCAAACGGTAAGCCAGTCCTTGGCACGGATTGGGGCGCCGCGCGGGTCACAGGCATTTATGATGCGCGCGGAAACCCTATCGAAATGGCAACCTTTGGCATCGACGGCCAGCCCGTCCTCAGTGCAAATTTGGGCGCGGCCAAGGTCACTTACCGCTATGACGCCAACAACCGTGAAATCGAGCACGCCTATTTCGGCATGAACGGCAGCCCGGCGCTACGCAGGGATTGGGGGGCGGCCCGGGTGACCACCCGATATGATGCGCGAGGCAATGTTGTCGAAGTGGCGTATTTCGGAACCAACGGCCAGCCGGTCATCAGCCTCAATTCGGGAGCTGCGCGGACAACGTATAAACACAACGCGCGCGGCGAGGTTATCGAGGAGAATTTTTATGGCGTCAGGGGAGAGCGGTTAAATTGACGTCCCATCCCTTCCAGGCTCGCTTGCACGCCCCCGGCCCCAAGCGCATCCTCGCCCTCGATGGCGGCGGCACGCGGGGCATCGTCACCATCGCCTTCCTCGAAAAAATCGAAAGCCTGCTGGCTGAGGCGACCGGGCGCGGCAAGGACTTCCGCCTCTGCGAATTCTTCGACCTGATCGGCGGAACCTCGGTCGGCTCGATGCTCGCCACCATGCTGGCGATGGGCGACAGGGTGGCGGACATCAAGCAGCGCTTCCTTGCCTGGGCGCCGGAGATTTTCGCCGGCCGCCAAACGCTGATCGGCGTCAGGCGCTTCGATGCGCGCCAGCTCGTCAACCGCGTTCGCGGCGTCGTCGGCGGTGGCACGACGCTCGGCACGGACAAGCTGAAAACCGGCCTCGCAATCGTCACCAAGCGCGTTGACACCGGCGCGGTCTGGGTCATGTGCAATAATGACCGGCTGAAATATTTCAACGACGGGCCGCGCCAGGGAAATGGCCCGCCCGAATGGATTGGCAATCACAGCTATAATCTTGCGCAGCTCGTCCGCGCAAGCACTGCCGCGCCCTATCATTTCACGCCGGTCGATATCGACATTAGCGACGGCCGAAGCGGGGTCTTTGTCGATGGCGGCGTCTCGCCGCACAACAACCCTGCCCTGCTCATGTTTCTGATGGCGACGGTCGACGGCTATAAGCTGAATTGGCAGACTGGCGCCGATAAGCTGCTCATCATCTCCGTCGGCACCGGCCATCACCGCGTGAGGATCGACCGCAATAAACGGCTTTCCGGCTCGCTGCTCCTGCGCTTGCTCGGCCTCATCTCGCGCAGCACGCGCGAGGACCTCGAAGAGGCGGCCTTCGCGGCGGACGCGTTGCGCGGCGTGCTGGCCGATTGCGATCAGCTCGTCGTGAAAATCCTGCAGGGCCTGTCCAACCCGCGGCTGTCCTGGGGCATCAATTCCGAAATCGGTGATCTGTCGGGCGAACTGATCGGCCGGGGGCACGGCGTCAATGACTATCTCTTGAGCTTCCAGCGTTACAATCTTGGCCTGGAGCAATCGGTTATGACGCCGCCCTTTGGCGTTGCATTCGCGGATGCGGAACTCGCCGCCTTGCACGAGATCGACAATCCGGCAGTGATGCCGCGTCTTTACGATCTGGCGCGGCAAACGGCGGAGTTGCAGGTTAGCGTGCAGGATTTCACGCGGTTTTTGCCCGGACCAGGCGCCCAGCCCGAGCAGGCCGCAGCTTCGGAGGCAAAAATGACGAGCGCCCCTGCCCCGCAATTCCGCGTTGCCGTCACCGGGCACCGGCCAAACCGTCTGCCGCGTTCGGAGCGGCCCCGATTGCTGACCCAGCTCGACGCCGTGATGATGGAGCTGGAGACGGCCAATCCGAGCCGGCGCTTCGTCCTTGTCTCCGGTCTGGCCGAGGGCGCCGACCGGCTGGCTGCCGAAGCGGCCCTTGCGCGCCGCTGGGGGTTGATCGCCATGCTGCCATTTTCCCGCTCCCGCTATCTCGAAGATTTTCCCGACCCCGGCGCTAGGGCCGAATTCGCGTCCCTTATCGCCCGCGCGGACGAGGTGCACGAGGCGCCCGATGCGGACGCCTACCGTGACGCTGCGCTGCCTTATGCGGAGCTAGGCGACCGGCTCATCGCGGCAGCCGACACGCTGATCGCCATTTGGGACGGCGAACCTGCCCAAGGGCGCGGCGGCACGGTCGACGTCATGCAGGCGGCGCGCGCAAAGCCCATCCCGGTGATCCGGCTTGACGCGCTCGGCGATACTCCACCTCAGCGCCATGGCCTGCCGGCAGCACCCCAGCCGGAAGATGCCGCCTAATGGATGCCGCCCGCCTGGCCGCGCATGGCAAGAAAGTTCGAATCAGCTTTGCGTGGATTTACGGATGCGCACAACGTCGGACTTTCATGATTTCCCCTAGACGGAAGTTCAACACCTTCCCATGTCATCAATCGGTCATCTAAATATTGCTATGACGAGTTAATCGTCCTCGAGTCGGGGATCGCCTATGGTCATGCTTGAATGGGCAGCCATTCTCTTTTGCGCGGCTGCCGTCTCGATCCATCTTTTTAGTACGCTGATTGCCATCGTCCGATGCCGCCCGTCGGGTGCCCTTGCGCCTTTAAGGTCCGCCCCGGCCGTGACCGTGTTGCGGCCCATATGTGGGCTTGACCAATATGAAGAGCTGACGCTGCGGTCCGGATTTGAATTGAACTACCCTCATTACGAGCTGATCTTTTGCTGCGCCAACACCGGCGATCCCGTCGTGCCGCTGGTCCGCAAGCTCATGGCCGCCTACCCGCATATCGAGGCAAAGCTCCTGTTCGGCGAGGATAAGAGCACGCCCAATCCCAAGCTCGGCAATCTCATCAAAGGCTGGTATGCCGCCAGCCATCATTGGATCGTCATGGCGGACAGCAATGTCTTGATGCCGCCGGACTATTTGCAGCGGTTGTTCAGAGGCTGGCGGGCCGACACCGGGCTGATGTGCTCTCCGCCGGTTGGATGCATGCCGCAAGGCTTCTGGGCACAGCTTGAATGCGCCTTCCTCAACAGCTACCAAGCGCGCTGGCAATATACGGCGGAGGGCGTGGGGCTGGGCTTTGCCCAGGGCAAGACCATGCTGTGGCGCCGCGCCGATCTCGAAAAGGCGGGCGGCATCCGGGCGCTTGCCGCCGAAATCGCCGAAGATGCCGCTTCGACGAAAGTGGTGCGCCAGCAGGGGCTGCGTGTCCGCCTCGTCCGGGAGCCTTTCGGGCAGCCTTTGGGATGGCGCACCGCCCGGCAAGTCTGGGATCGTCAGCTTCGCTGGGCGCGGCTGCGGCGCGCAACCTTCCCCGCCTTCTTCATTCCGGAGCTGTTTTCCGGCAGTGTTCCGCCACTGCTCGCGGCGGCATACGGCGCCGACGCAGTCGGACTGTCAGCCGAATGGCTCCTGGCGGCGCTGTGTGCGCTTTGGTACGGCAGCGAGGCGGTTCTAACGAAGGCGGCAAGATGGCATCTCAGCGCAACATCGCCGCTAGCCTGGGTTTTGCGCGATCTGGTGCTGCCTGGATTATGGATAAATGCTTGGCTTGGCAGGAGCTTTAGCTGGCGAGGCAATGAAATGCATCTCGACGACACGCCCGGCGAAATTGAAACCGGCTACCCACCAAAAGTATAGCGCGCGGAGCGACCCCACCCAAAGTGAGGGGTAGTTGTGTCAAACCACGCTAATGCATCGTCCCCGGCTGCGGCCCGGATTGCTTTAGCCGTTCGTCAATATCGTAGCGCGCCATACGCCGCATCCATATGACAAGATAGATGGCGGCGGACAAGGCCGTGGTCGCGCCAGTCACCCAGATCAACGCTGGGACGAGGGGCTTAAGGCCGAGCCCAAGCCCGCCCGCCGCGAGCACGAGGGTGGCGAGCCCGATTTGCATCGCCGTATTGACCTTGCTGATCATCAGCGGATGGACCGCGACCGCCCGGCCGAGCAGCCATGAAAGCATGACGGCGCCGACAATCAGCAGATCGCGGCTGATCACGAGGATCACCAGCCAGGCTGGCAGATGGCCGTAAAAGCCCAGGATCGCATAAACGCTCACCAGCAGCGCCTTGTCGGCCACCGGGTCGAGATAGGCGCCGAGTTCAGTCTGCCAATTGAAACGCCGCGCCAGAAAGCCGTCGAGCGCGTCGGTCAGCCCCGCGAGCAGAAACGCGATAAACGCTCCGAACAACTCATCGGCGACGATCAGCCAGAGGATCACCGGCACCAGGAACAGGCGCAGCACCGTGATGATGTTCGGCACATAAATGAGTTGCACGCCCTGAGCGCCTTAACGCGTCACAAGCAGCCATTCCTGCCCGCGCGGCTCCAGCGCAAGGCCTTGCGACTGCGCGGCCTGAGCGAGACGATCCCCGCCGCCCGGGAAGTCCACCGTGATGCTGGCGCCACGCGCGTTCAGCGTCTTCACATCGAGCCCCTGAACGCCCGGAACCTTTTGCAGCCGCGCGCGCATCTCCTGCCACGCCTTCAGACCTGCAAATTGCGCTGTGATTGCGACGGTTTCCAAATCGGCGGGACCGGCGAGCGCACCCTGACTCGCCAGCCGGGTGGTTTTCCAGCGCCCCTCGATCACCTTTACCGAGACCTGCGCGGCAAGCTTGGCGGCATTGTCGATGTCGCGCTCGTGAATCCGGAAGGTCCGGTCGAAGGTAAAATTGCCGACAGCGTCCCGGCCAAGAAGCCGCAAACGGAACTGCCTTGCTTGTGGATCAACCTCAGCGATGGCAAGCACCAAATTCTCCGCCCGATATTGCGCGCTTAGCGTCTCGAACAGGCCGCGCGCATTCTTGTCCAGAGCGCCGATCATGGCTGAAACATCCTCGCGCGGCGTCGCGAATTTGACTGGCGCCAGAGCATGTTCGCCATCGACTCCAGATAAGGCGTCGAACCAAGGATTGCTTGTGGCGGGACGCACCGCGCCGCCCTCGGTCATCACCGGCAGCAGCAGCACCTGCGGCGCCTGCTGGTCGGTGTAAGGCAGGCCGAAGCGGTTGAGAATGTCGCGCACCGCGTTCGGCTCGAAGGTAAAATCCAGCGTCGCCATGTAGCGCGTGGCGGAATTGCTCTCGCGGCGAACGGCAAATCCGTCCACCATGCGCTCGACAATGTCCTCACCCAGTACCGGCAGACGCGATTGCGCGCTCCAGGGCGTCATCCGCTTGAGCAAGGTGCGCAAGGCGATTTGCTGCGCGTCGGCCAGCGCCTTCTCCTTCGCCGCGACCGCATTCTCCGCGTCGGCCGTCACCGAGACTTTCGCCACGGTGTAGATCGTCGGACCTTTCGCCGCCGCCGCCGGAAAGGCGAATGCCGGGACGCCGACAAAAAGGGCAAGAATTGCTGTCCTCAACATCATCACTTTCCTATCGAAACGGCGGTTCCAAATATCGTTTGGTCCGCATCGCCGCATCATTTCTTGGCAGTTGAGCCGGACATTAGCCTCATTTCCTCGACGCAAAAAGGGCCAAACCGCATGATGCCTTGCCGGGCCATCGCGCCGCTTGCGAAAATAGGATAATGGCGAGGAAGGGGTTGACGGACGCCGCTCCCGGCGGTTGTGTGCGGCAACTGAGGAAAGGCAAGGCATGGCTGAGGGCCGCAAGACGGGTGAAGAGGCGCTGACCTACGCCAAGGCGGGCGTCGACATCGACGCTGGAAATGCGCTGGTCCAGGCCATCAAGCCGCTGGCGCGCGCGACGGCAAGGCCTGGCGCGGGCGCGGATCTGGGCGGTTTCGGCGCGCTGTTCGATCTGAAGGCCGCCGGCTTTCGCGATCCGGTGCTGGTCGCCACCAATGACGGCGTCGGCACCAAGGTGAAGATCGCCATCGAGTCCGGCCGCCATGACACGATCGGGATCGATCTGGTTGCCATGTGCGTCAACGATCTGATCGTCCAGGGCGCCGAGCCGCTGTTCTTTCTCGATTATTTCGCCTCCGCCAAGCTTGAACTCGACGGGGCGACGGCCGTCATCGCTGGGATCGCGGATGGCTGCCGGGAAGCCGGAGCCGCGCTGATCGGGGGAGAGACAGCGGAAATGCCGGGCCTTTACGCGGCAGGCGACTACGATCTGGCGGGCTTTGCCGTCGGCGCGGCGGAGCGCGGCATGCTGCTGCCACGCGCGGATATCGCGACGGGCGACGTGGTGATCGGCGTTGCCTCATCCGGCCTGCATTCCAACGGCTTCTCGCTGGTGCGCCGCCTGGTGGAGGAGCTTGGTCTTGCCTGGGATGCGCCAGCGCCCTTTTCGGCGGAACGGCAGCTTGCCGAAGCGTTGCTTGTCCCGACGCGCATCTATGTGAAGCCGATGCTGGCCGCGATCCGGCACACCGGCGTGGTGAAGGCGCTTGCCCATATTACCGGCGGCGGGCTGCCGGAGAACCTGCCTCGGGTGCTGCCGGACGGGCTTGCCGCCCAGATCGACCTTGATGCGTGGACGCCGCAGCCGGTTTTCGGCTGGATCGCGCGGGAAGGCCAAGTCGCGGAGGCTGAAATGCTGCGCACCTTCAATTGCGGCATTGGCCTTGCCGTGATCTGCGGCAGCGCCGATGCTGATGCGCTCTGTGCATTTCTGCAATCCCACGGCGAGGACGCAAAGCCCATCGGCGCTCTCATTCTGCGCCAGGACGGCGCCCCGGTCCGCTTCTCCGGCTCGCTCGGATTTTCGGGATGACCGCGCATAAACGCATCGGCGTGCTGATTTCCGGCCGTGGCAGCAATTTGCAGAGCCTGATCGACGCCTGCGACGCGCCGGACTATCCGGCGAAAATTGCCGTCGTGATTTCCAATCGCCCTGGGGCGTTTGGCCTCGAAAGGGCGCGACAAGCCGGCATCCCGGCGGTCCTGATCGACCACAAGGCCTATGCTTCGCGCGCCGCGTTTGAGACCGATCTCGACCGAGCGTTGCGCGATGCGGGGGTAGAAATTGTCTGCAATGCGGGCTTCATGCGCCTGCTGACCGAGGGTTTCGTCGAGGCATGGCGAGACCGCCAGCTAAACATCCACCCTTCGCTTCTTCCCGCCTTCAGGGGACTGCATCCGCAGCAGCAGGCTCTCGACGCTGGCGTCTCAATATCCGGCGCGACGGTGCATTTCGTCAGCGCGGAGATGGACGCCGGGCCGATCGTCGCCCAGGCCGCTGTCCCGGTTCGGCCGGCCGACACAGCCGACACGCTCGCCGCGCGCATTCTCGAAGCCGAGCATCGGCTCTATCCGCACGCGCTCAAGCTGGTTGCGTCCGGGGCTGCCTGGGTGGAAGGCGAAACGGTTTGCTATGCGTCACCTGATGTTGCGCGCTTATTATTGCCAAGCTGAACAATCACCTCAGCTCCCTTGCGAATTCAGTTCGGCGGCCTGCAGCCATGACTTATCGTGTGCGTTCAAGCAATCGCGGCAAATTCTAACAGCGCGGCATATTCATGGATTCGGCACCCTATGATCTGGTCGTTTTCGGCGGCACCAGCTTTGTCGGTAAAATTCTCTGCCGCTATCTATTAGACCAATTCGGCGTGAGCGGTTCTTTGAAGTGGGCGGCGGCGGGCCGGTCGCACGCTAAACTCCAGGATTTGCGTGCCTCGCTTGGGCCCAAAGCTGCCGATTTGCCTCTGATCGTCGCCGATGCGGCGGACGAAGCTGCGCTGCGTTCCATGTGCCTAAGCGCCAGGGTCGTGATTTCGACCGTCGGCCCCTACGCGCTCTATGGCGAACCGCTGGTGAAGGTCTGCGCAGAAACGGGGACAGATTATTGCGACCTGACCGGCGAGGTGCATTGGATCCGGCGCATGATCGAGCGTTACGAAGCGGCCGCGCAAGCCTCCGGCGCGCGCATCGTGCATTGCTGCGGCTTTGACTCCATTCCATCGGATCTGGGCGTGCATTTCCTTCAACGGCATGCGGTCGAGCGCCTCGGACGGCCCTGCTCGCAGGTGAAGATGCGCGTCAAGGCCATGCGTGGCGGCGCTTCGGGCGGCACCGTCGCCAGCATGATGAACATCGCCAAGGAGGCCGCCGGCAACCCCGCGCTGCGCAAGGAATTGGCGAACCCCTATTCGCTCATCCCGCCTGGCCAAGCGCCGAAACTGCGTCAGCCAAGCCTTTCATCGGTGACATTCGATCCCGATTTTGGCGCCTATACCGCCCCGTTCGTCATGGCCAGCATCAACACGCGGATCGTCCACCGCACGAACGCCTTGTCGGATTTCGCCTATGGCCGCGATTTTCTCTACGATGAGGCGATGCTTGCCGGGCCGGGTGGCCGTGGCCGCGTCACGTCCTGGCTCATTGCGGGGGCGCTCGCAGGCTTCGTGACCGCCGCCGCCCTGCCGCCGACGCGCTGGCTGCTCAATCGCTTCGTGCTGCCCGCCCCGGGCGAAGGGCCAAGCCCGGCCGCTCAAAAGACAGGCTTTTATGATTTGCGTTTCTTCGGGACCGGCGCGGATGGCAAGTCGATCAGGGCAAAAGTCGTCGGCGACGGCGACCCCGGCTATGGGTCGACCTCGAAAATGCTCGGCCAAGCGGGCGCCTGCCTGGCGCTCGACATCGGCAAGGATGCCAAGCCCGGCGGCTTCTGGACGCCCGCCACGATCTTCGGCGACCGGCTGATCGAGCGCCTCAAGGCGCATTCCGGGCTGAAATTCGAACTCTTGCCGGCGTAACCGGGCGTCACACCCCGAGGAAATCCCGCTTGCCCAGCTCGACGCCGGCATGACGGAGAATGTCGTAGGCGGTGGCGGCGTGGAAATAGAAGTTCGGCAGGAAGAAGCCGAAGACGTAATCTTGGCCGCTGAATTTCATCTCGCCCGAGCGCATTTTCAGCACGATCTCGCGGTCCTCGCTGCCTTCGGTTTGCGCCGGAGTGATGCTTTTCACGAACTCGGTCGTCTTGGCGAGACGCGCTTTCAACTCCGCAAAGCTCGTCTCGGTGTCCGGATAGCTCGGCATGTCCACGCCCGCAAGCCGAGCCGCCATGCCTTTGGCCTGATCGCTGACGCTCTGGACCTGCCGCTTGAAATCGAACATGTCAGGGGCGAGCCGATAGCCGAGCAGCACGGACGGATCGACCCTGCGGGTCTCGCAGTAGAGGGCCGCCTTATCGAGAATGGCATCGAGAGCGCTGAGGGTGCGCAGGACGGAGGGAAAGATGACGGGGTGAATGGAAAGCGGCATGGCTGGATGTCCGATCGGTGGGATGTCGCGCCGCGGCGCGGTGAGCCACGCCCTTATAATCTCGCCGTGGCAGCTTTGCCAGCGCCCTGTGATACTTGATCAGCGTTGCAATCGGCCCCGCGCGACGGCGGCAATGCGCATTCTGACTTCGTCCGGCTGTTCCGCGATGGCCCCGGCGATGGCCTTGATGGACCGCCGGAGGTCATATATCTGGTCAACGAGAGACAGGACCACCGGCAGACTTTCCTCCTCGACTTCGAGATCGTAATGCAGCTCGAAAATGAGCCGCACGCGGGCGACGTCCGCTTCGTCGAACGCAACTGTCCCGCCCGGCGCGCTTTGCACCAGGCCCGCCTCGACCCACTGCCGCAGCGCGCGCCTGTCGAGCCGGTCGAACATCGCGCACAGCTCGGTTTCGCTGATCATGTCCCGGCCTCGTCGCGCTGGCGCGGATCATAAGGATGTTTGGCTTCCCATTCCGCGATGAGCTTGGCCAGTTCCTCATTGTGCCCTTCGGGCAGCGCAATGCGCAGTTCCACCAGATGATCGCCGCGCTTGCCGGTCGCACGGTTCATCACGCCCTTGCCCCGCAGCCGCAAAATGTGCCCGCTATTGGCGTTTTTCGGCACGGTTACGTTCACGGCCCCTGAAATGGTCGGCGCATGAACCTTCGCGCCCGACAGCGCCTCGCCCAAGGTGATCGGCAGCACCGAGCGGATGGTATCGCCGTCCCGGGTGAAGTTTGGATGCTCGCCGACATGCATGGTCACCATCGCATCGCCATTTTCGCCGCTGCCCAGCCCGGGCTGCCCCTCGCCCTTCAGGCGCAGCGTCTGGCCGTCGGTCACGCCGGCGGGAATGGTGATGGAGAGGCGTTTGCCATCGGGCATGGTGACGGTCTTCTTGGCGCCGTTCACGGCTTCGAGAAAATCGACGGGAAGCGTATAATTGACGTCACCGCCGCGCGCGCTGAAGCCGGTGCCGCCGCCGAAGCCCGACCGGCCGAACAAATCGGCGAAGATATCGCCCAAATCCTCCGGGCCGCCGGGTCCGGTCTGGCGGGAATATTTGAACCCCGGCCCGCCTTCGGCATATTGGCGGTAGAACGGCCGTTCGGCTCGCTCCGCGCCGCTGTCGTCGATCTCTCCCTTGTCGTAGCGGGCGCGCTTGGCCTCATCGCCAATGATGCTGTTGGCCGCCGCGATCTCCTTGAACCGCTTTTCGGCTTCCGCGTTGCCCGGATTCAGATCGGGATGGTTCTTCTTGGCCAGCCGCCGGTATGCCTTGCGGATATCGTCCTGAGAGGCATCGCGCGCCACGCCGAGGGCTTTGTAGGGATCGGCCATAGGGTCCTCTGATTTGGATGCGCCTTGACATATTGATGGTGTCGAACCTGCCTGGCTTCAACGCCTCTAGAGACACGGCAGGACCAACCAATCAGGCATGCCCGGCCGGCTCGCCGCGCAGCGCCGTCGCGGCGGTTGCATCTGGAGCTGTCAATTGGGTCACCAGCCAAGCACCGCGCGCAAAGCTTGCAAGCATCACCAATGCGCCGAACAGCCAGGCCGAGACGATGGTGCGGGCCGCCAATTCGCCGAGCCAGCTGGCGGGCGGATCGGCGTCCGGGTTCATTGCCGGCATGATGACGGGAAGCGCGGTAAGACCATAGCCGAGCCAGAACAGCCATCGGGACGCCGCATCATCCGGCAGCGGCAGGCGGCCGCCGAGATACAGGCCCAAGGGCAAGAGCAGAACCAGATAGTAATGCGTCCACGAAATCGGGCTGGTGACCAGCGAGAGAATGAGCACCATAGAAAATTGCAACAGGTCTTGCGGCGTCAGGCCGCCGCCGGTCGCGGGCGATATCAGCCCTCTGCGCTCCGCACGCAGCATCAGCCAGACGAACCCGCCGAACAGCAGTGCAAAGCTGGCATAGCGCACGACCCTATGCAGCGTCGACGGCTCGATCGGACCCCAATAAAGCAGCTCCTCCGCGCCGGTCGACAGGCGGACGAGGAAGCCGTCGATAGACTGCACGTTGAAGGCCGCCAGCGCATGGCCCAGATAAGGCGCGACGGCGTCCTCATACCAGAGAATGTTCCCGGCAAGCCCGAACAAAGCCAGGGAGAGCAAAGCCGCAACGCCGATTGCGCTCGCGCCGCCCGCCACGATCCCCCAACGCCGCCGCGCCAAGAAGTAAACGCCGATGAGTAGCAACAAAGGCTTGACCGTCGCGCAGATGCCAAACGCCAAACCTGCGGCGTAGTCGCGTCCCGCCTGCCAGCACGCGACGCCCGCTACCATGATGAGCAGTACGAAATGCGTGCTGTTGCCTTCGCGCAGGCTATTCAGCAGCGGACCGTTAATCAGGAATAGAAACAGCAGCAACGCCGCGCCTGGTCCGCGCAGGCCGCTCAGCCGCGCGAGCAGCGCCCAGGCGCTGAACGTCACGGCAACGCCGAGGACGAGGAACGCCCACCCCGCAGCTTCGCGTCCAAGCGGCACGAGTAGCGCGAACGGCCAGGCCAGGATCGGCAAGTTGGACCAATTGCCCCGGACCGTGAATGGGTAACCGGCATTGAGCCCGCCATTCCAAAGATGCTCGCCCGCAACCCAATAGGCTTTGAAGAAATCGCTGAAAATCCAAGGCGGCTCTGAAAGCGGCCAAAGCGCAAGATGGATCGCGCCGCCGACGACGATCGTGCCCAGCCACATCAAGATTGGGTGATCGTCGAAGAACCGTCCCGCACCCATCATCCCTGTCTCCTGGCGCCGGTCCGGCCGCCGTGGCGGGCAGCCCTATCGTT
The DNA here is from genome assembly GCA_031399085.1 of Rhodomicrobium sp. Classification (GTDB taxonomy): domain Bacteria; phylum Pseudomonadota; class Alphaproteobacteria; order Rhizobiales; family Rhodomicrobiaceae; genus R-RK-3. Next base: position 276,572 of record JANNOQ010000105.1, read on the forward strand.
ACATCATTCCGAAATGCCTTGCTGGCTAGGCTATTGCGGCGAACTAATCACGGCGCGGAAGCCATTGTCAACGGAGTGCGGCGCATTCGCCGGCCGCCGAATATCGCCCGGCAAAGCGATTACGCACAACTGCGATAGATTTGCGCCCACCGCCAAGGAGGGCTATGCTGTTGTCATGACCTTGAAGCATAGCAGGGCCATAAGCGCGCCGCCGGAATGGCCGCGCACCTCCAGGCGCCGTCGGTGCCTTATCGTCCTGCCGTTGCCAGGATGCCCGGTACAGCGCGGACCATGTGGCGCATACGACACCCCAATCATTTTTCGCTGTGGCGATTTGGCGCGAAATGGCAGCGCCGCGACTGTCCTTAGGCGTCAATTCAGCGCGAGGTCGCGCCGCCACGGCCATAAGCAGTCTTACGGAACAAGCCGACTATCGCCTTTGCATGCTTGCCAGCCCGGTGGGGGCAGCGACTACGATACCGCTCGGCATGAGCACCGCCAACTCAGCCTTTGCGGATACAACCTTAAGCCGAAGCAGCAATTGACGGCTCGAAGGGACTAGCACAAACTGATGATGAGGCGCCCAATCGTTCAGCTACGGTTCAGGCCAGAAGCCCAGCCTTGTATAGCGCTGGTGGCGGCAAGCACGGGGTCAGACTTGCCCATTTTCGACGCCTGCAAAAATTCGTGTTGCTCGCCTCGCCAACAAGGGTTCGCGCGTCATGCCCATATGCCGTACAATCGTGCAAACGCACACTTATATAGGGTTGGAGCACCATAGCAGGGTATTCTAAGGGAAAGAGGTTCCCCTTTCGGCTGAATGCACAAGAAATCGAGTGGTGGAATGAAGCCCAGTAACGAAATTTTCGACCTTTTTACGGAAAGCTACGGCCAGCACAAAAAGTCCGAGCTGGACCTGAAGCATTTCCTGGAAAGCTGCCGCGACGACCCGACGCTTTACGCCTCGGCTTCCGAGCGAATGCTGACCGCGATCGGCAATCCCAAGATTGTCGATACCTCCTCGGATGAGCGCTTGGGCCGGATCTTCATGAACCGGTCGGTCAAGGTTTATCCATCCTTCAAGGAATTTTACGGTCTCGAAGAAACGATCGAACGGATCGTCAGCTATTTTCGTCATGCCGCGCAAGGGCTGGAGGAGCGCAAGCAAATCCTTTATCTGCTTGGCCCGGTCGGCGGCGGCAAATCCTCGCTGGCCGAGCGTCTCAAGGAGCTGATGGAAAAGTGTCCGGTCTATGTCCTCAAGGCCGGCGACGAGCTCAGCCCGATCTTCGAAAGCCCGCTCGGGCTGTTCGACCCGGACTCCATGGGCGGCGTGCTGGAAGACAAATATGGGATCCCCAAGCGAAAGCTGACGGGTCACATGTCGCCTTGGGCGGTCAAGCGGCTGGACGAATTCGGCGGCGACATCTCCAAATTCTCGGTCGTGAAGCTGCTGCCCTCGCGGCTGCGGCAGATCTGCGTCGCCAAGACCGAGCCGGGCGACGAGAACAATCAGGACGTTTCCGCGCTCGTTGGCAAGGTGGACATCCGCAAGCTGGAATTCTTCGGCCAGAACGATGCGGACGCCTATTCGTTCAGCGGCGGCCTGAACCGGACCACACAAGGGCTGCTAGAATTCGTCGAAATGTTCAAGGCGCCGATCAAGATGCTGCATCCGTTGCTGACCGCAACGCAGGAAGGCAGCTATGTCGGCACGGAAAATGTCGGGTCGCTGCCCTATCAGGGCGTCATCATCGCGCATTCCAACGAGAGCGAATGGCGCGCCTTCCGCTCCAACCGCAACAACGAAGCCTTTCTCGATCGTATTTGCGTCGTGCAGGTGCCCTATTGCCTGCGCGTGACGGAAGAAAAAAAGATTTACGAAAAACTGCTGTCTCGAAGTGAGCTGGTCGCCACGCCTTGTGCCCCGGGCACGCTCGAAATGCTGGCGAAATTCTCCGTGCTGACGCGGATGAAGGAGCATGAGAACTCCAACCTCTACTCCAAACTGCGCGTTTATGACGGCGAGAGCCTCAAGGAAACCGATCCGCACGCCAAGACCGTGCAGGAATATCGGGACTCGGCCGGTGTCACCGAGGGCATGGAAGGCGCTTCAACGCGTTTTGCCTATAAGGTGCTGTCAGAGACCTTCAATTTCGACACCGAGGAAATCGGCGCGGACCCCATCCACCTGATGTATGTGCTCGAACAGGCCATCCGCCGCGAGCAGATGTCGGAGGACAATGAGGACCGTTATGTCGAGTTCATCAAGGAAGAACTCGCGCCGCGCTACGCCGAATTCATCGGCAACGAGATCCAGAAGGCCTATCTGGAATCCTATCACGAATACGGCCAGAACCTGTTTGACCGCTATGTCGCCTATGCCGACGCCTGGATCGAGGACCACGATTTCAAGGACCCCGACACCGGCCAGCTCATGGACCGCGCGGTGCTCGACAAGGAGCTGTCCAAGATCGAGAAGCCGGCCGGCATCGCCAACCCGAAAGACTTCCGCTACGAGGTGGTGAAATTCTCGCTTCGGGCCAGGGCGCGCAATGCGGGCAAGAACCCGTCCTGGACGTCCTATGAGAAAATCCGCGATGTGATCGAACGGCGCATGTTCAGCCAGGTCGAGGATCTGCTGCCGGTCATCAGCTTTGGAGCGAAAAAGGACGGCGAGACCGAGAAAAAGCACAATGAGTTCGTCGAGCGCATGGTCTCGCGCGGCTATACGCCCCGCCAGGTCCGGCGGCTTGTGGATTGGTATATGCGGGTCAAGAAATCTGGTTAAATGAGCGAATGCACATTATCGACCGCCGCCTGAATCCAAAGGCGAAAAGCCTCGGCAACCGCCAGCGCTTTCTCCGCCGCGCCCGTGACGAAATCCGTAATGCGGTGAGCGAGGCGCTCAAGAAGCGCAAGGTTTCCGAGGTTGGCAACGGCGAGAAAATCCGCATCCGGTCGAAAAGCCTCAACGAGCCGTCATTCCATCTCGGCAAGGACGGCTCGCGCGACTTCGTTCTGCCGGGCAACAAGGAGTACATGGTCGGCGACACCATTCCCAAGCCGCCTGATGGCGGCGGCGGCGGCTCGGGACGGGGGGCGTCAGACGGGCACGGCGACGACGATTTTGTTTTCACCCTCACCAGAGACGAATTCCTCGACCTCTTCTTTGAAGATCTGAAACTTCCCAATCTCATCAAGGTCAAGCTCAAGGATGTGCGCTCGCCCACGCCCCTCCGCGCCGGCTATACGACCGACGGCTCGCCCTCCAAGCTCAACCGCGTCCGCACGATGCGCAACAGCGTCGCCCGGCGCATTGCGCTCAGGCGCCCCAGCATGGAGGAAATCGCGCAGGCCGAGCAAGCGCTGGCGGACGCCGAGCGCGAGGCCGCCCCCGATCCGGCGCGCGTCACGCTTTTGCGCGAAAAGCTCGCCCGGCTGAACCATTTGCGCAAGACCGTCGCCTTCATTGACCCTTTCGATCTGAAATATAACCGCTTCGAGCGCCAGCCAAAGCCGGTCACTCAGGCGGTGATGTTCTGCCTGATGGACACCTCGGCCTCGATGACGCAGTCGCTGAAAGATTTGGCCAAGCGCTTCTTCATGCTGCTTCACATTTTCCTCTCGCGGCATTACCGGGAAGTGGATGTGGTTTTCATCCGGCATACGAGCGTGGCGAGCGAGGTTGATGAGGAGACTTTCTTCCGCTCGACGGAAACCGGCGGCACGGTGATCTCCAGCGCTTTTGAGGAAATGCGCAAGGTCATCAAGGAGCGCTATCCGCCCGACGAATGGAACATCTACGCCGCGCAGGCCTCCGACGGCGCGAACGATCTGGGCGACATGGCGCGCTGCATCGACATGCTGGACGATGTCATCCTGCCGCTGTGCCAGTATTTCGCCTATATCGAGGTCGGCACTCACATCAGCGAGAGCATCATCTGGACGGGCTTCTCGCCCCTGACCGAGCGCCAGCGTCATTTCGCCATGCGCCACGTCTCCTCGCCGGCGGACATTTATCCTGTCTTCCACGATCTCTTTTCCAATGCGGAAAGGTCATGAATGGACACGACGCCGAAACTTAAAAAACGCAAGGCCAAGCCCATCTTCGACGGCGCCGAGTGGAATTTCGATACGCTGAAAGCGGTGTTCGAACAGGTCGAAAAGGTGGCGCTGCGTGACTTGAAGCTCGACGTCTATCCGAACCAGATCGAAGTCATCACCGCCGAACAGATGTTGGACGCCTATACCTCGACCGGAATGCCGCTCATGTACCGGCACTGGTCGTTCGGCAAGCATTTCGCGCAGGAATCGATGAGCTACCGGCGCGGAATGCGCTCGCTCGCCTATGAGCTGGTGATCAATTCGAACCCCTGCATCAGCTATGTGATGGAGGAAAACTCCGCCACCATGCAGACGCTGGTGATCGCCCATGCCGCATTCGGGCATAATCATTTCTTCAAGAACAATTATTTGTTCCGCCAGTGGACCAACGCCGACAGCATTCTCGACTATCTCGCTTTCGCGAAGGAATATGTGAAGGAATGCGAGGAGCGGCATGGCGTCGAGGCCGTCGAGACGATCCTGGATGCGGCGCACGCGCTCATGCGCCAAGGCATCAGCCGCCACCCGAAGGTTCCGGTGTCCTCTAGACCCGCCGATATTGCGCGGCGCAAGAAGCGGCGCAAGGCGCATGAGGAAGCCACCTATGACGATCTCTGGCGCACCGTGCCCAAGCGCCCGGTTCTCGCCGCCGACGCTGAGCTTGCCGCCAATGCCGCCGAGGGAGAAGGACTTGGCTTGCCGGAGGAAAATGTCCTCTACTTCCTGGAAAAACACGCCCCGCGCCTGAAGGACTGGCAGCGCGAGCTCATCCGCATCGTCCGCATCCTCGGCCAATATTTCTATCCGCAGCGCCAGACGAAATTAATGAACGAGGGCTGCGCGACCTTCGTGCATTACGAGATCATGAATCGCATGTATGAGCGGGGCTTGCTCACGGAAGGCTCGATGCTCGAAGCGCTGCACCTGCATTCCTCCGTCGTGATGCAGCCCAGCTTCGACGACCAGCGCTATGGCGGCATCAACCCTTATGCGCTTGGCTTTGCCATGATGCGCGACATCAAGCGCATCTGCGAGGAGCCGACCGCCGAGGACAAGGACTGGTTTCCCGATTTTGCCGGCAATGGCGACGCTATCGGCACGCTGAAAGCCGGCTGGGCCGATTACCGCGACGAGAGCTTCATCCTGCAATTTCTCAGCCCGACTGTCATCCGCGACATGCGCTTTTTTGCGCTGCACGACGAATCCGACGAGCCGGAAGTCGAAGTCACGGCGATCCACAATGAGATGGGCTATCGCGACATCAGGCGGCGGCTTGCCCGTCATTATGACGCCAGCGTGCAGGACCCGGACATCCGCATCACCGACGCCGATCTGAGCGGCACGCGGCGGTTGACGCTCACCCACAATGTTCGCGATGGACGCCTGCTCGGCAAGCAGGAATGCGACCGCACATTGCAGCATCTCGCCCAGCTTTGGGGCCACCGGGTGAAATTGCTGGAAGTCGATGCGGGCACCGGCAAGACTCTGCGCGAGCTGGAAGCCCTGCCGCTGCCGTGATCTCCAATCAAGTTAAAGCCTCGCGCCTTATATCGAGTTCACTCGCTAGCGCGCATTCGATTACCATTGCCTCTGCGGCATCCACACAACCGCCGTCGCCCCGGCCTTCGAGCCGGGGACCATTTGCCCAACCACTGGGCAGGAGTCGAGGCAATGAAAGTGGCCCCCGGCTCGGCGCTCCGCGGTGTCCGGGGCGACACCGTGGGTACGACCAGTGATTTCGAGATCAAGCACGGCGCTCAATGCTGAACCAGATCGCCGTCGCCTTCGATCGAACGGCGGTGCTTGGCAATTTCCTCGGCTAGAAAATCGAGAAACACCCTGACCCGTGCCGAATTGCGCAAATCGGGGTGGGTGAGCAGCCAAAGATCGGTGCCAAAGGCGGCGTTCGGCGGCGAAAGCCGGGTGAGCGCCGGTTTGGCGTCGCCGATGAAACAGGGCAGATGGCCGATGCCGATGCCTGACTCCACCGCTTCGGCAAGCCCAAGCACGGTGTTCAGCTTGTAGACCAGACGGTCCGGCGGAACGTTCGCCAGTGCCCATTTCACCGCCTTGAACGCGCCGAATTGCTCGCCGAGCGAGACCCAGTCGCGCGCGAGCAGATCGGTGGCGTTGACGGGTGCACCACTAGGGAAATCCCCTGCCCTGCCATAGAGCGCCCAGGCAATGCGCGCGACGCGCCGTCCGACCAGCGTTTCGGGTGGATTGTCCGTCGCGCGGATGGCCACATCGGCGTCGCGCTTGGCCAGGTTGAGCGCCTGATTGCCGATGACAATGTCGAGCCGAACATCGTGGCAGCGCTGCCGGAAGCGGGCGAAAAGCGGCGTCAGCAGATGGATAAGCAGCGAGTCGTTTGTCGCGACGCGCAACTCCCCGTAAGGCATGATCTGGCGGCCTTCGAGCTTGCGCATCACGTCCGTGATGTCCTCATCGACCCGGCCGGCCAGCGCGACGACCATCTCCCCCGCCGGCGTCAGCGCATAGCCGGTGCGATGCTTTTCGAACAGCTCCGCGCCCAGCGCCGCCTCGATCTGCTTGAGGCGGCGGAACACGGTGGAGTGGTTGATGCCGAGCAAATCGGCGGCGGCGGGGAGGCCGCGCGCCTCGGCGATGGCCTTGATGAGCCGGAAGTCGTCCCAGGCCAGATTTTTGCCATGCTCGGGCATTGGTTCCTTCTGCTATGGACGAGAGCACCGGCTGCTAGGGGGCGCAGCCGGTGCTCCACAGTTAAGCAGTTTCAGTTAAGCTACGCTTGCGGCGATCCTGCCATTTTCGCGGCTTGCGGACGATCCGCCTCGCAACGCGAACGCGCCGTCGCCGATAAGAGCTTGCGCAAACGCGGCCGCGGCGAGAAAAGCGGGATATTCCCAGCCGCCATTCGGCGCGGTGAAGAGCCAGCCATTGGGCGCGTGGATGACGAGCGCACCGATCAGGATCGGCAGCAGCGCCAGCGAGACCAGGCGGCCGTGAAAGCCCGCGATCAATGCGACGCCGCCGGCGATTTCGGCGATGATGATCGGCCAGGCGAGAATGACGGGCAGGCCCTGCTGAGCCAGAAAGCCTTCAAAGCCGGCAACGGTGAACACCGAGAGTTTCAGATAGGCATGGGCGATGAACATGACGCCCAGCGCCACGCGCAAGGCGAAAGCGCCGTAAGGGGCAAAGCGATTGTCGATCATTGCGGTCTCCGAATGTGAGGATGATGCGATGCGCAAAAATCTGGCTGATTGTGATTTGCAATACAATGGCCGAGTTTGCAAGGTTTTTATTGCACCCACGCAATGTCCTAAAGATTGCGCCTGAAGCCGTTCACCCCATTTTCTCGGTAGGTCAATTGGGACAAATCAATCAGCAAAGGAAACAAGCCATGACAAGCAGGGGTATCCATCACATCACCGCCATCGCCGGATCGGCGCCGCGCAATTTCGACTTCTATACCCGCACGCTCGGGATGCGGCTGGTGAAGCGCACGGTCAATTTTGATGATCCTGGCACCTATCATCTCTATTACGGGGACGAAAACGGCCAGCCCGGTACGCTCCTCACCTTCTTCCCCTGGGCACATGTCGCGCCCGGGCGGCTCGGCGTCGGCGAGACGCAAGAGACCATGCTGCGCGTGCCGGAAAACGCGATCGGCTATTGGACCCACCGTTTCGTTGAGAAGGGCGTCGCGCACCAGATTCCCGTGAAGCGCTTCGGCCAAACTGTTTTGGCCTTCAAGGATCCCGACGGAATGCGGCTGTCTATCGTGGGAATTCCGGGGATTGAACGCGAAACCGGTTGGTCGGGCGGCGATATCCCGGCTGAATATGCAATTCGCGGGTTCCACGGCGTAAGCCTGCTTTTGGCGGACGCTGCTCTGACGGGTGCGATCCTCACGGACGTGCTTGGATTTTCCGAGACGGCCCGCGAAGACCAGTTGATCCGCTTTACAGCCGGCGAGGGCGCGATTGGCGGGATCGTCGACATCCGCGCCGCCGGAGAGTTCCTGCCCGCGCGGATGGGCGGCGGTTCGGTGCATCACATCGCCTTCCGCGCGGCGGACGACACCACGCAGGCGCAGATGGTCAAAGCGCTGCGGGACAACCACCAGATCCGCGCGACCGAGCAGGTCGACCGCAACTATTTCCGCTCGGTCTATTTCCGCGAGCCGGGCGGCGTGTTGTTTGAAATCGCGACGGACGATCCGGGCTTTGCCATTGACGAACCAGTTGCCGAGCTCGGGCATGCGTTGATGCTGCCGAAATCGCTTGAGCCGCGCCGCAAGGAAATCGAGGGCGTGCTCCAACCCCTGTAAAGACAGGCATTCGTTTGCGCCGTTTAATGAGCAGGGGCAGACCTTCCGAGTATTGACCGTCCGCGGGGGGGGGGGGGGAAGGTCTGCCTATCGTCCGAACTGCGCTGAGCGAAATGCCTCAAGCCCTCGGCGCAGGCATGTTATTCAGATCCTTTGTGTACCACTTTTCCGCCTCAACCACGATTGGGTTCTCGCCATTCTGATAAACCCAGCTGTCGATGGCCCATTTCTGCTTATTGGCCGTTTCCCATAAAACAGCTGTCCAATGCGGCCAGTTCGAGACGCCGAGCAGAATATTGCCTTTCGAGAACGGCCGGCCCACGGTGTGATGCGTCAGCAGTCCGTTGTTTTCGAGCACAAGCAGATAGCTCGTGGTGTTCGTGGCTTCGTCCACACAGTCCTGCTGGGTGGGATCTCCGGGGCCATTGAACTCCATGCCCGGGCGGTCGGCGGAGGTGCCGATCTTGTCGCCGACATAGCGTTCCATCCAGCCAACCGCGTAGGCAACAGCGCGGCGCTCTTCAAATGCGGTGTTGGCTTTTTTGGTTTTCCGCATCAAATCGGCGATCTGTTTGATCTGGTCCGGGCCGAATTTGACCGGGCTTTGCTTTTCGCAGCCATAGGCATGGCACACGAAGATCGTGTTGCCGCTCGGCTCGCGCGATTTGAACTCCTGGTAATGATAGGCGGGCGGGCCGTCGCGCTCGAACGTGCAGGCGGTCAGGCCGAGCATCGACAAAAGCGTCACGAAAATAAGGCGTTTTCCCATCGCTTCGTCCAGATCTTACCCCGTCATCTTTTTCTATACCACCTGCGCGCGAGTTTTGAGAAGCCAGCCATTGAGGCGGCGCGGCTTTTCCCTTAGTTTGTCGCGTCATGGCAACAATCAATCCCATTCACGTGATCGGCGGCGGGCTGGCGGGTTCAGAAGCCGCCTGGCAAATCGCAAGCGCCGGCGTCCCCGTCGTGCTGCACGAAATGCGCCCCAGCCGCATGACGGAGGCTCACAATACCGAGGGCTTCGCGGAACTCGTCTGCTCAAACTCCTTCCGCTCGGACGATTGGGAGGCCAACGCGGTTGGCTTGCTGCATGAGGAAATGCGCCGCTGCGGCTCGCTGATCATGGCGGCGGGCGATGCGCACAAGCTGCCGGCGGGCGGCGCGCTAGCGGTCGACCGTGACGGATTTTCCGCCGAGGTCACGCAGCGGCTGACGACGCATCCGCTCATCGCCGTCGAGCGCGGCGAGGTGGACGGACTGCCGCCGCAGGCTTGGGACAGCGTCATCGTCGCGACCGGCCCCCTTACCTCCCCTGCCCTCGGCGCGGCCATCCGGTCGCTGACGGGTGAAGAGTCGCTCGCCTTCTTCGACGCGATCGCGCCGATCGTGCACCGCGAAAGCATCGACATGAACGTCTGCTGGATGCAGTCGCGCTATGACAAGGTGGGACCGGGCGGCACCGGGGCGGACTATATCAACTGCCCGATGGACCGCGAGCAATACGCCGCCTTCATCGAGGCGCTGCTGGCCGCCGAGAAGACCGAATTCCGCGAATGGGAAAAGAGCACGCCCTATTTCGAGGGCTGCCTGCCCATCGAGGTGATGGCCGAGCGCGGCGCCGAGACGCTGCGCTTTGGTCCGATGAAGCCCGTCGGGCTGACCAATCCGCACAATCCCGATGCGCGCGCCTATGCGGTGGTGCAATTGCGCCAGGACAATGCGCTCGGCACGCTTTGGAACATCGTCGGCTTTCAGACCAAGCTGAAATATGGCGAACAGTCCCGCATCTTCCGCATGATTCCGGGGTTGGAGCAGGCCGAATTCGCGCGGCTCGGCGGCATTCACCGCAACACTTTTCTCAACAGCCCTAAACTACTGGACGGCCAAATGCGCCTCAAAGCCGCCCCGCGCCTGCGCTTTGCCGGACAGGTTACGGGCGTTGAAGGCTATGTGGAATCGGCCGCGATCGGGCTGATTACAGGACGCCTTGCCGCCGCCGAACGGCTGGGGAAAGCGTTGAACCCGCCGCCGCCGACAACCGCGCTTGGCGCGCTCGTTGCGCACATTACCGGCGGACATTTGGCGGGCGAAGAGGCTGGAACGCGCAGCTTTCAGCCAATGAACGTCAATTTCGGCTTGTTTCCGCCCATGGATGCGCCCCTTAGCGAGACCGGGAAGCGCTTGAAAGGCCGCGATAAAAGCGTCTCGCGGAAAAAGGCGATGGCAATGCGCGCGCTGCACGATCTGGACGGATGGCTCGGCACGGCGCTTCGTAAATCGGCGTAGAGCGCCGCCAATCGCTTCACCGCCCGGCATCAAATTGGCAATGCGCGCATGGATCCCGGATCGGCCTTTCGGCCGTCCGGGATGACAAGGGGGCCAGCAATTCCAAACAAGGACGGTTAGAACGTCATTCCGCTCTATCGGCTCCCGCGTCCCGCGACGAGATCGGCCGCGCGTTCGGCGATCATGATCGTGGGTGCGTTGGTGTTGCCGCGAATGAGCGTGGGCATCACCGAGGCGTCGATGACGCGCAAGCCCTCCGCGCCGATCACCCGCAACTGCGGATCGACCACCGAGGCCGGATCGTCCGCGCGCCCCATCCGGCACGTGCCGACCGGATGATAGATTGTTTCGGCGCGGGCGCGGATGAAGGACAGAATGTCCGCATCGGATTGGGCTTCCGCGCCGGGTTCCAGTTCCGGCCCGCGAAACCGGTCGAAGGCCGGGGCGGCAAGGATGCGGCGGCCGAGCTTCAGCCCGGCGATCATGATCCGCGCATCGTCCTCATGGTCCAAATAGCGCGGATTGATTGTTGGCGGTCTTGACGGGTTCGACGAGGCGAGGCGGATTTCGCCACGGCTCTTGGGCTGCAAACAACAGGTGTGCAGGCTATAGCCGTAGCCGTAGACCGTCGTGCGGCCGTGATTCTCTATGCGCACCGGGAGAAAGTGGAACTGCACATCCGAGTGCGCCGCATCCGGGCTGACGCGCGCGAAGCCGCCGGCCTCGGCGATGTTGGAGGTCAGAAATCCGCGCTTGCGCAGCGCATAGTTGAACACCCCCCAGAGCAAGCGCGGAATGGCGGAAAGTGCGATGCCGTAGCCGGCGCGCGAGGACGTGCTGTGCTGCAGGATCGCATCCAGATGGTCTTGCAGATTTTGACCGACGCCGGGCCGGTCGATCATCGGCGCGACGCCGAACTCCTTCAAATGCGCGGCGGGGCCGATGCCGGACAGCATCAGAAGCTGAGGCGAATTCACCGCCCCGCCGCAGAGCAGGACTTCCCGGTTTGCCTTGAGTCCAACCGGCTCGCCGCCGCGTTTCACCCTTACGCCGGTCGCCCGGCGCCCCTCGAAGATCACCGACTGGGCCAGACTTTCCGTCAAAATCGCGAGGTTTTTGCGTGTTTGCGCGGGCCGTAAATAGCCCCTGGCCGCCGAACAGCGCGCGCCACCCGACTGCGTCACCTGGTAAAGGCCGAGCCCGTCCTGACGCGCGCCGTTGAAATCGGAATTGGCGTGAAGCTGCAACGCCTCCCCGGCCTCGGCAAAGGCATGAGACAACGGGCTGACATGGCGCAAATCGCTGACCGCAAGCGGGCCACCCTCTCCGTGATAGGCGTCGGCGCCGCGCTCCTGATTCTCGGCCCGCCTAAAATACGGCAGCACCGACGCCCAGTCCCAGCCCGCCGCGCCGCCTTCAGCCCAGCCGTCGTAATCTTCCGGAATGCCGCGAATATAGCACATGGCATTGACCGAACTCGACCCGCCGAGCGTCTTGCCGCGCGGCCAATAGAGCCGGCGTCCGCCAAGCTGGGTTTGCGGCGTCGTTTCATAGCCCCAGTTAATGCCGGGCACTTTCGAAAGTGCCGCCAGGCCAAAAGGGACATGCAGCAGCATATGTTTGTCGGGCGGCCCGGCTTCGATAAGGCAGACGCTGACGGCAGGGTCTTCGCTGAGACGCGCGGCGAGCACCGACCCGGCCGATCCCGCGCCGATGATGATGTAGTCGAAGGCGCTGCCGTCGGCGACCGTCGCCGCAGCCATCAGGCCGCCCTCTTCAGGCGCAGGAAGGCCGCCATTTGGGCCTTGAGCGCCTTGGTGTATGGCGGGAAGAACAGATGCGTCATGCTGAACCGGTCGCGCATCACCGCGCGCAGGTTCGAGAACGCCTCAAAACCTGCCTTGCCGTGGCTGCGGCCGATGCCGCTCGCGCCGATGCCGCCAAAGGGCAGCGTCTCATTGCCGAAATGAATGAGCGCGTGATTGACGCAGGAGCCACCCGCCGGAGCTTCGGCGAGAAAGCGGTCGGCGGCGGCGCTATCCTTGGTGAAGATGTAGGAGGCCAGCGGCGGCGGGCCGGCATTCACATGCGCAAGCCCGGCGTCCAGATCGGCGATCGTGCGCACCGGCAGGATGGGACCGAAAATTTCCTCCTGATCGACGCGCATGTCCGGCTTGATGCCGTCGATGAGCGTCGGCGCGACGAAGCGGGATGCGGCATCGCCAGTGCCGCCCACGATCACGTTCGCGCCCTTTTCTCGCGCATCCTGGATCATGTCGATCAGCCGCTCGGCATGGCGCGGGCTGACGATCGCGGCAAAATCCTCGCCGCGCTGGCCCTCGGCGGTCTCGCGGCTATAGACTTCGCGGATGCGCGCGGCGAGCGCGGCCTTCAGCTCATCGGCGATGGCGGCGTCGGCCAGCACATAATCCGGCGCGATGCAGGTCTGGCCGGCATTGACGAATTTGCTCCACACCAGCTTGCGCGCAGTATCGGCGATGTCGGCGCTCTTGTGGACGAGCGCGGGCGACTTGCCGCCCAGCTCCAATGTCACGGAGGTTGGCCCTTTCGCTGCCGCCGCCATGACGATGCGCCCGATCTTCGGGGAGCCGGTGAAAAAAATATGGTCGAAGGGCTGGGCGAGCAGGCTTTCCGCCGTCTCAGGCCCGCCCTCGACGATGCTCACCTCATCGGCGTCGAACACCGCGCCGATCAGCCCGCGCAAATAGCGGCAGGTGGCGGGGGTGAATTCCGAAGGCTTCAGGACAGCGGCATTGCCCGCAGCGATGCAGGAAATCAGGGGGCCGAGGATCAGGCTGGCGGGATAGTTCCACGGCGCGATGATCAGGCACAACCCCTTGGGCTGCGGGATTACCTCGCTACGCGCTCCCAGCAGGGCGAACGGCGTGGACGCCCGTTCCGGCTGCGACCAGCGCCGGACATTGGCAATCGCAAGGTCGAGGTCGCCGATCACCGGGAGATATTCGACCAGATCGGTTTCCGTGGGCGCGCGCCCAAGATCGGCGGCGAGCGCCTGTTGAAGCTCGCGGCGGCGTTCCACGAAGGCCCGGCGCAAGGCCTTGAGCTTGTCCTTGCGCGGCTGCCAGCCTTCCGAGCGCCCGGTCTGAGCCCGCTTGCGCAGCCGGTCCAGCTGAATGATGAATTCGCCGTCCAATGGCATCGCCGCCTCCCATTTGCAGTCTTGTTGAGCGTTTGTCGCGAGAGCATGAAGCTGCGGCGCGCGAAAGTCCAGCCCGCCAAGCCAAAGCGGGATCGCAACAAAGCCTGACTCCTTTGGCTCGAATTGATAGGCTGTCGGCTAACCGCCCGGCCGGGGCGAAAGGTCAGCAGGGAGGAGGCAGCGGATGAAAGACATGGATGGGAAGAACGCCATTATCACCGGGGCGGGCACTGGCTTAGGAGCCGCGACGGCGCTCACGCTTGCCAGGCGTGGGGCCAATATCGCGGTGAATTATTCGTCCAGCGCCGAGGCGGCGGAAAAGGTTGCCGAAGCCTGCCGCGCCGAGGGCGTGAAGGCATTCACCTTCAAGGCAGGCGTCGCCGAATATGCCGATTGTGAGCGGCTGGTCGCTGAAACCATGGCGGCGCTGGGCGGCGTCGACATACTGATCAACAATGCAGGCATCACCAAGATCGCGGAGCAGAAAGACCTCGACGCGCTAAACGCAGACGATTTCGAGCAGGTTTACCGGGTGAATGTCATCGGCGCGTATCAAATGGTGCGCGCGGCGCGCAAGGCGCTCGACGAGACCGGTGCGGGGGCGGTCGTCAATATCTCCTCCATTGCCGGGGTTATGGGCATCGGCTCGTCGATGGCCTATGCGGCCTCCAAGGGCGCGCTCAACACGCTGACGCTGAGCTTGGCGCGCTCACTCGCCCCGAAAATCCGGGTGAATGCTGTTTGCCCCGGCTATATTTCGTCGGGCTGGTTCACCAAATGGGGCGGCGCTCCAATGGAGGACGCCGTCGCACGCACGATCGCACAGAGCACGCCGCTGCAGATCGCTGCGACGCCGGAAGATATCGCCGAAACCGTGGCCTATTTCGCCTCGCCTGCCTCGCGGACGGTGACGGGCGAGCTTCTGATCATCGACGCCGGCCTGCATCTGGGCGGCGCGCCGCTCATCGCCCGGTAAGTCTAAATGCGCTTCAGCAGATCCGCCTTCTTGTCGTTGAATTCCTCGGCGGTCAGCACGCCTTTTTCCTTAAGCTGCGCGAGCCGCTCCAGCGCCGCGAAAATGACATCGGAAGACGGGGCTGGAGCAGGGTCGGAATGGGTACTATCCGGCTGGGCTACGGCAGCGCCCATTTGCACCTGCTCGCCGGTCTTACGCTCCGTCCGAGCGCTTGCATGAAGGACACGGGGCAGGCTTTCAATCGGCACCAGGCCGTGCTGGCTGGTGAAGCTGATCGAGGCATCGCCGCTTTGCTGCTGACCAAACCCCTGGATGAAATGATCGAGCGTATCGAGCACTTCTATCTGGCCGGCTTTTTCGATGGCGATCCGCCGCTGTTCGGGAAAATAGGCATAACGGACGGAATTCTGCGCGCCGGCCGCCGCCGGGTCGCCAAGGCCGGCCGGCCACCAATTGCCCGAAGAGTCGCCCGGCTCCGACGTGAAGAGGCCGGAATGATTCAGTTCGCCGCCCAGCGCATCGCCATTTTGCGATTGCGCCTGGAAACTTGCTTTGGAGGCGCCAAGAGACTGGGTCGAAAGCAGCGACGACAGCTCGGTGCAAACCGCGTCGACCTTTGCTTTAAGCGGGCTGTTGAACATGTCGCCAATCATCGTCATCCCACCCCGCAGCCACTGACCTGCGCCGCCAAGTTCAGGGTGCGCGAATTGCGCCATCCCGCCACCGCTGTTCGCAGTTGCTTCAAGCAGCGTTTTCACCGCCTCGACACTCAAACCGTGACGATGCGCGATTTCATTGAGGATTTTTTCGCCTTCAGGCGTGAGGTTCCGCATGGATAAGTGCCTCCAGGGTGCAATGCCGTCTGCCGGAGACTTACAATAAGCCGTTTTACGTGCGCGACGGAATATGGGATCGCGGGATAACGCTTGGGCTTTGGAATTGTTCGCGAGGGCGGAAAGACGTTGACGCTTGCGGCAGAAGCCGCCGTTCAAACGGTGAAGGACGTTCCACATCCGCACGAGGCGGTCGCATTCGGATTGGTGATCTTGAACGAGGCGCCGATCAGATCGTCGACAAAGTCGATCTCCGAGCCTTCCATGAAGGGCATGGACACTTCGTCGATCAACACTGTCGCGCCCTGCTTTTCGATCACATGGTCGCCGCTCTCACGGTCGGTGACGAGGTCGAAGGCATATTGAAATCCGGTGCATCCGCCTGCCTTGACGCTGACGCGCAGCATCCGCGCCGCCGCTTCTCCCGCGACGATCTCAAAGATGCGCCGCGCTGCGCGGTCTGTCACATGAACGGGTGTCATCATCCTTGCCACCGAATCACATAAATTGCCGTCAAGTTCGATTGCCTCTATGCAAGTGGGGATCGGGGGGCTTTTGTCAAATCATTCCATGCCGGCCGCGCTGGGGGCGCGGCTTGCCCGGAAGCAAGGACGCGGAATTCGCCGATGTCGATCCAACTCCGTTTCGCCGAACGGCCCGTCGCGGCCTATGCCTCATCCGCCCAGCACAGCCGCGGGCGTCTGCATGCCGAGCCGGGCTGCGATTTGCGCACGCCGTTTCAGCGCGACCGCGACCGGATCGTGCATTCCTCCGCCTTCCGCCGCCTCACCTACAAGACCCAGGTGTTCGTCTATCACGAGGGCGACCATTACCGCACCCGCCTGACGCATTCGCTGGAAGTGGCGCAAATCGCGCGCACGCTCGCCCGCGTTTTGCGCCTCGACGAGGATCTCGCCGAGACCATTGCGCTTGCCCACGATCTCGGCCACCCGCCCTTCGGCCATGCCGGCGAGGAAGCGCTGGATGCGGTCGCCAAACCGTTTGGCGGTTTCGACCACAACGCCCAGAGCCTGCGCACCGTGACCAAGCTCGAAAGCCGCTACGCGTCCTATGACGGGCTCAATCTCACCTGGGAGACGCTGGAAGGGCTGGTCAAGCATAATGGCCCACTCATTGATTCGCAGGGTCATGCCACGGCCCGTTACGCGGCAGAAGGATTGCCACAGGCCATCATCGAATATGGCGCGACCCACGATCTCGATTTAGCCAGCCATGCTTCCGCCGAAGCGCAAATCGCGGCGCTCGCGGACGACATTGCCTATAACAACCACGATCTGGACGACGGCCTGCGCGCCGGGCTGATCGCTGTCGATAAGCTACGCGGCGTGCCGCTTGCGGGCCGCTTCATCCAGGAAGTGGAGGCCAAGCACGGGCCATTGCCGGAAAACAAATTGATCTATGAGGTCAATCGGCGTCTCATAAGCGCGATGGTGCACGACCTGGCCGATGAAACCATGCGGCGGCTTGCCGATCTGCGCGCAAAATCGGCCGACGACATCCGCAGCGCGGGGCGGCCCGTTGCGTCATTTTCCGAGCCTATGACCCACGATATGGCCGAGCTCCGGCGTTTCCTGTTCGCCGAATTCTACTTCCATCCACGTGTGCAGGAAATCATGAACGGGGCGCAAAAAATCGTCCGCGATCTGTTCAACCATTTCCTGGCGCATCCGGAGGATTTGCCGGAAGGCTGGCGCGAGAAGGCCGAGAGCGGCCGCAAGGGCCGGGTGATCAGCGATTTCGTCGCCGGTATGACCGACCGCCTCGCCATCGACACGCATCGGGGCCTATTTGACGACACGCCGCGATTGCGTTAGAGCGTCGTCCGTAGTCGGAATCGCAATCCCCCTCACCCACCCGCCTGCGGCGGGAGCCCTCTCCCGCGAGGGGAGAGGGCAGACTCGCGGCACCATCCTTTCTTTAGCTCTCTCCCCTCGCGGGAGAGGGCGGACGCGAAGCGACCGGGTGAGGGGGAGCCGCAAAGCGCGGTGCGTCCACTTAAGCGCACGGTGCGCTAGCGGGTAGAAAGCGCAATCTGAATCCTTTCGCACTCAGGCATAGCGGCAATGTCAGCATGAATATTTTCACCCATTTCGAGGCGCGTTTCCACGAGGCCGCTATCGCGCTTAAAGCCGACGGCATCCTGCCTGAGGGGAGCGAGATCGCCGCGCTGACGGTCGAGCCGCCGCGCGACGCCGCGCATGGCGACATCGCCTCCAATGCGGCGATGGTGCTGGCCAAGCCGGCAAAATTGCCGCCGCGCGATCTGGCCGCGCATTTCGCCGCCAAGCTGGAAAGCGACCCCGACATCGCCAAGATCGACATTGCCGGGCCGGGCTTCATCAACATCACCCTCAAGCCGGAATTCTGGCCGAGGCTGTTGAAATCCATCCTCGCAAACGGTGACGATTTTGGCCGCTCACAGCGCGGCAATGGCGAAAAGGTCAATGTCGAATATGTGTCCGCCAATCCGACCGGCCCGATGCATGTCGGCCATTGCAGGGGGGCGGTGTTCGGCGATGCGCTCGCCAATCTGTTGACCTTCACCGGCCATGCGGTGACGCGGGAATATTATGTGAACGACGCCGGCGCGCAGGTCGATGTGCTGGCGCGATCAGCCTTCCTGCGTTACCGCGAGGCGCTTGGCGAGGATATCGGCGCGATCCCGGAAGGGCTTTACCCGGGCGATTATCTCAAGGCCGTCGGCGAGGCGCTGACGAAGGAGTATGGCAAGCGCCTGCATAATATGGAGGAGGCCGACTGGCTGCCGATCGTGCGCGCTAAGGCCATCGAGATGATGCTGGAGACGATCCGCACCGATCTGGCCGCGCTGGACATCCATCACGATGTGTTCTTTTCCGAACGCTCGCTGATCGAGGGCAAGCCGAACCAAGTCGAGCAAACGATTGAGGAATTGCAAGTAAAGGGTTTGATCTACGAAGGCCACCTCGCCCCGCCTAAGGGCAAGCTGCCAGACGATTGGGAGGAGCGCGAGCAGACGCTGTTCCGCGCCACTGATTTTTCCGACGATGTGGACCGCGCGCTGGTCAAGTCGGACGGCAGCTACACTTATTTCGCTTCCGACATGGCCTATCATCGTTCAAAACTTACGCGCGGATTTAAGCATATGATCAATGTTTTCGGTGCCGATCACGCCGGTTATGTTAAACGAATGCAGGCGGCGGTCGCGGCGCTCAGCGGCGGCGAGGCCGATTTGGATGTCAAAATCTGCCAGATGGTCCGGTTGTTCCGGGCCGGTGAGCCGGTCAAGATGTCCAAGCGCTCGGGGTCGTTCGTGACCTTGCGCGAGGTGGTGGACGAGGTGGGGCCGGGTCCGGTGCGTTTTATGATGCTTCACCGCAAAAATGACGCGATGTTGGACTTTGATTTCGCTAGGGTGCTCGAACAGTCGAGGGACAACCCGGTCTTTTATGTGCAATACGCGCACGCAAGGGCCAATTCAGTCATGCGTAATGTTCAGGAATTGGCACCAAAGCTAGAATTAAGTGGAAAAGACTTAGCTAGCGCCCGGCTCGATTTATTGCAGGATGACGCGGAACTTGCCGTCATAAAACGGATGTCGCATTATCCACGAATCATCGAGTCTTCGGCCGAGGCGTATGAGCCGCACCGCATTGCTTTCTACTTGTATGAGCTTGCGAGTGAGTTTCATGGATTATGGAACCAAGGCAAAGAGTTGCCACATTTACGGTTCATTGTCGACGCCGATCGGGAGATTACCAGGGCACGCGTGGCGCTCGTCGTAGCGGTTGCGCAGGTGATACGGTCGGGCCTTGGCATATTGGGCGTTCAACCAATTTCTGAGATGCGCTGAAACTTAACTCCGCTTGGCCAAGCGGAGTTCAGGGCAAAGGAACAGCTGCACATGTCTATGTCTGACGATCCGAGAGGCTTCCGGCGCGGCCAGCCCGGCAACCGCGATTATCCGGCTCCGCAGCAGGAGCGTGGTGGACGCGGTGCGCCGCCTCGCGACGACCGCTATGACGGCTACCGCCAGCCCGAACCGCCGCCTCAACGCAATGAGCGGCCTCCGGCTGAAAAGCCGCAGCAGGCCTCTTTCTCCGCCTACCGCCCCGAAGCTTATGCGGCTCCGGAACGGCGTGGCCCCGGCCGGCAGGAGCGCCCTGAATGGCAAGAGGGGCCGCGCAACGCGCCTCCCCCTCCCGCGCCGCGCAATGCAGCGCCGACCTCCGAGCCGTTTCCCCGTACCCCGCCGCAATCGCGCGACCCCTATCAGCAGAACGCTGCAAGCGACCCCTACGCGCCAGCGGCCAAGCGCGGCTATGAGAACGACTGGCGGCAAGATCCCTATCAGGATCCCGGCGGAAATCAGTTTGCTAATTACTACCCGCCACAGGACGACACGCCTCCGGACGTACAGTCGGTGCATAACCGCTTCTTCGCCGCCGAGCCTGAGCCGGATCGCGCCCCGCCGCAGCCCAATCACTTTCGCGGGCCTTATGACGATCACGAATATGGCGCGGATCAAACGCAAAATTATACGGCCGAACCGGCGCAACGGCATCACGGGACACAGTCGTTCAACTCCGGCGCCGATGACAAAAACGAGTTCGGCTGGGACAAATACGATCAAACGCCGCCGCCCGCATCGGTGCGGCCTTTCCACCCGCCGGCGACCGTCCCTGATGACGATCTCGACGCCGACTTTTTCGCCGATGACGATGACTATGAGACGGACGATTATGCGCAGGACCGCAAGGGCGGCCGCAAAAAGCTGATGGCGGCGGTGCTCGTGGGCGCGGTCGTGACCGGCGGCGGCCTCGCTTATCTCTATAAGTCGGCGGGCGGCGACAATTCAGGTGGTCCCTCGTTCATTTCAGCGGATAACCGCCCCGTCAAGGAGGAGCCCACCGCATCCGGCGGTCGCGATTTTCCAAACAAGGGCAAGTTGATCTATGAACGCCTCGCCGGCGGTTCGGACGGCGAGGCCAGTTCTGCACGGCTTTCTAGCGGCGCCTCCTCGGGCGTGGACGGTGCTCAAGGTATCGTCACGACAACTGGCGGCACTCTGGAAGAGCGCATTGAAAACGCGCTAAAGGCGCAGAAGGATGACGACCCATCGCCGAGGGGCCAGGGCAATTCGCCCGACGCCCCGCGCACGGTGCGGACGATGACCTTCGGACCGGACGGCAGCCAACAGCCTGTCCAGCCTAAAACTCAGCGCATCGCCGCGGGCGCGCCGGATGCGATGTCGGCCGGTATTGTCGTGACCTCGGAGCAGACGGCCTCATCCGCGCGCGGCATCCCTGGATCCGACGATGATAACGCGGCTAGGAACCAGCAAAAAGCCGAAGCCCGTCAGAAGCCGCCTGCACGTGTCGCCTCAATCGCGGAGCCACGCGCAGCCGCCCCGCAGATCAGCGAAGCCGCCGCCGGCTCGGGAAATTTCTTTGTACAGATCGCCGCGCGCAACGATCAAGACGCGGCGATGGCGGCTTTTGCTAGTCTGCAACAGAAATATGCCTCGGTACTCGGCAATCATTCGCCCTCCGTCCGTAAAGTCGACCTTGGCGAAAAGGGCGTCTGGTATCGCTTGCTTGTCGGCCCGATCGAAAACAAGACCGATGCCGATCAGCTCTGCGAGCAATTGAAGACCGCCGGCATGAAGGGCTGTTTTTCCCGCAAGGATTGATGCTGGAGAGACGGTTTGAGCAACGGGTCCGGCCTTAGGGCTTTAATCAGCGGCTGTGAGAGCATTCAACTCACTGACGGTGAGCGGGGTTTCTTCCGGGAAACCCGCCCCTGCGGCCTCATCCTTTTCAAACGCAATTGCCAGGACGCCGGTCAAATCCGGCGTCTTGCCATCGATTTCCGCGAAGCGGTCGGTGATGCGCGCGCGCTGGTGCTTATCGACCAGGAAGGCGGCCGCGTGCAGCGGCTCGCCCCGCCGGAATGGCGGCGCTACCCGCCCGGCCGCAGCTTCGGTGAGCTGCACGCCCGCGATCCGCTCAAAGGCCTGGAAGCCGCTCGTCTAGGCGCCCGCCTGATCGCACGCGATCTCGCTAGCCTCGGCATCAACGTCAATTGCGCCCCGGTGCTCGATGTGCCGGCCCAGGGCGCGCACGACATTATCGGCGACCGGGCTTATGGGATCGCCGTGGCGGAAGTTGCCGCGCTCGGCCGCGCTGTTGCACAAGGCTATTTGGACGGCGGCATCCTGCCTGTCATCAAGCACATCCCGGGTCACGGCCGCGCCGAGGCCGATAGCCACGCATCGTTGCCTGTCATCCGCGCCTCCCGCGCCGAGCTGAGCGCAACCGATTTCGCCCCTTTCCGCGCCCTGAACGACATGCCGCTCGGCATGACCGCCCATATTCTCATCCCCGCGATCGACCCGGCCGCCCCCGCCAGCGCCTCGCCGATCATCATCGAGGACGTCATCCGGCGCGAGATCGGCTTCGACGGCCTCCTGATGTGCGACGATCTGGGCATGGGGGCATTGTCCGGCACGATGCAAGATCGCGCGCGCGCCGTGCTGAGCGCCGGATGCGATGTCGCGCTGCACTGCGGCGGGAATTTCGCGGAAATGGAGGCCGTCGCTTCCGTTGCCCCCGAGCTATCGGGCGACGCCGCCCGCCGCTTCGATGCCGCTCTGGCGCACCTTGTTGCCCCGCGCCCCTTCGACGAAGCCCGCGCGACGGCGCTGCTGGGCGAAGTTCTAGGCGAAATCGCGTGAATCAGCGATGATGCTGGGGATTTTAATCTCTTTTGCTTCAGAAGCGGCATGAACGCGCGGCAGACACAGAATTGGACGGCGAACGACGAGGATGGTCGCCGCGCAGCCTCGGATGGCGGCGGCTTCGGCAATGTCGTGCCTTTCGACGAGATGTCCGCCTCCGAGCGCATGGTGGTATCGCTCGACGGCTTCGAAGGCCCCCTCGATTTGCTGCTAAGCCTTGCCCGCACGCAAAAAGTCGATCTGGCAAAAATCTCGATCCTTGAGCTTGCCGAGCAATATCTGCAATTCATCAACGCGGCGCGGGGGCTGCGCCTTGAGATTGCCGCCGATTATCTGGTGACCGCCGCATGGCTGGCGTTCCTGAAATCCAAACTGCTGCTTCCCATCGAGGAAAAGCTCGATGACGAGCCGAGCGGCGAGGACATGGCGCTGCATCTTGCCTTCCGGCTGAAACGGCTGGAAGCAATGCGCGATGCGGTGGCCCGGCTGTTTGGCCGCAAGCAACTCGGGGTCGACTTTTTCCCGCGCGGCTTGCCAGAGGGCATCCGCACGGTTCGCAAAAGCGATTACTGGGCGAGCGTCTACGATCTTCTGAAAGCCTATGCCGAGCAGCGCGGTCGGACCGCCGCCGCCGCCCCGGTTAAGATGGGCGGCCGCAAGGTATGGTCCATCCGGGAGGCGCGCGAGCGTCTGGAAAAACTATTCGGCAAATCGGTGAATTGGTCGATCCTCGACAGCTATCTCGAAGATTATCTGCGCGACGTCGAGGTGAGCAAAACCGCGATGGCCAGCTCCTTCGGCGCGACGCTCGAGCTCACCCGCGAAGGCTTCACCGAAATTCGTCAGGCGCAGGCTTTCGCGCCGATTTACGTTCGCTGGCTGAAGCAAAAGCCCTCGCAGGGCTCCGCCGGCGATCCTACATCTGCCAGTTAGCGTTTCATTTCAGCTTTGCGGAAGGCGGGCGAGTTTGCCGTGCGCCCCAGCGCATATGGAATTTGCGATATGTCCGAGAAAGATAAGACCGATCCGAAACAAGGGCGTTTGCCTCTTCCGGCGCGTGAGCCGCCACCACCCCAGCCGCTCGCGGCGAATGTGGCGCGGCTGCCATCCGCCGGTCACTGGGAAAAGCTGCGCGTGCTGGAAGCGGTGCTGTTTGCCGCCCGTGAGCCGCTCGACGAGACCGCGCTCACCGAATATTTCACCGGCAAGGACGATATCGGCGCATTGCTGGAGGAGTTGCAGAATCTCTATGCGGGGCGCGGCGTCAATCTGATGCGCGTGGCCGGAAAATGGACGTTCCGCACCGCGCCCGACCTGTCCTTTATTTTGGAGCGCCATTCGGTCGAGCCAAGGCGGTTGTCGAGGGCCGCGCTCGAAATGCTGGCGATCATCGCCTATCATCAGCCCGTCACGCGCGCCGAGATCGAGGAGATTCGCGGCGTTTCCACATCGAAGGGCACGCTCGACGTGCTGCTTGAAATGGGCTGGATCCGTCTGCGCGGCCGCCGGCGCGCCCCAGGACGCCCCGTGACCTATGGCACGACGGATATTTTCCTTGAGCATTTCGGCTTCGACAGTGTCAAGGATTTGCCCGGCCTTGGCGAATTGAAAGGCGCGGGCCTGCTCGACGCCAATCTCCCGCCCGGCTTCACGGTGCCGGAACCGAATGATTCCGCCTTGCTCACCGCCGACGAAGAGCCGCTCGATGACAGTGACCCCGACGAGGAGCCGTCATCGGAGGCGGACGAGCCGCTGGTGGGCGATGATCAAGCGCCGGAGGACGACAGCGACGTTCCGTTCAGCCCGCATGTCTTCAATCTTTTAAGGCGAGGGCAAGCCTGATAGACTGCCGGATCTGTTTCTAAGTGTTTGCCGTCCGGAGAAGAAATTGAAGTTGGCGTTATTCCGGCAGAGTGAGCCGATCGCGGCTCAAGCCGACACTGCCGGTATGTCCTACTGGGATAGGCGGCGTCGGGCTGCGGCAACTATTGCCGCCGGCGTATCGCTCGCAAATGTCTCCAAAAGCTTCGCGGCTCGGCCTGCCGTCAGTCATTTCAACCTGGAAATCGCACCCGGCGAAATCGTTTGCCTGCTCGGGCCTTCAGGCTGCGGCAAGACCACGCTGCTTCGCCTCATCGCCGGCGTCGAGCGGCTGGATGAAGGCCGCATCGCGATCGGCGACATCGAAGTGTCCTCGCCCCGATCGTTTATGCCGCCCGAGCAGCGCGGCGTCGGGCTGATGTTCCAGGATTTCGCGCTTTTTCCGCATCTTAAAGTGATCGACAATGTGGCGTTCGGCCTGAAGCGGCTCGGCCGGGAGACCGCGCGCAAGGAAGCGCTCGCCGCCCTCGCCCGCATGGGCCTTGCCGATTACGCCGACCATTATCCCCATATGCTCTCCGGCGGCCAACAGCAGCGGGTGGCGCTTGCCCGCGCCATCGTTCCGCGTCCCAGCGTCATTCTGATGGATGAGCCGTTTTCCGGTCTCGACAGCCGCTTGCGCCATTCGGTCCGTAACGAAACGCTCGCCATCCTCCGCGAAGTGCGCGCGACCGCGATCATTGTCACCCATGATGCCGAGGAGGCCATGCGCCTTGCCGACCGCGTGGCGGTGATGCGGTCTGGACGGCTCATTCAGGCGGGAAGCGTCGAAGAGCTGTACCACCGCCCGGCCGACGCCTATGTAGCCGAAACCTTCTCGGAAATGAACCTCATCCCCTGCCGCGTGATTTCAGGCTGGGCCGTCGGGCCGCTTGGCCGCTTCCGGGCGCCGCCGGGCGTCGAGGGTGAGGTGACGGTGTGCGTGCGCCCGCGCGGCATCGAGCTGTGCGCCTTAGGATCAGGAACGCCGGCCCGCGTTTTAGAGACCCGGCTGCTGGGACCCGAAGCTCTCGTCGAACTGGGCGTTCAGGGCCTCGATGTTTCGCTCATCATCCGCGTCCCCAGCGGCGCAATCCCCGTACAGAGCGCCGAACTCGGCGTCAGGGTCGATGCCGAGCAAGTCCTGATCTTTCCCAAGGACGCCGCCGTCACTTAGTTGAACCGCGGCGGGTCGCTTGCGGAGCCGCTTTATTGAGCGTAAGTTGCGGTGATGCGGCCACTCATATGAAAGCGCGAGTGTAAGGCAGATGGGTCCAAGCTGGTTTAAACTTCTTCTCGTTGTGTTCCTGTTCATGGCTTTGTTCGGCCGTGGCAAGATTTCCGAGATGATGGGTGACGTCGCCAAGGGCATTAAGAGCTTCAAACGCGGCATGAGCGACGATGAGGACGCGCCCGATGCCGATCGCAAGGCGATCGGGGACCGGGCGACCGATCAGATCGACGCAAAGGCCGCAACGCCGGAAAATGCGCAACGGGCCTAAGCCGGCTTGACCCGGCTCGTGTCATGGCGGCCTCGGCATCATTTCGAAAAGTGGCCTTCCCGGTTTTCGAAAAAAAATGATGCGTAATCAAGAGATCCAACTCGGACTTGCGTTGCGGCCCAACGCCAGTTCGATTTGTGCCGCCTATTGATTTTGTGGAAAGTCTGATCCGCGATGTTTGAAGTTGCCTGGTCGGAATTGCTGATTGTCGTGATTGTGGCAATTCTGGTCGTCGGCCCGAAGGAATTGCCCGCGCTCCTGCGTTCGGCCGGCCGGATGCTGGGCAAGCTGCGCCGCTCCGCCGACGAGTTCCGCAAGCATTTCGACGACGCCGTGCGCGAAGCGGGCGCCGAGGATTTGCAGCGCGAGATGCAGGCATTGCGGCACAACAATCCGCTGACCCAGATTCGCGACAGCATCGAGGAGGCATCGCGCGACCCGTTCAAGCCCGCGCCGCCAAGTCCTTCTGCGAGCCAGCCGGTCGAAGATGATCTCGGCCCGCCGCCGCCATTGCCGCCCCGCGAAGGGTCGAAACAGGACGCCGCCCTACCCACCGCGCCTTCGCCCAAACCCACGGAGCAATTAGCTGCGCCGACCGAGGCGAAGGAGGAGGGCGCCAATGGTGCAAGCCATGAGGTCCGTATCAATCGCGAACATCGGCCAGCAGGTTGATTGAGGGGCAGCGACAGTGACCACCGATGATATCGACGCCACCAAAGCCCCGCTGCTCGATCATTTGGTCGAATTGCGGACGCGCCTGGTTTGGGCCATCGCGGGCGTCACCATCGCCTTCATCATCTGCATTTTCTTCGCCAAGGACATCTACAACATCCTGGTGATGCCCTATCGCTGGGCCGTCGGCGGCGACGTGCCGATCAGCATGATCTACACCGCCCCGCAGGAATTCTTCTTCACCCAGCTACGCCTTGCGCTCTTCGGGGCCGTGTTCCTGGCCTTCCCGATCATCGCCTCGCAAATCTACATGTTCGTCGCGCCGGGCCTGTATAAGAACGAGCGCCACGCCTTCGTGCCCTATCTGATCGCCACGCCCGTCCTGTTTTTCCTCGGCGCGATGCTGGTCTATTTCCTTATCATGCCGCTGGCGATGACGTTCTTCCTCTCCATGCAGCAGACGGAAGGGCCGGTCAAAATCGAGTTGACCGCGCGCGTCAGCGAATATCTTTCCCTCATCATGACGCTGATCCTGGGCTTTGGCATTTGCTTCCAGCTTCCGGTGGTGCTCACCTTGCTTGCCCGCGCCGGTTTCATCACCGCCGACGATCTGCGCTCCAAGCGGCGCTACGCCATCGTGCTAGCCTTCCTGGTCGCGGCGTTTTTGACGCCGCCCGACCCGATCAGCCAGATCGGCATGGCGATCCCGACGATCCTGCTCTATGAGGGCTCGATTATCGTCGTGACGATGATGGAGAAAAAGCGCGCGGCCAAGGACGCAGCGAGCGGCAGCGTTTAGCTATTTCGTCATTCCCGCGAAAGCGGGAATCCAGTCATCACTTGATTCCACATGAAATACTGGATCCCCGCTTTCGCGGGGATGACGGCGGGTTTGAAGGAACCGGGGTATTTCTGCGTGGCTGCGGCCGCCCGATCCTTCAAACTCTGGACGCAAAGCGGCGCGCGGCCTATAGCTTCTGACCAGCTTATCCATTCATCCTTTCCCATTCGCGAGAGTGCCACCGTGCTCGATCTGAAACTGATCCGGGACAATCCTGAAGGCTTTGACGAGGCGCTGAAAAAGCGCGGGCTGGACTCCAAAGGCCTTGACGAGTTCGGACTCGACGCTGCGCTGCACAAGATCGCTGCCGAGATTATGCAAAAGCAGGGGGTTGGGCCAACAACCAGCGCGATTCTGGCGTATGACGCCGAGCGGCGGCTGACGATTGGCGCTTTGCAGGAGGCGCAGAGCAGGCGCAATCAGATTTCCAAGGAGGTCGGCAAGGCCAAGGCGGCCAAGCGCGAGGATGAGGCGCAGACGTTGATGGCCGAGGTTGGCGCGCTGAAGGATGCGATTGCGACAGGCGAGGCGCGCGAGAAGGAGCTTTCGGCCAAGCTCGACGAGATTTTGTCGGGCACGCCCAATCTGCCCGCCGAGGATGTGCCGGTCGGGGATGAGAGCGCGAACACGGAAATCCGCCGCTGGCGCGAGAAGCCGAATTTTGCGTTCCCGCCGAAGCAGCATTTCGAGCTGGGCGAAGCGCTCGGGATGATGGATTTCGAGACGGCGGCGAAGCTGTCGGGTAGCCGGTTTGTGGTGCTGAAGGGCGGGCTTGCTCGGATGGAGCGTGCGCTGGCGGCGTTCATGCTGGATTTGCATACCTCACTCCCAGTCAAAACCACCGACAGAAAAATTGAGATCGGTGGCTATCAGGAAGTCAGTCCTCCATTATTAGTTCGAGATCGCGCGGCCTTCGGTACAGGTCAGCTGCCTAAATTCGAAGATGATTTGTTTAAGATAGAGTGGCTTGATGTTGATGAACTCCAGCGGCATTTAGAAAGACTAGGAGTAAATCATGAATATGAAGGTGTTCGGCGTGATTTTCTAAATTCTTTTAATACGTTTATCGCTGAAAAGGCGAGAGAATATGCTGAAAGGAAACTGTATTTGATCCCTACGGCCGAGGTGCCGCTAACCAATGTCGTTGCTTCGGATATCCTCTCAGAGGATTCTATGCCTCTCCGCTACACCGCCCACACGCCCTGCTTCCGGTCCGAAGCCGGCTCAGCCGGCCGCGACACCCGCGGCATGATTCGCCTGCATCAATTCTCCAAGGTCGAGCTCGTCAGCATCACCACGCCCGACCAATCCGAGGCCGAGCACGAGCGCATGACGGCCTGCGCCGAGGAAGTGCTAAAGCGCCTCGGCCTTGCCTACCGCGTCATGGTTCTGGCGACCGGCGATCTCGGCTTTTCCGCGCGCAAGACCTACGATCTCGAAGTCTGGCTGCCGGGGCAGAACGCTTATCGCGAGATTTCGAGCTGCTCCAATTGCGGCGATTTCCAAGCCCGCCGCATGAACGCGCGCTACCGGCCCGAGGGGGCTAAGGATTTGCGCTTCGTGCACACGCTGAACGGCTCGGCGCTGGCGGTCGGGCGGACGCTGGTGGCGATATTGGAGAATTATCAGCAGGAAGACGGCAGCATTCGCATTCCTGATGTGCTTGTGCCTTATATGGGCGGGCTAGACGTGATCAAAGTCGCGCGCTGATGCTCCCTCTTCCAGGGGTCCTTTGCGAAACCGCATATTCTGCGTCGTCCCGGCCTACGAGCCGGGACCCATCGGCCTTGATACGGCGTAAAGCACTTGCTGAGGGGCCATTGGGTCCCGGATAGCCCTGCGGGCTTCCGGGATGACAAGTGGCGTAGCGCCGCATTCTCCTCCTGGGCGAGGGCAAGCAGAGGAACACACATGCGCATACTCGTCACCAATGATGACGGCATCGAAGCGCCGGGGCTGGACGTGCTGCAAGGCATCGCCTCCGAACTGAGCCAGGATGTCTGGGTCGTCGCGCCCGAGACGGACCAGAGCGGCGCCGCGCATTCGCTGACGCTGCACGAGCCCTTGCGCCTGCGCCAGCTCAGCGCCCGCATCCACGCCGTGAAAGGCACGCCGACCGATTGCGTCATCATGTGCGTGCGCCATATCCTGCACGACCAAAAGCCCGATCTGGTGCTCTCCGGCGTCAATGCCGGGCAGAACATCGCCGACGATGTCACCTATTCCGGCACCATCGCGGGCGCGATCGAGGGGACCTTGCTCGGCATCCCCTCCATCGCCATGAGTCTGGCGGTCGATTACGAAAAGCGCGGCGATATTCGCTGGCAAACGCCGATGAAGCACGGCGCGGAGCTGGTGCGCAAGCTGATGCAGGCGGGCTGGCCCAAGGACGTGATGCTGAACGTCAATTTCCCCGATCGCGAGCCGGACGACGTGCAGGGCATCGAAGTCACGGCGCAAGGCAAGCGCGACCAGGATTATCTGCGCATCGTCGACCGCACCGATGCGCGCGGCAAACCCTATTACTGGCTCGGCTTCAACCGCCAGCTTTCCGAACCGGAAAAGGGCAGCGACCTGTGGGCGCTGCGCGAGGGGCGCATCTCGGTGACGCCGCTGCACCTCAATCTCACGCATGTCGAGACGTGCCGGAAACTGATGCTCGACCTCGGCGGTTAACCCTAGCGGGCATTCAACGCATCGCCCTGGCAAGGCGGGAGGACGCGGCGGAAGCTGCGCGAACGGCCATGGAGACCTTAACGGAGTCCGGCGCGGCGCTGGTCAGGCGTTTGCAGGAGCGCGGCATTTCCGATCCGCGCGTGCTGGCGGCCATGGGCCTTGTTCAGCGCGAGCTGTTCGTCGGCGCGGCGCTGGCGGATGCGGCCTATCTCGACATCGCCTTGCCCATCGACTGCCGCCAGACCATCTCGCAGCCTTTCGTCGTCGCCTATATGACCGAAAAACTCGGCGCGGAGCACAAGCACGACGTGCTCGAAATCGGCACCGGCTCGGGCTATCAGGCCGCCGTTCTGGCCCGGCTCTGCCGCCAGGTTTACACCATCGAGCGGCACTCCGAGCTGGCGGCCGAGGCGCGCCGCCGCTTCCAGGAGCTCAGCATCGGCAATATCACCGCGACGCTCGGCGATGGAACGAAAGGCTGGCCGGAACCGAGAATGTTCGACCGCATCATCGTCACCGCGGCGGCGCGCGCCGTGCCCGAAGCGCTCACCGCGCAGCTGAAGGAAGGCGGGCGGATAATCCTGCCAATCGGAAAACGGTTTTCACAACAACGGCTTGTTGTGATCGAAAAAACGCCAGGCGGCTTGAAAAGCCAGAGCCTTCTGGAGGTGCGCTTCGTGCCGCTCGTCGCCGGCAAGGACGGTCGTTAATTCGGCCCGCGCTTTTGCGTCAAAAACAGCTCGATTTTAAACATCTTTTAACTGCTTGGCTGCAAAACTCACTTCGGATGTGAGGTGCGGCCATGATTTTAGTTGAGTTTTTGTCTCGGCGCCGTGTGTTCGTTAAACGCGTTGCGTCGGTGTGCGGAATAATCCTTGCGGCGTCCGTGGCGGGGTGCGGCTCGCAAGGGATCGATTATGCGGACAGCGGTCCAAAGCCTTCCGCGCGGCGAGCGACGCTCTCCGTGCCGATCCCGTCCGAGCCGGTCTACGGCCATGCGGACAGCCAAAATGGCAACCGGTCGCCTTATGCGACGGCCTCCAAAAACGGCGCTTATCAGGAAGCCAGCGTTCAGCGCGGCGCGCTCGCCCCGCTCGGCGCAAATTCGGACGCGGGTGCGCCAATCGGTGGCAGCTACGCCATGCAGCCTGTCCTGGACGACGATAGCGGCGGCGCGTCGAAGGCGAAATATTCATCCGGTCAGCGCTATGCCGGTCCGGCGCAGCGCAATTATGAAGGCGAGCCATCGGCCTACCAGCCACGCTACGACCAATATAAGCCTTATCGCGGCGATGAACGGAGCGCCCGGCCCGTCTACGGCGACCGCACTGGCTCGACCCATGCGGGCGAGTATGTCGTCGCCGTCGGCGACACGCTTTATAGCATCGCGCAGCGCCACGGCATGAGCACCGGCGAACTGGCCGAGCTGAACCGCATCGACGGGGCAACGATCCATCCGGGACAGCGTTTGCGCGTGCGCAGTGGCGGCCAGGACTACACAGCGGCGAGCCGCTACAAGCCATCGCCGAGTTACGAGCCGCGCTATGAGGATCGGGGCGAGGAGCGCTATTCCGGCCGAGAACGCAAATCGCCGCCGCCGGCGGCGTACTATGATCGCAATGACGGCAATGGCTCAGCCCGTGAAGGCTATGCCAAGCCCCCCTACGCGCGCAACGGGTCCGATTACGCCCCGGACAACGCCGATGAGGGCGACCGTCCTCCCTATGCCAAGCGCTATGGCGGTACGCCGCAGCCCTATGGCGACAAATCACCCGCATATGGCGATACACGGTCTTATACGGAAAAACCCTCCTATGGCGAAAAGCCCTCCTACGCGGAAAAGCCTTGGCGCGGCGATAAATCCGAGGCCCGCACGGCCAGCCGCTATGAGGAACCCAGGGACGACACGCGCGAGCCGCGCTACGCGCCGCATTCGCAAAAGCCGAAAGGCTCATATCACGCCTACACCGTGCGGCGCGGCGATACGCTGCTCGAAGTGGCGCGCCGCACCGGCATCGCTCCGCGCGAGTTGGCGGACTATAACGATATCTCCGCATCAGCAGCGCTCTATCCGGGCCAGGTCTTGCATATTCCCAAGCGCAAGGGTGATGGCTGGGATGGCGCAAGGGACGACGCCGAGGGCCGTGATGATGATCAGGACGAGCGCTACGCGCCGCCCCGTTCCGAGCAGGAAGGATACGCACCGCGGACGCCCTATTCTCAGAAAGCTCCGACGGGCGAGGAGCGCCGACTGGCAAAAGCGTCCCCTGCCCCGGGCGAGCGCCCGGCGGCAAGCGACGCCAGTGCCGCGCCGCAGTCAGCGGCGGCCCCGGCAAACCGCAATGTCGGACAGCCGATCCTAGCCGCTAATCGCGAATTGGGCGCGGGCGAACCCGGCGGCCAGCAGCCAAGCGCGCAGGACTGCGAAAGCCTGCTTGCCAACCCGGCAACCCGCAGCGCGCAGACTTTCCGCGAGCCTGTCCAAGGCGTCATTACCGCCAAATTCGGCTCCAGGGGCGATGGCTCGTTCAATGATGGCATCGACTTCTCGGTTCCCAAGGGCACGCCCGTCAAAGCGGCCGAGAACGGCGTCGTCGCGTATGCCGGCAGCGAACTGCCCGGCTTCGGCAATCTGGTGCTGGTGCGCCACGCCGATGGCTATGTCACGGCTTACGCCCATAATGAGGAGGTGCTGGTGCGCCGCTGCGATGTGGTGAAGCGCGGCCAGATCATCTCGAAGGCCGGGGCGACGGGCAAGGTCTCGCAGCCGCAACTGCATTTCGAGCTGCGCAAGGATTCAAAGCCCATCGACCCTGAGGCGTTTTTCTCCCGGTCCTGACCACTCCCCCCGGTCCTGACCGCGCGCCCCGGCGGCATCCCCCTGCCGCCGGGGTATTTTTGCTTGGAGCCGCGCATCCGCGCGGCACTTGGCCCGCTTGCGAGCCCCGGGTGCCTCTTGTATGGAGCCGCGCATCCGCGCGGCACTCAGGCCCGCTTGCGGGCCCCGGGTGCCCCGGATCGAGGCTCTGAGCAAGAACTGTGTGGCGGCCTCCGGGGCCCGCAAGCGGGCCTCTAGCCAGCGCGGATGCGCTGGCTCCCAGCAAAAATCCCTTCGCGTCCGCGCACCCTAAAGATGCTTGCCCTCGCGCCCGGCGGCATCCTGGATGAACTGCCAGGCGACGCGGCCCGAACGCCCGCCGCGCGACATCGACCATTGCAAGGCTTCCGCCTCAAGGCTTGCCCGATCGGCGGCCAGCCCGAAATGATCCGCATAGCCGCGCACCATTTCGAGGAAGTCGGCCTGCGAGCAATTGTGGAAGCCGATCCACAGGCCGAACCGGTCAGAGAGCGACACCTTTTCCTCGACCGCCTCAGACGGGCTGATCGCCGTCGAACGCTCATTCTCCATCATGTCGCGGGGCATCAGATGCCGCCGGTTCGACGTGGCGTAGAAAATCACGTTTTCCGGCCGCCCCTCGATGCCGCCTTCCAGCACCGCCTTCAGCGATTTGTACGATGTGTCGTCCGCGTCGAAGGAGAGATCGTCGCAGAACACGATGAAGCGCTGCGGCGCGGCGCGCAAATGGGCAAGGCAGGCGGGTAGGCTCGATATATCCTCCCGGTGAATCTCGACGAGCTTCAGGCCGCCCGCGCCATCGCCCGCCCGCTCTCGCACCGCCGCATGGACCGCCTTGACGAGCGAACTTTTCCCCATCCCGCGCGCACCCCAAAGCAGCGCGTTATTCGCGGGCAGCCCTTTGGCGAAGCGTTCCGTATTGGCGAGCAGCGTGTCGCGCATGGACTCGACCGACTTCAACAGCGCGATCGGCACGCGGTTGACATGCACGACCGGCAGAAAGCGCTCCGGATCGGCCTGCCAAATGAAGGCGTCGGCGGCATCGAAATTCGGGGTTGCGGGCGGCGGCGGGGCAAGCCGCTCCAGCGCCCCGGCAATCCGCTTCAGCAACGCCTCGGTTGCCGGATCGGATGACGGATGGAAATCGGAGGAGTAGGAATCGCGGGCTGACATTGGTCGTTCCAGACATGATGGGATGACACTGGAGCCGTTCCCGAAAAGTGTTGCGCGGTTTTCGGGCGGAAACGGCTCTAATTGTAAATCTAGAGCCGATTCACCCGATTTGATTGAGTTAATCAAATCGGGATCGGGTCTAGGCGTCGCCGAAAGGACCAAGCTTGGCGGCTTTCGTCAAGCGCGGCATAGAAAAATGCCATTCCGCGCTGGCGGGGATGGCCGTCTCGCGCTATGGAGGGGGCAAGAAATCCGCCCGGTTTGACCGTTGCAACATCGGCCTGGCCCATTATATTGGCGAAAAATCGAACGGTCCCGCTAGGCTCCCGCCCGACGGACGCGTCCTTTCCAAGGAGATACGGTACACATGTTCATCACGGAAGCCTATGCGCAGGCAGCGCCGGCAGCGGGCGGGGCGTCTTTCCTCATTCAACTGCTGCCGTTCATGATGATCCTCGGGATCATGTATTTTCTGATCATCCGGCCGCAGCAAAAGCGGCTGAAGGAACATCGGGACATGATCGCCTCGATCCGGAAGGGCGACACGGTGGTGACAGCGGGCGGCATGGTCGGCAAGGTGACGAAGGTGATCGGCGACGCCGAGCTTCAGGTCGAGCTGGCCGAAGGGGTGCGCGTCAGGGTCATTCGCAGCACCATCTCGGAAGTGCGCACGCGCGGCGATGTCCGCGACGTCGAGGCGCGCCGGGCGATTGCGCGGGACGATGACGACCTCGCCGCCGATGTGGACGACGCCGAAGAGGAGCGACCCGCCCCAAAGGCAAAACCGGCCAGCGCGAACCGCCCGGCGGCCAGCAGCGCGGACGCCGATAAGGACGTTTAGTCCGCCGCCATCCCGAAGAATCGGCCGCCGCGCCGAGGCAAGGTTTCATGCTCTATTTCGAACGCTGGAAGGTTCTGCTGATCGCCGCCGTTTCACTCGGCGGCATCCTTTTCACGCTTCCTAATCTGTTCACGCCCGCCCAGCTCCAGAACCTTCCGAGCTGGATGCAGTTGCGGATGCCGCTCGGCCTCGATCTGCGGGGCGGCTCGCATCTGGTCCTGCAGATGAACGCCCAGGAACTGAAGGACGACTGGCTGGAAGCCATCAGCGGCGATGTGCGCCAGACCTTGCGCGAGGCGCGGGTCGGCTATTCCGGCCTGGCCAAGACGCGCGACGAGGTCCGCGTGACGATCCGCAATGCCGAAGATTTGGAGGCCTCGCTCACCAAATTGCGGGCGCTTGCGCGGCCCGTTTCAAACAGCATTCTAGGCGATACCGGCACGGACATCGTAGTCGAGCGCGGCGAGGGCAACATCATCCTCATTCGGCCGGACACCGTCGCCATGAACGAGCGCATCAGTTCAGCGGTCGGCTCCGCGATCGAGACCATCCGCCGCCGCGTCGATGCCCTCGGCACCACCGACCCGACGATTCAGCGTCAAGGCCGCGACCGAATTCTGCTGCAGGTTCCCGGCCTCAGCGACCCCGGCGAACTGAAGGCGCTGGTCGGCCAGACCGCCAAGCTCACCTTCCATCTCGTCGATCGTAGCATGAGCGCCACGGAAGCGCAGGCCGGCAACCCGCCGCCGGGATCAGGCGTTTACCAGTCGCAAGACGCAGCCGAGCCGGCTTACCTCTTGCAGAAACGCTCGATCGTCAGCGGCGAAGACCTTGTCGACAGCCAGCCGGGCTTCGACGACCAGACCAGGGAGCCGGTCGTCTCCTTCCGCTTCAACTCGTCGGGGGCGCAACGCTTCGGCAAGGTGACGCAGGAGAATGTCGGCTATCCGTTCGCGATCGTGCTGGACGACAAGGTGATTTCCGCGCCGGTCATCCGCGAGGCGATCCTCGGCGGCTCCGGACAGATCTCAGGCAATTTCGGCGTGCAGGAGGCGAGCAATCTGGCCATCCTTTTGCGCTCCGGCGCGCTGCCCGCCTCGCTCGACATTATCGAAGAGCGCACCGTCGGCCCAAGCCTGGGCGCGGACTCGATCCAAGCCGGCAAGACCGCCGTGCTGATTGGCTTTGCCGGGGTTTCGGCGTTCATGATCGCGGGCTATGGGCTGTTCGGCCTGTTCGCGATCCTGGCGCTGTTCGTCAACCTTGTGCTTGTCACGGCTGCGATGTCGATTTTGCAATCGACGCTGACGCTGCCCGGCATTGCGGGCATCGTTTTGACGATGGGCATGTCGGTGGACGCCAATGTGCTGATCAATGAGCGCATCAGGGATGAAGTGCGCTCCGGCAAATCGGCGATCCTGGCCATCGAGACCGCCTTCGCGCGGGCCTATAACACCATCACCGACACCAATATGACGGGTCTGCTGGTGGCGTTCATTTTGTTCTGGCTCGGGTCCGGGGCGGTTCGCGGTTTCGCGGTGACGCTCGGCATCGGCATCCTCGCATCGTTTTTCACCGCGACCACCATCACCCGTTATCTCGTGTCGGAATGGATCCGCTGGACCCGGCCGACGGTTATTCCGATCTGATAAGGCCGAATTTTATGAGACTGATCCCGTTCAAGCCGGTCCAAATCGTCCCCGCGGGCACGAAATTTTCCTTCGTGTCGCATTACAAGATCGCGCTGGCCGAGACGATTATCCTGCTCGTGCTGACCATCGGCTTTTTGTCGACCATGGGTCTCAATTTCGGCATCGATTTTCGCGGCGGAACGCTGGTCGAGGTGCGCTTTACCCAAAACAAGCCCGACTTGTCCGTGCTCCGTTCGCGGCTCGGAGACCTTGCGCTCGGCGATGTTCAAATCCAGGAGATTGGCGCCAGCAACGACATCATGATTCGGGTCGAGGAACAGCCCGGCGGCGAGTCGGCCCAGCAAGCGGCGGTCACCAAGGTCCAGGGCGCGCTCGGCGAGGGGATCGAGTTGCGGCGCGTGGAGGTCGTCGGCGCGGCCATTTCGCAGGAGCTGCTGGAGTCCTCCGTCATCGCCCTCGCGGTGTCCACTTTCGGCATTTTTCTCTATCTTTGGTTCCGCTTCGAATGGCAGTTCTCCGTGAGCGCCATCCTGTCGCTGCTGCATGACGTCGCCTTCACCCTATGCATCCTGTCGGCGTTCCAGATCGACTTCGACCTGACGGTGGTCGCCGCGCTGTTGACCCTCATCGGCTATGCGGTGAACGACGTCGTGGTGACCTTCGACCGGGTGCGCGAAAATCTGCGAAAATATAAGGAAAAGCCGCTAGACCAGCTCATCGACCTCTCGGTAAACGAGACGCTGTCGCGCACCGTGGTCACGGCCGGCTGCGTGCTGATCGCGATCCTGTCGCTGTACATATTCGGCGGCGAGGTGATCCACGGCTTTGCCTTTACCATGCTCGTCGGCATGGCGGTCAGCAGCTACACCTCGTTCTTCGTCGCCGCGCCGTTGCTTTACGTCCTTGGTGTAAAGCGCGATTGGAGCGGCCTCGCGACCGTGCGGCCCGGACCGGCGCGCGGCCGCGCCTGAGCGGCATGACCCTGAGGAAAGCGCTTCGCATCGCCCGCCAGGCGCCCTCGACGACTACGGCCTTGAAAATTTTACCCCAGCCAGCTTTCAACCGCTGGGTGCCCCATCGTGGCTGATTTAACGTACCCCAACGCCGCCGCGAACCGCAATCTGGTCAGAAGCGGAGATCAGGATCGCTATTGGGCAACCCTGCTTGCTCCAAACGCCGTGCGCGACGATCTGTTCGCGCTCTACGCCTTTCACCTCGAACTCGCCCGCATTCCGCAACAGGTCAGCGAGCCGCAGCTCGGTGAAATCCGGCTGCAATGGTGGCGCGAGGCCCTCGCCGCCGCGCTGACGAGCGGAGAGGCCGAACACCCGTTGGTGGGCGATCTCGCCCGCGCCGCCCACGCGCACAGCCTGCCAAGCCGGTTGCTTGAAGCCATGATCGACGCGCGCTCCTTCGACCTTCGCCGCGAGCCAATGCCGAATTTTACCGCGCTTCTCGACTATCTCGGCGCGACGGCGGGCAGCGTCTTCGAACTAGGTGCGCAAATTCTGGGGAGCGACGGCGAGGCGAATGGGGCAGCCACGCAGGCCGGGATCGCCTATGGGCTAGTGGGCCTGATGCGCGCCCTGCCCTACCACGCCGCGCGGGGACAGGTTTTCCTGCCAGGCGATGTGCTGGCCAAGCACGGTCTGCATCCGGAGGCGATACTGCGCGGCGCGACCAATGACGATGCGCGCGCCGTCATCCGCGATCTTGGCGCGCGCGCATCGGCCGCGATGGCTGCGTACCGGCTGGAAGCGGTGAAGCTCTCACGCCGCGCGCGTCCGGCTTTTCTGCCGCTCGCACTGATCGAGCCATTCCTGAAGCGCCTGAACGATCGCGCGCACGATCCGTTGCGCGACATCGTCCAGCTTAATCCGCTCGCACGCTACGGGCTGATCTGGCGGGCGCATCTGCGTGGGAAGATTTAAGGCCGATGCGGCCGAAGCGTGGAACAAGACACGTCAGTTGATGACATACGCCGCCGCCGGACCGTGGCTCCGTTCGAAATCCCAGCGCAGGCTGGGATCCAGTAAATACCGGAAATCGCTGTGGAATACTGGATCCCCGCTTGCGCGGGGATTTCGGCTTTGGGGATTGCGCCAGCAGAACGTTTTACCGGCACGCCCTAAACCAGCCGGCTCTGCTCCACCGCCGCCTCGATAAACGCGGCGAACAGCGGATGCGGAGCGAACGGCCGCGACTTGAGTTCGGGATGGAATTGCACGCCGACGAACCACGGGTGGTTGGGGATTTCAACGATCTCTGGCAGCATCCCGTCGGGCGAGATACCGGAGAATTTCATCCCCGCCGCCTCCAATTGCGGCCGGTAATTCATGTTCACCTCGTAACGGTGGCGATGCCGCTCGACGATCTGCGATGAGCCATAGATGCGCGCCGCCAAACTCCCCGGCTCCAAATGCGCCGGATAAGAGCCGAGGCGCATCGTCCCGCCGAGATCGCCATTGGCCCGGCGCTTCTGCAAAGCATCGCCATGCATCCACTCGGTCATCAGCCCGACGACCGGCGAAGGCGTCTCGCCGAATTCGGTGGAACTGGCACCGTTAAGGCCCGCGACGTGGCGAGCGGTCTCAATCACCGCCATTTGCATTCCAAAGCAAATGCCGAGAAACGGCACGTGTCGCAGGCGGGCGTAGCGGGCCGCCTCGATCTTTCCCTCCGTACCGCGTTCGCCGAAGCCGCCGGGCACCAGAATGCCGTGGACATTTTCGAAGGCATCGGGCCAACCGCCCTCCAGCGCCTCGGAATTGATCCAGGAAACATTGACGCCGACGCGGTTGGCGATGCCGCCATGAATGAGCGCCTGGATCAGCGACTTATAAGCGTCGCTCATGCCGGTATATTTGCCGACGACCGCCACATTCACATGGCCGTCGGGATTGGCGATGCGCTCGGAAATCTCGATCCAGCGCGTCAAATCTGGCATTGGCGCTTCGATGCCGAACGCATCCAACACCTCGCGGTCGAGCCCTTCGCGGTGATAGGCGACCGGCACATCATAGATATTGGCGACGTCCAGCGCTTGGATCACAGCCGACTCCCGCACATTGCAGAATAGCGCGATCTTTCGCCGCTCCTCGGGCGGGACCGGACGGTCGGAGCGGCAGAGCAGAATGTCCGGCTGAATGCCGATGGAGCGCAACTCCTTCACCGAATGCTGGGTCGGCTTGGTCTTCAATTCGCCCGCCGCCGGGATGTAAGGCAAGAGCGTCAGGTGGATATAGACGGCGTGCCGGCGCGGCAGCTCATTGCCGAGTTGGCGAATCGCCTCGAAAAACGGCAGCCCCTCGATGTCGCCCACCGTGCCGCCGATCTCCACCAGCACGAAATCGACATCGTCATTGCCGGCAAGGATGAACTCCTTAATCGCGTTGGTCACATGCGGGATGACCTGAACGGTGGCGCCGAGATAATCGCCGCGCCGCTCGCGGGCGAGAATGTCTTGATAGATGCGGCCGGTCGTCACATTATCGGCCCTAGTCGCCGAAACGCCGGTGAAGCGTTCGTAATGGCCCAAATCGAGATCGGTTTCTGCGCCGTCGTCAGTGACGAACACCTCGCCGTGCTGATAGGGGCTCATCGTCCCCGGATCGACATTGAGATAGGGATCGAGCTTGCGCAGCCTCACCTTGAAACCGCGCGCCTGGAGCAAAGCTCCAAGCGCCGCGGATGCAAGGCCTTTTCCCAGAGAGGAAACCACGCCGCCGGTAATGAAAATATATCGCGCCATGGGCCTGCAGAATACACAAAGCCGCGCCGATTCGAAGCGCAATATTGCCGCTTTCCAACGGTTTGGCGGCCGGACTAAACCGCGCGCAAATGCGCCTTGGCGCGCTAAGGCGTCATGCGTTGAAACACGTGATCGCCGCGAACCACGAAATGATAGAGCGCAGCGGTAATGTGCAGGGCAACGAGGCCGGCGATGGTAAATCCAAGCACGTCATGGACTAAAAACAGCGGCGTTGCGAGCGCCTCATCCTTGGCGACGATGGCTGGGAGCGTGAACAGGCCGAAAACCGAGATCGCCGCGCCATAGGCCGACGTCGCGACCCAGCCGATCAGCGCCTGGGTGATCACCAACGCGTAGAGCGCCAGATGCACGATGTTTGAGCCAATGCGCTGGCCGGTGGTCAAGCTTGGCTCGGGGGCGGGTACGCCGTGGATGAGCCGGTAGGCGAGTCGCACGAGCATGAGCGACAGCACCAAGACGCCGAAGGAGCGGTGCATATTGTAGAGACTATCCTGCAACGGACCCGGCTCAAGCTGCGCCATGTAAATCCCAACGGGGATCATGCCAAGAATGAGAACCGCGATCACCCAATGCAAAAGCATGGCGAAGCCGGAATATTTTTCCGCGCCGGCAATTCCGCGTTCGTTCATGACGCTTGTCATATCCTGGCCTCTCCTTGATCATCGCTAAAGCAGCAATCGAACAGCATATCGCCTCCTCCCAGCGCATAGCACCGCGTCAGCGGCCTCCGCGCTTCATCCACCTCGCGGATTGGCGGCAGCGCCAGCCCTATTTGTCCTGACCCGAGCAATAGCGGCGCGACCAGTAAATAGAGCCGGTCCAGCGCGTCGGCGGCGAGAAAGCGCGATACCGTGGACGCCCCACCCTCGACAAGGATACGCCTTAGCCCTGCCTCGAATAGAACACGCACGATCGCTTTAGGGTCCATCCCATTCGGTCCTGGTGCGACACAAAGGGTCCGAACCGCGGGTAAGGCGCTATTTTTCGTTGAAGACACTACAAAAATCGCCGCGCCATCATCAGTTAAACATTTAGACCGGTGCGGCAGCCGCCCATGCGGATCTATAATGACGCGCGCCGGGTTTGGCCCATCCACGCGGCGGACGGTCAAGAGCGGATCGTCAGCCAGGACCGTTCCAATGCCAACCACAACGGCGTCGACTGAGGCGCGCAAGCGATGCAAAAAATCGAGGGCCGCGGGTCCGTTGATATATTTCGAGGCGCCGGTAGGCGTGGCAATGCGCCCGTCGAGCGACTGTCCTAATTGTGCCACCACATAGGGACGCGTGGGGTCGCTAGCCGCGATCGGCTCGAGCGCCATTGTTGGGTCGTCGTTCATCATAAATGAGAGACCGTCGCCGTAAGATGTCAACCGATCACGCCTTGTTTACAATCACGCACAGAATAATTGGGTCGGGAACCGTGTTAGTACATGCGGGCCTCGAAGGGGAAGAAAACAAAGATGCATGACGAGAGATTGATGCGCCTGATGGGCGATCCGCACGAATTGACGGTTGAGCGCGCTCTCGCCGAAATCCGGTCCGGCCGACCCGTGCTGCTGAGCGCCGGTGAGACTGATTTCTTGGTCATGAGCACCGAAACGGTGGACGATGAGGTGCTTGCGGCGATCAAATCGGCCAGCAGCGCCGAGCCGCAACTGGTGTTGTCGCAACCAAGGCTGCGGTTGCTCGGCTACCCTGCCGACGAGCCGGGCATCGTGCCCTTGAACGGCATGAATGCCGCTGGCATCCACGAACTTGTCGCCCATGCCGGGATGCATTTGAACGGCCACGCGCCGCAAGCGGCGGGCGAGGCCGATAAGGCGGCGCTGGAGCTGGTCCGGCTTGCCTATCTGTTGCCTGCGGCCATCGTGATTCGCCTCCCCGGCGGCGGCCCCGGGGCAGCGACGGCTTCGCTTGTGCGGCTGGACGCGCTTTCGGTCAAACATTACCGCGAGCACGTGCTGACCTCGCCGCGCATCGTTTCGCGCGCCCCGGTGCCGCTTGAGGATATCGGCGACACGGAGTTCGTTGTCTTTCGCGGCGGCGAGGGCATGCGGGACCAGGTTGCCGTCGTGATCGGTAAGCCGAAGGCGAGCGAGCCGGTCTATGCACGTCTCCATTCGGCGTGCCTAACCGGAGACCTGTTCGCCAGCCTCAAATGCGATTGCGGCGACCAGCTCCGCGGCACCGTGAAGTTCATGTCCGAAAATGGCGGCGGCGTGCTGCTTTATCTCGATCAGGAAGGCCGAGGCAATGGCATCGCCAACAAAATCCGCGCCTACCGGCTGCAGCATGCCGGCTACAACACGTTCGATGCGGACGAGATTCTCGGCTTTGACCACGATCAGCGCCGTTTCGACTTTGCCGCCGCGATCCTGAAACAACTCGGCTATCACAAGGTGCGTCTGCTGACCAACAATCCGGCCAAGGTGGCGGCGCTGCAAGCCGCCGGGCTCGACGTCGTATCCAGCCATCGCGCCAAGGCCCGGTTCACCAAGCAAAACGTTGCCTATCTCGCCGCCAAACGCGACCATGCAGGGCACATGTTCGAGGACGATCTCAAAATCCAGCCTTAAGTCGTCCGTTCAGCCGCAAGCGCTGCTTGCGCGCTTTCATCGGAATTGGCATTGATCCTGAGCCAATCGGCGTGAGGTTAGGAACGGGCATGGATCGACGCGCATTTTTGATGGCGGCTGGCCTCGGCAGCCTTGCGGCGCTTGGCAGCGGCGGGCGGCTCAGGGCATTGGCGCAAACGGCCGGGACGACGGATTTTTCCTGGGATTTGCTGAAGCAAAACGCCAAAGCGCTGTCGGCGCAACCCTTTCGCCCGGCCGCCGGCGGCATGGCGCCCGCGCTCGCCAATCTGAACTACGATCAATACAGAAACATCGAATTCAAGCCTGAAAAGGCGATTTGGAATGGCACAGCGCGCAATTTCCGCGTCGAGCTGTTCCACGCCGGATATATTTATCGCGATCCAGTCGCCGTCTTCCTGGTCGAAAACGGGAGGGCCGCGCCAATCGCTTACGAAAAGTCGATGTTCCATTTCGGCCCGGAAGAGCAACGCGTGCCGTTGCCGGACGATGCGGGATTCTCAGGCTTTCGCTTGCACGGACCGGTGTCCCAGCCTGAGATTTTCGAGGAATTTCTTGTATTCCAAGGGGCCAGCTATTTCCGCGGCAAAGCCAAGGGCCAGACTTATGGCCTGTCCGCGCGCGGCCTCGCGATCAACACGGCCCGCGAGGGCGGCGAGGAATTTCCAAGCTTCCGCTCTTTTTGGGTCGAAACGCCCGCGCCAGGCGCGGAGACGGTCACGGTTTACGCTTTGCTGGATGGCGAGAGCGTCACGGGGGCTTACCGCTTCGTGGTGGGACGCAGCGTCGATGTGGTGATGGATGTCGAATGCCACCTTTATCCGCGCCGCCCGATCCAAAATCCGGGCATCGCCCCGTTCAGCAGCATGTTCTTCTTCGGCCCGGCGGACCACACCTTCCGCGACGACATCCGGCCGCGTGTGCACGATTCCGACGGTCTAAGCCTCCTCACCGGCGACGGGACTTGGATCTGGCGGCCGCTGGTCACCGCCCCGCATATCCTCTACTCGGTCTTCTCCGACAAATCGCCAGGCGGCTTCGGCCTCATGCAGCGGCAAAGGGATTTTGAGCAGTATCAGGACATTAATGCGTCGTACGAACGCCGCCCGAGCGCCTGGGTCGAGCCGCTTTCGGATTGGGGCGAGGGCAGCATTGACCTGATCGAGCTACCGACCAACACCGAATATGCCGACAATGTCGTCGCCTTCTGGCGACCGAAGGAGCCGATCGAGCCCGGCCGGAGTTATGAATATCGCTACCGGCTGACATGGTGCTGGCACGAGCCGCGCGAACGCAACATCGCGCAGGTGGTTCGCACGCGGAGCGGCGCCGGTCTGCCGTCGGGGAGCCGCTACATTCTGATCGATTTTGCCGGCGGCCAACTTTTTGCCGACGCCGATGACGAGCATTGGGATTACGAGGTGACGGCCAGCGCCGGTGCGATCAAGGCCTATACGGTTGCTCCTAACCCCTATATCGACGGCAAGCGCGTCGGCATCGAGTATCATCCCGACGGCAACAAGGTCGCCGATCTCACCTTCCATATCCGCCGCTTCGGCAAGCCGCTGACGGAGAAATGGGTCTATCGCTGGGCGGGATGAACACCATTTCACGCCACGGCCACGGGTGCAAAATTGCCGGAAACTGTGCAAAACGCGGCTTGCAAGCGCCTCCAAGCACAATCGCAGCGGGCAAGAATCGCCGTGAAATGCCAATGTCGCCATAGTTTTGGGATAGGCGGAAGCCTGTGGCCGATCCGCTGACCGCGGCCGAACCTCGGACGCTGTGACGCGTTTGACTCTCATGACCGTGAATTCTGGCTTTAACATCCGCCGGGCAAGCCCATGCGCAGCATGAAACAATCGAAGATTTTGCCGCTTGCGGCTTTCGCTTGCGCGCTCGCTCTACACAGCCTGGCAGCCGCTAGGGCCGAGGCCTGCACCGCGGCCGATTTCGGCGCCGTAGTCGACCAAACCGCCCAGGCGCTTCGAGACTTGAACGGAAGCGGCGCACAGCGCTTGCAGGCAAAACTACAATCGGTCCGCCAAAAGCAAGGCTTGAGCGAGGACGAGATCGAAGCTCGGGCGAGTGCGCTGCAGGACGACAAGATG
This sequence comes from Rhodomicrobium sp., assembly GCA_031399085.1. Classification (GTDB taxonomy): domain Bacteria; phylum Pseudomonadota; class Alphaproteobacteria; order Rhizobiales; family Rhodomicrobiaceae; genus R-RK-3. The sequence continues at coordinate 321,562 of JANNOQ010000105.1, forward strand.
AGCGAGTTCAACCGCGAGATCGAAGCGCTGGTGAACCAGATGGACGCGCTCAGTCAAACGCCGAACGACAAAATCACCTGCGAGAAGCTTGAAGAGCTGAAGCGGGTGCGCGACCGGCTGCTCACCGTGATGGGCCAAAAGTCCGGCTACATGCTCGCCAAGGCCGACGTTGAACTTGACCGGCCCGCCAGCCCCGGGCAACGCGCGCCGTCGCAGCCGGACTCACGTGGGCCCGGCAAACCGCCCGCTGGCTTGCCGGAAGCGGGCGCCAAAGAAGACCGGCTTGCGCTAACGCCGCCGCCCACATCGGATAACTCCACCAACACGCGGCCGAATAAGCCTGAATCTCCTGCGGTCGAAACCGGCCAAAAAGAGCGCCCGGCGTTAAAACCCGCGCTGCCTGAGCGCCGCCGGGAGCCGGCCGAGACCGCCAAGAACTGGACGCCGGAGGATCCTTCGCTTTCCCGTCCCACCCCCGACCGCCGCGAGGCGCTCGCCGAACCGCTCTCCCAGGAGCCGCCGACCTCACTCGCTCCGCCCCCGGATGGATATCAGCAGCAGCAGCTTCCGATCCCAAGCGACGGGGCTGAGACGACCTACAGTATCGCTGAAATCCAGGAAGCCGGACGCGGCGTCTTCGGCACGATCAGCGCGCAATTCGCGGGTGCGGTCAATTACGCGTTCCAGCGTTTCGGCCGCCCCAATGCTTACATCAAGGGGAGCGAAGGCGGTGCCGCGCTCCTGGCTGGGTTGCGCTATGGCAAAGGCTCGTTGCATAGCAAGGCCGGGCCGGAAAGCCCGATCTATTGGCAGGGTCCCTCTTTCGGCTACGATGTCGGCGCCGAGGGATCAAATGCGCTCTTCCTGGTCTACAATCTTGAAGACCCGTTTCAAATCTATGGCCGATTCAGCGGTGTCGGCGGCTCGGCCTATGTGGCGGGCGGCGTCGGCCTGAATGTGCTGGGCAAAGGCAGCATGGTCATGGTGCCGATCCGCTCAGGCATCGGCCTGCGCCTTGGCGCCAATCTTGCCTATCTCAAATTTACCGAACGCCAGACCTGGAACCCTTTTTAGGGGCAAACTTCAGGACGTCGGCCCCAGCTTCTGCGTCAGGCTTTCGAACTCCTTCCGAAGCGTCTCATTGCGGAACACCTGATCGAAGCCGGGCGCTTCCAGCCGCTGCAGAGCCTCGAACGAGGTGCGCGCATCCTCCATCAATGCGTGTAGCTGAAAGCTCGCCTCAACGGTCGCGAACGTATTATCCGCGATGGCGAGATCGCGCAGCGTGCGGTCGCGGGCCTCGGCGAGCTGGCGGCGCTGCGTCAGCAGATAGTCGCGATAGAAGCTGGCAACCTTTTCGGCAAAGTTCTGCGCGGCGACGTTCGCTTCCAGCGCGCGCTTCTGATCCGCACGGTTTTGCTCCGACAGCAGCCGTCGGCTGGCGTCACGGGTTTTCTGGATATCGCCCAGAATGCCGCGCAGCTTGGTAACGTAAATCGTGTCGATCTTTTCGATCAGCATGTCCTGCGCATGCACCATCATGGCGAACAGCGCCGCATGCATGGCGAAATAGCGCCGCGCCGCCTTCACATCCTCATTCGACTGGCTGAGCAGCACGCCGAGCTGATCGTCGACCGCGCGCGCTGCCTGAAACGCCGTTACCAGCTTGATGAGATCGCTGCCGAGCACGCTGTCGAGCAGCAGATCGAGCTGGGCATCGCTCATCTCGACGCCCGACTTCGCCAGCGCGTCTTTAATCTCGAGCTTGACCGTCGCGATGGCCGCCTCATTGGAGGTGATGCGTGCTTGCAGATCGGCAATCTTGGCGTCGATCGAGCTTTGCGTTTCGGACAGGATGCCAGTGATCAGGCCGCCTTCGGGGGCGCGCATCCGCCGCTCGCGCAAAGCGGTGATCTGGTCCTTGATCTCGCCAATGGCGCGGCGGTGGTCCTGAAGCTTACCCTGCATTTCGACGACGGGCGCATCCGAAACGATCGCCAGCACCGAATCGAGCAATTTGCGAATGCGATCCTCGCGATCCTCGCGCGTCTCTTTCCAAAGCGGCGGGATCACATAAGTCTCGCGGCTCGGCAGACCTTTCAGCTTCGCCCGCTCCTCCGCCGTGCGGCTGAGCAGGCCGTCAATGGCATCGAGTAGATCGTTCGCCTTTTTATCCGTGACGGTCGTTCGGGCGGGCTCGCTGGGCGCCGGTTGAGCGGCGGGCTTTTGCGCCTGCTCCTGCTTCGCTGTCTGGGCGGTCAGCGGGCCGCTGAGGCTCAAAACCACGCCAGCGCAGACCACCGCCGCAGTCGCCTTAGGAAACATGCTCATGCCCATGGAAGGCTCCTTTGTGTGGTTCGGCGAATCCCGGCGGCCCATTATTCTTCCAGCTTGCACCAAAAACGGGCAAGTTTATTGTGACTCAAACAAGTGGGTATCGGCGGAGCGAGCGAAAAGATGGCGCGATCAGCGGGAAAGAATTATCCGAGCGGGCTGAATTTCGATCTGGGCGAGACCGCGGACCTCTTAAGGGACACCGTCACCACCTTCGCCATGAACGAAATCGCGCCGCGCGCCGACGAGATCGACCGCACCGACACCTTTCCGCGCGATCTCTGGCCGAAACTGGGCGATTTGGGGCTGCACGGCATCACCGTGGAAGAAGAGTTCGGCGGTTCGGGGCTTGGCTATTTGGAGCATTGCGTGGCGATGGAGGAGGTCAGCCGGGCGTCCGCCTCGGTCGGCCTCGCCTACGGCGCGCATTCCAATCTGTGCGTCAATCAAATCCGCCGCGCGGGCACGGCCGAGCAAAAGCGCCGCTATCTTCCCAAACTGATCTCGGGCGAGCATGTTGGCGCGCTCGCTATGTCAGAGGCGGGCGCGGGTTCCGATGTCGTCTCGATGAAGCTGCGCGCCGATAAGCGCGGCGATCGCTACGTGCTGAATGGCACGAAAATGTGGATCACCAACGGCCCGCACGCCGACGTGCTGGTCGTCTACGCCAAGACCGATCCCGAGGCCGGCGCGCAGGGCATCACGGCTTTTCTGATCGAGAAAGATTTCTCAGGCTTCAGCGTCTCGCCCAAGGTCAACAAGCTTGGCATGCGGGGCTCGGACACAGCCGAACTGGTGTTCCAGGATTGCGAACTGCCGGCGGACTCCATCGTTGGAGGCCTCAATGGCGGGGTGCGCCTGCTGATGTCGGGCCTGGATTATGAGCGCGTCGTGCTCGCCGCCGGCCCACTCGGCATCATGCAGGCGGCGATGGACGTGATCGTGCCTTATGTCCATGAGCGCAAGCAGTTCGGCCAGCCGATCGGCTCGTTTCAGCTCATCCAGGGCAAGCTCGCCGATCTCTACACCACGATGAACGCCTGCCGCGCCTATGTCTACGCCGTCGCCCGCGCCTGCGATCGCGGTGAGACGACCCGCAAGGACGCGGCCGGCGCAATTCTTTACGCGGCGGAAAAGGCCACCTGGATGACGCTGGAGGCGATCCAGATTCTGGGCGGCAATGGCTACATTAACGATTATCCCGCAGGCCGCCTTCTGCGCGACGCCAAACTCTACGAGATCGGCGCGGGAACCAGCGAAATCCGGCGAATGCTGATCGGCAGGGAGCTGTTCGAGGAGACCGCCTAAGTTTGGACGTTAACCGTCCCTACAATTTTATTCACATTTTTTGCGCCTTGCGGCATGGTTCTGTCACGGGCGACTGTGTCTTGAGCACCAAGGCTTAAGACGCGCCCGCAGCAGGGCCGTCGCGGCGCTCGCGACCGAACGAACATACAATAATAAAATTCGTTAAGTGCTCCATATAAAGCGGGAATGTCGTCGGTGCTTTGCGTCAATGTCGGCTGTCCGCCTGGGCCGGACAGCGCTGCGTTAGGAGCGTAAGAATGATTGCGTGGCGTGGACTTGCAGTCCTTCCCGCATGCACACTGGCATTGACCGCCGCGTGGTCCGCCGGAGCGCCCCGAGTCGCGTTCGCGGAGAGCTGGCGCGCCGTTAATATCGAGCCAACCGGGCGCATTCATTTACGCCAGAGCGCGTCCAACCAGGCGAAAATATTGGCCTATATTCCAGGGGACGCGCGCGGCCTGTCCGGCGGCCCTTGCGTCGATGATTGGTGTCCGATCGAATTTCGCGGGCAAAAAGGCTGGGTCTTTCAGCGATTTCTCGCGCCGGATGACAGCGCGGCGGCGGATCCAAGTCCCGCGCCATCGGGAATCCGCACAGTGCAGCCCGTGGCGCTCAAGAAAACCCTTAATATCGTGAACGAGGATAAGCGCCCCATCCCGATCTACGCCTTCCCGAACGAGGCCCTGTCAGTCGCGGGACGCCTGCCGGGAGATACGCTGACTGTGGAGGGGCTGGGGGTTTGCATCGGCAATTGGTGCTATGTGCGCTCCGGCGCGCTTGTCGGCTGGCTGCGGACTGCGATGATCAAACCCGATGACGCCGCGCCGGAGGGCGACGCGACCGCCGCGACCGCCAAAGCCGATCCTGCCGTTGATGAAAAGGCGCTGAACAAGACGGAGCCGACCGCGTCGCAGACCTCGATCGTCACTGCGGCGCTGCCCAAGGCGTTCGGCGACACCGACATCAAAACCTACACCCTCGCCGGCCTCTCCGGGCAAAACGCGCTGCCGATGCGCGAGAAGCCGGATGGCGTTTCGGCCATCGTGGCGTTGATCCCGAACGGGGCCAAGGATGTCGAAGGCTTACGTAAATGCATCGACCGCTGGTGCCTTGTGCGCCACGGAAATGCTAATGGCTGGGTCGCGAGGCGTCATCTGGCCGATGTGTCGGTCGAATCCTCGCAGAGCTTTCAAGTGAGCGGCTTGGCGTTGTGGAACCCCCTCGACGTGCTCGACTATCCGAATGCGGACGCGGCCGTGATCGGTCAAATCCCATCCTACGCGACCGGCATCGTCCCGATTGGCGGCTGCGATGACGATTGGTGCCACATCCGCTACCTCGGCATAGCCGGATGGGTGAAGGGCGAAAATCTCGAACCGCAACGGCGGTAGACGAGCTGCACCAAGGCGTCGTGCCATCGCCCTTTCGCACCCCACCTCTATTTGCTATCATCGTGATAGCACGGAGGTTTCGATGGGCCAGATCATTGTTCGAAATTTGGATGACCAAGTGATCGCGCGGCTGAAGGAGCGGGCGCGGCTTGCCAATCAGTCCCTTGAACATACGGTTCGAACGATCCTGTTCGAGGCCGCAAAACCGTCCCGCGAAGACATTCTCGCCGAGATGGACCGCATCAGACAGCGTATCGGCCCGGTCAGCCTTGACGCGACGGATTTGATCCGCGCCGACCGCGACTCCCGATGACGCTGGTCATCGACGCAAGCGTAGCGGTCAAATGGTATTTCGAGCAGCCCGGCTGGCAAGCGGCGCGCCTGATCGCCGCGAGCCAGCAAGAGTTGATCGCACCGGATTTGATTTACGCCGAAACCGGCAGCGCGATCTGGAAATATACGCGCGCGGGCTTAATCAGCACCGATGACGCAGACGCCATCATGCGAAACATGCTGTTGCGCATCGACCGCTTCGTGCCGCTTTCGAGCCTTGCCGCACCCGCGTTGAGCATTGCGATCACCATCGGCCACCCGATTCACGATTGCTTCTATGTGGCACTTGCTGAGCAGGAAGGCGCGCCGCTCGTAACCGCCGACAGGCGGCTTACGAAGGTCGCGCAAATGCAGCCGGGGATCGCAGTTCAGCTGTTGGACAGCGCCTAGCCGGGCTTAACTGCATTGCCTATCCCGCGTCACGCCAAAAGGAAGGCGGTCAGCGCAAGCGCCGCCGGGAGTGCCTGGATGAAGAGGATGCGGAGCATGACTGTCGCTGCGCCCCAAACGCCGGCAACAATCACGCAAGCGAGGCCGAATATCGTAAAGGCTTCCGCGATTTTTGGGTCCGGGTAAAAAAGGCCCAAGGCTAGCGCCGCCACCAGGAATAGATTGTAGCATCCCTGATTGGACATCACCGGCGCCATCTCTTCGACGCGGTTGGGCGGAATCCCGAAAACCTTTACGCCGCGCGAGCGGAACAAGACGGTTTCGAGAAGCACGATGTAGATATGGATCGCCAGGACGAGCCCGGTGAGAATTGTCGCGGCCATTTGCATTGCAGCCCCCCAGCTTAAAGCGGAATATTGTCGTGCTTCTTCCACGGGTCCTCGACCGTCTTATTCCGCAGCATGTTCAGCGCCCGTGAAATCCGCGCGCGCGTGTTGCGCGGCATGATGACCTCGTCGATATAGCCGCGCTCGGCGGCCACGAACGGATTGGCGAACCGGTCCTGATACTCCTTGATACGCTCGGCGATCTTGGCCGGGTCGTTCAATTCGGAGCGGTAGAGGATTTCCACCGCGCCCTTCGGCCCCATCACCGCGATCTCGGCCGTCGGCCAGGCGTAGTTGACGTCGCCGCGAATATGTTTGGAGGACATCACGTCGTAAGCCCCGCCATAGGCTTTGCGTGTGATGACCGTCACCTTGGGCACGGTCGCCTGCGCAAAGGCGAAAAGCAGTTTCGCCCCGTGCTTGATCAGCCCGCCATATTCTTGCGCGGTGCCGGGGAGGAAGCCGGGCACGTCGACGAAGGTGACAATCGGAATGTTAAAACAGTCGCAAAAGCGCACGAAACGCGCGGCCTTTCGGCTGGCGTCGCTGTCGAGCACGCCTGCGAGCACCATTGGCTGGTTGGCGACGATGCCCACGGTCTGCCCTTCGATGCGTCCAAAGCCGGTGACGATATTGCGCGCATAAGCGGCCTGGATCTCGAAAAAATCGCCTTCGTCGGCGACCTTAATGATCAGTTCCTTGATGTCATACGGCTTGTTCGGATTATCGGGGATCAGCGTGTCGAGCGACGGCTCCGGCCGGTCATGCGGATCGCGCGTCGGCAAGAACGGCACGCCGGATAGGTTGTTGGCGGGCAGGAAATCCATCAGCCGGCGCATTTGCAGCAGGCATTCGACGTCGTTCTCATACGCGTGGTCGGCGATCGAGGAGCGCGTCGTGTGGATGCTTGCGCCGCCCAGTTCTTCCGCCGTCACCTCTTCATTTGTCACTGTTTTGACGACATCCGGGCCGGTGACGAACATATAGCTGGTGTCTTTCACCATGAAGATGAAGTCCGTCATCGCCGGCGAGTACACGTCACCGCCAGCGCACGGCCCCATAATCACGGAAATCTGCGGCACGACGCCCGAGGCCAACACATTGCGCACGAACACTTCGCCATACCCGCCGAGCGCCGCCACGCCCTCCTGGATGCGTGCGCCGCCCGCATCGAACAGGCCGATGATAGGCGCGCGGCCGCGCAGCGCCATGTCCTGAATTTTGGTGATCTTCTCGGCGTGCGCCTCCGACAGCGAGCCGCCGAACACCGTGAAATCCTTGGCAAAGACATAAACGGTGCGGCCATTGATCGTGCCCCAGCCGGTAATCACACCGTCGCCGGGGAACTTGCTCACATCCATGCCGAAATCGTGGCAGCGATGCTCGACATACATGCCGTATTCCTCGAAGGATTTGTCGTCGAGGAGGAGCTCGATGCGCTCTCGGGCCGTCAGCTTGCCGCGTTTGTGCTGCGCCTCGATCCGCTTTTCGCCCCCGCCGAGACGGGCATTCGCGCGCCGCCGCGCCAGTTCTTCGACAACCTCTTTCATGGCTTCCGACCCCTATTCAGTCACGGCCCGTTGCATATCACGCGGCAGCTTGCGGAAACATCCACTTAATCGCGGCTAATCATGGCTCGCGTCAATCCGCTCGGCATGCACGGCGCGCGCTGCGTTTATATTAGCAAGGCCTCTCCATTCTGGCTGGCAAGGCATTTTCTTATCAGCCATAGTCCATCAACCGATGTGCAAGCCAACGGAGCGTCACGATGTGCATTCGAAACCTGATTCCAAAGGGCCTCGCCTCGCTCATTCTGGCGATCGCCCTGACTGGCGCGCTTCCCGCGCTCGCCGGGCAAGACGAGCTTAAGGTCACCAAGGCCTGGATCCGTTCCGCGCCTGCCACCATCAAAACACATGGCGGCTATCTGAGCATCGCCAATGAGGGCGGCGACGCCAAGGAGCTGATTGCGGCGACCAGCGGCAATTACGAGCGCGTTGAGCTTCACATCTCCCGCGTCACCAACGGCGTTGCAACCATGCAGCGGCTTGAGTCGGTCGAAATTCCGGCGGGTGGCAAGGTCGAATTTTCGCCAGGCGGCATGCATTTGATGCTGATCGGCCCGAAGGCGGCGGTGGCGGAGGGGGCGACCGTGCCGCTGCGGTTCAGCTTCCGCTCGGGTGAGGAGATCGCCGTCGAGGCGGTGGTGGCGTCCAAGGCTCCGGGCGGCGGCATGAACCACGATAAAATGGATCATGGTCACGGGGGACATCACAGCCAATAGGCCATTGGCGGGCAATATTTCTCTCGGTGCAAGCCGTAGGGCAACGTATTTGCCATTTAAGTGGTCGCGAAAGGCGCTCGTTTTGTCACAGGCTGCGAGAGCGACGACTCAAACCGGGGATGATGATGCTGATCTGGATCATTGCAGCAGCGCTGAGCGCAATCGCGATTATCGTTGCGGCGCTGGCCTACGGCGCTCTGCGGACGGCGCGCCGGGTGGAACAAGCGGTGCCCGCGATCGGACGCTTCATCGAGGTTGACGGAGCCGCGATGCATTTCCTCGATCGCGGCCAAGGGCCGCCGGTGGTGATGATCCACGGACTGGGCGGAACCCTGCGGCACTATACCGGCACGATCCTCGACGAGATCGCAAAGACCAACCGGGTCATCGCGATCGACCGTCCCGGCTGCGGCTATAGCGGGCGGCCGTCCGGCGCCGACGCGGCGACTAAGACACAAGCGGCGATCATCCAGAAGCTGCTCGACACACTCGGCATCGCCGATCCGCTAATCGTGGGTCATTCGCTCGGCGGATCGGTGGCGCTGGCGCACGCCGTGTTTCATCCTGGTAAGGCGCGCGGCTATGTGCTGCTGGCCCCGCTGGCCGGTGCGCAAGACGACGCGCCGCCGATGTTCAAAAGCCTCGAAGTTTCGTGGCCTCCGTTCCAGCATTTGATCGCCTGGACGATCGGCGTGCCGGCGGCGATCAAGCGCGGGCCGGGGGTGACGGCCGAAGTGTTCGCGCCTCAGCGCCCGCCGGCCGATTTCGCCATCGCGAGCGGCGCGCTGCTCGGTCTCAGGCCGAAAAGCATCGTCACCAATTTCAAGGATTTTACCGCGTCGCGGCAGACGGTTGAGGAGATTGAGGGGCGCTATGGCGAGATCACGGCGCCGGTCATCTGCCTGTTCGGCTCGGAGGATACCGTGCTTCCGGCGGAATTCCACCTTAGCGCACTGAAAGCCATGCCCGCCGCCGAGCTTCAGCGGCTTGAGGGCGCGGGCCACATGCTGATGCATGTGGAAGCCGCCGCCTCGATTGCGGCGATCCGCAAACTCGACGCACAGACGACCGCGATCACGCGAGCGGTGGCATCGTCTTAAACTACTGTGAGGAGTGCCGCATGTCGCAAGCTGCGCCGCAAGGGTTTCAGCCGCATTTCAAGAAAAGCCGGGTCACCGATCCGTGGGAGCCACTGTTTTCTCAAATGCTGCCCGACGCGGTTCAAATCGGCGTCTGGCTGCGGGAAGAGCATTGCAATTCGCGTGGCTTCGTGCACGGCGGGGTGATCGCCGCGCTTGCCGATAATGCGATGGGCCTGTCCTATGGCGTTGCCGCAAAGGCGCAAGGCAGCGAGCTAAGCTCGGCCGTGACCGTCAGCCTCAGCATTGACTACGCGGCAACGGCGCAAATTGGCCAGTGGCTCCTGATCGAGCCACGCGTCATCAAGGCGGGGCGGTCGATGGGCTTTGTCGATGCGCTGATTACCGCCGATGGCGCATCCATCGCGCGGGCGAGCGCGACGTTTCGGGCGGTGTGAATGATTTGCAGCATGGTGCCCTCCGCGCCTGCAACGGACGTCACGCTTCGTCTCTCGTAGTCCGTGATCATACACCGACGTCATCCCGGACGCCGCAAAGCGGCGAGCCGGGAGCCACTCTCATCGCTTCAAATGTGATGTTGTTGGTTAGGCCAATAGGCCCCGGCGCACAGGCCGGGGCGACGTGTGGATGGGATAGCATAGCCGAGCTAGCCTTTGCGGCTCAGGCTCAGAAACGCCGATGCCGCCAGCATTTCGGCAAACCGAGCGTCGCGCCGCCGCCTCGCCTCGCCGTCCTCCCCCCAATCGCCGATCTGGAAATCCTCGTCTATATGCGCGGCGGCCCAAGCGTCCTCCAGCGTCAGCCGCCCGGCGCTATGAGCGAGCGCGATCAGAGCCGAGCCGGTCAGCGTGGTCATGACGTGCAGCGCCGTGAGCCCGAAGCTGTCAAAGCACGTTACGGCGGTGCGCAGTGCGGCAAGGCTGGCGCGCGGCTGGTCGAGCGGCATCACGCCTTCGCCGCAGATCAGGCGCGCGCCGTAATGCTGCTCGGCCCAAGCCAGGAGCGGGTCCCAGGCGGCGCTTTGGCGCTCGGCGAGGCTTTTGGGGCTTGAGGCGCGGTAGCACAGCAGATCGCGCGCGGCGAAGGCCAGCACGTCCTCGGCGACGGCGGCGTGATTGGGCGCGACGGCATCGAGCGTGGTGTTTGCCAGCTTGGTGAGCGGCATCGTCGCCGGATCGATTTCGGCTCCTTGGGCACGCCATTCCTGCGCGACTGCATCAGCGAGCGCTAGGGTCGGTAGAACCAGCTCGGCCCGGCGGGGAGTCTTGACGCTGCGTCCGTCGAGCAAAATCCGCCAACCGCCCGGCCCGGCTTCCGTCGACACGGTGGCGTAAAAACGGCGCGGGCCAACGGCATTCAAGTGAGAGCCATTCTTCATGCGGCAACCATGCGTTCACCCGGCAGCACCAAGCCGACAAGCTCGCGGAAATCGCCGGCGACGGCCACAGCCCCGGACTGCGTCAACTCGGCTGCGTCATGATAGCCCCAACTCACACCGATGGCGGTCACGGACGCGGCCCGCGCCATCAGGACGTCGAAGGTCGTGTCTCCAATCATCACGGTCTCGGCTGGATTGGCGCCGACGGCATCCATCGCCTGATGGATCATGGCGGGGTGCGGCTTCGAGGGGGCATCGTCCGCCGTCTGAATCGTCATGAAAACGCTGGCAAGCCCTTCCCGTTCCAACAACGCATCGAGGCCGCGCCGCGATTTGCCCGTCGCGATGGCCAGCGCAACGTCGTCACGGGCGGCAAGCGCCAGAAGGCTTTCGCGTGCGCCCGGGAACATCGGGTCGGCAATGTTCGCTGCCTTGCGCAGCGCCGAAAAAGCGGCGCGGTAATCCGCGCTAAGCTTGATAATCGAAGCGCCGCCCGCGACACCGGTCATAGCGGACATGGCTTCGGGAACCGAGAGGCCGACATGGCGGACCATATGCCCGCGCTCCGGCGGCGTCAGGCCGTTTGCAATGAAGGCCGTCGTCATGGCCGCGACGATCATATGCTGGCTGTCGACCAGCGTGCCATCGCAATCGAAAATGATGAGCCTCACAAATCATCTCCCCCGTCGTAGCGTTCCGGATCGAGACCGAGCATCTCCCAGCTTGCGCGCATGTGATCCGGCAGCGGCGCGGTCACGTCGAGCGGCGCGCCCTTGCCGCGCGGCACGATCAGGCGGCGGGCGTGCAAATGCAGCTTCATTTCCAGGCCGTCGACGGGCAGGCCCTCGTGACCCTCGTATTTTTGATCGCCGACGATCGGATTGCCGATGATCGACATATGCGCGCGGAGCTGATGCTGGCGGCCGGTCACCGGTTTCAGCGACACCCAGGCCAGCTTCGTGCTGACCCGATCGATGACGGAATAATGCGTTACCGCGCCCTGCGCGACATCCTGCTCGCCGGGCAGCGCCTTGCGCACCTTGTCGCCATCGGGTCCGGAGGCTTTCACCAGCGCGGCCTCGACCTTGCCTTGCGGCGGCTTGGGGATGCCCTTGAGCAGCGCCCAGTAAATCTTCTGCACAGAGCGGGTCTGAAACAGCCGTCCGAGGCTGCTCGCGGCGGCCCGCGTTTTAGCCACGAGCAGCACGCCGGAGGTGTCGCGGTCGAGCCGGTGGACGAGGCGCGGGCGGTCGCCGAAGCGGTTCTCCATGCCGGCGAGCATCCCGTCGATATGTCGCTTGGTGTTGGTGCCGCCCTGAACCGCGATGCCATAGGGCTTATTCAGGACGAGCATCTCGTCGTCCTCATACAAGATAAGGTTTTCAATGAACGTCCGGTCGGCCTTGGAGACGCCCTGCGGTGCGCGCAGCGATGGACGCTCGACGCCCTCCCCGCCTTTCACATCGGCCTCACTGAAATCGCCGAGGCGGCGCACTTTCACCTCGTCGCCAGTGTCCAGCCGCGTGTCCGGCTTGACCCGCCCACCATTGACGCGGATTTGTCCGGTGCGCAGCAGCTTTTGCATCAGCCCATGCGGCAGGGACGGGAAATTGGCCTTCAGCCAGCGGTCCAGCCGGATGCCGGAATCCGTCGCCTTAACCTGCTTGATGTCACCCGTTACGTCAGCCATGTGCGAACCACAATCAGCCCGGCGAACAGCGCCAGGATCGACAGACCGACGGAACCGGCCAGATAAAGTCCGGCCAGACCATAATCCTTGCGCTCGAAGAGCAAAGCAAAATCCAGCGAAAAGGCCGAAAAAGTAGTAAAGCCGCCGAGAATGCCGGTCGCGATGAACACTCGCATTTCGTTGGTGAGGTTCAATTTAAGCGCGCCGAGCGCAACCACAAGGCCCATCACGAAACAGCCAAGGATATTGACCGCGAGGGTTCCCCAAGGAAAAGCGGGGCCGAAAAGCTGATTGGCTCCGACAGTCATGAGATAGCGCGCGGCGGACCCAAGCGCACCGCCTATTGCGGCAAGGAGGACAAGTTTCATGATGAGACTGCCAAGTCTAGAGCAGAATTGGTTTCAGTTGGAAACGTCGAAAACTTGCCCGCAACGCTTCTTTCTTTGTCATTCCCGCGAAAGCGGGAATCCAGTAGCCAATTGAAGTTACGGTGGAATACTGTATCCCCGCTTTCGCGGGGATGACGACTGAACTGACGGCGCCGACGAGTCCACTAACCCAATTCTGCTCTAGGATTCGCGCTGGATCACGCGGTGTTTCAATCGGCTCGCCAGCAGCACGCCGACAATCGCGCCTATAAGCATCGCGGCTACGGTGACCCCGATGCGCGCCACAGTGTCGAACTGCGCCACTTGATCCGGGCTGACGAAGGTCTGCGTGCCCAAAAGCCAGTCGACGAACCAGCCGGCGAAGCGCGCGCCCACAAGGCCAAGGATCACGGCGAAGACGATCGCGAAAATAACCCTCATTTGACCTCCCAGAACCAAATCTCGCTGGACTTGTTATAGCCGCCGAGCCAGCCGAACCAGGGGAACAGCATCTTCGCCGAGGTCCGCCAGCCGTTCCACAGGTCAATATGGTCGCCCGTCGGCCGGGTGGTGTCCGTGATGCGCCACCAATAGCCGCTGAAGAAGATGATGCCCCTGCGCCCATCCAGCTCGTCGGCGAAATTATCCGGCTTGGTCAGGCTGTAGACCGGCCCGATGCCCGGAATGCCTCCGCGTCGCAGGGCGGTGGCCAATTCCCTCGCGCGGATGAAATGCATGTCCTCGCCCGGGTGATTGGTGAGCGCGGCCTGGTTGCAGGTGATCGCGCCGCGGACATCGCCGACCGGCACGCCCGCGCGCTTCAGGCAGACGCCCATGCGGATGGCGCATTGATTGTCGAAATTGGCGATGCCCAAGGTGCGGCAAGGATATTGCTCGCCATTATTGGTCGGATGATTGTCCCAAAGTTCATTGAACGAAACCATGCACTTTCCCTCGAAAGCCGATGCTGCGCCTATAGCATGGCTGGGAAAATTACATAAGCCGCTTGGCGGTTAGCCTTGGCTTTTGTCCCGCCGCAGTTTCGCCCAGGCCGCCATGCGTTTGGCGATCTCCTTTTCCGCGCCGTTCTGGCCCGGCTGGTAGAAGCTATCGCGATCCAGCTCTTCGGGGAAATAGTCCTGGCCGGAAAACCCCTCCGGCGTGTCGGGGTCGTAAAGATAGCCGTCGCCATAGCCCTGCTCGGCCATCAGCCGGGTCGGCGCATTGAGGATATGTTTGGGCGGGGCCACCGAGCCGTGGTCCTTGGCGGCGCGGGTCGCCCGCTTGAACGCGACATAGGCGGCGTTCGATTTCGGCGCGGTCGCCAGATAGAGCGTCGCCTGGGCGAGCGCCAGTTCGCCTTCCGGCGAGCCGAGAAAATCATAGGCGTCCTTGGCGGCATTCGTTTGTACGAGTGCTTGCGGGTCGGCCAGACCAATATCCTCGACCGCCATGCGCACCAGCCGGCGCGCGATATAGAGCGGATCCTCGCCGCCCGCCAGCATGCGCGCCAGCCAATAGAGCGCCGCGTCGGGATCGGAGCCGCGCACGGATTTATGCAGGGCGCTGATCAGATCGTAATGGCCGTCACGGTTCTTGTCGTAGAGCGGGGCGCGGCGCTGCACGATTTGGACGAGGTCTTCGGGGCTCAAGCGATCGGCGCTGGCTTCGGTCCCCGCATAGACGCTTTCAGCCAGGTTAAGCACGGTCCGGCCATCGCCGTCGGCCATGCCGATCAGCCGCTCGCGGGTCTCCGGGGTGAGGGGAAGGGGCCGCTTTTCAAGCGTCTCCGCGCGCGCGAGCAAGCCATCGAGCGCTGCCTCGTCGAGCCGCCGGAACACCAAGACCGTCGCCCGCGACAAGAGCGCGCCGTTCAGCTCGAAGGATGGATTTTCCGTGGTCGCGCCGATGAGAATGATTGTGCCGTCTTCCATGACGGGCAGAAAGCCGTCCTGCTGGGCGCGGTTGAAGCGGTGGATTTCGTCGACGAAGAGGACGGTTCCCAGACCCATTCGGCGCCGATCGCGCGCGGCGTCGAACAGCTTGCGCAGCTCCTGCACGCCGGAATAGATGGCGGAGATTTGCTCGAAATGCAGCCCTGCCTGTTTGGCGATCAGCCGGGCAACCGTAGTTTTTCCGGTGCCGGGCGGCCCCCAGAAAATCACCGACCGCAACCCGCCCTTGCCAAGCATGCGCCGCAGGAGGCCATCGGGGCCGAGCAGATGGTCCTGCCCGGCGACCTCATCGAGCGATTGCGGGCGCAGCCGGTCGGCAAGCGGGCGCGGCGCGCTGTTTTCCATGCCCGCAGCTTCGAACAGAGTGGCCATCAGCTAAGATAGTGCCGGCGGCGCGACAGCCGCAAGAGGCGCCTGGGGCGGCGTATGACAGCTGATGCCGCTAACTCCTCAGAAAGGAGCGGAATTCTTCGCCGCCACGCCGGATTGTCAGGTCCCAACTGCGCGTTTGCGGCTTGACCATGTCGGCAAGGTCTTTGGCGCTCGCGACCGCCTTGCCGTTCAGGCGCACGATGATGTCGCCGGGCTTCAGTCCGATCCGCCGCGCCGTAGAATAGGCTTGCGTCTCGACGATGACGACGCCCGAGGCGTCTTCGACCGACATTTCCTCGGCCAGCGCGGGCGACAGATTGGCGACGGTCGCGCCGGCGAAGGGATTGACGCCGTCGATTTGCCTGGCGTCACGCGGTGGTGTTTCCGGCGCCGCGATGAGAGCGATGCTGAGTTTGCGCGGCTCGCCGCCTCGAATGATCGCGATTTCAGCATCGCTGCCGACGCCCTTCGTGGCAAAACGGTAGAGCACGGCCTGCGCGTCGCTTGCATCGCGCCCATCGACGGACAGGATCACATCGCCTGGTTTGAGGCCCGCCTTGGCCGCCGGACCGCCTGCCGTCACGCGTTCGACGATGGCGCCGGACGGGCGGTCCAGCCCGATGGCGCGGGCGATGTCGGGTGTGACGGCTTCAAGCTCCGCGCCGAGCCAGGGCCGCTGGACCTTACCGCCGCGCAGGGCGGAATTCACCACCACGCGCACCATATTGGACGGGATGGAAAAGCCGATGCCCTGCGACCCGCCGCTGCGGGTAAAGATCGCCGTGTTGATGCCGGCAAGGCGCCCGTTCATGTCGACCAGCGCGCCGCCGGAATTGCCCGGATTGATCGCGGCATCGGTCTGGATGAAGAATTGATAGTCGGAAATGCCGACGCGGGTGCGCGCCAGCGCCGACACGATGCCGCTGGTGACGGTCTGGCCGACGCCGAACGGATTGCCGATGGCGAGGACGATGTCGCCGACTTCGAGTGCATCGGAATCGGCGAAGGGCAGATAGGGGAAATCCTTTTCCGCGCCCTCGATGCGCAGCACGGCCAGATCGGTGCGCTCGTCGCGCAGAATGATGCGTGCCTCAAATTCCCGGGCATCGGCCAGCGCCACCTTGATGGCGGCCTCGCCCTCGCTCTGCACCACGTGATTGTTGGTGACGACGAGGCCATCGGGCGAGACGATGACGCCGGAGCCGAGCGAACTTTGCGGTCTTTGGCCCGCGCCGAAATCCTGGCCGAAAAAGCGCCGGAAGAACGGGTCGTCGGAGAAGGGCGAGCGTTCCCTGCGCGTTTGGCTGCGCACATAGACGTTGACGACCGCTGGCGCTGCCTGCTTGACGATTTTCGAATAAGAGAAGCTGAGGTCGGCGCGGTTGCGCGGGACGATTTTTTCCGCACCAGGCAGACCATCCTGGGCGTTCAAGGCCGGAGCGAATATGAGGGCAGCGCTTCCAACCAAGGCTGCTGCCGCTATCCGCCAATCAGGCGTCCGAATGCGCCATATCATGTCAAGGCCCCTGCCCCGGTCTGCTTTGGACCGCATATCGTGCTGTCCCTATCAAACTCAAGGCCAGGCATCAACGCGCCATCACGCCACGTGCCCGGTCAGGCGGCTGCTCTAGCGTCTTCACCGGCGTTTTGGGGAGGTCCAGAATCCTGCCCCTTCGCGCTCTCGTCCCGGTCGACAAACTCGATCACGGCGACGGGCGCACTGTCGCCATAACGGAAGCCTGCTTTCAGCACGCGCGTATATCCGCCGGCCCGATTCTGGTAACGCGGTCCCAGCGTGTCGAACAGCTTGGCCACCATCTTCTGGTCGCGCAGGCGGGCGACGGCAAGCCGGCGCGCATGAAGATCGCCGCGCTTTGCCAATGTAATCAAGCGTTCGGCGACGCGGCGAAGATCCTTGGCCTTCGGCAGCGTCGTTACGATCTGCTCATGCTTGATCAGCGCCGCCGCCATATTGGCGAACAGCGCGCTGCGATGTTCGGCGGTCCGGTTCAGTTTCCGGCCTGAATTGCGATGGCGCATGCGACTGTCCTCGGTTCCTTCGCTTGGCGGTCGGCGGCACTTGGCCGCCCGCCATTAATATTGATCTTCGAAACGCTTGGCCAGCTCTTCGATGTTATCCGGCGGCCAATTCGGGACGTCCATACCTAAATGCAGCCCCATGCCGGCGAGCACTTC
Source organism: Rhodomicrobium sp. (assembly GCA_031399085.1). Lineage (GTDB taxonomy): Bacteria > Pseudomonadota > Alphaproteobacteria > Rhizobiales > Rhodomicrobiaceae > R-RK-3. The sequence goes on from JANNOQ010000105.1 coordinate 339,047, forward strand.
CTTGATCTCGTTCAGCGATTTGCGGCCGAAGTTCGGGGTGCGAAGCATTTCCGCCTCGGTCTTCTGAATGAGGTCGCCAATATAGACGATGTTGTCGTTCTTCAGGCAGTTTGCCGAGCGCACGGACAGCTCCAGCTCGTCCACCTTTTTAAGCAGCGCGGCGTTGAACTCCAGATCCGGCGTGCGCTCCTCGCGGACCTCTTTGCGCGGCTCCTCGAAATTGACGAAGATCGAGAGCTGGTCCTGAAGAATGCGCGCGGCGAGCGCCACGGAATCCTCGGGCACAATTGAGCCGTCGGTTTCGATTTCCATCGTCAGCTTGTCGTAATCGAGAATCTGGCCTTCGCGGGTATTGGAAACGCGATAGGAAACCTTCTTCACCGGGCTGTAGAGGCTGTCGACCGGGATGAGGCCGATCGGGGCGTCTTCCGGACGGTTGCGTTCCGAGGCGACATAGCCCTTGCCGAGCGAAGCGGTGAATTCCATGCGGACCGTCGCGCCTTCATCGACCGTGCAAATCACATGGTTTGGATTGAGGATGTCGACATCCGCGCCAGCCTCAATATCGCGCGCCAGCACGACGCCCGGACCTTCCTTCTTCAGGACCATCCGCTTCACGCCGTCGGAATGAATACGCAGGGCAACTTCCTTGATGTTGAGAACGATGTCCGTCACATCCTCGCGCACGCCGGCGATGGAGGAAAATTCGTGCAGCACGCCGTCAATATGCACGCTGGTGATAGCGGCCCCCTGAAGCGAGGACAGCAGCACGCGGCGCAGCGCGTTGCCGAGCGTCAGGCCGAAGCCGCGCTCCAGCGGTTCCGCCACGATCGTGCCGAGGCGCTTGGGGTCGCGGCCGGAGGTCACGCTCAGTTTGGCGGGTTTGATGAGATCTTGCCAGTTTTTCTGCAGCACGGAGAGCCTCGTTCTTATAAGCAGTGCGCCAGCACGGACTGGCAGCTCGAATTCTTCAATGAAACTCGAAAGCGGCATTCGGTGAACGCCTATGCGCTTCCGAATGTCGGCCCGATTAAACGCGGCGGCGCTTGCGCGGCCGGCAGCCATTATGCGGTATAGGGGTCACGTCGGTAATCGCCACGACCTGAAAGCCGCAGGATTGCAGGGCGCGCAGGGCGGACTCACGGCCCGATCCAGGCCCGCTGACCTCCACCTCGATGGTCTTCATGCCATGCTCCATCGCCTTGCGGCCTGCATCTTCGGCGGCCATCTGAGCGGCGTAAGGCGTCGATTTACGCGAGCCCTTGAAGCCCATCGTGCCGGCGGAGGACCAGGAGATCGCGTTGCCCTGCGCGTCGGTGATGGTGATCATGGTGTTGTTGAACGAGGCGTTCACATGCGCCACGCCCGAGGTGATGTTCTTTTTTTCGCGGCGGCGAACGCGCGTTTTTTCTTTTGCCATGCCATATCGTCCTTAGGTCATCGGCCGCATCAGCGGCGGCAATTGGTTATTTCTTCTTACCGGCAATCGGCTTGGAGGGGCCTTTGCGCGTGCGGGCATTGGTGTGCGTGCGCTGGCCGTGCACCGGCAGGCCGCGGCGGTGACGCAGCCCGCGATAGCAGCCAAGATCCATCAGCCGCTTGATATTCATCGCGACATCGCGCCGCAAATCGCCCTCGACCATAAAGTCGCGGTCGATCATTTCGCGGATCTGCAGGACTTCGGCGTCGGAAAGCTGATTGACGCGGCGGTCGGGCGGAATGCTGGTTTTCTCGCAAATCTGCTGAGCCAGCGTCGGCCCGATGCCATGAATATAGCGCAGCGCGACATCGACGCGCTTATTCGACGGAATATTGACACCGGCAATACGTGCCACGTTGCATTCTCCTTAGCAGGCGGGAGGCTCAATGCGCTCCGCCAATTTCCGCTGCGCCTCCAGCATTACAACCGGCGCGCTATATCGTCATATCCCGCCGCCCGATTTTCCCAAAAACCAGAGACCGCTGGTCTCGTCCAGCGCCGGGCGGGTTATGCCATTTGCGTGAACGAAGACTGCCCGAACGAGGGCATAGTCGGGTCAAACGAAACCATCTCGGTGAAGAGAGCGTATTTAGCTGATATTCGTAGGCCCCGTCAACCTCCACACGCCTTTCTTTCAACCGGCGGCATTTGCACTGAAAACCTCGTCGATTTCCCGCGACACCGCCTCGATCGGAGCCTCGCCATCGACGATCGCCACCTTGCCGCGCGCCTCGTAATAGGCAATCAGCGGCGCGGTTTGTTCGTGATAAGTCTTGATCCGGGTTGCAACCGTCGCCGGCGTGTCGTCGACGCGGCGCTTGAACTCATGGTTGCCGCATTGGTCGCAAACACCGTAGATAGCCGGCGCCTTAAAACTGTCGTGATAGCCCTCGCCGCATTTGGCGCAGGTGTAGCGGCCAACGATGCGCTCGACCAGCCGGTCGTCGCGAACCTGGATGACGATCACCCGGTCGATGCCGCTATTGCGGCTCGCCAGCCATGCGTCCAGAGCCTCGGCCTGGTCGACGGTGCGCGGAAAGCCGTCGAGAATGTAGCCTTTCTTGTCCTTGAACCCCGCAAGGTGTTCGAAAACCACATCCACCACGAGATCGTCCGGCACCAGCGCGCCCCGGTCCATGAACGATTTCGCCCGCTGACCAACCGCTGTCTCGGACGACACCGCCGCACGAAGCATGTCCCCAGAGGAGAGCTGCTTTAACCCGAACTTGCCCTCGAGAAGCTTTGCTTGCGTGCCTTTTCCCGCTCCCGGCGGTCCCAACAAAATCAGATTCATCAGCGCTTGGCTCCCCTCAACTTGGCCTTCTTGATTAGGCCCTCATATTGATGGGCGAGCAAGTGACTTTGAATTTGCGCAACGGTGTCCATGGTCACGCTGACGACAATAAGCAGTGAGGTGCCGCCGAAATAGAACGGCACGCCGGCCGAGGAAATCAACAGCTCCGGCAGTACGCAGACCGCCGCCAGGTAAGCCGCGCCAACCACCGTAATTCGCGTTAGCACATAGTCGATATATTCTGCCGTGCGCGGCCCGGGACGGATGCCGGGAATGAAGCCACCATATTTCTTCAAATTATCCGCCGTGTCCTGCGGATTGAACACGATCGCGGTGTAGAAGAACGCGAAAAACACGATCCCTAAAACGTAAAGCAGAATATAGAGCGGCTGCCCCTGGCCAAGGACCGCGGTCACAGAGTTCAACCAATCAGGACCGCCGCCGGCCGAGAAATTGGCGATGGTGATTGGAACCAGCAATAGCGATGACGCAAAGATCGGCGGAATGACGCCAGCGGTGTTCAGCTTGAGCGGCAGGTGCGAGCTATCGCCCTGGAACATCTTGTTGCCCATCTGCCGCTTTGGATATTGCACCAGCAGGCGGCGCTGGGCGCGCTCCATGAAGACGATAACCGCGATGACCACTACAGCGCCGACAAGCATCGCGATAATGAGCCCCGGCGAAATCGCGCCTTGACGGCTCAGCTCCAGCGTGCCCGCAAGCGCGGACGGCAGTTCGGCCACGATGCCGGCAAAGATGATGAGCGAAATGCCGTTGCCCACACCCCGCGCGGTGATCTGCTCGCCGAGCCACATCAGGAACACCGTGCCGCCGACCAGCGTAATAACCGCCGTTAGCACAAAAAACCACCCCGGATTGCTGACGACGTTGCCCGCGCTCTGCAAGCCGACGGCAATGGCGTAGCCCTGCACCGTAGCCAGCAGAACGGTGCCATAGCGGGTATATTGATTGATCTGCTTTCGACCGGCCTCGCCCTCTTTCTTCAGCGCCTCAAGATGCGGCGAGACGGTTGTCAGCAGTTGCACGATGATGGAGGCCGAAATATAGGGCATGATGTTGAGCGCGAAGATCGCCATGCGCCCGACGGCCCCGCCGGAGAAGGTGTTGAAAATGCCCAGAATGCCGGATTGATTTTGCTGCACCAGATCGGCGAGCGCCTGCGGGTTGATGCCCGGCAACGGAATATAGGTCCCGAGCCGGTAGACCAGCAGCGCGCCGAGTGTAAACCACAGGCGCTTCTTGAGCTCCTCGGCCTTACCGAAAGCCGAAAAATTGAGGTTCTGGACCAGCTGCTCAGCAGCAGAAACCATTCGAAATACTCCAAAGCCGATGGACGCGTGGGGCGCCCGTCACAGGTCCCGAAATCATCCTGCCGATACGCGCCGAAAACAATGCACAGTCCAGTCGCGGTTCCTGCCACCCCGCCTATTCGGCCTTGCTGGCAGCGGCTTTCTTCTTGGGGCGGCGCTCGGCCGCGTCCGTATCCTTCACCAGTTTGAGCAGCTTGATGCTGCCGCCAGCGGCCTCGACCGCTTTGATCGCGCTCGCCGTCGCGCCCGCGATTTCGATGTCGATTTTCGCTTTCAGCTCGCCGCGGCCGAGCAGACGCACGCCATCCCGCGCGCGCCGGACGAGGCCAGCGGCAACCAGCGCACTTGCGTCGATAAGATTCTTGGCGTCAAGCTTGCCTTCATCAATCGCAAGCTGCACGCGCTCAAGATTGACCTCGGAAAACTTCAAACGCAGTGGATTGTTAAAGCCGCGCTTTGGCAGCCGCATATGGATCGGCATCTGGCCGCCCTCAAAGCCCTTGATGGCGACGCCGGAACGCGCCTTCTGGCCCTTATGGCCGCGCCCCGCGGTCTTGCCGAGTCCGGACCCGATCCCGCGCCCCACGCGCTTGCGAGCCTGCGTCGCGCCGTCGATGTCTTTCAATTCGTTGAGCTGCATCTGCCCGCCTCAATCGTTCAAAATTCTACGCTGCTATTTCGCCGCCGGTTCGTCAACGATCCGGACCAGATGCGAAACCTTCGCGATCATGCCGCGAACAGCCGGATTGTCCGGCACCGTCCGGCGCTTGCGTATCTTGTTCAGCCCCAAACCGATCAGCGTCTCGCGCTGATGCGCCGGGCGGCGGATCGGGCTGGCAATCTGTTCGATCACCAATGTTCCGCCCTTAGTCTTTGCCTTGTCAGCCATCGCTCAAATCCTTGCCAGCCTCAAGCCTCTTGGGCCGCGGCGATCGCGCCCTCGGCTCCGTCGCGGCGGCGGGAAACGATCTCGCTCACCTTCTTGCCCCGGCGGGCAGCGACGCTGCGCGGGCTGTCCTCATGGCGCAGCGCGTCGAAGGTGGCGCGCACCATATTATACGGGTTCGACGTGCCCATCGACTTGGCGACGACGTCCTGAATGCCGAGCGTCTCGAACACGGCGCGCATCGGGCCGCCGGCGATGATGCCGGTGCCGGGAGGCGCCGCGCGCAAGATCACCCGCCCTGCGCCGTGATGGCCGCTGACGTCGTGATGCAAGGTGCGCCCTTCGCGCAAGGGAACCTTGATTAGACCGCGCTTGGCCGCTTCCGTCGCCTTGCGGATCGCCTCGGGCACCTCGCGCGCCTTGCCGTGGCCGAATCCCACCCTGCCCTTTTGATCGCCGACGACCACAAGCGCCGCGAAGCCGAAGCGCCGGCCGCCCTTGACGACCTTGGCGACGCGGTTGATGTGAACGAGCTTGTCGACGAATTCGCTGTCGCGCTCCTCGCGGTCTCGTTCTCGTGGGGCTCGTGCCACTGATCGTCCCTTTCCGTCTCTTTTAAATAAGACTGTAGCGCTAGAAACTCAAACCGCCTTCGCGCGCGGCATCCGCCAACGCCTTGACCCGGCCATGATAGATGTAACCCCCGCGGTCGAAGACGACGGCGGTAACGCCGGCGGCGACGGCGCGCTGGGCGACCAGCTTGCCAACCTCGACCGCCGCGTCCTTGTCCGCGCCGGTTTTCAGCTTGCCCGCCAGATCCTTGTCAAGCGAGGAGGCCGACGCCACGGTCTGGCTGTTCGCATCGTCAATGATTTGGGCGTAAATATGCTTCGACGAGCGGAACACGGACAGCCGCGGCCGTCCGTTGGCGGCGCTCCGCACCGTCTTGCGAACCCGGATTTTTCTCCGCCCGAAACGCGTATTGTCGGCCATCGAAGTCTCCACTATTTCTTCTTCTTGCCTTCCTTGCGGAAGATGAACTCATCCGAATATCTGATGCCCTTGCCCTTATAAGGCTCGGGCTTGCGGTAGCGCCGGATCTCCGCCGCGACCTGGCCGACCTGGGACACGTCAATGCCGGTGATGATGATCTCGGTGGGTTTGGGCACTTGAATCTGGATGCCCTCCGGGATCGGATAGAGCACATCGTGGCTGTAGCCGAGCTGCAATTGTAGCTCCTTGCCCTTGAGCGCGGCGCGATAGCCGACGCCGGTGATGTCGAGCTTCTTGGTGAAGCCCTGGGTGACGCCGCCGACGAGATTGTCCACCAGCGAGCGCGACATGCCCCACATGGCGCGGGCGCGCTTGGTGTCCTCGCGCGGGGCGACTTCGATGCCCTTTTCGCCCATCTGGACGGTGACATCGTCCACCAGCGTCACCGACAGCTCACCCTTCGGCCCCTTGACCGAAATGTGCTGCCCCTCAACTTTCGCCGTCACGCCCTTGGGCACGGCAATGGGCTTTTTTCCAATCCTGGACATCGTCCAAGCCTTTCATCTCACGGCAGGCAAAAGCCCACTCAGAATATGCTGCACAAAATCTCGCCGCCGACATTTTCCAGCCGGGCGCGGCTGTCGGACATTACGCCCTTCGGCGTCGAAAGGATCGCTACACCAAGCCCGTTGGCGATCGTCGGCAAATCGTTCACCGAGGAGTAGACCCGGCGGCCTGGCGTCGAGACGCGCTTGATCTCACGGATCACCGGCTGGCCATCAAAATATTTCAGCTCGATCTCGATCTCGGACTTGCCGTCCTGGTAGTCGATGCGGGCGAAGCCGCGGATATAGCCTTCGTCCTTCAGCACTTCAAGCACGCGCTCGCGCAACTTGGACGCGGGCGTCGAGACTTTCGGCCGACTCCGCATCTGAGCGTTTCTGATACGGGTGAGCATGTCCCCCAATGGGTCCGAAACCGTCATCGCTTTTCCCTACCAGCTCGACTTGACCATGCCGGGAATGAGCCCGTTCGACGACAGGTCCCGGAGGGCGATGCGCGACATGCGCAGCTTGCGGTAATAGCCGCGCGGACGGCCGGTCAGCTCGCAGCGGTTTCTGATCCGCGTCGGCGAGGCGTTGCGCGGCAATTCGGCCAGCTTGATCCGTGCCTGGAAGCGCTCTTCCATCGGCAGGCTCAAATCGGCCGCCACAGCTTTCAGCGTCGCCCGGCGCGATGCGTATTTCTTGGCGAGCGCCTGACGCTTCTTATTGCGCTCCACCATGCTCGTTTTTGCCATCGTCTCTCGTCTCCTCGTCCGCCAGCTTCGCCCGCGCGGCCTTAGCTGCGGAACGGAAAGTTAAATTGCTTCAAAAGCGCGCGCGCCTCGTCATCGGTCGTGGCCGTCGTGCATACGATCACATCCATGCCCCAGATCGCCTCGACCTTGTCGTAATCGATTTCGGGGAAGACGATATGCTCCTTGATGCCGAGCGCGTAATTGCCGCGGCCGTCGAAGCTTTTCGGGTTCAGTCCGCGAAAATCCTTGACGCGCGGCAGCGCAATCGTGATCAGGCGGTCCAAAAACTCATACATGCGGGCCTGCCGCAGCGTGACCTTGGCGCCGATCGGCATACCGTCGCGCAGTTTAAATGTCGCGATCGACTTGCGCGCCATGGTCAGCACCGGCTTTTGGCCCGCGATAAGCGCCAGATCGCGCGCGGCGCTGTCGACCTTCTTGCGGTCCGCCACGGCCTCGCCGACGCCCATGTTCAGCACGATCTTTTCGAGCCGGGGCACCTGCATCGGGTTCTGATATTTGAACTCCTCGGTCAGCGCCTTGCGCATTTCATCGCGATATTGGCGCTTCAGCCGGGGTTCGTAGACGGCTGCCTCAGTCATCGATCACTTCTCCCGAACGCTTGGCAAAACGAACCTTGCGCCCATCGTCCAAAAATTTGTAGCCGATCCGGGTCGGCGCGCCGTCCTTTGGGTCCTCGATCGCCAGGTTCGAAACCTGGATCGGGGCTTCCTTCGAGATGATGCCGCCTTCCTGGCTGGGCGTCTGCTTTTGATGCTTGCGCACCATGTTGATGCCCTGCACCACCACCTTGTTCTCGGCCGGAAACGCCTTGACGACCTCGCCGCGCTTGCCCCGGTCGCGCCCGCTCAAGACGACAACCTTATCGCCTTTCCTGATCTTCAATTTCGGCATCAAAGCACCTCTGGGGCGAGCGAGATGATCTTCATATGCTGCTTGGCGCGCAATTCGCGCGGCACCGGGCCGAAGATGCGGGTGCCGATCGGCTCTTTATTGTTGTTGATCAGCACCGCGGCGTTACGGTCGAAGCGAATGAGGCTGCCGTCGGGGCGGCGGACGCCCATCGCGGTGCGCACCACGACGGCCTTCATCACTTGGCCCTTTTTGACGCGGCCGCGCGGGATCGCCTCCTTGACGCTGACGACGATAATGTCGCCGATGGTCGCGAAACGGCGCATCGAACCGCCCAGCACCTTGATGCACTGCACCCGGCGCGCGCCGGAATTGTCGGCGACGTCCAAATTGGTTTGCATCTGTATCATGTCAAAGTCCTCAAACTCGTCCCGCCCGCGCTGGAACGGATGCTCCGGCGCGGAAGATTAAATCGTCGCAAATGCCCTTGCCGCGCTCACTCCGCCGCGACGGCCTGCGCCAGCACCACCCATTTCTTTTTCTTCGAAACCGGCGGACATTCCTCGATCTTGACGATGTCGCCCGCCTTGACGGCGTTCGTCTCATCGTGAGCGTGGTATTTCTTGGTCAGCCGCACGGTCTTCTTCATGACCGGATGGGTGAACCGGCGCTCGACCTGGACCACGACCGTCTTGTCGTTCTTGTCCGAGACCACGACACCTTGAAGTATGCGCTTGGGCATGATCTACGCCTTTATTCCTTGCCTGCCGGGGCGCCTTGCTTCTGGCGCTCGATGGTCTTGACCCGGGCGACCGACCGGCGAACATTGCGCACGCGCGATGTGTTCGACAATTGCCCGGTCGCTTTTTGAAACCGCAGATTGAACTGCTCGCGCTTGAGCTTGACCAGTTGGTCGCGGAGCTGATCGGGGGTCAAATCCCGGATTTCGCTAATCTTCATCGCCTCAAGCCTTCCCTGCGACAGCGACTTCGCCGAACCGCGCCACAACGCGCGTCTTGATCGGCAGCTTGGCGGCTCCCAAACGCAGCGCCTCGCGCGCGACCGTGTCCGGCACGCCGTCGATCTCGAACATCACCCGGCCCGGCTTGACGCGGCAGGCCCAAAATTCGATCGAGCCCTTACCCTTGCCCATGCGCACTTCGATCGGCTTCTTGGTCACGGGCAGATCCGGGAAAATCCGGATCCAGACGCGGCCGGCGCGCTTCATTTGGCGCGTGATGGCGCGGCGGGCGGCCTCGATCTGGCGCGCGGTGACGCGCTCCGGCTCCAGCGCCTTCAGACCGTGCGAGCCAAAGTTGAGTTCAAATCCGCCCTTTGCATTGCCGCGATTGCGGCCCTTATGCATTTTGCGGAATTTTGTGCGTTTCGGTTGCAGCATGTTTCTGCCCTTTGCCTATCCAGCTTGGCCGTTCAGGCCTGGGCCTGGTCGCGCCGGCCACGTCCGCCGCCGCCGCCGCTATCCTGGACCTCAAGCGACAGACGCTCCTGGGCCATCGGATCGTGGTCGAGGATCTCGCCTTTGAAGATCCACACCTTGATGCCGATGATGCCGTAGGCCGTCACGCCGAGGGCCGTGCCGTAATCGATATTGGCGCGCAGCGTATGCAGCGGCACGCGGCCCTCGCGATACCATTCCATGCGCGCGATTTCCGCGCCGCCGAGGCGTCCTGACACATTGATGCGGATGCCGAGCGCGCCGAGGCGCAGCGCCGATTGCACCGACCGCTTCATCGCCCGGCGGAACGCCACGCGGCGCTCAAGCTGCTGGGCGATGCTTTCGGCGACCAGCACGGCGTCGATCTCAGGCTTGCGCACCTCCATGATGTTGAGATGCACTTCCGAGGCAGTCATGGCGGCAAGTTCGCCGCGCAGCTTCTCAATGTCGGAGCCTTTTTTGCCGATCAGAATGCCGGGGCGCGCGCTGTGGATGGTAATCCGGCATTTGCGGTGCGGCCGCTCGATGACCACCTTCGAAATGCCCGCCGTCCGCCGCGTCTTGGCGATAAATTTGCGGATCTTCAGATCTTCCTGCAGCAGCCGCCCATATTCCCGGCCGCCCGCATACCACCGCGAATCCCAGGTGCGGTTGATGCCGAGGCGCAGACCGATCGGGTTAATCTTTTGTCCCATCAGGCGGACTCCTGCACTTCTCTCACGATGACCGTGAGCTGAGCGAATGGCTTCATGATCCGGCCAACCCGGCCGCGAGCGCGGGCGCGCCAGCGCTTCATCACCAGATTCTTGCCGACAAACGCCTGCGACACGATGAGCGCGTCGACGTCGAGGCTATGATTGTTTTCTGCGTTCGCAACGGCGGATTCGAGCGTCTTCTTCACGTCCTGGGCAATGCGCTTGCGCGAGAAAGTGAGATCGGCGAGCGCCTTCTCGACCTTCTGCCCACGGATCATTTGCGCCACGAGATTGAGTTTTTGCGGGCTGACGCGAATGTTTCGGGTCACCGCCTGCACTTCGGTCTCGGCCAGCCGCCGCTCTTGTTTGGCCTTGCCCATCGCTACTTCCTCTTGGCTTTCTTATCCGCGCCGTGCCCGTAATAGGACCGCGTCGGAGAGAATTCGCCGAATTTGTGCCCGATCATGTCCTCTGTGACGAGAACCGGAATGTGTTTCTGGCCGTTATAGACGCCGAAGGTCAGCCCGACGAATTGCGGCAGGATCGTCGACCGCCGGCTCCAGATCCGAATGATCGCATTGGAGCGGGACTCGCGCGCCTTGTCGGCCTTCTTGAGCATGTAGCCGTCGACAAACGGGCCTTTTGAGACTGAGCGTGTCACGTCCTGGCTCCTATTTCTTCTTCGCGTGACGGCTGCGGACGATATATTTGTCCGTGGACGGGTTCGAGCGCGTCTTGGTGCCCTTGGTGCCTTTGCCCCATGGCGTCACCGGGTGGCGCCCGCCCGAGGTGCGGCCTTCGCCGCCGCCATGCGGATGGTCGATCGGGTTCATCGCGACGCCGCGAACGGAGGGCCGCTTGCCCATCCAGCGGGTGCGACCGGCCTTGCCTATGCTTGTGTTGGAGTTGTTCGGGTTCGAAACCGCGCCCACCGTCGCCATGCATTCGGCGCGGACCATGCGCGTCTCGCCGGAATTCAGCTTCAGAATAGCATAGCCGGCATCGCGCCCGGCAAGCTGAGCGTAGCAACCGGCGGAGCGCGCGATCTGGCCCCCGCGTCCCTGGCGCAGTTCGATATTGTGAACGATCGTGCCGATCGGCATGGCCGAGAGCGGCATGGCGTTGCCGGGCTTCACGTCGACCTGTTTGCCCGCCACCACCTTGTCGCCGATGCCGAGACGTTGCGGGGCCAGAATATAGGCCAACTCGCCGTCTTCATATTTGATCAGCGCGATGAAGGCGGTGCGGTTGGGATCATATTCCAGCCGCTCCACGGTCGCGGCCATGTCGAGCTTGCCGCGCTTGAAATCCACCAGGCGGTAATTGTGCTTATGGCCGCCGCCCCGGCGGCGGGCGGTGATGCGGCCATGATTGTTGCGTCCGGCCTTTTCCGACCGGCCTTCGGTCAAAGTCTTGACCGGCTTGCCCTTCCAAAGCTCGGAGCGGTCCACCAGAACCAACTGGCGGCGGCCGGGCGAGGTCGGATTATAGGTTTTTAATGCCATGGCTCAACGCTCTTTAAGCTCAAAGTCCCGTCGTGACGTCGATGGAATGACCGTCTTCCAGCGTCACGATGGCCTTTTTGATGTCGTTCTGCTTGCCCGGAATGCCGCGGAAGCGCTTGGTCTTGCCGGCCCGGATCAGCGTGTTCACCGCCTTGACCTTGACATTGAACAAGCGCTCGACCGCTTCCTGGATCTGCGGCTTGGTCGCGCTCTTCCTGACCTTGAACACAACTTGATTATGCTCCGACGCGATCGTCGCCTTCTCGGTGATGACCGGCGCCAGAATGATGTCGTAAAGATCGGCTTCGTTCATTTGAAGCGCTCCCCGATCGCCTCGAGGGCGTCCTTGGTGAGCACCAGCTTGCGCCGGCGCAGAATGTCGTAGACGTTCAGGCCGGCGACTGCGAGCACATCGATATTGGGGATGTTGCGCGCCGCCAGCGAGAAATTGCTGTCGAGTTCACGGCCGCCGATGATCAGCGCCGATTCGAGGCCGAGGGCTGCGAACTGCACCCGCAAGGCCTTCGTCTTGGCTTCGGTCAGCTCGGCCTTGTCGAG
>JANNOQ010000108.1:0-9872 GCA_031399085.1 Rhodomicrobium sp.
CGTTGCGTCGAGGACGGGATGCACAAGGTTGCTGATAAGGCTTATTTTTATCGTGCCTTTGGGCGCGGGTGATGGGTCAAGAATGCTGCCCGGCAACTGCTTCACAAACTGGCCAAAATCACCACAGCTTTCAGCCAACCGTCGCCCCTCTTCAGTTAGGGCGAATCCACCAGGACCACGGCGGCATAACTGAACACCCAATCTCTGCTCCAGCCGCTGTAGCGATAGGCTTACCGACGATTGCTTGCGCTGAAGCCGCTCGGCGGCGCGGGAGACGCCACCTGTATCCACGATCGTGAGGAAAGTTTTAAGTAAATTCCAATCGAGATGCAGAGACTTCCTCTTCTTTTTTGCAGTTGCGGCGGGCGTCGATTTGGCTTGCATGTACAGCGTGACCACTTCGTGTTCGTTGCGGTTAAAAGGTCAATTGTGCTCGTCCTACCGAGTTCGCCTCGATGGCCGCAGTTGAACTTCTTGCCAAGATATAGAAAGACCGGAAGACCCTCGTTTTTTTAATTAGCTAAACCTTGGTGATCGCCTTCGGTGTGAATACACCCAGCGGTTAAATGACCTTGGCTAGTTTCAGAGGGGATCAATTTGCCAGTGAGAAGCTATTCAAGTCGAGATGACTTTCCGTTCAGTTTGTGGTGATAAGCGCAACTTGTTTAAAATTCGGACATTTGTAGCGACCGTACAAGAAGTTTGGGTCAATACCTCATGTCCGGGTCGCGCCTAACATTGCGACCGGACGGGATAAGGCGGCCCGGATTAACATGTTCAGGATCTTGGACTAGCCTGCTGCCGGTCTCGTGAACAGCAAGATTGGGTGTTTCATGAAGTCGGAGGTGAGGAATGCAACACAGGAAGTTTAGTCGCGAGTCCAAGATCGAGACAGGTCCTTTGATCAAGGAGCGCGGGGTGAGCCTGGCGCAGGCAGCTCGGGATCTGAATATCCAACAGAACGCGCTGCGCAAATGGGTAAAGGAGTTTGTCGCCGATCCGGGGCAAGCCTTTCCCGGCCATGGGCAGATGAAGGTAGAGCATCTTTAGATCGAGCGTCGGCGTCGCGAAGTGGCCAAGCTAAAGGCAGACCGCGACATTCTAAAAAAGGAGGCAGCCTACTTTGCCTGGGAGCCGCTATGAGGTTCGGCTTCATTGCAAAGCACAGTTCGATCTGGCCGGTGGCATGGCTATGCGAAGCGCTGGGGGCGTCTCGTTCCGGTTTCCACGTTTGGCTGACTCGCGCGCCGAGGCAGCGTGCGAAAGACGACGAGATGATTCGCGCGAGGGTGCGTGCTAGCTTCATTGCCAGCGCCCGCACAAAAGTGAAGAGTTTTTCCATCCAAAATGCAGAGACGGCACGTAGGCCGAGACTGCGTGGTGGAGTGCACAGTCTGGAGCGAACTAGTCTCGCTCAGCATAATCCCTGTTATGGCTGAAAATACAGAGAATTTCGCCAATATTGCGAGATTTTGTGGCTTTTTTACTCAAATAAACTGCGCCAAATCAATTACTTGCACGCAAAATTCCCTGTGTATCGAACAGGGAGATTTTTTCGGGGTGAACAGGGGATTAATTCAGTCGAACAGAGAGAGCACCCTAAGGAACAGGGAAGTCTTCTATTGCGTGTGATCCCGCATCCGCCGAGCAGCATTGGCTTGAACACGAATCACCGGCCCCGACAGCTTCTAACCAACCAACCGCCAATCAGACGATCGTGCAAGCATTTCGGACAACGCGAATACCGCGAGCCCTGCGGTCTGGGCGATAAAGATCCCAGCACTCGTTACGCGCTGTTTGCGGATCAAACGCCGTACAGGGTTAGAGTTAACGAAGACAAGAGGTCAAGATGAAGAGTTTAGCAACTGTCGCCGCGCTGGCCATTGTTGCGTCAGCGGCTCCGGCCGAAGCAAATTGCACCCTGAATGGCGCCAGCTCGGTCGTGGATTTGCACCGCGATTGGATATTGGACGGATGGGAACGCCGTGAAGGCGATCCGCCCTTTGTGTTCGCTGAAAAACTGAAGCGGTTCTATGATTTCGATGGCAATGGCGTTGTCATCCACGATTCCTGGGACCCGCAGAAGCGCGTGGCACGCAGCGCTCTCGAATATGGATCATTTTTCGAAGGCGCATTCAACAATTTCCGATCTGCCAGACATGCTGTAACCGATGGGCCGCACGCGATTGTCGGGCGCGATCTCGCGACTAGCTCGCTTGAGTTTGTAGCGCGACTGGAGACGAAGGATGGCGCAGTGAGCGCGGCGCGCGCCCAATCGCAAATCGTTTGGCGCTGCACCAGCGCGGGCTGGAGAATAGTCCGCGAACAGAATGCCGTTACGGATGAAAACATCGGCGCCGTTGAGGCAATACTGAACCGGGCGGTCAACCCTCAGTCCACCTTGCTTATTGAACCGCGCGTGCGGACCGACACCGGTTCAGCCGCGGAAACCGTCAAGAGCGCGTTCGAGGCCTGGGCCGCCGGCCGCGGAAATATCTTCGATGACCTGCTCACGGAAAAGACTGTATGGACGATCAAAGGGTCTGGGCCGCACGCAAAGACGTACTCCAGCCGCAGCGAGTTCATGGCACAGGCCGTGGCGCCCTTCGCCCGCCGGCTGTCGGAGCCGGTGCGTCCCACGGTCCGGCAGATCGTGGCTGACGGCTCTACCGTCGCCGTAATCTGGGATGGCCATGGACGCGCCGCCGACGGCCTGCCTTACAAGAACAGCTATGCCTGGATTTTCGAGATGGATGGAGAACGAGCGACCAAAGTAACCGCGTTCCTCGACCTAGCTGCCTATGACGATGTGCTGCGCCGCATTCCTCAACCGAAAACGCGGTGAGCGACGTGTTCAAATGGACATTGTCCCTGCTCGGATGCACTTTGCCGTGCTAGGCAAACCTTATGGATCTCGTCGCCACTATGGAAGCATCGCCGCGTTTTCTGCGACCAATTTTACGGCCTATCTTGCGCCGGCTCGACAAGCGTACCCATTCGCCACAACGTTCGCTAGGAATAGCGTCGCTGCGAAAAATTTCACTCCATTTTGAACCGAAAGGCTCTCGACAATGTATTTCAGATGGTTACGTTTTCTTGTTTTCTCTAGCTTCTTGGTGGCTGGTTCAGCCAATGCCCAAACAACCGAGACGGACTTGATACGCCGCAATCCTGAAATGGCTTGGCCCGTAGACCTCAATCCGAGCAAAGCGGATCTGTTCAATCACAATCAACTGGCGATGGAACAGAGCTGCGAGGTCATTTACAGCTGGCTTTCCGCCCCGCAGGACTGGCCCAAGTGGTTGATCTTCGCTCGCGATGTGGAACTTGCTGAGCCCAATAGGGCGATTGGCGTCGGATCGCGCTTCAAGTGGACGATATTCGGCATCCCCACTGAAGTCGAGGTTTTTGTCGCGGACCCTGGGCGTCGCCTTGGTTACACGGTGACCCCACCAGGACCGCCGCCGCAATATGTACAGAGTTGGCTGCTGACGCCGCAAGGGTCGGGCTGCTTCGTGACAACCGAAGAAGTCGGTGTCGGCGATTTGGCGCGGCAAACAAAGGCGAGCGGTCATCTTCTCGTTCATCTTGCCCACGAATTGTGGCTCGCCTCTCTCCGCTTTGTCTCCCGGACCGGCGCGCGCGCCAACAAGTGAAAGACGAAGACAGAACGCTCCACAACCGGGAACCAAGACGTCAAGACCCTGGGGCGGACACTGGATCAGGTATCGCTGCCAAGTCGGCCAGCAATCCGGGGCCGGTCGGCGTCCAGCCCAGCCTCATCCGGGTCCGGTCGCTGGATGCGGTCATGCTGATCGAAACGAACATTGCCAGCCACCCGAAATGCACCTGCGCTTCCCCGAGGCTTAGGGAACGAACAGGGAGGTTCAGTTTGGCGCCGACGGCCTCGGCGATTTGGTGAAACGCGATTCCTTCTTCCGCGACCGCATGATAGCGACCACCGGCTTCGCCGTGGGCCAGAACCAGCGCATAGAGCCGCGCCACATCTTCAACATGCGCCGCGCACCAGCGATTGCTGCCGTCGCCTATAAAAGCTGCAACGCCTTTAGCGCGGGCGTGCTCGATGTAAGGGCTGATCAGGCCCTGTTTCATCTGGTCATGTACCTGGGGCAGTCGGATCACGCGCACGTTTACACCAGCATCCAGAAGCGCATTGCCGGCCTGCTCGCCCGCGATACGAGGCATCGGATGATCGGCATTGAAGATCGCTTCGCTCGCTGGCTTGCCGTCGCCCGCATCACCGATACCGGTGATCGACGTGATGATCAACGGCCGATCCGACCCGCGCAGCACTGAACCTAACGCGGCGATGACTGCCCGATCTTGCTCACAATTGGCCGCATAATTGGCAAAATCGTGGTCGAAAGCAGTGTGGATCACGGCGTCCGCTCCCTCAGCTCCAGCGCGCAGACTGTCCAGGTCCGTGATGGTGCCGAAATGCGCTTGGGCGCCGGCTTCGGAGAGCTGGCTCGCCCCCCGTTGGGAGCGGGTCAAGCCGATCACCTGATGTCCGCCCGCGATCAATTTGGTCAGGATTTGGGAGCCGACAAAGCCTGTCGCTCCAGTCAAGAAAATACGCATATCAGTCACTCCTTGCTTGTAGACCATCATCTTTCAGGTCATAATTCATCCTGTTAAAGTAGTGACTTTATCCTAGTATAATTACAAACAGGATTTCCGACTTGACACTCTCGGCCAACCCCCTCGGCGATTTTCTGCGCGACCGCCGCGCGCGCATGGACCCCGCGGCGTTCGGCTTTGAAGGTGGGCGGCGACGGACGCCGGGGCTGCGGCGCGAGGAGGTGGCGCAGCGCGCCAATATCTCGCCGACGTGGTACAGCTGGCTGGAACAGGGCCGTGGCGGCGCGCCGTCGGCCGACGTGTTAGATCGCTTGGCCAAGGGGCTGATGCTCACCGAGCCGGAGCGCGAGCATCTGTTCATCCTCGGCCTGGGCCGTGCGCCGGCGTCACGCTATGCAGCCGCCGACGAAGTGACCCCACGGCTGCAACGAGTGCTCGACGCGCTGCCGCTCAGCCCCGCGATCATCAAGACCGCGACCTGGGACGTGCTGGCGTGGAATCGCGCGGCGACGGTTCTGTTGACCGATTATGCGGCGCTGCCGCGCGAGCAGCGCAATGTGCTGCGCCTTATCTTCACCAGCCCACAGGCGCGGCGCGCACAGGAAAACTGGCTCACTGTCGCGCGCTATGTCGTCGGGGCCTTTCGCGCCGATGTCGCACGTGCTGGTGCGGGGGCGGAAGTCACCCGGCTGGTCGAGGAGCTATCGGCGCTCAGCCCGGACTTCAAAACCCTGTGGGCGGAGAACGACGTGGTCGGGCATGCCGATGGCCGCAAACGCCTGCGCCATCCAGATCATGGATTGATCGAGCTGGAATTCTCCGTGTTTGCGGTCGATGGTCGCCCGGATCTGGGGATGCTGGTCCATAATCCAGCAACGCCAGAGGCCGCGGATAGGATTAAGGCGTTGCTGGAAAAGCAATCGGGGGCTGAGCCGCCAATTGCCGTTCAGCTTTAAAGGCTCCGGCGGCGCGAACGGCTGGATGGCGCATAGCAGCGCGTCGCGGCCCTGAATGGTCCCGGCGCAGGGGCCGGACCCTTCGATGCTCCAAACTGCGCCGGGCTAGCACTTCGTCAAAGAACCGAGTCCCGCGAGCGGCCCAGCGCGGCGCCTTAGCCCCAATTCTCGCCAAAACTCATGGCGCCTAACGCAAGCGGCGATACCCGCAGGGCCAGTGCGGCCGAGTAGGCGGTAGCGATCAAGAGACAAGCTTGTCATGAAAACTCCTTAGATGCAGTGGATCTTCCACCCAGAAATGGTCTCGCCCGATGGTCAGCGTGAGATGGATTGCCCGCGATCCTTTCATGATAGTCCAAGTATGGCACGCCGTGCTTTGCGTGCGGCGACGCCACTGGGATAATGCGGGGTATGACAGCGATCGACACTTTCGCCGCAATCATCGACCGCCATACGCCAGGCGACGGAATGTGGGATTGCCCGATTCCGGGCGCGACGCTGATCCGGGCGTCACATCCGACCGTGCCAATGCCCGTGATCTATGAACCGACCATGTGCCTCGTCGCGCAGGGACAAAAGCGCGTGCTGCTGGGCGATCAGGAATATGTCTATAACGCGGCCCGTTACCTGATGGCGTCGGTCGGACTGCCGGTGATGGGTTCGGTGATCGAGGCTAGCGAAGCCGAACCCTATCTCTGTTTGGCGCTGGATTTCGACTTGGTGGAGCTTGGCGAGCTCGCCGTCAGTCTGCCGCGCGGCAGCCGCGCCGCTCGTGTTCAGGAAGCAGGACTGACCTTGGGCGAAACGACGCCCGCGCTGCTCAATGCAGCGGTGCGGCTGGTCGGCTTGCTCGATACGCCGGAAGATATCGCCGCGCTGGCGCCGCTGGTCATCCGCGAGATCCTCTACCGCCTGCTTACCGGGCCGGATGGCGGCGTTATCCGCAGCATGACCCAGGCGGACAGCCGGTTGAACCAAATCGCACGGGCGATCCTGTGGATCAGAAGCCATTACCGCGAAGCCTATCGGATCGAGGAGGCGGCGAACGTCGCGCATATGAGCCTGTCGTCCTTCCACCAGCATTTCAAGGCGATCACGGGCATGAGTCCACTGGAATTCAGGACCCAGCTTCGCCTTCAGGAAGCGCGGCGATTGATGGTGGGCGAAGGGCGTGACGCCGCTAACGCGGGCTTTGAGGTCGGCTATGGCAGCCCATCGCAGTTCAGCCGCGACTATGCTCGCCTGTTCGGCGCGCCTCCCGCGACCCATGCCGCCCGTTTGCGCGCCGAGGCCGATCTTGTCACCGCGTCTTAAACCATCGCAGCCTTCGTTCCACTGCGCAGGCCGAGATATGGATGTGGGCGATCACTATTTCAGCGGCGCGCGTAGGGGATCCAGCGCAGGCGGTAGCGGATAAGATTGCGAATAGCGGCGGAGAGGCTGTAATAGTTCAGGCTGCCCTGATGCGGAGCGCGTTCTGGCGCAGCACGAAGCCGATCGCTAGGGGGAAGCGGCGTCGGTGCGACAGGATGAGGGCCGGACTGCACCCGCAGTTCGGCCCGCCGGTTCAGCCGCGCACGAACGCCAGCAGATCAGCATTCATGATGTCGGGATGGGTTGCGAACATCCCGTGCGACAGTCCCGGATAGGTCTTCAGCGTGCCGTTGCGCAACAGCTTGATCGCTTTGTGCGCGGAAGCCTCGATCGGCACGACTTGGTCGTCCTCGCCATGCATCACCAACACTGGGGCCGCGATCCGGCGCAAGTCGTCGGTGAAGTCAGTTTCGGAGAAGACCGCGATACAGTCATACTGTGCCTTGGCGCCGCCTGCCATGCCCTGGCGCCACCAATTGTCGATCAAGCCCTGGCTGACCTTCGCCCCCGGGCGGTTAAAGCCGTAGAACGGCCCAGCGGGCACGTCGATGAAGAACTGCGCGCGGTTCGCCGCAAAGGCGCTGCGAAATCCGTCGAACACGGTCATCGGCAGACCCTCAGGGTTAGCTGCGGTTTTCAGCATGATTGGCGGCACAGCCCCCAGCAGCGCCGCCTTGGCGACGCGGCCCGCCGAAGCCCGCGCAACATACCGCGCCACTTCGCCGCCGCCTGTCGAATGGCCGATATGCACCGCACCGCGCAGGTTCAGCGCTGCGGTCAGTTCGGAAACGTCGGCGGCATAGGTGTCCATGTCGTTACCGGTATCGGTCTGGTCCGAACGACCATGCCCGCGCCGGTCGTGGGCGATGACGCGGTAGCCATGGCCGAGGAAAAACAGCATCTGGTTATCCCAGTCGTCCCCGCTGAGCGGCCAGCCATGGTGGAAGACGATAGGCTGCGCATCGCGAGGCCCCCAGTCCTTATAGAAGATTTTGGTGCCGTCGCGTGTCGTGATGACGCCGCTGCTCATGATCTTATTTCCTTCTGTTGGTGCGCCCAGGGCGCTGGTGGTCGTCGAAAGGCCGAGCAGAACGGCGATGGCGCCGCTGGCTGCAAGCACTTCCCGTCTGCTTGCCGTGTAAGGCTTGATGCCGGTCATGGCGTTTGCTCTTTCTCTCGTTGCGATGAACGGAAGATAGGCGAAGGCTGAACGGAATAGACGTGGCCAATCTGACGTTCTTCGCGCTATAACTGACAAATGCGCGGTCACCCTGAAGTCGTCGCCGAAATTGGCTTGCTGATATATCCGGACTGTCAGCTAGCGGCGGTATACGGCCTAACCGATCTATTTCGGATCGCGGGCGAATGGGCCGGGCGCGGTGCGGATACCGCTGCCAACCGGGCGATCCGCGTCTCGCACTGGCAAGTCGATAACGATGGCGTTGCCTGCGTTTGGGACAGCCATCCGGGGCCCACGCACATGCTGACGCATATCATTGCGCCGCCCAGCATCGTCATGCCGCAAAAGATGCGCCCGATGCCGGTCGCCGCAAAGTGGATGCAGCAATGCCATGCCGATGGAGCAATTGTCTGCTCGGTCTGCGCGGGAGCTTTCGTCCTGGCGGAGAGTGGATTGATCGACGGGCGGCGCGCGACCACCCATTGGGCGTTTGCCGATACGCTGGCCCGGCGCTTTCCCCGGGTACAGCTGGCGGCGGAGGCGATGGTGGTGGACGAAGGCGATATCCTGACCGCGGGGGGCATCCTGGCGTGGACCGATCTCGGCCTTACCTTGGTCGAGCGGTTGCTGGGACCGGGCACGATGCTGGCCACCGCCCGCTTTTTGCTGGTCGATCCGCCCCGGCGGATGCAGGACGTTTACAAGGCGTTCGTGCCCGAATTCGGTCACGGCGACGATGCTGTTTTGCGCGCACAGCATCTTCTGCACGCGGCGGCGGCTGAGGCGCATGCGGTGCCGACGCTGGCCGCGCATGTTGGGCTTGCGGAGCGGACGTTTCTGCGCCGGTTCGTTAGGGCGACCGGCCTGCGGCCAACCGAATATCACCAGCATGTGCGGGTGATGAAGGCGCGCGATGCGCTGGAGCTGACGCACCAGACCATCGACCAAATCGCATGGTCGGTCGGCTATGCCGATCCCTCGGCCTTTCGACGCTTGTTCCAGCGGATCACGAGCGTTTCGCCGCAGGTGTATCGCCAGCGTTACGGCCGGCGGATGGCGGCGAGCGCCAGCGGATTAAAGCCGACGCGCCAAGTTTTGCCCTCCCACTCCAGCGCCTCCACATGATCCTGCGGGAAGCGCGCCAGATCGACGAACTGGCGCTCGCGTCCGGCGAGGCGAGCAGGATCACCGCCTTGCAGGATGCGTTCGCCTTGCGCAAGGTCGCGCGCTATCGTCGCCGGTGCCGTGCAGGTCGATGAACACGTCGTCACGGACAAAGCCGTTGGCGACGAGCCAGTTCTGAAACGCCAGCACCTCGGCGTTATCTTTGGTGGAATGGAAAATGAATAAACGCGGCACGCATCGACCCAAGAAATATACGCAATGGCAATACAGGAGACTTACTGCGGCTTACGGCGGAATTCGAAGGGAAGTAAAGGCGCTGGGCGTTCCCCGGTCTCTAGCCTGCTCTGGCGCCGCTCCGGACCTGAGCGTCTGCTTACATGACACAACCTGAACCTGGGAGATTTGGGGTTATGACCGCAAACACCGCATCGCGGCGGTCAGGTGCCGCAATACGCACCCTCGTCGACTAGCGTGTCTAAGTCCGGTTTGCATCAAAAGCAACGGCGCCAAGGGCGCGGTAGCTTTGGGGTAACCCGCGATTGGCACCCTAACTTGCGGGAGGTTCTGGAAGTACAGGTCTGGTGGCTAAAAGCGGGCTTCTGAGACGCAGGCGCTTTGGAACGATAACGACGCCG
>JANNOQ010000115.1:0-15394 GCA_031399085.1 Rhodomicrobium sp.
GTCAAATGGGCAGACGGAGGGACAGATCACCAAACTCAAGCTGGTGAAGCGTCAGATGTACGGCCGCGGCAAACTCGACCTCCTGCAGGCCAGGTTGATCAAAGCAGCATGAGCAAAATCATCGAGATTGCGTCAGAGCCACCCTTGGGCGCCGATCTCCTTGTTAACCCGGGCGGATCGACAAACATCGGCTGTTGGAGAACAGGGCCGCTGGTGAAGCACCAGCGCGTGGAACGTAAGAGTCCGATGGCGGCTTGAGCGGGATTCTCGCACGCTACACGATGGCGAGACGGCAGAATAGCTGACCCTCAACGATCGACACCATCGCGTTATCGGCATGGGCTTTCGGAGGGCTCCGGGCCCAGCGCGCCAACATGACCAAGGCGCGCGGCGGCACTTCGCGCGATCCGTAATGCGTAGGAGGCACCGTTGGCCTCGCCCTTCTCAAAGTCGCCTGCTACCTGGCCCATCTGGTTCGTTACATGCGCGAAGCAGACAACATTCCGCCTGCGCGCTTGGGCAAAGGCGTAGAGCGCAGCCGCTTCCATCTCTACCGCGAGCAGGCCGCGCAGGCGCATGGCCTCGATGGCCTCCCCTGTTTCGCGGAATGGCGCATCGGTGGTCCAACTGGCGCCGCGCAAGACCGGTACCGGCAGATTATCGAACGCGTCCGCTAGCGCTGCGAGAACGGCCTTCGGCGCCTCGCTGAACGGCGCCGGAGGGAGATAGTGATAGCTCGTGCCCTCGTCGCGAAGGGCGCGCTCGATCAAAATGAAATAGGGCGGAGGCATGAGCGGAACCAACTGGCCCGACGAGCTAATGCTGATCAGGAGGCTGCAGCCCGATGCGAACAACTCTTCGGCCACTAGGACGGCAAAGGGCGCACCGACCGCACACCCGACCACGCCCATCGTTAGTCCTTCCTCTTCGAATACAAACAGATCGGTGTGGTAACACACCCAGCCGTCGTGGCGCCGGGCGCGGCCTTCGGCCTTTATCTGGCGCAAGATGTCACCGTCGGGGTCGAGAAGGCAGACCTCGGGCACCGACTCAGTGACCGCGCTTTTCTGCCTCCGTGCTTCACGCAACAGGCTCTCAGGCGTAAAGGCCGAGGGCGCCTCGTAATGCTTCTCCGACAGGATTGGTGCCGTGTCTTCGTCCACGTTCAATTCGTTTCCTCCGGCGCATGTGCCTGTTGCTTTTCAATCTTTGAGCGTCGCCGAATGGGCCGTTCCGTCCTCCCGGTTGATCGGATAGAAGCTGACGGGGCCTCGCACCGGCTGGATCAGCATCCGGTCCAGCCAGAGATCGCGCCGGGTACGGAATTGCTCGATGCCGATGGTCATCGCCTCGTGCCTATCGCGTGGCTGCGGTCGATAGGTGCCCAAAAGGCGATCCCACCAAGGCAGATTGAATCCGAAATTGCTATTCGTCTCGCTCGGATGAATGGAGTGGTGAACCCGGTGCATATCCGGCGTGACCACGAACCAGCGCAGCATTTGATCTACGCGACGGGGAATATTGATGTTGGAATGGTTGAACATAGAGGAGGCGTTCAGCAGCACTTCGAAGATCAGGACTGCGATAGCGGGGGGACCAAGCGCGGCGATGACCGCAAGCTTAATACCCATGGACAAGAGGATCTCGACCGGGTGAAAGCGAAGGCCGGTGGTGACATCAAACTCTAGATCGGCGTGGTGCATGCGGTGCAGCCGCCAAAGCGCGGGCACGGCGTGGAACAGCACATGCTGAAGATAAATCGCGAGATCGAGCGCGAGGCAGGAGACGATGACGGCGAGCCAGAGCGGCACGCTAGAGACGTTTAATAGCCCCCAGCCCCGCGTCTCGGCCATCAGCGCAAACCCAACGGCCAATAGCGGGAAAGACAGACGGACAAGGATCGTGTCGAGCACGACCAGGCCGAGATTATTGGTCCAGCGGACAATGCGCGGAACCTCTTGCCGCCGTCGCGGCGCAGCGACTTCCCACGCCGCCATCGCCGTCAGGATGGCCAGGAAAAAGGCAATGCGGATGAGGGGTTCGTTGCCCAGCAGGAAGGCTATCATGGGCCACAATCCTTGTGAGGCAGAGCGAAGGGCTATACATTCAATCAAGTCATTGAATGATAGGCAGAGGCAGGCGGCGATGTCAATCGGCCCCAAGCAGGCCATGTTCGAGGCCTTCGCATCCGTCGCGCGGGCGCTTGGTCACGCGCACCGGCTGGAGATCCTTGAGCATCTGGCGCAGGGCGAACGGGGCGTCGAGGCGCTCTCCGAACGGGCGGGCTTGTCGATCGCAAATGCCTCGCAGCACCTGCAACAGCTCAAGCGCGCCGGCCTCGTGGCGTCGCGCCGCGACGGCAAATTCGTGCTCTATCGGCTCGCCGATGATGGCGTGCTTGGGCTGATCGGATCGCTCCGGCAGGTCGCCGAGCGAAACCTCGCCGAGGTCGACCGGATCGTGCGCGGCTATTTCTCCGAGCGCGACAGCATGGAGCCGGTGACGCGCGCGCAATTGCTCGAGCGGACGCGCGACGGGCTGGTCACGGTGCTCGACGTCCGCCCCGCGGATGAGTTCGCTGCCGGGCACCTGCCGGGCGCCGTCAACATCCCGCTGAGCGATCTGGAAGCCCGGCTCGCCGAACTGGATCCTGGCCACGAGATCGTCGCCTACTGTCGCAGCGCCTATTGCGTTTTATCCTTCGAGGCGATCGCCGCGCTGCGCGCGCGCGGCTTCACCGCACGCCGGCTCGAAGATGGCTATCCGGAATGGCGCGCAGCGGGGCTCGGGGTTGAGACGGCCTGACCCTTCGCCAAGCCGTAATTGTCCCGGCCGAAGAAGCGGCATCGATCCGCCGCTGACTCCTCTATTCCGCCTAGTCGATTTTGAGGCTAAGTGGGAGGCCGCCTTTTGGGACATTTCATTAGGCCCTCATTGGTCGCCACGCGCGCTTCAAGCGTGCATTGCACGTCCCACAACATGAGCACCCCTTCAATCTTGGACGAAAGGCGCCGAAATCGGATCTCGCCCAATTTCTCCGCCGATCCATTTGGGGTGCAGAGGCCAACATGTTTTGCCACCAGCGGGCCTGCGTACTCTGTCAGTTGTCCAATTCCCGTGGGATGCACCGTCGCTGCTATTTCCCATTCGGACATGTAGCCCAGGCGCCCGGTGACCAGTATGTCCCCTGCGAACGCCGGATTGGCGCCCAGTGCGATGAAAAACGCCAGTGACCTCGATAAAGTCACCGTCATAAGCTTCCAATCTGTCGGCTCGGTCGATGGGTACAAAAAAGCGTGATCGCCAACCGACCGCGACGTTCAATGCCCTCGCTTCCCATAGGCAACAGGGTAGAGCGCGCGCAAAGAATTGTGAAGCGCGGTCAGCTTCGGAACACGACGCGCCCGAGCGCATCGGGCTTCAGGCGGCTGAGTAGATCACGGTCAAGGGCAAATCGGTCGAGTGCGTTGGCATGCACCTCGGTGGCGCCAGCGCCCGGACATCGTATCGTGCGAAGTTACGCGGGCCAGCGGCGATGGAAGTCGTCGATCACGAAAATATGGGCGTGGCGTGGCCCGCCTTGCTCTCGTAAATGTGGATGGGACGGGGGCAGATCGGCATGCATATGCTCGACGATGTCTGGGTCGGCGGCGGGCCATAGCCGTAAAGCGAGGATGGAGGCAAGCAGCGCGAGGGCTGCGTGCGCGATCATCGTCAGAGGCAGGCCCGCCAAGGCGCCAAGCCATCCTGCCATCGGATAGGTGACGAGCCAGCAGGCGTGGCTGAGCGCGAACTGGGCGGCGAAGAGAGCGGGCCTGTCGGAGTCTTGGGCCGAGCGCCGCAGCAGCCGCCCGGCTGGCGTCACCACCATAGCGTAGGCGGCTCCGAGAACGGACCAAGCGATAAGGAGCGCCGGCCAGGCAGCGGCGCCCTGCACCTGCCATAACGCGAAGGCCGCGCCAAGCAGCGGCGGGATCATTAGCCCTGCCCCGCTTGCCATGACGAGACGGTCGGAGACCATCTCCAGCACGCGCGGCAGGGCGAACGCGGCCGCCATCGAGCCAAAGCCGAATGTGGCCAGGGTGATGGCGACTTCGCCGTCGCCAAGGGCGAGCCGGCCGCGAACGATCACCACCGTGTTGACGAAGATGATCGCGACGCCTGCCGCAGCTGCCAGATTAAGTGCAAGCAGTCCGCGCAGACGGGGCGTTGCGAAATAGATGCGCGCGCCTCGCGTCAACCGCTGGCCAAAACTCATCGCCTGCGTCGGCTTCGGCTGTGGCAGAACAACCGAAAGCACGAACGCCGCCGACACCAGGAAGCCGAGCGCCGTGCCCGCAAACAAGTTGTGGAAGCTCATCACCGTCAACAGCGCGGCGGCGAGCGCCGGGCTGAGCAGCGTCTCCAGATCATAGGCGAGCCGCGAGAGCGAAAGCGCTTTGGTATAGTCGTTCTCGTCGGGCAGAATGTCCGGGATGGTCGCCTGGAAGGTCGGCGTGAAGGCCGCCGACGCCGATTGCAGAATGAAAATCAGCGCATAAATCTGCCAGATCTGATCGACGAAGGGCAGGCAAAAGGCGACGGCCGCGCGCGCCATGTCAAGGGCGACCAGCATGGCGCGGCGCGGCAGCATTCCCGCCACCGCGCCGGCGATCGGCGACACTCCGACATAGGCGATCATTTTGATGGCGAGCGCCGTGCCGAGTACCGCGCCGGCATCGCCGCCGGCCAGCTCATAAGCCAGAAGTCCGAGCGCGACGGTGAGCAATCCAGTCCCGATCAGCGCGATGGCCTGGGCGACGAATAGCCGGCGGTAGATGCGGTTGCGGAGCGGCTCGATCATGGGTTTCTCAATCGATGCGGCGCCGCAGCTTTTGCAGCGGCGCCGGCTTCCGCTTACTTAACGCGCTTGATCTCGGCGTAATCGCCGCTGGTCTTCAACGTCACCGTGACCGGCGCCGAGCCACGATTGCGCCAGAACCAGCCGTGGCTGCCATCGAAGGCAGCCGTCAGCACGCCTTCATCGGCGGTGAGGCCACGGCCCTTCTTATAGCTCGTAGTGGCGTTGGGATTGTTGTGAGGCTCACCGTGGGTATCGTGATTGACCTTGCCGCCATCGGTTTTCCAGGAATAGGTGATCGTCTGGCCCTTGGTCAGAGAAGCCTTCACTTCGACGCCTTCACCCGGCTGCAGCGTCACCGATGTCTCGTCGCTGCGCGAGGCCGGCGCGGCTTGCGCGTGTGCACTGCCGATGACGAGATTGGCGAACACCTGCCCCAGCAAGCTTGAACGCTGATCGGGCTTGGCCTTCGCAGCGTCGGCCGCTGCGTCGTCTATGGCTTCCTGATGAAGCTGGACCTTGATGTCTCCCATCTGCTTCAGGCCGAGAGCCTGGCCGGCGCCGGTCGGATCGATGCCGTACTCGGCTGGAAGAACGATCGTGACAAGCAGCAGAGCCGCCGTCGCGAGAGCGATGAAGGTCGAGCGCAGAAGCTGACGCGACGTCGGCAGTTCGGCGCGGGTGGGAAGGTCGGTGTTGTACATGCGGATGATCCTTTGGTTTAAGCGACGAAATAGCCGGTGAGCTGCATCCCCGTGAGGACGAAACCGGCGGTCATCATGACGACGTTGGCCGTGTAGGCGTGCCGGAAGAAGCTGGTCGTGCCGCGCCAGTAGCCCATCAGAATGAGGATGGCGCCGAGGGCGAGCAGTTGGCCGAGTTCGACACCGACATTGAAGGCGAGGAGGTTTGGAATCAGCCCGTCGCGCGACAGGTCGAATTCCTGGATCTTCGTCGCCAGGCCGAAGCCATGGAAGAAGCCGAAGATCAGCGTCGCCGCCTTGGTGTTCGGCTGAAAGCCGAACCAGCGCTGATAAGCGCCCATATTGTCGAGCGCCTTATAGACCACCGACAGGCCGATGATCGCGTCGATCAGATACGGGCTGACGCTGGTTCCGAAATAGACGCCGGCGAGCATCGTCGTCGAATGCCCGACGGCGAACAACGTGACGTAAATCCCGATGTCCTTCATCCGGTAGAGGAAGAAGATCACGCCGAACAGGAACAGCAGGTGGTCGTAGCCGGTCACCATGTGCTTGGCGCCGAGATACATGAAGGCGGCGAGATGGACGCCGGTGATTTCCTGGATATAGCCCTTATCGCCGGTGGCGACGCCGTGAGCAAACGCCTCCGAGATGAAGCCGGTGAGAGCAAGACAAAGCAGTGTGGCGGCCAAGGGGATGACCAGCCGTCGCGCTTGCCACGACGGCGGGTCTCCCTGGCGCGGATGAGCGTCAGGCAGCATGAAGCATCCTAAATCTGAAAGGGAAACCGGCCGCGATGAGCGGCGCGAGAATCAGATGAGGAGGTCTTTGCGCGGAGGTCGGTCGAGCCGGCAGATGCCTGCATTAGGTGCGCGTTTCTGGACGAGCGGCGACCAGCGCGTTTGGGCCTGCGGGCGGGGCATCGAGGTGACGCTTGGAGGAAACGGTTTATCGTGAATGTGATCTACGAATTTATGGCGGTGGGCGTGGTCTGGGTCGTGCTGCCCATCCGCCTCGTCGTGATGATCGTGTCCACTTTCAGCGTCCTCATCATGACTATGTGAGCCAGCTGCGGTCTCTAAATGCGCGGCGGCGTGATTTGCTGCGGCCGCCGAATGGGAATGAGGGATCGTACTGAGCATGAGTGCAACAGCGAGAAAAAGCCGGAGAAGTGCGTTGCACCCAGCATGGACCATAATCGTTAGCTAGCGTTCGAACGCGGCGCAGTCAAGTTTGTGAAACATCTGATATGGGCGCGATCGCCGGTGCGCAGATGCGGTTACGGCATCAACCCACCGCAATTACCCGCGGGAACTGCTCGGCGAGAATCGACGCTATGTCCGCGACCGGCATTAGGCGGCTGAACAGACGGCCCCGGGCCTACTTGCTGCCCTCCGCCGTCCGTCGCACGAGTTGCTCCTGCGTCTCCACGCTCTCGGCGGTGGTCTTGATTCCCAGGAATCGCCACGCGCCCTTGCGCGACAAGCATCCGCACAGGCCGGACATGCACCATACCCACAAGCACTGAGCGAGGTGCGTTTCAACGCCGCCTGCGTGCAAGTTCGCGATAGAGCGCCTCCGGCGTGACGGCCAGCACGTCGGCGAGGTCGCGCCACTGGCCTTTCTCCGGCAGGGTGCCCTCGCGCAGGGACAGCCAGGCGTCGAGGCGTGACGCGACGGTTTTCAGCGCCAGGATTTCAGCCCGCGCCCTGGCGTCCTGGACCTGCGCGGCCAGATGCTGCGCGAACGCCGACAACAGCGCTGGATCGAGCGCGCAGGACTCCCTGAACCGTTTCAACGGCACGTATGCCAACCGGCTCGGCGCCGCGGCAACGGCATCGCAGTGGTAGCGGGCGGCGAAGCATGAGGCCTCGGCGACGAACTCGCCGGCGGCCGCCCGCTGCAGGATCAGGCGCGCGCCAGCGTAGGTCGCCCGCTCGAGCTGAACCGCTCCGTCCGTCACAAGGAAGACCCTCGCCACGCGGTCGCCGCAGCGAAACAGCGTCTCGCCCGCGGCTAAGGCGATCGGACGCGGTGACAGTCGAGCGAACCGTTCAGCGAGACATCGGGACATGATCGCTATCATGTCGGCAAAGCGCGAAATCTGGCAAGTCTTGGCGCTCCAACTGCTGCCAGAAAGGGCCTCGGCCGTGATACGGATGCTCATCATTTGCGCTGCGGCTTTCGCCCTGACGCTCGATCCGCTCCGGGCCCAACAGCATGGCGCAGGCGGGCATGGGCATCACCCGCCCTATGCCGGTCTCCAGGATCGACCCATCAAAGCGCTGTCGGAGCAGAAATTGGCCGAGCTGAGGGCCGGTCGCGGCATGGGCCTTGCTCTGGCGGCCGAGCTGAATGGCTATCCTGGTCCGATGCATGTGCTCGAACACGCGGACGCATTGCAACTCACGCTGGACCAGCGCGCGAAGGTAGCAAGCCTATTCACAGCCATGCAGGACGGCGCGATTTCAGCGGGCGCCGCGCTGATCGAGGCCGAGACGAGGCTCGATGCGCTGTTTGCGACCGGCAGGATCGATCCGCGATCGCTCGAAGCCGCGCTGCGCCGGATTGCTGCTGCGCAGACGGCGCTTCGCCAGACGCACCTCGTCCATCACC
Organism: Rhodomicrobium sp.; assembly: GCA_031399085.1. Lineage (GTDB taxonomy): Bacteria > Pseudomonadota > Alphaproteobacteria > Rhizobiales > Rhodomicrobiaceae > R-RK-3. Next base: position 8,161 of record JANNOQ010000115.1, read on the forward strand.
TTCATACCAAGGATGTCCTGAGCCGGGAGCAGGTCGCGGCTTACAATCGGCTGAGAGGGTATGTGAAGTGACGCGCCGCCGCGTCGCTACATCATGCAGCCCATGCCGATCAGCACGTCGTCGGCTTTCTTGCGCTGCTCGCCGCTCAGCGCGTCGTACAATTTGGCGAGAGGCGATCTGATCTGCTTCAGCGCGTTCACCCGGCCGTCCATCGCCGCAAGCTGCGCGTCGAGACGCTCGACGGGTGTTTTCGCCTCGAACACCGACTGCATCGTCTGGTGCATGCCGCGCATGCTGTCGAGGTTGGCCTGGAGAGCCAAGGCGTAAGCGTCCCATACGTCCTTCTGCGCGTCGGTGATGCCGAGTTCGGCTTTCAGGAAGGCGATGCGGCCCGCAGCGAAGGTCGCCGTCTCGCCATCGTCGTCAAAGCCCATCATCGGGCAGCCGCCCATCCCCATCATGCCGCGCGGACCCATATGTCCTTCGCGGCCCATCATGCCGCGTCCCCAGCCTTCGCCCATCATGAAGCCGGGCCCGCGCTGCTGCGTGAGCGCGGAACCGGCACCCGCAGCCAAGCCCATCGCCAGGATTGCCGCAGCGATCATCGCTTTTCTTGTCATTGTCTCCGCCTTTGGAGTGGCAGGATGAGCCGCCTGAATTGGCGATGCTCTCGCCCTGCGCGTTAAGGAAAATCGTATACTTCTTAGATCGGCGAGCATTGCGCTGCATCAATCGGCGGCAAGGCTTTGCCACCTCGAAGGCGATAGGGTCTTGCGCGGCGATACCCCCTTCCGGTATGAAAGCAGGTGGATGGGTTGAGTGCGCCCCTGCGGTGCAGCTGGTGATCATGCGCGTTGTGACGATGCTGAGGATCTTTGGATGGACGGCCAGGGCCGCCGTTCTGCTGCTTTGCATTCTGGTCGCCGCGCAATCGGTGAGCGTGCATGCGGAGCCGCCGCACGACCATGCGGACTGCGATCGCCAGGCGGCCCCGCAAGCGCCTGATGGCGCCGGCCACGACCATGCCCACGATCATGACGCCCAGGGGCCCGCCTCCCATGACCATGGCTCCCCCGCTCCCGACGCCGACCCTGCCGCCGCATCGCATGGCAGCGGATGCTGCGGCTGGTTCTGCTCGGCAGCCACTCTGCCGCTAGCCATGAGCTGCAAGCCCCTCTTGACGGCGATCATGGTCGCTCCCCTGCCGCTGACCGGTCTGCATGACGGCGCGCGGCTGGCCGGATTGTTCCGCCCTCCCCGGATGCCCGAGCACGCCGCCTAGACGCGCGCGGGTCGCTTGAGCCGCGCCGCGTTCGCTATCGCGCGTTGGACTCAGGGACATTACGGATCAGCATGACGACATTTCGCCGTTGCTCGCGCGCTTTCGCGCGGGCCGGGCGCGTGGCATTCGCTGCCATTGCGCTTATCACCAGCCTATCAGCCCCGGCCGCTGCCCATGAGGGGCACGACCACGCCGAAACGCCGACTGCGCTTCCACAGGCCGCCTCGCCCAAGCTGGTGCTGCAATCGGAGACCTATCAATTCGTCGCCGTGCTGAAGGACGGTGACCTGACCATCTTCCTCGACCGCACGGCCGACAACGCCCCGGTCGCCGATGCAACGATCTCGCTCGGCATCGGCGACGCCCAGCTCGCGGCCCGGCCGGGTCCGGGCGGCACCTATGTCGTCGAAGGCGGACCGCTGCGCACGCCGGGCCGGTACGAAATCATTGCCAGCATCACGGGCGTCGTGGGCGACGATCTGCTCATCGGCACGCTCACCATTCCCGAGGTGCGGACCGAGGGCGCTTCCGCCGACCGGCCCAATGCGTTCCGGCTGGCGGGCCTCCCTGCATGGAGTTACGGGCTTGGCCTGTTTATCGGCGGTCTTATTCTGGGCCTGCTGCTGCGGGGCGGGTACAAACCGGCCGCCGCGGCCATCGTGCTGATCCTCGGCGCGCTGCTTGCGCCGCCGCCGGCATCCGCCCATGAGGGCCACGATCACGGCGCGGACGCAGCCTCGCCCGCCGCGCTCGTGGGCGACGTGCCGCGCCGCCTCGAGGACGGCTCGCTCTTCATCCCAAAGCCGACGCAGCGCCTGCTGGAGGTGCGCACCGCCATCGTGACATCCGCCAGCGTGCAGCCGGGCGTCAGCTTCATCGGCCGCGTCATCGCCGATCCCAACCGCTCCGGTCTTGTGCAAAGCATCAATGGCGGCCGGATCTTCGCCCCCGAAGGCGGGCTGTCCAGGCTCGGTCAGGCCGTCGTCAAAGGCCAGATCCTGGCCGAGGTCGAGCCGCCGCTGGCGCGGGGCGACTATTCCGACCTCGCCGAGCGCTCCGGCGAGATCGATCAGCAGATCGCCCTCGCCGAGGCCAAGCTCAGGCGCTACGAGCAGCTCATCGCGACGAACGCCGTCGCGCAAGCCCAGCTCGACGACGCCCGCGTCGAACTCGACGGTCTGCAACGCCGCCGCGCATCGCTGAAATCGACGCAGCGCGAGCGCGAGGTGCTGCGCGCGCCCGTCGCCGGCATCATTGCCTCGACCCGCATGGTGGCGGGCCAGGTCGTCGAGGCGCGCGACGTGCTCTTCCACATCATCGACCCGGCGGGCTTCTGGGTTGAGGCGCTCGCTTTCGACCCGCGCAATGCCGAGGCGATCACCGGCGGTCATGCCGTGCTCGAGGACGGCCGCATCCTGAAGCTGGCGCTCGAAGGCAAGGGCCGCGCGCTTCAGCAGCACGCGATCCAGTTGCAATTCTCCGTCGAAGGCCCGGCCGATCTGAGCCTCGGCATGCCGGTGACGGTGCTCGCCCAGCGCGACCGGACCATCACCGGCAAGGTCGTGCCCAAGGATGGCGTGGTGCGCGGCGCCAACGGCGAAACGCTGGTCTTCGAGCATCTGGAGCCGGAGCGATTCATGCCCCGGCTGGTGCGGACCGAGCCGGTCGATGGCGAGCGGGTGCTGATCCTGGCGGGCATCGAGGAGGGCGCGCGCATCGTGGTGCGCTCAGCCGAAATCCTCAATCAGGTGCGGTAGGGGCGGCCATGTTCAATTTCCTCGTCAGCGCCAGCCTGCGCAACCGGCTGTTCGTGATCGCGGCGGCCGTCATGCTCATCGCCTATGGCAGCTTCATCCTGCCGCGCATCCCCGTCGACGTCTTCCCCGACCTCAACAAGCCGACCATCACCCTGATGACCGAGACCGAAGGCCTCGCCCCGCCCGAAGTCGAGCAGCTCGTCACCTACCCGGTTGAGACCACCATGAATGGCATGCCGGGCGTGACGCGCGTGCGCTCGGTGTCGGGCGTCGGCCTCTCCATCGTTTATGTCGAGTTCGACTGGGGCACCGACATCTACCGCAACCGCCAGCTCGTCGCCGAACGCCTCGCGACGCTGCAAAGCCAGTTGCCGGCCGGGATCATGCCGCAGATGGGGCCGGTCACCTCGATCATGGGCGAGATCCTGCTGATCGGCATCGCGGGCGACACCGCCAGCCCGATGGCGCTGCGCGAGATCGCCGATTTCGTGCTTAGGCCGCAATTGCTGACGATCCCGGGCGTCGCGCAGGTCATCCCGATCGGCGGCGAGGTGCGGCAATATCGGGTGACGCCGAACCCCGCTTTGATGCAGGCGCTGGACGTCACGCCCGCCGACATCGAGGCGGCGATCGGCAAGTTCGGCGCCAATACCGGCGGCGGCTTCGTCGACCAGTCCAACCGCGAATTGCTGATCCGCAATATCGGCCTGTCGACCCGGCTTGAGGATCTGCAAAACCTTGTCGTCGCCTATCGCAACGAGCAGCCTTTGCTGCTGCGGCAGGTGGCGAGCGTCGCCTTCGCGCCGCGTGTTAAGCGCGGCGATGCCGGTTTCCAGGGCAAGCCCGCCGTCATCGTCTCGGTGCAGAAGCAGCCCGGCGCCGACACCATCGCGCTGACCGCCGCCATCGAGACGACGCTGGCCGAGGTGCAGCGCACGCTGCCGTCGGGCGTCAGCGTCACCAATGTGCAGTTCCGGCAGGCGACCTTCATCGAGACCTCGCTCGCCAATCTACAGCGCGTGCTGATCGAGGCGGGGATCGTCGTCGCCATCATCCTGTTCCTGTTCCTCTTGAACTGGCGGGCGACCGCGATCTCGCTGACCGCCATTCCGATCTCGATCCTCGTCACGGTCATCGTCTTCCAGGCGATGGGGCTGACCATCAACACCATGACGCTCGGGGGCCTCGCCATCGCCATCGGCGAACTGGTGGACGATGCGGTGGTGGACGTGGAAAATATCATCCGCCGCCTGAAGCAGAACCGGCATCTGCCGCAGCCGCGCCCCGTGCTGGAGGTGATCGCCAGGGCCAGCCAGGAGGTGCGCTCCGGAATCGTCTACGCGACCATGATCATCGTTTTGGTGTTCGTGCCGCTGTTCGCGCTGTCCGGCATCGAGGGGCGGCTGTTCGCGCCGCTGGGCGTCGCCTACATCGTCTCGATCCTGGCGAGCCTCGTCACGGCGGTCACGCTGACGCCGGTGCTGGCTTATTACTTTCTCGGACGCCGCGCCGCCGATCATGATGAGCGCGACGGCTTCGTCGTGCGCGGCCTGAAGGCGGGCAACCGCCATCTGCTGGGCTGGGCCTTCGAGCGGCCGCGCCTGCTGGTCTTGCTTGCCGTCATCGGCGTGGCGGGCGCGGCTGTCGCGGCGGCGATGCTGCCCCGCGCCTTCCTACCACCCTTCAACGAAGGCACGCTGACGATCAATGTCATCTACAACCCCGGCATCTCGCTCGCCGAGTCGAACCGGCTGGGCCTCGCCGCCGAACGCCTATTGCTGGGCGTGCCGGAAGTGAAATCCGTTGGCCGCCGCACCGGCCGTGCCGAATTGGACGAACATGCCGAAGGCGTGCATTCCAGCGAGATCGACGTCGATCTGCACGCCTCCGCGCGCAGCAAGGACGCGCTGCTCGCAGACATTCGCGCCCGGCTCGCGATGCTGCCCGCTGCGGTCAATGTCGGCCAGCCGATCTCGCACCGGCTCGACCACCTGCTCTCCGGCATCCGCGCCGAGATCGCGCTAAAAATCTTCGGCGAGGATGGCGATACGCTGCGCGTCCTGGCCGAGCGCTTCCGCCAGCGATTGGCCGAAGTCCCCGGTCTCGTCGATCTGCAAGTGGAAAAGCAGGTGCGCATTCCGCAGCTTCAGGTGCGCGTCGATCATGAGCGCGCCGCGCTGCACGGCGTTTCCCCCGCCGCGCTGACGGAGACGCTGGAGACGCTGTCGAACGGGCGCAAGGTGTCCGAGGTCATCGACGGCGTGAAGCGCTTTGACGTGGTCATGCGGCTCGCCGAAACCGACCGTTCGCAGGGCGGGCTCGCGGGGCTGCTTGTCGCGACACCGGCGGGCGCGATCCCGCTCAGCCTGATCGCCGGCATCGAGGAGACCGACGGGCCGAACCAGATCCTGCGCGAAAACGGCCAGCGCCGCATCGTCGTCTTCGGCAATAGCGACGGCTCGGACATGGCCGCCATCGTCGCCGGCATCCGCCAGCTGATCGCGGAAACCGCCCTGCCGCCGGGCTACACCGCGCGACTCGAAGGCACCTTTGAGGCGCAGGAGGACGCGGCCACGCTGATCGCGGGCCTATCCGCCATCTCGCTGGCGCTGATTTTCCTGGTGCTCTACAGCCGCTACCGCTCGGCGGTACTGGCCGGCATCATCATGGCCAACATCCCGCTGGCGCTGATCGGCAGCGTCGCGGCGCTTTGGCTGGCGGGGCAGCCTTTGTCGGTCGCCAGCATGGTCGGCTTCATCACCCTCGCCGGCATCAGCGCCCGCAACGGCATCCTGAAGATCAGCCACTACATCAACCTCGCCTTGCACGAGGGCGAGAGTTTTGGGCGCGCGCTGATCCTGCGCGGCAGCCTGGAACGCCTGACGCCTGTCATGATGACCGCGCTCTGCGCGGGCCTCGCGCTCATTCCTCTGGTGATGGGCGCGGGCGAGCCGGGCACGGAAATCCTGCATCCGGTCGCGGTGACGATTCTGGGCGGCCTGATCTCATCGACTCTGCTCGACACCATCCTGACGCCGGTGCTGTTCCTGAAACTCGGCCGGCGCCCGCTGCAAAATCTGCTCGAAGGCCAGCAATCGGCCAAGACGGCGGAAGCCTTTTAACCCCAACCACAGGAGCAAGCCAATGACGCTTAAAGCCATCCTCGTCGCATTCGCCATCGGTGCCTCGACCATTGCGGCCAACGCCCATGAGGTCGCCAAAGGCCCCAATGGCGGCAAGGTCGTCGACATCGCGGGCCATCATCTGGAATTCACCCACTCGCCGTCCGAGCTGACCGTCTACACCACAGACGAAGCCGACAAGCCGCTCGCCACGGCGGGCGGCAAGGGCCGTGCCATCATCCAGAGCGCCGGCAAGACCGCGCAACTCCAGCTCGCGCCCGCCGAGCCGAACAAGCTGATCGCCAAGCTTGACGGCCCGCTGGCAAGCGGCGCTGTCGTGGTGGTGTCCGCGACCTTCAGTGACGGCCACACTGCGCAGGCCCGCTTCACCGTCGATTGATCCCATAAACCATACGGAGTACCCCATGACATCCCGCAAACGTCTGATACTCGCCTCGGCACTCGCGCTGTTCGCGGCCTCGACTCAATCGCTCGCTCAAAATGCCGACCACGGCGCGCATCACGGCGCCGTCGCGCAGCCGGCACCCGGCAACGCCAAGGAGGCTTACGAAGCCGCCAATGCCAAGATGCATAAGGACATGGCCATCACCCTTTCCGGCAATCCCGAGGTGGATTTCGTGCGCGGCATGATCCCGCATCATCAGGGCGCGATCGACATGGCCAAGGTCGTGCTCACCTATGGCAAGGATGCCGAGATCCGCAAGCTGGCGCAGGAGATCATCAAGGCGCAGGAGGGCGAAATCGCCTGGATGCAGGCGTGGCTCGCAAAGAACGCCAAATAGAGACGACGGGACCGCTAGGAAGTGTGCCGGGACTCCCGGCGCCTTCGCCTAGTGGCGACCCAAGCTTTTAAGCAGGAGAGGGAGCAGCACCTAGCACATCCATGATCGGACAATCCGGCCGTTGATCTCCGTCGCAGGCGCGCAGCAGCGTACGTAGCGTCTTGATCATGTCTCCCAACTCCGCCGCCCGCGCCTCCAGTTCCGCCATATGGGCAAGCGCCAGCGATCTGACATCGGCGCTATGTCGGTCCTGGTCACTCCAGAGTTTGA
>JANNOQ010000056.1:0-7104 GCA_031399085.1 Rhodomicrobium sp.
GGCGTTTGATCGGGCGCGACGGGACCATCTCCGAAAGGCTATTCGCCCTCGGACCACCGACGCGGGGCGTCTTCTGGGAGGCCACCGCCGTCCCCGATATCCGCCAGCTCGCCGGGACGCTCGCGGACGCCGCCTTGCGCGGCCTCGATTACCCCTGCGCCGTGGCCGAGGCTGTGTGAGAAGGAACGCAGATGGATCAGATCGTTGACGGGCAGTCGGAGGTCTCCTGCGATGTGCTGGTGATAGGCGGCGGCACGGCCGGGCCGATGGCGGCGCTCAAAGCCAAGCTGAAGAACCCGGCGAGCACCGTCATTTTGCTGGAGAAGGCCAATGTGAAGCGATCCGGCGCGATCTGCATGGGGATGGACGGCCTCAACAACGCGGTCGTTCCCGGCCATGCCACGCCAGAGCAATACACCAAGGAAATCACCATCGCCAATGACGGCATCGTCAACCAGAAGGCCGTCTATAAATACGCCCAGCGCTGTTTTTCGATCATCGAGGAGCTGGACCGTTACGGCATCCGCTTCGCCAAGACCGAGAATGGTGATTTCGCCGTTAAGAAGGCGCACCATATCGGCAGCTACGTGCTGCCCATGCCCAATGGCGAGACGGTGAAAAAGGCGCTCTATCGCCAACTGCGCCGCGCGCGGCTCTTGATCTCCAACCGCTATATGGCGACGCGCCTGTTGACCGGCGGGGATGGCCGTGTGGCGGGCGCCATCGCCGTGAACACACGCACCGCAGAATTCCTGGTCATCAAGGCGAAGGCCGTGATCCTGTGCATGGGCGCGGCCGGACGGCTGGGGCTGCCCGCATCGGGCTATCTGTTCGGCACCTATGAGAACGCGGCTAATTCCGGCGATGGCTATGCGATGGCCTATCACGCGGGCGCGGCGCTGGCGAACCTCGAATGCTTTCAGATCAACCCGCTGATCAAGGATTATAACGGCCCGGCCTGCGCCTATGTGGCCGGGCCCTTCGGCGCCTACACCGCCAATAATGAGGGCGCCCGCTTCATCGAATGCGACTACTGGTCCGGCCAGATGATGCTGGAATTCTACAACGAGCTGCAATCCGGCAAGGGGCCGGTGTTCCTAAAGCTCAACCATCTGCATGAGGACACCATCCAGGAGATCGAGACCATCCTGCACAAGGGCGAGCGGCCCTCGCGCGGCGACTTCCATGCCGGGCGCGGCACCGACTACCGCAGATCGATGATCGAGATGAACATCCGAGATCGGCTTCTGCTCGGTCCACAGCGCCTCGGGCGTGTTCGTCGACGAATTCGCCCGCACGACGGTGCCCGGCCTCTACGCGGCGGGCGACATGGCCAGCGTGCCGCATAATTACATGCTTGGGGTGTTCACCAACGGCGCCATCGCCGGAGAGGACGCGGCCGATCTCGCCGCCGATCTCGACTTCGCCGAGATCGATCCGGCCGACATCGGAGTGGAGCGTGAGCGCGTGCTGGCTCCGAAGCAGCGCGAAGACGGCATTCCGCCGAACCAGATAGAATATAAGACGCGCCGGCTCGTGAACGACTATCTGCAGCCGCCGAAGGTCAAGCCTAAATATGAACTGGCGCAGGCGCGCTTTGCCGAGATGCGGGACGATCTGGAAAACCACATGCTGGCGCGCAATGCGCATGCATTACTGCGAGCGCTTGAAGCCAGCTCGATTCTGGATTGCGCCGACATGGCTGCATTCGCCTCGCTCTACCGCAAAGAGAGCCGCTGGGGCCTTTACCATCTGCGCACCGACTATCCGGCCAAGGACGACGCCAACTGGTTCTGCCACACGCTCCTCTCCAAACGCCAGGGCCGCATGACCGGCGAGAAGCGCGGCGTCGATCCCTATATCGTGCCGATCGGCGAGGATGAGAAAGACTTCTATGACAAGCAGCGCGTTCGCGCGGGCGCCTGACAGGACAACCCAGACAAGGAGAACCTCCGATGCCGCTCGCCACGACGCATACAACCGTTCCCGTTATCGTCGACAACGATAAATGCATTGCCGAAAAGGGCTGCACCGTCTGCGTCGATGTGTGCCCCCTCGACGTATTGCGGATCAGCGAGGAGACGCGAAAAGCCTACATGGCTTATGACGAGTGCTGGTACTGCATGCCCTGCGCCGTCGATTGCCCGACCGGCGCGGTCACGGTCAATATCCCCTTCCTGCTGAAATAGGCGCGTCCCATGGCCGATCCGTTCGAAGCCTATAGCGACCTAGACGAAGTCGCCGAGCGCCTCAACTCCGCCGACGCCGGAGAGCGCCGCGTCGCGGTGATGGAATTGGGCCATGCGGGCGCCCCTGCAGCGATTCGGCTGCTCGCCGGAATGCTGGGCGGTCCCGATGCCGGGGTACACCGGCAGACGGCCTTGGCGCTGGGGGAGTATGATGGGCTGGACGCTGCCGAAGCGATTGCGGTGGCGCTCGTCGATGCCGACTCCGCGGTTGCCGCCGCCGCCGCCGATAGCGCCGCCGAGCTGAAGAAGCCGGCATCGGCCAGCAGCGACAGTACGATCTCTGTCGGAAATTTGGAGTCATGCCTGCTAGGGAAGATTGTTTTGAATCGCGGCAAGCGTGCTGTCGATAGACCAACCGTATGCTCCTCCTGTGCAGGTTTAAGGCCGCGCAAGAAGACAGCTTAGGGGCGAATTTCAAACTGAGACACTAGCCCCCTGATAAAAAACAAAATAATCATTTGTCTCCCATCTTGGAATATGCTGGTCAGGTGTCAGTTATGGAAAGGGAATAGTAGGCGAATTCGATGGTGGGTTAAGTCCTATTGCGAAATTCTGAAATCGGATTGGGATTTTTTTGTCAATTCGCCGCGTCTTGCTATCAAAATCTTTTGCTACGGAAATGTTTTAGACATATAGGCGGAAAGATTGGCAATGTCTCCATCGGATAGTTTCACTGCGTGAGGCATCATAAGGGGAGAATTGGGGCCCACCTTTTCTCCTGCGCGGTATTGCTTAAGGCGGGAAGCAAGGTAGTCTGCATCCCTGCCCGAAACCTTAGGAAAACTCGCCATACCCTTTCCAGCCGGGCCGTGGCAATTCGCGCATACTCCCGCATAGGCCGCTTTTGCGGCTGCAAGGTCTGCATCTTGGGCTTTAGCCGCGCTTGGAGTCAGAGCAAAGCCAAAGACGAAAAGCACGAGTGTCTTCATGAAATCTACCTGGTAGGTTGAAAATATGTCCCATTGCCAAGCAGCCTGACTGGCTCGGATGCAATCCAGTTGCGATCCCGGCAGAAGCCGCAGTGGACGGGTTTCGATGCCGATGTTCGCCGCACCGCCGTGGAGCGGTGCGGCGAGGCGAACTCACTTCTTGGGGCTCAGCTTGTAAATGTCGCCCTGATCGACGGCGGCGTAGAGGGCATTGTCAGGCCCTAACACCACAGACCGGAAGCGACCGGCTGCCATGGGTAGTGACACCGTCGTGACATCCGTCACGGACGTCCCGTCCTTGGCCAGGTTAATCACGTCAATGCGATGTCCGACCGGCGTTCCCCCGAAGCCGATCCCCATGATACCGACAGCCAGACGGCCATTCCAGGTTCCCCACTGCTCCCCCGTCAGAAAAACGGCAGAGGATGTGCCCTGTGAGAGGCCCTTGTTGTTCCAGATCGGTTTCATTGCGTCGGGGTAGCTTTTAAGATCCGTCATGGGCATGAACTTCACGCGCTCTTCCGGGGCCATGCCCTCCAATTGGTTAGGCGAATAGCCGCAATATTTGTCTGGGCAGTCGCCGCGTCCGGCCCTGTTTGGGCGGGGATCCCAGCCGCCATTGCCGCCATTCTTCAAAACGGTGATCTCGTCGGAGTGCCAGGGGCCGTGCTCGGCCACGATCACCTGATCGCTGCCAGGGCGGAAGGCGATGCCTTGAACGTTGCGATGGCCGTAAGTGAAGATGCGGGGATCGAACCCCTGAGGCGGGCTGTTTTCCTTTGCCGCTTTGCCGTCCCGGTCGATGCGAAGGACCTTTCCGCCGATAAGCGTCGGAGATTGCGGGACCTCGCCATTATGCGTGTCGCCAGTCGTCAGATAGATATATCCATCCGGGCCGAAGCGGACACGCCCGCCATTATGAGCGCCCGGCCCGCCAAACGGATGATCGGAAGGTTTGGGTTTGTACTGAACATCCTCCACAATATCGGTACGGTCGGACACCCCGCTGAAATTGGCGCTCACCTTCAGCCGCATGAGGCGATTTGTGCCTGGCGCGGTCTTTTTCGAGGTCGAATAGACGTAGATGGTGCGATTGTCCGCGAAATTGGGATCGGCGGCAACGCCCTGCATGCCGGCCTGCCCCTCGCAGAACAGGTCGTCAGCGGTGCTCGCGTAGCCGGTGGTGCCCGTCATCCCTAAAAGCGCCTTCACATCGCCTGAAGGGAGCCGGACGGACAGGCCCTTGCACTTTTCGGTAAAAAACATGGTCCCATCGGGAAGAAACGCCATGTCCCAGGGGTTTTCGAGGCCGGTCAATACCGTCGCGTGGGCGATTTTCGGAGCATCGCCCTGGGCGGCGACGGCAGTTGGCAGACCGCTGGCCATGCCAAAGGCCATTGCCGCACAGAGTGACCACATGGTCGGTCGTGGGTGCATTGAAGTTCTCTCCCTATCAACTTTGAGTTTTTATTTGCACCGTAAACCCCGGTGCGTCTTTACTGTATAACATCTTGCTGGAATACGCTATTTGCGTATGTCGGCTCGCACCTCATTGCGGTCCGATCTTCGACCTCCACCTCCAGCTGATCAATCGTGTGGCGTTCTGCATTAATAAGCAGCCGGAATTGGCCGTAGCAAACGAGCCGGTCTGCCAGTTCACTGGCCCAAGCTTACCGCCACGCAGTCGCTCGACGCTCGGTTCAATAGCGACGCCTTTGGGCGAGAAACAGACACTCCGCCTAACTCTGATTGAGGCATAAGCAGCCGTCCTGGTCTCGCGCTAAAGGCTGACGGCGGGGCACCGTAGACGGCCGTAATTTTAGAGCCACCCAAAAAGCGTGGGGAGGGTGCCGAAGGATGCTCGGCGGTTTCGCGCCGCAGGCGCATGGACTGAGGGTTGGACAAGCCCAGCGCCGCCCGGGCGGCGCTCATATCGCCGGCGCGCTGCGCCCCTATTGCCCCTGTAATAAGCTCAGGGCACAATGCCGCAATTCATCAATGCCGTTACAGGGGCCAAAATGCTTCGGGCGAGCCTCACGCGCATCCTCGCACATGCTCTGCTGATAGCGATGCTGGCGGTAACCGCCTGCACGGCCGTGCAGGCGCAGGTTGATGACGACCTTGAAGCCCTGAATGCCCAGGTCAATCAGCTTTACGACGATGGAAAATACGCCGAGGCAATTCCTCTTGCCGAACAATTCGTCGCCCTGTCCCGACAGCGCCACGGTGAGCAGCACATTGCGTTCACCACGGCCATTAGCTGGTTGGGCGTTCTGCATCAAGCCAAGGGCCGCTATGGCGAAGCGGAACCGCTTTTGAAGCGCGCTCTCCAGGTGGGTGAGCAGATTCTCGGAAACGACCATCCCGACACGCTCCGCGCTGTCGGTACGCTAGCAACTCTCTACCTTCATCAAGGCCTTTATAGCGAGGCCGAGCCGCTGCAAAAACGCGCCGTCGAGGGATTCCAGAGCGTATTCGGAAAGGAACATCCCGACACGGTTCTGAGCGTCAACAATCTGGCGGTGCTTTATCGCCTGCAGGGGCGTTTTGGCGAGGCCGAGCCGCTCCATAAGCGTGCCCTGGAGGTCCAAGAGCGCGTGCTGGGCAAAGAGCATCCGCAAACGCTGACCAGTGTTGCCAATCTTGCGCAGCTTTACGAACGCCAGGCACGCTATGCCGAGGCTGAGCCACTTTACAAACGAGCGGTGGAAGCAAAAGAGCGCGTGCTTGGCAGCGAGCATCCCTCCACGCTTAACAGCTTCAACAATCTGGCGCTGCTTTATCAAACACAGCGCCGATATGGCGAGGCCGAGCCGCTCCTCAAGCGCGTGCTCGAGGCGGAAGAGCGTGTGTTGGGCCGGGATCATCCCTCCGCACTTCACAGCGTCATTAATCTGGCAGACCTTTATCGCGCCTATTTTCGCTATGAGCTGGCCGAGCCGCTGCTGAAGCGCGCGCTGGAAGTGAGAGCGCGCGTGCTCGGCGCGGAACATCCCGACACGCTTCAATCGATCAACCATTTGGCGTTGGTTTATCAAATGCAGGGGCGTTTTGATAAAGTCGAGCCGTTGCTGAAGGGCGCGCTGGCGACACAAGAGCGCGTGCTCGGCGGAGAGCATCCCGACACGCTCGTGAGCCTCAGCAATCTGGGATGGCTTTATTTCGTGCAGCGCGACTGGATCCGTGCCGCCCAGTTCTGGCGGCGCAGCACCGTGGCGCTTATCGCGCGTACGCAGCGCGGCCTATTCGACGCAGGCCAAGCTATAACGAGCAAGCAGAAGAGCGAAACGGAGCAATCGAGTTCGCAATTCTGGCTTCTGGTCAAGGCCTTGCATCGGCTCACCCCAGAGGGCAGCTCCCCCGAGCATAAGGCAGCGCGCGAGAGCCTCCTCACCGCGCAATGGGCGCTCAGTTCGGAGGCGGCGCAGTCGCTAGCGCAGATGGCGATGCGCAGTGCCAGGGGCGATCCGGCCCTCGCCGCACTCGTGCGCGAGCGCCAGGATCTGGTTACGGAATGGCAGAAGCGCGACGCCTTGCGCAATGCCGCCTTGGGCAAAGCACCGGAGCGGCGCGATGCGAAGGCGGAAACCGAGGCTTTGGCCCGGCTTGCCGCCATCGACACACGCATTGAGGCTATCGACAAACGCCTGCAGGTGGAATTCCCGGATTATGCCTTGCTCGCCAGCTCGCCGCCGCTTTCGGTGGAGGACATCCAGGCGCAGCTTGGGTCGGATGAGGCGCTGGTCCTCATGCTCGACACGCCGGAATGGCCATGGACTCGGGCGCCCGAGGAAACCTTCATCTGGGTTGTGACCAAAACGGATCTGCGCTGGGTTCGCTCCGACCTTGGGACGGCAGCGCTGACCCGCGAGGTGCAGGCGCTGCGCTGCGGGCTGGACGAAGAGGAATGGGCGACACCGAGCAAT
>JANNOQ010000057.1:0-107977 GCA_031399085.1 Rhodomicrobium sp.
GGCCACGGTGATCGATGTGGGCATCAACCGGGTCGCCGGCGCGGACGGGACGATGCGGCTGGTGGGCGATGTCGACTTCGCCACGGCTGTCGAGGTCGCGGGCGCCATCACCCCGGTGCCGGGCGGGGTGGGGCCGATGACCATCGCCTGCCTGCTGGCGAACACGCTGACGGCGGCGAGCCGGATCCACGGGCTGCCGGAGCCGGAGGGGCTTACGGCCTGAGCGGCGCGGTGCATGGTTTTGCGGGCGGCCAGCAGAGGCGGACTGTGGCCGTGTGCGCGGCGGTGTTGCATTCGCCTGCAGGATGTGTAATACTTAACTACATTAAAGCCTGCGCGAGCCTATTTTGGCTCGAAGATCTCCGATCGTTTGACTGAACCAGCCTTCGGCTCGGTCCGTTTCACTCCATCATGCGAGGTTAATGATGCCATTCGAGTTCTGTGTTCCCGTACCGGTGTCCGAGCGTCATCCCACGGGACAGCAATGCTTCGACATTCCCGTGCTCGTCGATCAACAGGTCATATTCGGCCCTCCGGAGCCGCCCGAGAGGGTCGAGTTCAGGGACTGGCGTATCCTCGCCACGATCGACTCGCTTGCGGAGGGCTTGTCCGCTGGGATCGGACGCGACCTGGTGGAGTCCGTCGGCTTGAAGATGCAGGAGGCTCAGCGAGCCCTCGGTCCGGGAATGACACTGTCGCGTACGCCCGTCGCCGATCGGTCCGTCCGCGCCGCCTGAGACGTCAGAACGAGCGCGCGGCGCCGGGTTGGCCCCGGCGCCCGCCGTTCGCGTTTCCGGCCTCGGCGGTCCATCAGGCGGCCCCTAGTACATGAAGTACCTTTGCGCCATCGGCAGCACCTGTGCGGGTTCGCAGGTCAGCAGGTCGCCGTCGGCGCGGACTTCGTAGGTCTCGGGGTCGACTTCGATCTTCGGGCACGCATCGTTGAGCTTCATCGAAGCCTTGCCGATTCCGCCGCGGGTGTTCTCGACGGCCAGCGTCGCCTTGGCGAGACCGTAGCGGGCGCGGACGTCATCGTCCTGCGCCGCCCGGCTTACGAAGGTGACGGAGCCCGCCTCGAGGCTGCGACCGAAGGCGCCCCACATCGGACGGGAGTAGACCGGCTGGGGGGTCGGGATCGAGGCGTTGGGGTCGCCCATCTGGGCGACCGCGATCGTGCCGCCAACCAGGACCATCTCGGGCTTCACGCCGAAGAAGGCGGGGCTCCACAGGACGAGGTCGGCGCGCTTGCCGACTTCAGCCAATGCTTCATCCGGTCCTCATCGAGCACGATCCGGTCGGGGCTTTCCTTCGGCAGGATCGGGTTCCACGAGCCGATCCGTTCGATAAAGCGCCCGTCCCGCGGCGCGGTCGCCTCGGCGACGACGATGCGGTAATAGGGGCGTTTTTTCGCGCCGCCCCTGGCGAGTCTGATTTTCAGTGGCATGTTTTGGTTCCTGTTTTCCTTGTTTTTGTCATCCCCGCGAAAGCGCGGATCCAGTAATCACTGCGATGCAATTGACGGATAGAGGTCGACCCAATTCAGGTTCTGTCTCTCGATCAATTCAATCTTCCAAGCTCGATTCCACTTCTTCATCTGTTTCTCGCGCCGGATCGCCGCCTCGATACAATTCGACTCTTCAAAATAGACTAAACGATCGATCCGGTATTTCTTCGTAAACCCTGCCACCGCACCAATCTTATGCTGGTATACCCGGCCCATCAGATCGCTCGTCACGCCGACATACAACGTGCCGCCAAGGCCACTGGCAAGGATGTATACATAGTAGGACGCCGTTCCCATTTCGCTGTCAGAGCAAGCCCTTAGCACCGGGATTACTGGATCCCCGCTTTCGCGGGGATGACAAAAAGATGATTTCGGCTTTGACCGAGAGCATCATTCCTGCGAAGGCGAAAATCCGGCTCACCCCCAGCCTCACTTCTTCTTCCCCGGCAGCCCCGGAAAACCGCCCATCCCACCGGGAAACCCCTTCGGCAACCCGCCTGGCAATCCCGGCAAGCCTCCCCGCATTCCGCCCATCCCAGGCGGCATCCCGCCCGGCAACTTCCCCGCCTTCACCGCCTCCAGCATCTCCGGCGTCACCTCCGGCGGCATCCCGCCGCCCATGCCGAGCATCTTTGCCAGCCCGCCCTTGCCCTTCGACACCGACTTCATCATGTCAGCCATCTGGCGGTGCATCTTCAGGAGCTTATTCACCTCCTGCACGCTCGTCCCCGAGCCCGCCGCGATGCGCTTCTTCCGGTTCGCCGCCAGAATCTTCGGGTTGCGGCGCTCCTGCGGCGTCATCGACGAAATGATCGCGCCCTGCTGCTTGAACATGCTGTCGTCGAGATTGGCGCCGTCGAGCTGCTTCTTCATCTTGCCGATGCCGGGCAGCATTCCCAGGATCGAGGACATGCCGCCGAGCTTTTGCATTTGCTTGAGCTGATCGGATAAATCCTGCAAATCGAACTCGCCCTTCTGCATCTTGCGGGCGGTTTTTTCCGCTTGCACGGCGTCGATGGTGGCCGCCGCCTTCTCCACCAGCGAAACCACGTCGCCCATGCCGAGGATGCGGCCCGCGATGCGCTCGGGGTGGAAATCCTCCAGCCCGTCGATCTTCTCGCCCGTGCCGAGCAGTTTGATCGGCTTGCCGGTGACCGCGCGCATGGAAAGCGCCGCGCCGCCGCGCCCGTCGCCATCGATGCGGGTGAGAACAATACCGGAAACACCGATTCGTTCATCGAAGGTTCGCGCTAGGTTCACGGCATCTTGGCCGGTCAGCGCGTCGGCGACCAGCAGCGTCTCATGCGGACGCGCCGTGTTGCGGATCTCTTCCATTTCCGCCATCAGCGCTTCGTCGATATGCAGCCGGCCGGCGGTGTCGAGCATCACCACGTCGAAGCCGCCAAGCCGCCCGGCCTCCATCGCCCGGCGCGCGATCTGCGGCGGCGTTTGGCCGGCAACGATCGGCAGCGTGTCGATGCCGTTCTGCTCGCCAAGGATTTTGAGTTGTTCCTGCGCGGCCGGCCGGCGGGTGTCGAGCGAGGCCATCAGCACGCGCTTCTTATCGCGGTCGATCAACCGCTTGGCGATCTTGGCGGTCGTCGTCGTCTTGCCCGAGCCTTGCAGCCCGACCATCATGATGGCGAAGGGCGAGGGCGCGTTAAGGTCGAGCGGCTCGGCGTCCTTGCCCAGCGTCGCGATCAGCTCGTCATGCACGATCTTGACGACCATCTGGCCGGGCGTGACCGACTTCACCACCTCGCGGCCGACCGCCTTTTCCCGCACGCGGTCCGTAAAGGAGCGCACCACGTCCAGCGCGACATCGGCCTCGATCAGCGCGCGGCGGACCTCGCGCATGGCCTCGGCCACATCATTTTCCGACAGCGCACCGCGACCGGTGAGCTTGTCAAGAATACCGGAAAGTCGCTCGGAGAGACTATCGAACATCGGTCAATTCCGTTGGGGTCATCATCTCAACAAATTTAGGCAGCGGCGGGCGCCGTCCAAGGGTTGTAGGTGCCGAAACTCCAAATATGGCCCTCCGGATCGCGGCAGGAATAGTCACGCCCGCCATAGTCCTCGTTCTTCAGCTCAGTGACGATCTCCGCGCCGGCGGCCTTGGCCTGCGCGTAATGGGCATCGGCATCATCGACGATGATGTAGACGATCTGCGTGCAAAGCCCATCCAATTGGCTGGGCACGCGCATATGCGGGCCGAGCGGACCCTTGTTGCCGCCCAGCATCACCATCCCGTTGCCGAAGGACAGCTCGGCGTGCATCACTTGGCCGTCTTCGCCCTTATAAACGGCGTGCTCCTGAAAACCGAAAGCACGGCATAGCCATTCAACAGCTGCGTTCGGATCCCGGTAGCCAAGACACGAGATCATGCTTGCATTGGCGTTCTGCATCGTTTGACCTCCCGGCAACGAAAAAACCATCCGCGGGCGAACTCTCGCTGGCGGATGCTGTGCGCCTTGCCTCCCGGTCTTTGGGCCATGTGCAAGGTTCACTGAAAAGCGTTGCAATTCAGATTGATTGCGTTTCTACGCCCGCGCGGGGCTGGGCGTCAACGGGGCAGTTGAGCAATGTACCAGATTTGGCCGCCTCACAGCTGCTGGCGGCTCCGCTTGCCTCTCGCGCTAACCCTGCACCGGCGGCGCAACGGTCTGCGGCCTGGCCAACTTGCCGCGTTCGACAATCAGCACCGTCACCAGGGACGCGAGCGCAAGCAGCGTGAAGCCGACGGTCAGCGGGCGCACGGTGCCGTCGAATGACTGCCCAACCAGAAAGCCGAAGATCGCCCCGGCGCCTGTCGTATAAAAGCCGACGAAGGACGAAGCCGTCCCGGCGATCTGCCCGACCTGCTCCATCGCCAGCGCGTTGAAGTTCGGTCCGATTAAGCCGAAGCAGAAAAACGCGGCGGCCATGAACAGGCAGAAGGCGATGAGCGGCGGCTTTTCAGGATAGCCCGCAAGCGCCATCAGGCCGCACACGCCTACAAAACCCAGCAGCGCGATATGCGAGACACGCCGCATTCCCAAACGCCCGACCAATTGCGAGTTGAGCAGCGAGGCGGCGATCATCACCGAGGCAACCGCGCCGAAGGCGAGCGGAAAATTATCGCCGAGGCCGTAAATGTCGACGAAGATTTGCTCGGCGCTCGCGACATAGCTCATCAATATGCCGAAAAAGAAACCGAAGGCAATCGCGTAGCCCGCCGTCTGCCGCGTCGTCACGACGGCACGCACGGCCGCCCCGAGCCGTGAGCCGGTCAGCGGCAAGCGCTTATCCGGCGAATGCGTCTCGGCAAGCCGGAGCCAGGACCACAGAAGGGTCACCACGCTGGCGGCAAGCAGCACGCCGAAGATCCAGCGCCAGGGCGCCAGCTGCATCACTGCCTGCCCGACGCTCGGCGCCAGGATGGGGATGACGATGAAGACCATCATCACGAAGGACATGACACGGGCCATCTGCCGCCCGGCGAAACGGTCGCGAACGATGGCGATCGCAATGACGCGCGGGGCCGCCGCGCCAAAACCTTGCAGCGCGCGCGCCGCGAACATTTCGGTCGCGCTCCCCGCGAGCATGGCGAGGATCGATCCGGCCGCGAACAGCACGAGCCCGGCATAGAGTGGCTTCTTCCTGCCGAAACGGTCAGAAAGCGGTCCGAAAAATAGCTGCCCGGCGGCGAACCCGGCGAGGTAAAAGGTGATGATCAACTGACTGTCATTGGCGGATTCAAGCCGAAGCGATTGCCCGATCTGACCGAGCGCCGGCAGCATGACGTCGACCGCGAGAGCGGTGAGCGCCATCATCAGCGCCATCAGGCCGACGAATTCGACAAAGGAAAGCTCGGAGGCAGCGGGCTGGGTCTGCGATGCGGGTGTTTGGAGCATTGACCGTTCGGATGGGTTGGCCGCCTCGCTGCGATCTTAAGCGGGGGAGGAACGGCCGAAAGCCTGGACGGTTCAACCGCTTGCCGATCCAAACACCCTCGTAATAGTACCTGACCTTCAAAGAACGGCTTGGCAAGACCATTTAAATGATCGAGTTTCTCAATCGACGTTGCAAACGGCGCTAGCTGCGGATCGCGCGCGCACCATCAAAGGCCCCTATGACGTTCATCGAAAGACCGACCCAGCCCTCATCGAGCAAGATCAAGATCCACGGTCCCGAAGCCTTCGCCGGGATGCGCAGGGCCGGCCAGCTTGCCGCAGAAGCGCTCGATCTCATCACCGACTATGTCCAGCCCGGCGTTTCGACCGAGCGGCTCGACGAGGTCGTGCTCGAATTCGCCCTTAGCCACGGCGCGGTGCCTGCGCCGCTCAATTATCGCGGCTACACCAAATCGATCTGCACGTCGCTGAACCATGTCGTATGCCACGGCATCCCGGGGCCAAGGCCGTTGCGGGAGGGCGATGTCCTCAATATCGACATCACGCTCATTCAGGGCGGCTGGCATGGCGATTCGAGCCGCATGTACGGGGTGGGCGAAATCTCGCGGAAAGCCGAACGGCTGATCGAGGTGACCTACGAGGCCATGATGCGCGGCGTCGCGGCCGTGCGGCCCGGCAACACGGTCGGCGATATCGGCGTCGCGATCCAGGCCTATGCAGAGGCCGAACGCTGCAGCGTCGTGCGCGATTTCTGCGGCCACGGGCTCGGTCTGGTCTTCCACGACCGCCCGAACATCCTCCACTATGGCGAGCCTGGCGAAGGCGCGGTTTTGGAACCGGGGATGATCTTTACCGTCGAGCCGATGATCAATCTGGGCAAGCCGCATGTGAAAATGCTGTCGGATGGCTGGACTGCCGTCACCCGCGACCGTTCACTGTCGGCCCAGTTCGAGCACAGTGTCGGCGTGACGGAGGCGGGGTGCGAGGTGTTCACCTATTCGCCGCGCGGCTGGCACAAGCCTCCTTACCACGGCGCCGTGGTAAGGAGTTAATTTCGAACCGCCGCAGCGGATCCTCAGTTTTGTGGGTTTTGAGTACGGGTTTCGACCGATGGCGGAGTTAAAGGAAGAAGCGGCCCCGCATTATTTCGGTCATCGGGAGAGGCTGCGGCAGCGCTTCCGGCAGAATGGCGCCGAGACTTTGCCCGATTATGAGCTGATGGAGCTGATCCTGTTCCGCGCCATCCCCCGGCGGGACACCAAGCCGCTCGCCAAGGCGATCATCGCCAAATTCGGCGGCTTCGCGGAGGCAATCAACGCGACCGAGGAGCGGCTCGCCGAAGTGCCGGGCCTTGGCGCCGCCGCCGTCACCGAAATCCGCCTGGTGCGCGCCGCCGCGATCCGGCTGATGCAGGGCGAGGTGATGAAGCGCCCGCTGCTCGGCTCATGCGACAAGGTGGTGAATTATTGCCGCGCCGCGATGGGCTTTGAAATGCGCGAGCAGTTCCGCATCCTGTTCCTCGACAAGCGCAACCGGCTGCTCGCCGACGAGGTGCAGGGGCGCGGCACCGTCGACCACACCCCGGTCTATGTGCGCGAAGTGCTCAAGCGCGCGCTGGAGCTGTCCGCCTCCGCGATCATTCTGGTGCATAATCACCCATCGGGGGATCCCACCCCGTCGCGCGCCGATATCGGCATGACGAAAGAGATCATGGAAGCGGGAGAAAAGCTGGACATCGCCGTGCACGACCATCTGATCGTCGGCCGCGACGGGCATATCAGCCTGAAATCCGCTGGGCTGGTTTAGCGGCCCGCACGCGATCTTGAAACGCTTGATAAGCGCTTCGCAGGTGCGCTACAACTGCGTAAGCTCGCCCCGCATGGTTGCGAGTTTTGCGAGGGGTTCGTCCTTACGCATTGTCCAGCCGATCGGCGACGTGGCGGAATGGTTACGCAGCGGCCTGCAAAGCCGTCTATCCCGGTTCGATTCCGGGCGTCGCCTCCACCCGGCGCAAGAGTCTTGACATTTTCGGAAGAAACCTTCCTTCCCTCGTTTGTCACCCCGGACGGCCGTCAGGCCGAGCCGGGAACCATGGGCCCATCCTATAATTCAATGCCGGGTGGCGAGCCGATTTGACCCCGGATAAGCGCTTTCGCGCTTCCGGGGCGACGGCTTCGCTTTATGACGTGCCCTTTACCGGGCCCCTATTGAGCCGCCGCCGCCGTCGCCTTGATCGGCTTCTTCAGTGCCACCAGCAAATTCGACTCGTTCGGCCGCCAGCGATAGCCGACGCCGAAGTCGATCGCTTCGCGGTTGTCGCCCTTGAAGAGTTTGGCAAGCTTTGACTGGTAGTTGCCGCGAAACAGGCTGATCGGCCCGAGATAGCGTCCGAAAGGCCGCAGCTCCCACTCGTCGGCGGCGAAATATTGCACCGGAATGCCGGAATCGTCCTGCACGATCGTGGCCGCTTTCCGCAGCAGAAAATCGCGGACCGTGGAGAAGCCGCCCGAATGCATGAGGTAGGACGCGCTTTTGACGAAGGCATCGCCGATGCCCAGCTTGTCGCAGAATTTTAGGAAGCCGGAATTCTTCGCCCCGCCATTCGACAGATCGGTGGTGAAATAATACAGCGTCTGCTTGGCGCCATCGCTGCCGGTGAAGGCGATCTTGACCCCCTGATTAGCGGTCTTGGCGTTGCCCTGGCCGGATGGGGAGACGTTGCCCTCGGTGTCCACTTCCACAAGGCTCACCTCGTCGACGGTCTTCCCGGCCCTGGCGAGGAAGACATAGAGGATGGGTAAGGTACCGTTGACCTTCCCGGCGCGGAGCTGGCTCTTCATGCTCTTGGTTCTGAAAAAGCTAAGCGACAGGACCGAGTTGAGCGAGACCTGCATATTCCTGAATTCACCGTCCAATGCCCGGGCCGACATGTCGCTCAGCTCCGGCACCTTGCCGACCGGCTCAAGCCCGCTCATGACATAGGTGGCGGCTTTGGGAAAAATGGCGTCCGCATATAGGAAATCCGGGCCGCTGAACATGTAGAACAGCACGGGCTGCGGAACGGTGAGCGTCTTGCCCTGCCAGGCGCGGACCTTTGACAGCTGGCGCTTATCGAGCTTTTCCCAGGTGGCGTCGAAAAATTTCGCATGGCGCTTCCAGCCCGCATCCTCGGCCTTGGCCGCAAGCGGCGTGTTCGGCGCGGGCGCAAGGCCGGCAAGGAAACGCGCGGCATCGTTCGGCGCGCTGTCCGCGGCCATTGCGCCGCTCACACAAAGCCCAAAAACAATCACTGCCGGGACGGCAGCCCGGATCACACGCAACGCATTACTCATCGGTCAACGGCTCCCAAGCGGCGCGCTAAAACGCCCTGTCTTCTGCGAAATGAAATAGAGGACAAGGCCGGCAAACATTGTCGCCAGCCCGGCGAGCGATTCCATCGGACGCTCGGTCAGCAGGTAGTACATCGTGAACAGGGTGATCGCGAGAAAGATCAGCGGCGTCACCGGATAGCCCCAGGTGCGGTAGGGGCGCGGCAGATCGGGGCGGGTAATGCGCAGCACGATCACGCCGAGCACGGTGAGAAACGAGCAGAATGTGAGGCTGAACTGGACGAATTCCAGCACAGCTTCAAAACTCTGCGTAAACAGCAGAACATTCACAATTGCGAGCTGCGTTGCGATCGCCACCGCCGGCACGCCGTTCGACGTTTTGCGCGAGAAAACCTTTAGCAGCGGCAAATCCTCGCCCATCGCCATTGTCACGCGCGGCCCGATCCAGGTCATGGCGCTGATCGCCGAAATCAGACCGATGCAGATCAGCGCGCCGACGATCGTGCCGCCGGCATCGCCAAAGATATGTCGCCCGGCCACCAGCGCGACATCGAGCTGTCCGGCCATTTGCGCCATTGGCGTGGTGTACAGGAACACCGCGTTGAGGGCGACATAGAGGGTTATGACGGTCAGCAGCGAAATGATGATCGAACGCGGCAGCGTCTTCTGCGGATCGCGAACTTCGCCCGCAATGTAGGTCGCGGCGTTCCAGCCCGAATAGGAATAGAGCACGAAGACCAGGCCGATGGCGAACGGGGCGCTGCCGATATAGACCAAATCTTGGCCCGATGGGGCGAAGGAAATGTCTTGAGGGGTTCCCACGATCAAGCCCGCGATAATGAAGACGAGGATAAGGCCTAGCTTGATGAAGGTCGAGACGTTCTGGAAGGCGCTGCCTTGCTTGACGCCAAAAAGATGAACGATGGCCACCAGCCAGACGACGGCAAGGCCCAGCACAAGCGGCGGCGCGCCGGGGACGACGCCAGCGAAATAGCTGCCGAACGCCATGGCGGCGAGGGCGATCGGAGCGGCAAAACCGACCGTTGCCGAAACCCATCCGGCGAGAAAGCCAACGGCTGGATGGAAGCTGCGCGAGAGGAAATTATACTCGCCGCCCGAGCGTGGGAACATCGCCGCAAGCTCGGCATAGCAAAGCGCGCCGCAGAGGGCCGCGATGCCGCCGACGATCCAAAGCATCAGCAAGGCGAATGGCGACGGCAGCGACGCGACTTGGAAGCCCAGGCTCGTGAAAACGCCGATGCCGATCATATCGGCGACCGCCAGCGTCACTGCCGTCATCGCGGTTACGGAAGGACCATCAAGCGCGCGTTGCTCCGGGCCGGCGACGCCGCTCGATTGTGTCATCTTCGGGGCATTACTCCAAAACTCGCTCGTCATTCCAGTTAGCAGCCCGCCGAACATTCCACAATTGCCGATTATACGCGCTTTCCCGTAGTCACGCCTGGAGAGTTGCATATCAGCAACTTGCCCTGCGCCGGTTCCCTTCGTTTTAGCCTAGAAGCGCAAACGCAAGGTTAAGCTTGGGATTTTATTAAACCGATTGAGCCAAGATCGGCTCGAATGGGTTCAGTATCGCTTCAATCTGTGTCGAATCCTGGCCAGATCTGAAACGTTGAAGCATGTTGGGAGAGAAATTTTGAGCAATTTGGAAGCGCTTCTGAAAATCACCAAACTGTAAACAAGCCACCGCATGGAGACAGGCTCAGACTGCGCCCATGATCTCGTCACGATGTTTTTTTATAGACTGATGCGTCATGGCAACGGTCGGCCATGGCGGCCGGGTGAATCCGCCTGAAAAGGAAAGCAAAGCCAAGCATGGGCAAATATTGAAACGGCACGGCGAATGAAGGGAAATCGTCTCTCCTCGGCGCTTAGCGCGGCCTCGATAATCGGCCTGGCGTTGCTTTGGGTCCACCAGGGAGATCAAGCCGTGGTCAAACAGGATCGGGAGACGGACAATTTTTATGGCCGGCTGGAGCGGCTCCGCACCGCCTATGCCGATCAAGTGCACCGCGACGCCAAGCAAGGCCGCCTGCAGTCTTTGCCCGCTCCGCTGGTTCCGAACCCGCCCGCCATGGAAGAATCCGGCGAGCCGATGGTGCACACCGCCGCGCTGTTCTCGCCGCAAGCGGCCGCGCCTTTGCGCCAGTCGAAAACCTCCCTCGTCGCGTTCGACAGCGCCCCTTTCCCCTATGAGGGCACCGTCGCGCGGACCGATCGGCCTTTCCTGAACATTGTCGCGGATGGCAGGCGCGGCCACCGCACCCCGTTCAACCGCGTCTATTGGGCGGACGAGACCTATAGCGATCCGCGCGTGCTCCTGCATATTCCGCGCGGCTTCGACATTAACAAGCCCGCCGTCATGGTGCTGTTCTTCCACGGGCATGGCGCAACGCTCGAACGCGACGTTCAGCAGCGGCAATTGGTGCCACGACAGATTACAGAGTCCGGCGTGAACGCGGTGTTGGTAGCGCCGCAGCTTGCCGTGGACGCGCGCGATTCCAGCCCTGGCAAATTCTGGGAGCCCGGCGGCGTCAAACGATTTCTATCGGAGGCGGCAACGCAGCTTGCCCGGCTTCAGGGCGATGCCCGCACCAGGGATGCATTCGCCAAGATGCCGGTCGTCATCATCGCCTATAGCGGCGGCTATGTTCCCGCCGCCTGGGCCGTTTCCAGCGGCAGGCTTGGCAACAAGCTGCGCGGCGTCGTGTTGCTCGATGCCCTCTATGGCGAGGCGGATAAATTCACCAGCTGGATCACGGGGCAGCGCGCGGGCTTTTTCGTTTCGGCTTATGCAAATTCGACGCGCGCGAAAAATCAGAGCCTCGAAAAGCTGCTGACCCAACTCAATGTGCCGGTGAAAAGCGAGCTCGGTCCCCAGCTGGGGCACGGCAGCGTCGTCTTCCTATCGACTAACGCCGAAACTGAACACCGGGATTTCGTCACCGAGGCCTGGACGACCCACCCGATCAAGGACCTTTTGCGGCGGGTGCGCCTTGCCGACGGCGGTTCGTGACCATCGGCTATTCCACATAGGCGATCATGCGCCCGCAGACGAGCACGGCAACCCACAAGCCGATCGATAGAATGGCCGCCACGCGGAAACGCATCGGCGGCAATCCATCGCCGCCTGCCATCGCCAGCTCCCATGTCGCCGCGCGATGAAGCAGGATCGCATTCATGGCCGCCGCGGCGAAGAGTGCGAGCTTGAGCTGAAAAACCCTGGTCCCGGCATATTTGGTCGCGCTCACGGAAAAAAGCACCGCACCGGCGATGATCGCGACCGTCAGGCCGGCGATCGCGACCGGCAGCAGGATGCGGGCGAGGCTTTTGATCGGCACTGACGGCCAAAATCCAATTAGCCGCAGGTCGAGGGGCACGATGGCGCCGACGAGCAGGGCAAATCCGAGAATGTGGGTGGCATTGACCAGCGGATAGGCCCAATAGGACCCGCGCAAGGCTGTCGGAATCTCAGTGCCTTGAAGCGCCTGCAGCCAGCCGAAAAAAACGTCCATTGGCTGGCCGGATCAATCGCGGTCGGGATAAAGATTGTAGCTCTTGCCGCCGATCATGACGCGCTCCGCCTTGAAAACCTTTTGGTTTTTGTCCACGGAGCGGTGGCCCTGCACCGTCATCTTGACGCCAACCGCGAGTAAATTGTCCTTCAGTCCCGCCTGATCGTTCCGCCACGGCTGGCCGACCTCGACGGTCCATTCCTCGCCGCCGACATCGAGCATGACGAGGCCGTGCGGATTGCCAAGCTTAGTGGATTTGATCGTGCCGCTGATCTCGGAATTCTCCCCTTCCGCCCAACGCCAGCCGTGATGCGCCGAGGCAGGATCAGCGGCAAGGGCAAACGCGGCAAAAACCATCAAGGTTGCGGCGGCAAGGCGTCCGAGCCAACTTTGCATGATCCGTTCTCCTATCATCTCTCGTCTAATTTGGGCAGCAGCGCCCTACCGAGCCTTATCCGCCCAAGGATGTCAATTTCATACGTCACCTTCGCCTTTTCAACTGGCCCCAGCGACGTTGACCGCAATTGCGCTTGGCGCACCGGCTGGACGCTGGCCAGCCCGATCACTACAATTGAGGAAAATCGCCGCATCGCCAAATGAGAGGACGCCGCTCCATGGAAGAATTGCCGCGTGAGGATTTCGCCTTTTTCTATCCCTTGCGCGTACGCTGGTCCGAAGTGGATTTGCAGGGCATCGTCTTCAACCCGCACTATCTCAGCTATGCCGACCTGGCGATTTCGGAATATATGCGCGCCGTCGGCTTTCCATATCCCGGCGGTCTGCATGAACACGGCTCGGACATGTTCGCGGTCCACGCCGAGCTGACGTTCAAAGCCTCCGCGCGTTATGACGACGAACTGGATCTTGCCGCCCGCGTCTGGCGGATCGGTCGCACTAGCCTTGGATATTCCGTCGGCATCTTTCGCGGCGATCAACTGCTCTGCCGCGTTCAGCTGACGCATGTGAACGCCTCGCGTGACACGCAAACGCCGCAGCCATGGCCGGGCGCTTTTATCGAGGCAATTCTGTCCTTCGAGAGGCGCCCACCTGAGCGGAAATAACCTCCGCGCCGTCGGCATCAGCCGGGCAGGACGCCAATATACAGACCGCGCCGCGTCGGCCAATCCTGATCATACTGGACCGGGATACCAAGCCGGGCGAAGGCTTGACGATATTCATCGTGGGTAAACAGCCCGACCTCATGCCGCTCGGTGAAGTGCTCCACCCCCTCAGGGGTGCCGACCAGATAGTTGAAGTCGAAACGCACCAGCGAACCGTCCCGTTCGGGAGCGGCGATGCGCGCGATCTTGAGGTCTGGCTCATCGGCGAAGGTCGCGGTCACGCCGCGGCCAGGCTTCCAATCCTCCGGCGTGAAGAACGGCTCGACCATCAAAACGCCGCCAGGCAGAACATGCCGCGCCATGGTAGCGATAGCCTGCCCGAGACGCTCCACGGTCCTTGCGTAGGCGATCGCGCTGAACAGACAGGCAACGACATCGAACCGCCGATTAAGGTCGAAGGCGACCATGTCCGCCACATGAAAACGAACGCCCGGATGCCGCGCCCGAGCGATTTCGATCATGCCCGCATCGAGATCGAGCCCCTCGACGGAAAAACGCTCGATAAGAAAAGTGAGATGCGCGCCCGTCCCGCAGGCCACATCGAGCAAGGCGTTCCCGGGCGAACGCTTATGCGCATCGATCAGCGCGCAAAGCCGAGCTGCTTCCGCCTCGTAATTCTTGAAGCCGTAGATCGCGTCGTAATATCGCTGGGATTTGCTGAACAAACGGCCGCCAAAAATTGTGCTGCTCCACGGCGGTGCGCAGGGCTGCGATAATACTCACAGGATGAGAATGACGGCTGTTTGGCCCGCGAGACAATAGCGTTTTGGGTGGAACTGCCCGGCCCTATTTGCTATATGCATCGGATTGGACGGCTTTTGGCCTCTATTCCTCGGTAGCTCAGTTGGTAGAGCAAGCGGCTGTTAACCGCTCGGTCGCTGGTTCGAGTCCGGCCCGGGGAGCCATCTTTCCTGATATCGGGGCTCATCAAACCTGCGCACGGTATTCACTGGTGATGAGCTGATTCACGCGCGCGAACAATTTCGATGGCAATGACACGCAGCAGCGCTGCCGCGCGGCTTCCGATAGTTTGGCTTGGTTTGGCTGAGCGCAAAGAACCGAAATTGGTACTCCCTAGGGGAATTGAACCCCTGTTTCCAGATTGAAAATCTGATGTCCTAACCATTAGACGAAGGGAGCGCAGGTCAGCCAGATTGATATAAAAAGGATTTGCCGGGAAGACAAGCCCTCAGCGCTCCGCATGGCCTATTCAGGTTTTTTGCCGCGCCGGATCGGCAAGATCCTCGATTAGAAGCTCGATTTTCTCCCGCCCGCCCCAATTGTCGCGCTGCAGGCGGCCTGCCACATGGAAGACGCGGCCATCGCCGCCCATCAGCGCATCGCCGAGCGGCGTCCCGATGGCGCGAAAGGCGATCGCGCCGATGCTGCCGCCGCCGCCGGATTTCAGCGAGCAGCGGACATGCGCCTCGCCCATGAGCTTGGCGAAGCCGATGCGATGGGCGGGGAAGACGAAGCGCGGCGCCGGATTTCCCGCGCCATAGGGACCGGCCTTTTCGATCAGATCGACGAATTCGGAAGTTGCCCCGTCCGGGGTCAGCGCGCCATCGACCGAAAGTGCCGAAACATCGCGCGACACGGAGACGCTCGGCGTCAGTTCGGCGATGAGAAAGGCTTCCAACTCCTCCTGACGCGCCCGGTCAATGGTGACGCCGGCTGCCATGGCATGGCCGCCGCCCTTCTTGGCCAGCCCCTTTGCCAACGCCGTTCGGATGGCATGTCCGATGTCCACGCCCGCGATGGACCGGGCTGAGCCGGTGCCCTCGCCCGCGGCTTCATCCCAAGCCATCACCAGCGCGGGCCGGCGGAACCGGTCCATCAGCCGGCACGCCACGAGGCCGACAAGTCCCTTGTGCCACGCTTGCGAACCTACCAAGATCAATGGCAGATCGGGGCTTGCTTCAAGCCGGGTCTCGGCCAGCGCGATCGCCTCCTGGCAACAGCGCTGCTCCATTTCCTGCCGCTCGCGGTTGAGCTGGGTGAGGGTCGCGGCAATCATTGCGGCTTCGCCGTCGTCATCGCAGGAAAGCAACCGCGCGCCGAGCGCGGCATCACCGATCCTGCCGCCGGCATTGATGCGCGGGCCGAGGATGTAGCCGAGATGATAAGGGGTCGGCGCGGAATTGAGCCCCGCTGCATCGGCAAGCGCACGCAGGCCGACATTCTGACGGCGATGCATCACCTTCAGCCCTTGCGCGACAAAGGCTCGGTTCACGCCAGTAAGCGGCACCACGTCGCAGACCGTCGCGAGCGCCACGAGGTCAAGCAAGCTAAGGAGATCGGGTTCGGCCCGGCCGTCCGCGTACCACCCGGTCCGGCGCAAATGGCGGGTGACGGCGATGAGGAACAGGAATGTCACCCCCGCCGCGCAAAGATGACCTTGGCCTGAAAGGTCGTCCTGCCGGTTAGGGTTCACAACCGCGACGGCCGGCGGCAATTCCTCGCCCATCTGATGGTGATCGACGACCAAGACATCGACGCCGAGGCGCTTAGCGACGCCGAGCGGCTCATGGCTGGTGCCGCCACAGTCGACGGTGACGATGAGCTGCGCACCGCCCTGCACCAGCGCTTCGATGGCGGCGGCGTTGGGACCGTAACCCTCGAAGATCCGGTCGGGGATGTAGATGACGGCATCCTGCCCATGCGTGCGCAGGAAGCGGCGGACGAGCGCGGCTGAGGCGGCCCCGTCGACATCATAATCGCCGAAGATCGCGACGGCCTCACCTCGGCGGATCGCCTCGGCGAAACGCGCCGCGCCCGCGTCCATGTCCTGCAGGCGGGAAGGGTCCGGGAGAAGGCTTTTGAGAGTTGGCGCGAGCATGTCGGGGATGTTATCGAGCGTTGCCCCGCGCGCGGCGAGAATGCGGCCAAGCAGATCGGGCAGCTCATGCCGCTGACTGATCGCGGCGGCCAGACGCGCCTGATCGGGGCTCAAACGCTCCCGCCATGTCTGTCCCTTGACGGACCGCGTGACACCCAGAAAAGCGCCCGGCCCCTGCCCGTCCTCACGCGAAAGCTTCAACGCCGCATCCATCGCTCACCCGTGCGCTCCAAGCTTAGGTTAACCCGATTCGAACGGAAAGTGCGCGCAACTACCTATCGCGGCTCCCACGGCTAGGTTCCAAAGCAAAAGCGACCTGGAATTCACAACGAATAAATTACTGTTGACGGCTGTGGCCGGCAAGAGTGACGCGCCCGGCACGCCCTCTTAAGTTGTCATGTCAATAAAATACAACTTTTGAATTTGCAGAGTTTCCGGCTTGGACTAGCCGGAGGGGCGTCGAAGGACAGGTTAAATGAACGAGACGTTGAGGACCTATTGGCAATCGTTGAAATTTCTTGGGCGCACGGTCCGGCGCAGCATGGGCAAGTTTCCGCGCGAATGCCCTCTATGCGCCTATAAGGGCAAATTTCTGGGCTACGGCTATCCATATATTTGCGACGTCGTCTGCCCCAAATGCGGGTCGCTAGAACGGCACCGTTTGCTGACGCTGGCCAATCGCGACCAGGATTTTTTCCGCAACCGCGACGTGCTGCATTTCGCGCCGGACGCGGCCATTCGCAAGCTTGTGCTCAACCATCGTCCGCGCTCCTATACCACGGCCGATCCGTTCGCCCCGCAAGCGGACCTCAAAGACAATATCGAAGCGCTGACGCTCGGGAGCGCCAGTTTCGATATTGTCATCTGCCTGAATGTCCTGGAGCACGTCAACGATCGAAAGGCGGCAAGCGAGCTCTTCCGTGTGCTCAGGCCCGGCGGCATTCTTCTGGCGATGTTCCCGATCGTGGAAGGCTGGGAGACAACCTATGAGGATGCGGCGCGCACGTCGCGCCGGGAGCGCCTGCTCTATTACGGCCAGCAGGACAATGTGCGCTTCTTCGGACGCGATGCGCGCAAGCGGCTCGCCGCAGCGGGATTTGTTGTCGAAGAATTTACGGCGGTCGAACCGTATGTTTCCCGCTACGGACTGACGCGCGGCGAAAAGGCGTTCATTTGCTCCCGCCCACCGGCTCAGCGGAACGAGGCATCGCAATACAGCGCCATCGCCGGCGCGTTGAACGGGCGGGAAACGGCGGTCACGCTAGGTTCGCCGCTCGCATAGGCGCCTTGGCGCTTATGACCGAACCACTCGGCGGCTTGGCCCTCCGGCCGCAAATTTTGCCAACCGACTGCTCCCATCCGCAGGCTACGCGGCGGTGGCCTCCTGACGTCCGAAGCGTAAATTAAATTAAGCAATGGCCCCGCTTGGTGTACATTCCCAACCTCATTGGGGAAGGGCGCAGGGAGGCTGAAATGGGAGAGTCATATTCGAGCGGCAGCGAAGGTCAGAGAAGCAGGAGCAGGGGTTTTTTGCTTTCCACGACCTTTCTCCTGGCGCTGCTCGGGGCTGTTGGCGGCATTAGCGATGCCGTGTCGGCCGTCAGGCTGCTCTTCAGCTACGTGCAAAACGTTGATCAGCTCCGGTACATCTTCGATCGCGACGCTTATGAAATGGTAACGCTCAGCCGCAAGAACGAGGACTGCATCACCACGGTTCCCAGCCAGCAATTCACCGCGCCGAACGGCGACAGCATTACCTTTCAAGCCTGCCCGAGCCACGATGTGTTCATCAGCGTCTACAATAAAGGGCAAGAACCTTATGTAAAATGGATCGTGCCCAGCCGGGGTTGGGGCTCGAACAATGCGGGGCTGCTGCTGAATCACGCTTACGCAGGCAACCGCGCCGAACCACCCGCGCGGCTGCAACTTGCTCAAAACACGATCAATGTGTCGTGCCTGAAATGGACGGGTCCTTCCAAGTTTATTCGAATTTTGAATGAGGCGGGCCAATGCTTCAAGGAGACCGTCGACGCGATCAGCGGCAAGGTCCAGGGCCGCGTGCCCATCGCCTGCGATGCGAAGTGCGAGTGAAGTAGAAGGCGCTTTGCATGCGTCATAACGGTATCAAAGCCGCAGGCGGGCAGCGACTTACCTTTCGAGGCCGACGCGTCTGCGTCCCGCATCATCTTTCAGAGAAAAATCCGTTCCGTCAAACTCAGCGGCCGCATCGGTGCACAACCAGGCAACGGCTCGCGCCGCCCATTCCGGTTGGATATGCGCCGAATGTTCGAGCCGGCTGACCGGGTTGATGCCCGACGCCTTGATCGCGGCCTGCATATCGGTTGCCACAGTGCCCGGACTGAGGCCGACGACGCGAATGCCTTTGTCCCGATATTCCTTATCGGCACAGCGGGTCAGCGACAATACGGCCGCCTTGGTCGAACAATAATGGCTCCAGCCTTCAAGGGCACTTGTTGCCGCGCCCGAGCTGAGGTTGACGATCACACCCGACCCTTGCGCTTCCATGACCGGAATAGCCGCGCGCAGGCCATGATAGACCCCTTTATAATTGATATCGGCAATGCGGCCCCATTGCACCGGATCGGAATCAGCGATGCGCGCAATCGGTTCGATGAGCCCGGCATTGTTGACAAGGATGTCGAGTCGCCCGAAGCGGCGCTGGCAATTTTCGACCAATGCTGCGACCTCGGCATATTGGCTGACATCGCATGTGACGGCTTTAGCGGCTCCGCCCGCCTCTCTGATCTCCTGTGCGATCCTTTCGCCGGCGTCGATCGAACGCGCCGCTAACAGCACGGCGACGCCGTGGCTTGCCAATTCGCGCGCTGTCGCAGCACCGATACCGCGGCTGGCTCCGGTAACGATCGCCGTCTTGCCGGCCAATTCCTGCATGATTCAACCCTCATTCGCGGCTTTGGGCATGATCTCGATCAGTGCGCGAGCAACGCGTCAATGCCGGCGCGCGCCTTCAGCATTCCCGCCGCCACAGTTTGCGCGTCCGTCGCCGTCGCCTCCACGCCGACAAAGCGAACATCCGAGATGCCCAGGAAATGAAGCAGAACGGAAAGATAAGGTTTTAGAAAATCCACCGACGCGGACGGACCATCATCGAGATAACCGCCGACGCCGTAAGCGCAGATCACATAGGCGCGGTCAGCTTTGACCAGACCGCTGAAGCTTTGACCATCATAAGAAAAGGTGTGCCCGATACGGACGACCTGATCAATCCAAGCCTTGAGGCCCGAAGGCACGGTGAAATTGTAAATGGGCGTCGTGAGAAGGAGCGTGTCGGCTGACTGAAGCTCGGCGATGAGCCGGTCCGAAATCGCCGTCGCGTCGCGCAGTTCCGCCGTCATTTGGTCGGCCGGAGTGTAGAATCCGACGACCGTGGACTGCGCGACATGAATGACGGGCTGTGCGGCAAGATCACGCCGCGTGACCCGGCCAGCCGGGTTTTGGCGCCGCCATAAATCCTCAAAGTAATCTCCCAGGTCGCGCGAGTAGGAGCCGCTCGTTCGCGGGCTGGCATCGATTCGCAAAAGGTTCGACATGTCTGCCTCCGTTCCGGTCGAGAACAGAATGACTGCTGACGATCCCACGAGAAATGCTTTGTCCGACATGACAATCGTGCAAATAATGCACCAATGGAAACGCAGAATCTGAAGCTTTTGTTAGACGTTGCGCGTCACGGCAGTTTCGCCGCAGCCGCCCGCGCGCGCGATCTCGACCCATCCTCGGTATCGCGGATCGTTGCGTTGCTCGAGGCCGAGCTGGCCATCCGCTTGTTTCAGCGCACCACGCGGCGCCTATCGCTCACGGAGGCGGGCGAGGTCTATTTGCGCCGTATCGAAGCCGTGATCGACGAGATGGAGCGGGCGCGCGACGACGCCCAGCGGATCAGCGCGCAACCCGCCGGGACGTTGCGGATGACGACGTCGGTGGCGTTCGGCCAGACATGCATCGTGCCCCTGCTCCCCGAGCTGAGGCAGAGCTTTCCTGAACTCACGCTCGAGCTGCTGATGACGGACGCCAATATCGAGCTGGTCGCCGAGCGCGTCGATCTTGCAATCCGTCTAGCGCCCAACGTTACGGGCGATCTGATCTGCGCAAAGCTGATGGACACGAATTATCGTGTTTGCGCCAGTCCCGCCTATCTGGAAGCGGCGCCGCCGATCGATGCGCCGAGCGAGCTTACCGCGCATCCTTGCCTACTTTTCGCGCTGCAGGATTATCGATCGCGTTGGCTCTTTCGCGACCGCCAGGACAGCATCGAGGAGGTCCCGGTCGGCGGAACTGTGGTCATCTCCAATGCACTCGCATTGAGGAATGCCGCGATCGCGGGGCTAGGCCCGACGCTGCTGGCGGATTGGCTGATCAATAGCGATATCGCGGAAGGCCGTCTGGTCGATATTTTCCCTCATCATCAGGTCACGGCAACAACCTTTGAAACGGCGGCATGGCTGGTCTATCCAAGCCGCGCTTTCCTGCCCAATAAGGTGCGTGTGATGATCGATTTTCTGCGGAAAAACTTTCGTTCCTAAATACTGCTGAATTCAGCCTGAGCCATCGGGTGCCGCGGTCCTCGCTGTTCGGCCGGCGCCACCTACCCCGCCGCCCGATGCTGCGTCCGCAGCCAGCGCACAGTCTTCGTCGCTGCGCGCATGATGACAGTGTGCGTCTCGATACGCCCGCTGGAAAACTTCACCCCGTCGAGCAGCGACCCGTCCGTTACGCCGGTCGCGGCGAAGATCACGTCGCCCCGCGCCATGTCCTCGATGGAATATTTCGGTGTCAGATCGGTCAGCCCCATTGCCTCGGCGCGCTTGCGTTCATCCTCGCTGAGCGGCGTCAATCGAGTTTGCATTTGGCCGCCAATGCAACGCAGGGCCGAGGCCGCGAGCACGCCCTCCGGCGCGCCGCCAATGCCGATATACATATCGATGCCGGTTTCAGCCGCATCGACAGTCTGGATCACCCCGGCAATGTCGCCGTCGCCGATCAGGCGGATGGCGGCGCCGGCGGCGCGGACCTCGTCAATCAGCTTGCCGTGCCGCGCGCGGTCGAGAATGCACACCGTCAGCTCGCCCACCGGCACGCCTTTGGCAGCGGCGACGCGGCGGAGATTTTCCGTCGCGCTTAAGTCGAGATCGACCAGCCCTAGCGGATAGCCGCCGCCAACGGCGATCTTATCCATATAGATGTCCGGCGCGTTGAGAAGCGTGCCGCCTTCGGCGAGCGCCAGAACGGCTAGCGCATTCGGCATGGCCTTGGCGCACAGCGTGGTGCCCTCCAGCGGATCGACGGCGATGTCTACTTCCGGGCCGGAGCCGGTCCCGACTTCCTCGCCGATGTACAGCATCGGGGCCTCGTCGCGTTCGCCCTCGCCGATGACGACCCGGCCGCGTATGTTGAGCTTGTTCAACTCGCGGCGCATGGCGTCTACGGCGGCGCGGTCGGCGTCCTCCTCATTGCCTCGCCCGCGCAGACGCGCGGCGGCGATGGCGGCGGCTTCGGCGACACGCGCCACCTCGATCGACAATGAGCGTGGCAGGGCGGTTTTGACGTGATCGGTAGGCATCTAACTCCCCTCGAGCGGCAAGGACGCGACAACTATACCTCGTTGCGATATGTAGCACATGACGATCTAATAGAAGCAGAAGTCGGAAGATGCGAAACGCCCTACAAACGCTCGATCCGGATCATCTGCGGCTTCACGTCGACGTGGCCGTCGGCTTCGATGGCGTCGAGCGCCTGTCGGATGGCGGCCTCCGTCGTCTCATGCGTGATGATGACGACAGTGGTTGGCTTGCCGGAATTGCCCGGACCTCCGGAGCCGCGCGTGAGCAAGGAGCCGCGTTTCTGCACGATGCTTTCGAGCGAAATGCCTTCCGCCGCCATGCGCGCCGCGATCGCCGCGAAGGCGCCTGAACGGTCATAAACCGATAGGCGGATATAGTAGCCGCCCGCATGGCTACGCATCGCCGCTCTTGTATGCGGCGCGAGCGTGCTAGCGGGCCTCGCGAAGGCGGGGACCAAGATGCCGCGCGCAATGTCGGCAATGTCGCTGACGACAGATGATGCGGTCGGCATGGCGCCGGCGCCTGGCCCGATGAGCATGATGTCGCCGGCAAAATCGCCTGTCACGGCGACGCAATTGAGCACGCCGTCGACTTGGGCGATCGCACTATGCTTGGGAAGCATGGTCGGGTGAACGCGCTGCTCTATGCCGCTTTCGGTGCGAAGGGCGACACCGAGCAGCTTGATTTTATAGCCAAGTTCGTCCGCCGCTTCGATATCGGCGGGGGTGATCGAGCTGATGCCCTCAAGATAGATAGTGTCGAAGGAGATCTCGGTGCCGAAAGCCAGGCTCGTCAGAATGGCGAGCTTATGACCAGTATCGTGGCCCTCAATATCGAAAGTAGGGTCCGCTTCCGCGTATCCGGCGCGCTGAGCGTCGGCGAGAATAGCCTCGAACGGCTGCCCCTCGCTCTGCATGCGCGTCAGAATGTAATTGCAGGTGCCATTCAGGATGCCGAAAACGCGCGTGACTTGGTTTCCCGCCAGGCTCTCGCGCATGGTTTTGACGATGGGAATGCCGCCGCCAACCGCCGCCTCGAAATTCAGCCCAACCTGGTTGGCCTCGGCAAGCCGCGCCAATTCGGTGCCATGCTTGGCGAGCAGCGCCTTGTTGGCTGTTACGACATGCTTGCCGGAGCGCAGGGCCGCCTCGACCGCCAGCTTGGCCGGGCCGTCCTCCCCGCCGATGAGTTCGACGAAAAGGTCGATGCCATCGCTGCCCGCGAGCTGAACTGGGTCGTCGAACCATTCGATGCCGGAGACCTCGACGCCGCGATGCTTAATCCGGTCCCGCGCGCTAACCCCGCGAACCACAATCGCACGGCCGCAGCGCCGCGCCAAAGCTTCGCTATGCTCGGCGAGCAATCGCAGAACACCGCCGCCGACCGTGCCAAGCCCGGCAAGCCCGATCTTGAGTGGTTTCATCATCATTCCCAGGCACGATCAGCACAGTGTCAGATCCGCCAAGCCTCGTCGCCGGCTAGCGGCTTTGACCCGAGACCAACGGAATGACGTTATGCATGGTCGTCGCGGCTTCGGACAGGAATTTCTTGACGTTGCGGGCGGCCTGGCGGACGCGCTGTTCATTTTCCACAAGCGCGAACCGCACAAAACCCTCGCCATACTCCCCGAAGCCGACGCCCGGCGACACGGCGACGCCGGCTTTTTCGAGCAGCAGCGTCGAAAATTCGAGCGATCCCAGCTCGCGCATTTGCGGCGGGAGCGGCGCCCAGGCGAACATTGTTGCCGACGGCGGCGGGATGTCCCAGCCGGCGCGGCTCATGGCGTCGACAAGGCAATCGCGGCGGCGTCTGTACGTCTCGCGCATCTCGTCCACGCAGTCCTGCGGGCCGTTGAGCGCGGCGGAGGCGGCCACTTGAATTGGGGTGAAGGCACCATAATCGAGATAGGACTTCACTCGCGCCAGCGCCGCGATCATCCGCTCATTGCCGACGGCAAAGCCCATGCGCCAGCCGGGCATGGAATAGGTCTTCGACAGCGAGGTGAACTCGACCGCGACATCCATTGCGCCCTTCACCTGCAGGATGGAGGGCGGCGGCGGCACGTCGAAATAAATCTCGGCATAAGCGACGTCGGAAAGGATGACGAGATCGTTCTTGCGCGCGAAATCGACGACTTCGCGGTAAAAATCCAGATCGGCGACGAGCGCCGTCGGGTTCGACGGATAGCTAAGCACCAGCGCCAGCGGCTTGGGAATCGAGTGTCGCACCGCCCGGTCCAGCGCGGCCATGAAATTGGCGTCTGGGGTCGCCGGCAAGCTGCGGATCGAGGCGCCGGACATGATGAAACCGAATTCGTGGATAGGATAGGTCGGGCTGGGCGAGAGGATGACATCGCCCGGCGCGGTGATCGCCTGCGCCATATTCGCAAAGCCCTCTTTCGAGCCGAGCGTCGCCACGATCTGGGTATCCGGATTGAGCTTTACGCCGAAGCGCCGCTCATAGTATGCGGCCTGGGCGCGGCGCAGGCCGGGAATGCCGCGCGAGGCGGAATAACGGTTGGTGCGCGGCTTGCGGATCGTCTCCATCATCTTTTCGACAATGTGCTGCGGCGTCGGCAAATCGGGATTGCCCATGCCGAAATCGATAATGTCCTCGCCGCGATTGCGTGCCTGCGCCTTCAGCTTGTTGACCTGCTCGAAGACATAAGGCGGCAGGCGCTTGATGCGATGAAAATCTTGGCTTGAGTCTGGCACAGCGTTTCCCTCCCGGGACTTTGCTCGTTTTTGAGGGCGAGCCGCCCGAGAACCAATCCTCGGGCGGAGCGCCGGTGGAAGCCTGTGGCGCGGGCGCTGTGCTTGCCCGCACCGGCTGCCCGCTTAGGGGCTTATTAACGCCCCTCTATAGTCTTGGCGGCCTCGGTGCCGTGCTTTTGCTGCTCCGCCGTCAAATCCTTGATCGTCTTTTCTTGCTCCTTTGGCGTCAGCAGATTGCCGCCTACGCCGCCGAGATCGGGGAGCCGGGGATAAATCGTTTCCGCGCAGCCGGACAATGCCGCCGAGCAGGCTACGCACAATACTAACGCCGTCATTTTAAAACCGCGTAGCATGATTTCTTTCCTTAGCGTTCCTGAACAGCCCAGGCCGCTTCCCCCAAATTACACACTTTGATTCTTTGAAACTGGTGTTCACATACCATCTCTTGGGCAATACGGGAAGCAGCAGTCACGGCAAAAATCATTCCCAGCATCGATCGGATGCATTGATTATGGCTCGGTTTTATGTGGAGAATTGGGTCAAGATGCAAAAAGAGCGCGCCGCCGACTTTTGCCGCACATTGGGATAGCCCTGCGGCATTTCTGCATCAGTGGCGGCGACTCAATAAAGAGGGAGCGAAAATGGCCGACGACCAAGGAAAAATGGGCAGCGCGCAGGGAATACCCTATGCGGTCAAGGACCCTGAGCAGCTCGCGCAGAACATGATGAAGCTCATGGATGTCGGCGGCCGGGCGCTCGCCCGCATGCTGGACGACAAGCGCACCGATGGTCCCGTCGGCGTCGCCAACGAAATGAGCGAGGCCGGAAATCTGATCGCGTCGGTAATGAGCACCTGGCTTGCCGAACCGGAAAAATTCGCGGTCAAGCAGGCTAAGCTCGCCGAGGATCTGGTCGAGCTTTGGGGCCGCACGCACCGGCGCTTTCTAGGCGAGAAGGTGGAGCCGCTCGCCAAGCCCGCGCCGGGCGACAGCCGCTTCCGCGACGCGGAATGGTCCGACAACCCGTTTTTCGATTTCTGCAAGCAGGCCTATCTGATCAGCGTCAATTGGGCGGACGACCTTGTCCGTACCGCCGAGGGCGTGGAGGCGCATACGCGCCACCGCGCGCAATTTTATCTCACCCAGCTCACCAGCGCCCTTTCGCCGTCGAACTTCCCCATGACCAACCCGGAAGTCCTGCGCCTGACAATGGCGTCCAATGCCGAAAACCTCGTCAGGGGCATGACACAGCTGCTTAAAGATCTGGACGAGTCCGGCGACCTTTTGAAAATCAAGCAGACCGATCTCAGCGCCTTCGCGGTTGGCAAGAATCTGGCAACGGCGCCCGGCAAGGTCGTGTTCCAGAATGAGATCATGCAGCTCATTCAATACCAGCCGACGACGCCGAATGTGTTCGCGCTGCCGCTGATGATCGTGCCGCCTTGGATCAACAAATTTTACATCCTCGACCTGGTGCCGCAGAAATCCTTCATCCGCTGGGTGGTCGATCAGGGTTTCACGGTGTTTGTGGTCTCCTGGGTCAACCCGGATGCGCGCCTCGGGCACAAGACCTTCCAGGACTATATGAACCAGGGCATTCTGGAGCCGCTTTCGGTCGTGCAGCGCCTCACCGATCAGGCCAAGGTCAATGTGATGGGCTATTGCGTCGGCGGCACGCTGCTCGGCACGACGCTAGCCTATATGGCGGCGCTTGGCGACGACCGCTTCAATTCCGCCTCGTTCCTGGCTGCGCAGGTCGATTTCACCCAGGCCGGCGATCTGATGGTTTTCATCGACGACACGCAGATCAAGGCGCTCGAGGCGATGATGGCCGAGCACGGCTATCTCGACGGCTCGCGCATGGCCGCCGTGTTCAACATGCTGCGGCCGAAAGATCTGATCTGGCCCTATGTCGTTAACAACTATCTGCTCGGCAAGCAGCCCTTCCCCTTCGACTTGCTGTTCTGGAATTCCGACACGACGCGGATGCCGCCAGCCAATCACAGCTTTTATTTGCGGGAGTTCTATCAAAGCAATCGTCTGGCCAAGGGGGAAATGAATATCGGCGGCGTAAGGCTGGATTTGAGCAAGGTGATGCTGCCGATCTACGAGCTGGCGGCGCGCGAGGACCATATCGCGCCGGCCACATCCGTGTTCAACGGATCAAAGCTGTTCGGCGGGCCGGTGCGTTTCGTGCTCGCGGGGTCGGGCCATATTGCCGGCGTTGTCAACCCGCCAGCGCTCAAGAAATATATGCATTGGGTGCCGGAGGGCGACAGCAAGGCTGCGCAAGGCTTGGAGGATTGGATCGCCAACGCGCAGGAGGTCGCGGGGTCCTGGTGGCCGGATTACGCTAAATGGCTGGGATCTTTCTCCGGCGCGCAGGTTCCGGCGCGCAGCCCCGGGCACGGGATGAACGAACCGCTGGAAGATGCGCCGGGCAGCTATGTGAGGGGATGAGCCGGGAGGTGCCGCGTTGCCGCGCTATGGCAGGCGGTCTCCCTGGAAACCATCATTCAAAACCGGGACGAAATTCCCGCGCAAGCGGGAATCCAGATAATCACTTGATTCTAAATATAATGCTGGATCCCCGCCTTCGCGGGAATTTCGTTCTGGGTCATGGCTGGACGCTTCCATCATAAGTGGTCCCGCTTTGGCGCGCCGCTTATTTGCGCTCGATAAAGGCCTTGATCTGGTCGGCCAGGTCCTCGGCGGCGAGATCGCGGAAAAAGTGATCGGCGCCGGGGATGTTGAGCAGCGTGATCGTCTTTGTCTCCGGGATGCCCTGAATGGCCGGGACAAGCTCGGATGCCAGCGGGTCGAGATCGCCGACGGCGACGAGCAGCGGCAACTTGATATGCGGGAGCAGGCTCGGCGTGTAAAGATTTTGGTTCGGACCGTAATAATTGACGAAGGCGCCGGCAGTGACTTTGGCCCGGTCGCAATTCAGAAACGGGACGTCGGTTAGGAGCGTCGTCACCTGCTCCTCCGCCACCAGTTTTTCGGCCTCGGCGAGAAGGGGCAGGAGGGGCCGCCCGAAACGCTGCTCGAATTCTCCGGCGACGCTGGCAGTCGTATCGGCCAGTGGGGCGATCAGCACCAACCGCTTGACCGCCTTATCGGGCTCCTTCGCCCCATAGATGGCGGCCTGATTGCCGCCGCGCGAATGGCCAGCCAGCGTGATGTCGGCCGCGCCCTGTTCCTTCAGCCAATTCACCCAGCTGGTGATCTCGATGGCCGCGTCTTCATTGCGGTGATCTTGTTCCAGCGAGCAGTCGAACAGACCGCGCCGCTCGTTCAGGCCAAGCCCCAAGGTAATCGCCAGCGAGTTCAAGCCGCGCTCGCGCAGCAGTTCCTGCAGCGCCGACATGATCTCCATGCGGTGATGGGCGAGCGTGTCGTGAATCAGCAGCACGACGCCGTTGGCTTTGAGCGATTTTCCAGGCGCGAGTTCGAGATTGCCAAGCACGTCGAGGCCCTGGTTCTCGATCTTGACCTCCGCGGCCTGCGCCGGAAGCGCCGTCAGCGCGGCGCACAGCACCATCATACTCAGCCGCATCCGTTCATCATTCCTCAACGCCGAATGCCCCGCCCCGCCGGGCTACGGCAAATTTACGATTCTGTGATGTCACGGCACCCTAGTTCATACTGTGGCGTAATTAGGCCGTCTTGCGCGGGGGGGCTTTTCGCGAACGCTTTAAGCGACGGCGGCGAATGGCCATGATGTTGAAGACCTCGGTTGCCGCCGCGAAGGCCATTGCCGAATAAATGTAGCTGCGTGGAATGTGGAAATGGAAACCATCGGCGATGAGCGCGACGCCGACGAGCATCAGGAAGGTCAGCGCCAGCATCTTCGTCGTCGGGTGCCGCTCGATGAAGTTCGCGACCGGCTCGGCGGCGACATACATGATGCCGATGGCGACGATGACCGCCGCGATCATCACCTCGACCTGCTCCGCCATGCCGACGGCGGTGATGATGGAGTCGATCGAGAAGATCGCGTCGATCACCACGATCTGAGCGATGACGGCGTTGAAGCTGGCGGCGACGGGGGATTTGCCCTTGGCCGCCTCGTCCTCCTCACCCTCGATTGCGCCATGCACTTCCTGCGTCGCCTTGACGATGAGGAAGAGGCCGCCGGCAATCAGGATGAGGTCACGCACGGAAAACGCCTGGCCGAACAGCTCAAACAGCGGCTGGGTTAAGCCGATGATCCAGAAAATCGACATGAGCAGGACGATCCGGAAGATCAGCGCCAACGCGAGACCGATCTGGCGCGCCCGTTTGGCCTGCTCGGGAGGCAGCTTTTCGGTGACGATGGACAGGAAAATCACATTGTCTATGCCCAACACGATTTCCAGCGCGCTGAGCGCAAGGAAGCTCGCCCATACGTTCGGATCCGTCAGAAATTCCATACTTGCCCCTTCGCATTCTCTGGCGCCGTCGCCTCAGCCGCTCGTAAAGAACCCTCGCCGCGCTGGCGGGCCGGATCGTCTTTTGGGCGTTAAAACGCGGCAAAATAACGTGTTAGCGCCCAATTCCGAGGCCGCCAGAACGCATAAGGCTCTAGCGCAGTTGCACCGCCCAGTACATCGCTAAATGCAGAATTGCCCGAATGCCGGCGGGGCGTTGTTCCCCCGCAAGCCGGCCTCAATCGGCCACGGCGGACTTTTCCCGCAGCAGAAAGCTACGCGCGATGCCGAGGCCAAGAAAGTAAAGGCTCGACAGGGCGATGGTTGCCTGGACGGCGGGCGAACCCGGAAATCCTTGCATCAGAGCCGCGCAGGTTGCGGCCGCCCAGGCGGCCATGATGCAGAATGTTAGCGGGCGGAGAAGCCTGACTCGAACCGGGTGAACCCATTTGAACGGGAAAAAGGTCAAGGCCGCGAGTGCCGATACGATGGCAAAGGCGAGCGGAGCTGGGGTCGGGAAAATAAACAGGTAAAACGCGACCACGTTCCATAGCGCGGGGAAGCCGACGAAAAAACCGTCATCGGTCTTGCTCTCCCGGTCGATGAAATGGAACAGCGAGGTCACGAGGATGATGGCGGCCGCAACAAGGCTGAGAGCCGCAGGCATCAGTCCCGCCGCGTATATGACATAGGCTGGCGCCACCACATAGGTCAGATAGTCAATAATGAGGTCGAGA
The DNA here is from genome assembly GCA_031399085.1 of Rhodomicrobium sp. Lineage (GTDB taxonomy): Bacteria > Pseudomonadota > Alphaproteobacteria > Rhizobiales > Rhodomicrobiaceae > R-RK-3. Next base: position 29,688 of record JANNOQ010000057.1, read on the forward strand.
CGTTCGCCAGAAAAGCGCGGCAGTCTGTCCATAACGCGCACGCGCCGAGCTAATGGACCGTCCAACCCGTCGACGATTAGCGCGGCGCCAAGCCAGACGAACACCGCTTCCCAGCGCTGAGCGGAAGCCTCGATCAGGGCTTGGAAGCCGAAGACGGCGCCGATGGCCGTGAACGCGTGAACGCCGAAAGCGGCAATTTGCCCGAGCATGAGTATCCCGCGCCCCACAATAGCAAAATGGCGGCTCGTGGCCGCCATCATGCTGTTGGAATTCAATCGTCCTGTCAGAAGCGATGTTTGATCGTACCTTTGATCATCACGTCGTCATTCTGATTTTCCTGCGGCTGGTCGGACGTTTGGCCGCTTCCCGCGCCGTAAAGCAATTCAAGGCCGAAATCGAGCTTGGGCAGACTGCCGACCGTGCCGATGCCAGGAATGGTTAGTTCCGTCCCGCCGGACTGGGATATTCCGGGCGCTGATAGCGAAAGGCCAGCTCCGTCTTCGGGCTTACCGAGCTGAAGCGGGGAAGGATTGCTTTCCGGCGCGGCTTGGGTCGCGGGCGGCGGAACTTTTGTTTCCGTAAACGCCTGCGCTGCGTTGCTGAGCGATCCGACAGCTATCGCCATCGACAACCCGCACATTGCGCCAGCTATTTTGAGGGAAATTCTTCCCATCTCACTCAGCTCCAGAATCCTTGAGTCCTAAAATGGCGCTTAGTCCAAGCCATTGCAAGTTTGTTATTTGACCCCTTAAGTCGTTGAAAAACCTAAATGTTTTTAATCTTTTTCGCGGCTATGTGTTTGATACGCAACAGACTTGCCAAGCTACCGCCATAATTCAGCCTCAAATCGCGCACGGTTTTTCCATAATCTCTTTCAAGCATGACAAAGCGCTGCGTTTAACGCCGAAGTGAGGCCGATCTAACGCTATTTCGGTGGATAATCGGTGAATAAACCCAAAAACAAGTGCGCCATATTCTCGCCATAACGAGGCGAGACGTCGCCAAAATCGCGGGTTGCTGGCGGATGAAAGTCGCCGCCAGGGGAAAACAAATATCTGATTCGAGTGTGCGAGAGCTTGAAGCGGTTCAACGCCGGGCCGGTAAGCGTCAATCTAAAGCTGGCTCGCGGACAGACGCTTGCAGGCTTTTTCGCCACTCCACGAGCTGCGGCATAACATTGAGCGGCTGAAGCGGGATGCGCGCCTCGCACAACGGAGCCACTCCATGCCCCGCCGTCACAGCAGCTTCAACCTCCTCGTCCATCCGAGTGTGCTGCCCTGCGTTCGGCTCGGAAAAAGTTGCGTTGTGCAGGCTTTGCGGGGCGTTGACTGCGGCCCCCGGCGGCAAGGCGGCGAGCGCTTCGATGACAGGAACCTGCTCGAGCACCTGCGCCATGGTCAGCGAGCAGTCAAGCTTGAACGGTGTGCGCGGTCTGCCGGTTAGGCCCAGCCTGCGCCGCGCCGCCGGGTCCATTTCCGTCCAGTGCCGATGCGGCCCCGTATCGAGGTGAATGAAGCGCGGCCCCGAGAAGGGATAATAGCCGACGCCGCCTAAACCGGCGCGTTCCGCCGCCTCGCGCAACTTGTCTGCGTGGATCCCCGGCACGAACACATCCGCTGCTCGACCCAGCATGTGCTGGCTGTTGGGATCGACGGTGCGCCCAGCCATCAACAGCGATGCATTATAGCCCTCCGAGCGGTAGGCCGAGATGAGCCTGATTGTGTAGCGCTCGCCAACGGCCTGCTGCAAGTCGTAGATGCGGTCGATCAGCTTGGGATCCATCGCGACGCTTCGGTCGCAGCGCCAGTCGCGCATGAACCGATTGATGCTCTCCAGCGCGGCCGGCTGATAGTCGTCGCCGATACGGTAGACGACATCGAGGGTCTCGGTGGTCCAATGATGTTTGAGGCGCAAACTGCGGGCGGTCGGTTTCGGATCGGGGACTGCTGTCTTGGCCTCCAAAGCCGGCGGCGAGGCGCTGGGAGGCCCGGCGGCCTGCGCGCTCAGTTGCACGCCCGCGACGGTGGTCGCCAGCAACATGCCAAATAAACGGTTCCAAATATGCTGCTCAGCCATGTGCCCCTAAGCTCGACCGGCCCATCCGTTCAATTCCTTATGCACAGCTTTTCCGGGAGCGGCAACAAATGGCGCGGATTAGCCGTTTGATTGGGCGGAATTGTTGCCCGCCGGGCTGCATTGATCGCCGATCCAGGCGAGAAAATCCTCACCGCCGCCGGTGACGGGCAAAACCAGCCGTGCTGCCAGCGAATAAGGATGCAGCCGCTTGATTTCCGCCAAAGCTTGGCTGACTCGGCCGTTCGTCGTCTTCACGATCATCGCGGTTTCGCCCGCTTCTTCCACCTTGTCCCCCCAGACGAAGATCGAGATCATGGGCGGAAATACATTGACGCAAGCGGCAAGCCGGGCTTCGACGAGCGCGCGGCCTGTCTTTTTCGCTTCGTGCTCCGAGGGAAAGGTGGTGTAAATCAAAACGGCTGCGTTATCATGCGGTGTCCGCAGCGCGGCGCTTTCCGGGCCTTTTTCATTGTCCGTATTTTCCATTCGATAGCTCCATGGCCGATGCGCCCGAGACCCTAGTCGAGACCATCGCTTTCGTTTCGAGCGGCACGCAAGAGGCCGACGAGGCGCTTGCCCGCTTGTCGGCCCGTTACGGCAATGCGCGGCCCGAGGCGTCCGATGCGATCGTGGCGCTGGGCGGCGACGGCTTGATGCTGCAAACTCTGCACCGCTTCATGGACGCGCGCATTCCGATCTATGGCATGAATCGCGGCTCGGTCGGGTTCCTGATGAACGAATACCGCGAAGATGCGCTGCCGGAAAGACTAAGCCTGGCAAAACTCAACTTGATCTATCCGTTGCAAATGCGGGCAACCTTGGAGGATGGCTCGCCGGGCAAGGCGCTGGCGATCAACGAGGTGTCGCTGTTCCGGCTTTCGCATCAGGCGGCAAGGCTCCGGCTCAGCGTCGATGGGTATGTGCGGCTGGAAGAGCTGAGCTGCGACGGGGTGCTGGTGGCCACGCCCGCCGGCAGCACCGCCTATAATCTTTCGGTGCACGGCCCGATCCTGCCGATCAATGCCTCGCTTCTGGCCCTGACGCCGATCAGCGCGTTCCGGCCACGGCGTTGGCGCGGCGCGCTGCTGCCGAGTTCGGCCAAGGTCGTTGTCGAGGTCCTAGAGCCGGAAAAGCGTCCGGTGAGCGCCGTCGCCGATCACAAGGAATTCCGCAATGTCGTGCGGGTTGAAATCGCCGAAGAGCGCGGCATCGGCCTGCGCCTGCTCTTTGATCCTGGCAACGAGCTGGGCGACCGCATTCTGGCCGAGCAGTTCCGCTATTGACGAGGCGAAGCGATGAAAGGTCTGTATTTCGACGAATTCGAGGACGGCATGGTGATCGAACATACGATCCGCCGCACCGTCACGGAGATGGACAACACGCTCTTCTCCTGCCTGACCCACAACCCGCAGCCGCTGCATATCGACCGGCATTTCTGCGAAACGGAGACCGAATTCGGACAGCCGCTGATGAACAGTCTCTTCACCCTGGGGCTGATGATCGGCATTTCGGTTAACGATACGACGCTCGGGACAACCATCGCCAATCTCGGCATGACCGATGTGAAGTTTCCGCATCCGCTGTTTCAAGGCGACACGGTGCATATCCGCACGACGGTGCTGGGCAAGCGCGAAAGCCGGTCGCGGCCGGATGCGGGCATCGTGGAATTCCGGCATGAAGCGTTCAATCAGGATGACATTTTGGTGGCGGAATGCACGCGACAGGCCTTCATGCGCAAGCGGCCGGCGGCGTCATGATGAGCGATCCAGGGGCGATGAAGGCGCAGCCGCGCTCGTTTTTGTTCACGCCAGGGAGCGATGAGCGCAAGCTTGAGAAAGCGCTTGCGAGCGCGGCCGATGCCCTATTGATCGACCTGGAAGATTCGGTCGCGCTGGATGCCAAAGCCGCCGCACGGCAAATGGCGGCGCGCTTTCTGGCCGCGTGCGGCGGGCGCGCCGACCGGCCGAAACTTTATGTCCGCGTGAACGATCTTGGAACGGGGCTAACCCGCGACGACCTGGCCAGCGTCCTACCGCACGGGTTGGACGGCGTCATGCAGCCGAAGGCCAATTCAGGCGCGGATATTGCGGCGCTTGCCGCGATGATCGGTGAAATCGGCGGAAGCGCGGCCGAGCGCGTCGGCATCCTCGCCATCGCCACGGAAACCCCGCTCGCCCTCCTGCAAATGCACAGTTTCGTCGCCTCGCATCCGCGCCTCGAAGGGCTGACCTGGGGTTCGGAGGACCTTGGCACCGTGCTCGGCGTGACGACGGCGCGCGACCCCTCAGGCGCGTTCACCGGGCCGTTCGCGCTTGCCCGCAATCTCTGCCTCGTCGCGGCGCATGCCGCCGGGGTACAGGCCATCGACAGTATCTATGCCGATTTCCACGACGAGGCCGGTCTCGTGCGCGAGGCTTCCGAGGCCGCGCGGGACGGTTTCACCGGCAAGTTGGCGATTCACCCCGCCCAGATCGCGCCGATCAACGCCGGTTTTACGCCGAGCGCTGCGGCCATCGCGGACGCGGCCGCGATCGTCGAAGCCTTCAAGACAAATCCAAGCGCCGGTGTGATCGGCCTCAACGGCCGCATGGTGGACCGTCCGCATCTCGTCCGCGCACAAAAGCTGCTCGCCCGCATTCGCTAATCGCGACGCGCACCGAAAATGCCTCTCCCACGGAGAGCGGGATGCCAAGTTAAAGCCAATCCTGAAGGATCGGGATCAGCGGCAGATCGGCTGGTGGCATCGCGTAGTCGCGCAGCCGGTTGGAGCGCACCCAGGCAAGGCTTTGGCCTTCGAGCGGCGTGATCTCGCCCTCCCAGCGGCGGCAGGCGAACAGCGGCATCAGCAGGTGGCAATCGTCGTAAGCATGGCTGGCGAAGGTGAGCGGCGTCAGACACGGGGCGCGCAGCCTGACGCCCAGCTCCTCACGGATTTCGCGGATCAACGCGGCCTCGGGCGTCTCGCCGGGCTCGATTTTGCCGCCGGGGAATTCCCACAGCCCTGCCAGCGGTTTGCCCTCTGGCCGCTGGCTCAGCAGCACGCGCCCATCTTCGTCGATCAAGGCGACAGCGGCGACGAGGACCAATTTGGATGGGACAGAAATGCCTAAGCCCTTGTTCCTAAATTCTTACCACTGTCATCCCCGCGAAAGCGGGAATCCAGTATTCACTGGAAGCGCTGCGGAGTACTGGCTCCTAGATAACCACTTGCGCAGCTGTGGGGATGGCACGAAGCAGCGATTGGAGGGAGCTAACTCCGATAGCTGCCATTGATCGTCAAATACCCTTCAGTCAAATCGCAACCCCAGACGGTTGCACGGCCCTCTCCGCCTGCCCCGACATCCGCGCGGATCGCAATCTCACGGTGCTTCATATAGGCGCTTGCATCGGCCTCGCTGTAATCCGGGCTGCGCATCCCGTCCTTCGCCACGTGTACATCGCCGAACCAGATCGACAGCCGGTCGCGGTTGGCGGCCTCCCCCGCTTTGCCCACGGCCATGACGACGCGCCCCCAATTGGCGTCCTCGCCGGCCACCGCCGTTTTGACGAGCGGCGAATTGGCGATGGAGAGCGCGATGCGCTTTGCCGCCGCGTCACTCTCTGCCCCCTCGACCGTCACGGCAATAAGCTTGGAAATGCCCTCGCCGTCTTTGATGATTTGCAAGGCCAGATCGAGCATCAGCTCGCGCAGCGCTTCCGAGAAGCCGGCCAACGCGGGATCGTCAGGGCTTTCGATCCAAGCGCCGCGGTGGCCCGTGGCGAAGACGAGCAGCGTATCGCTGGTCGAGGTATCGCTGTCGACGGTGATGGCATTAAAGGTCGTCTCGACATGCCGGCTGACGAGGGCCTGGAGCGCGGGTGCGGCCACGGCTGCGTCAGTGAAGATGAAGGCCAGCATGGTTGCCATGTCCGGCGCGATCATGCCGGAGCCTTTAGCGATGCCGTTCAGCGTCACGTAAATGCCGCCGATCTCGGCCGTCCGCGAGGCGAGCTTGGGGAACGTATCGGTGGTCATGATCGTGCGGGCGGCCTCGGCGAAGCCATCCTCGACCGCCTCTCCAGCCAGCCGGTCCAGCACGCCCTCGAATTTGCCCGGCGGTATCGGCTCGCCGATCACGCCGGTCGAGGCAAGAAAAACCTCGCCGACATCGCAGCCGGCGGCTTGCGCCGCAAGCGCCGCCGTCGTCTCGACTGTCTCCCAGCCACGCACTCCCGTGAAGGCGTTCGCATTGCCGGAATTTACGACAAGCGCGCGGGCGCGGCCATGCGCCAGCTGCCTGCGGCACCAATCCACCGGCGCCGAACCAGTCTTGGACTTCGTCAGCGCGCCAGCCGACTGCGTGCCGTCCGGCAGGAGCACCAGCAACACGTCCTTGCGGTTCTTATAACGGATGCCCGCTTCAGCGGCCGCAAGGCGGACACCCGCTAGGGGCGGAAGCATCGCAAGCGTTTCGGGCGCAAATGGCGATGGCTTCACACGACCTCCTCGCTGGAGCGGATGAGGAAAAGTGGGAACCGGTTTTCCGCTCGCATCCCGCTCTAAACTCATGAAATACATCACTGTTGATGATTTTGGATTGATCCAATCCAAAATCATCGTGATCTACGACAGTCTACTGCTTTTTTTCAGCCTCAGGCTTCGCCCCGTCAAGCTTTTCCGCCGCTTCCGTAACCTTCTTGATTTCCGGATCGACAATCTCGACGGTGCCGTTCTTACGCAAATCCCGAACGGTCGTATCAAGCTTAGCCTGGACCATCAGCGATTTGATACGGTCCTTCAACTCTTCAAAGGCCTGCGGCTGACGCTGGCGCTTATCTTCGACTTTGAGAATATGCCAGCCGAATTCGGTCTGCACAGGCGCTGAGATTTTTCCCGTCTCGACCGTGAAAGCGGCATTTTCAAACGCCTCGATCATTTGAATCTGGAGTTGGCCGCGCACGAAATAGCCAAGATCGCCGCCATTTTCGCCCGCTCCTTGCTGGGAGGATTTCTTCGCCACTTCGGCGAAATCGGCCCCGCCAGCGACCTCCGCGGCGACCTTCTTGGCCTCTTCCTCGGTGCCGACCAGAACATGCCGGATGCGGACTTCTTCCTGCGGCTTGGCCCGTTGCTCGTAGAATGCGCGGGCTTCGGCCTCCGTCACCGAGTCGCGAATTTGCTTTTCAAAGAACGTATCGCGGACGGCCCGCAGGCGGTAATAATTCATCCGCGCCGTGAAATCGCTGCCTTCGGTGAGCTTGGCTTTTTCGGCGGCGTCGGCCATCAAATAGGCGTCGACCAAATATCGCACCAACTCGGCGCGGCGGTTTTCCGCCGGCACGGAAGACAGCTCCAAATCGATCTCGGCTTCGGCGAACTTCAACTCCGCCTCGGTAATGTCACGGCCATTGACCTTAGCCACAACGGTTTCCGGCGCGGCCCAGGCGGGGCTGGTAAACATGGCTGCCGCAAAAAGCAGGGCGGCTGATGCTGTCGATCTCACGTTTCGGCCTCATAAAGATGAATTTGCTTGGGGGAAGTGGCCAGCTAAAGCCACAGAAATGTGCTCTGGATGCGGCAGTTGGTTCTTGCCCCTGTTTACCGCTCCTTCTGGCCATGCGCAAAGACTTCGTTGACGCCGGCTGAAATAGCGTTAAGCAGCTTTCCCGCTGAAAGCGGCGCGTTGACAAGGGTTGACGCCCAACTTATCTCTCCACTGGCGAATTGGCCGGCTTGCAGCGGTTGCGTCTGTGCTTCCGCTTTGAATAAATTCGAAGATCATCGTTCCCGCATTTAGAATGACGATCATGCGAGCGCCGGTAGTTCTAGAGCACGATCGGGAAAAGTGGACGCCGGTTTTCCCGAAAAATCGTGCGAAAACATAAGAATCTAGAGCATGATCCGGATCATGCTCAAACAAATAGATGGTTCGATTAATTTCCGTCAGCACGCATGGCGCGCGTGGCGAGGATGAGGCTTTGAAATGGTTTCTTTTGCGACGCTGGCCAGCAAAATCTTCGGGACGTCGAATGAGCGCAAGCTGAAGATCTACGATGCGCGCGTCGCAGCCATCAACGCGCTGGAGCCCGAGATTTCAGCGCTATCCGATGCGGCGCTGCGTGCCAAGACGGCGGAGTTTCGCAAGGAATTCACCGAAGGCAAATCGCTCGACGACCTCCTGGTTCCCGCCTTCGCCACGGTCCGCGAGGCGGCCAAACGCGCGCTCGGTCAGCGCCATTACGACATGCAGCTGGTTGGCGGAATGGTGCTTCACGGCGGCAACATCGCCGAAATGAAGACTGGTGAGGGCAAGACGCTGGTTGCAACGCTCCCCGTCTATCTCAACGCGCTCGCCGGACGCGGCGTGCATGTCGTCACCGTCAATGATTATCTTGCACGTCGCGACTCCGAGTGGATGGGCGCGGTCTATAAATTTCTCGGCATGTCGGTGGGCGTCATTGTGCACGAGCTGGACGACGACCAGCGCCGCCAAGCCTATGCCTGCGACATTACCTACGGCACGAATAACGAATATGGTTTCGACTACCTGCGCGACAACATGAAATATTCCGTCGCCGACATGGTTCAGTTTGGCGGGCGCGGCCCCGAATTTTCCGGCCACGCCTATGGCATCGTCGACGAGGTCGATTCCATCCTGATCGACGAGGCTCGGACGCCGCTCATCATTTCGGGTCCCGTCGAGGACCGTTCCGACCTCTACATCTCCATCGACGCGATCATCCCCAAACTCGTGGCCGACGACTTCGAGATGGACGAGAAACAGCGCACGGTGAATTTGACCGAGGCGGGCAATGAGCGGGTCGAGGAGCTGATGCGGGAGCAAGGCGTCCTCGACGACAAAGCCTCGCTTTACGACATAGAGAATATTTCGCTCGTTCATCACGTCAATTCAGCCCTCAAGGCGCACAAGCTTTTCCTTCGCGACCGCGATTACATCGTCCGGCAAAACAAGGTCGTCATCATCGACGAATTCACCGGCCGAATGATGGAAGGCCGGCGCTATTCCGAAGGGCTGCATCAGGCGCTCGAAGCTAAGGAGCGCGTCGAAATACAGCCGGAAAATCAGACGCTGGCCTCGATCACCTTCCAGAATTATTTCCGCCTGTATGACAAGCTCGCCGGCATGACCGGCACGGCGCTGACCGAAGCCGGCGAATTTGGCGACATCTACAGGCTTGAGGTGCTGGAGGTTCCCACCAACCGGCCGATGATCCGCAAGGACAATCATGACGAGGTCTACCGCACGGCGCGCGAGAAGAATATTGCCGTCATCCAGGCGATCAAGGAGTGCCGTGAGCGCGGCCAGCCGATCCTCGTCGGCACCACCTCGATCGACAAATCCGAGCGCCTGGCCGAGGAGCTGAAGGCGGCAAATATCCCGCACCAGGTGCTGAACGCGCGCTATCACGAGCAGGAAGCCTTTATCATCGCGCAGGCCGGCGTGCCGGGGGCGGTGACGATCGCCACCAACATGGCTGGACGCGGCACTGACATTCAGCTCGGCGGCAATCTGGAAATGCGCGTCAAATATTGGCTGGCGGAGCAGCACGAAAAGGGCAAGACGCCCGATGCCGCCGAACTTGCCGCGCAGACCGAGATCATCCGCAAGGAGATCGCCGAGAAGAAGGAGCAAGCGCTGAAAGCCGGCGGCCTCTACGTCGTCGGCACTGAGCGCCACGAATCCCGGCGGATCGACAATCAGCTTCGCGGCCGCTCCGGCCGTCAGGGCGACCCGGGCGATTCAAAATTCTTCCTCTCCCTCGAAGACGATCTGATGCGCATTTTCGGTTCCGACCGCATGGACGGGATGCTGCGCCGCCTCGGCCTGGAAGAGGGCGAGGCCATCATCCATCCCTGGATCAACCGGGCGCTGGAAAAGGCGCAGCAAAAGGTCGAGGCGCGCAATTTCGAGATGCGCAAAAACATCCTCAAATTCGACGATGTGATGAACGACCAGCGCAAGGTGATTTTCGAGCAGCGCATCGACCTGATGCATAAGAACGAGGTGAGCGAGACAATTGCCGATATGCGCCGGGAGACCGTCGAGCATCTCGTCTCAGAGCACATTCCGGCCAATGCCTATGCCGAGCAATGGGACTCTCAAGGATTGCAGGACGGCGTGAAGGGCATGCTGGGGCTTGATTTGCCAATCGTTGAATGGGCCAAGGAAGAGGGTATCGCCGACGACGAAATCCGCGAGCGCCTGACCGAAAAAGCCGATGCGGCGGCGGCGCGCAAGGCGGCTGAACTCGGTCCGGATCTGATGCGGCAGGTCGAAAAGGGTGTGCTGCTTCAGACGCTCGATCAGCTCTGGCGCGAGCATCTCATCATGCTGGAGCATTTGCGCCAGGCGGTGGGCTTGCGCGGCTATGCGCAGCGCGACCCGCTCAACGAATATAAGAGCGAGTCGTTCACGCTGTTCGAGGACATGCTTTCGCGCTTGCGCATGGCGGTCACGGAACAGCTCATGCATATCCAGCTGGCGCCCAATCAGAGCTTTGAGATGCAAGCCGAGGAACTGCCAGAAATGCACGCTTCGCATGTCAACCCGCTGACCGGCGAAGATGAGTTCGAGCTGGCGGAAGCCGCAACCGGCACCGACGGACCGGCTCCCCGCAAGGCCCGGCGAGGTGGCGGCGGCCCGGCGCAGGTCCGCAGCCGCAACGCGGCGGCGACGGCCGATCCGAATGACCCAAGCAGCTGGGGCAAGGTCGCGCGCAACGCCTCCTGTCCCTGCGGCTCCGGCAAAAAGTTCAAGCACTGCCACGGCGCGCTGGTGGCTTAGCGGCTGCTCACTTCACGCAATGAGCCAACTCTGCGTTCCTGATCGAGACGCGGCCGTTTTGTAAGGACAGCACAATGGCATTGCGCGAGCGGCAAACCGGATTGCCGGAGAGTGAATTTAGTGAGCACCCCGACCCATCATCGGGCGGCGGAGCTGACGCCCGTCGGCATGCACATGCGGCTCGGGTCGACGGCAGGCGCGGCATGGCAGGGTGGCTATTTGGCAGGGCGTGGCTCGATCCCGCCGCCCACTGGGCGCTGCGCCGCTGGTTCTTTCCTCTGTCGCGCCTGTGGGCCGCCGCAAGCATCGCGGAGGGATCGGTCGAGCGCTTTTTCGACGCCTTGCCGGTGAACGCGCTGCCCGCAAGGCGGGACGGGCTGGGCAAGCTGCTGGCCCGCTTCGAGGAGGCGCGCGTTCGCGCGGCTGCGATCGACGCCGCGTGGGAGCGTGCCCTTTTCGATGGTCGCGGCATCAGCGGCGGGGACCCGTCCGAGGCCGAATGCGTCGCGCTGGAAGCTGCACGCCTCGGCAGCGCGAATGATTACAATTCGATGCGCCGCCATTTCCGCTTTCTTCTCCGCGCCAAGACCCCTCGCGCACGCTTCGACCCGCCTAGCCCTGCCGAAGTGGACGACACTTATGGCACGGCGCTCGATAACGCGATGCCTTTCTTTGCCGCGCCCGATCCCATGCCGGTGGTCAAGGTCTCGCGCAGCATCCCGGCCGCGCATGGCCGCGATTTCTGGCTAAGCTTCGACAGTCCGTCGGGCCGCCTTGCGGACCGCGTCCACGCCCGCATATACGAGCCGGCGGGCGTTCAAGATCCGCCGACGCTGATTTTCGGCCATGGCGTGTGCATCGAGTTCGACCACTGGCGCGGACTGATCGACGAGGTCGGCGCGCTGCGTGAACGCGGCATCCGCGTGATCCGGCCCGAAGCGCCCTGGCACGGACGGCGGCGGCCGTCTGGCTATTATGGCGGCGAGCGGATGATCGCGACATTCCCGATGGGCAATCTCGATCTGATGACCGGCGCGGTCCGCGAATGGGCCGTGCTCGCCGACTGGGCGCGCCGCACATCGTCCGGCCCGCTTGCCTTCGGCGGCTCCAGCCTCGGCGCCCTGACCGCGCAGCTCGCCGCCGACCGCGCGCGGGATTGGCCGGCTCGGCTCCGGCCCGATGCGCTGCTTCTCATCACCCATTGCGAAACCATCCTGGACTCGCTCCGGCAGGGCGACCTCATGCGCATGTGGGGTGGCCGCGACAGCGTGGAGGCGAAAGGCTGGGACGCGGGCCGGCTGGAGGCCTATCTCGGTCTGCTGGCACCCAAGCGCGGCCCGGCGACACCGCCGGAGCGGATCGTCACCGTGCTCGGCAAGCGCGATCGCATCACGCCGTTCGCCAGCGGCGCCAGCCTAATCGAGAGATGGGGCGTCCCGGAGCAGAACCGCTTCATCTGGGATCGCGGCCATTTCAGCATCCCGGTGACGCTCATGCGGGATCCGGCCCCGCTCGACCGCTTTTGCGACATACTCGCCCACGCTTGAAGCAAAGGCGCGTTCTCGTCTCCCCGGACGACGCGCAGCGTCGAGCCGGGGTCCATGCGCTTGCTCTGACATCGGGGCTGGACCCCGGATCGGCCTGACGGCCGTCCGGGGAGACGGATCTAGCAGATATGCGCGGTCGTTACGTCCGCGATCCCTCGACCGAGATGCGTCCGGGGCCGGCCGCAAAAAGCACCAGCAAGCCGCCGATGATGGACAAATTCTTCATGAACTGGATGAATTGCGCCTGATATTGCGCCGGCTCGACAGCCCAAAAATTATGGAAGAAATAGGTCGCCGCGATCGTGAACCCGATGAGCAGCACGGCGCCGACGCGCGTCTTCCAGCCGAGCACAATGAGCAAACCGCCAAGCACCTCGATCGTTGCGGCCGTAATGGCAAGCGCCAGCGCCGACGGCAAGCCCTTTGCGGCGAGCCCGGTGGCAACGCCTTCGATGCCGCCCATGAACTTGCCGACCCCGCTCGCAATGAAGATGACGGCAAGCGCGCACCGGCCGATTAGCAATGCGGAATCGTTCATGGCAACCTCTCAAAAATCTTTGTCCTGGAGGGGTCTTAAACCATCCTCGCTCGACAAAAAAGCGATCTTTGCCCCGGCCGGCGCAGCTCAGCCATGCCGGCCCGCGCCTGTGGCCAATTCGTCAGGATTGCCGCGCAAAGGATGCTGGCGCATGATGTTGTTTTGCGGAGGAGACGAACAATGAAAAACCCCAAAGCCCCTCGGAAGGGAGATGCCCGATGAGCGCGCCAGGCACAATTCCAGCCGCCGAAATGAAGGCGATGGCCGGGAAGGAAATCGGCGTCTCGGACTGGATCGAGGTCACGCAGGAGCGGATCAACGCCTTCGCCGACATCACCGAGGACTGGCAGTTCATCCATGTCGATCCCGAGCGCGCGGCGCAAACGCCTTTCGGCGGCACGATCGCGCATGGTTTCCTGACCCTGTCGTTTTTATCGGCGATGTCCATGGACGCCGTGCCGCGCATTGATGGCTCGTGGATGGGGGTCAATTACGGCTTCGACAAGATCCGGTTTCTGTCGCCGGTCCGGTCGGGCTCGCGGGTGCGCGGACGGTTCGCGATCCTCTCGGCGGAGGAGCTAAAGCCTGGCGAACTGACGGTCAGGTATAAAGTCGATGTCGAGATCGACGGCGGCGAAAAGCCAGCCCTGACGGCGGAATGGATCGGCCGGCAATATTTCAAAGCCGGGTCGTAATCACAATAAGCCGCGTAGCGGCAGGATGGAGGAAATGAAATGCGCTTCAAGGATAAGAGCGTCGTCATCACGGGTGCGGCGAGCGGCTTCGGCCGTCTCGCGGCGGGGCGGTTCGCGGAGGAGGGCGCCAAGCTGACGCTCTCGGACATTTCCGAGGACGGCCTGACCGAGACCGCCGAGCTGCTTCGCGCGCGCGGCTACGAGGTTGAAACCGTCGCGGGCGATGTGAGCGAGGAAGCCCATATCGCCGCTTTCGTGGCCCGCGCGGTCGAGCGCTTTGGACGGCTCGATGTCGCGCTCAATAATGCGGGCACCGGCGGCGGCATGGCGGCCATTCCCGATGTCAAGGTCGAGGATTTCGACCGCGTCATGGCGGTGAACGCGCGCGGCGTCTTTCTCGGCATGAAATATCAGATCCCGCCCATGGTGAAATCCGGCGGCGGCGCGATCCTCAACGTCGCCTCGGCGGCGGGCGTGCTCGGCGCGGGAATGCTCTCGGCCTATGCGGCGTCCAAGCACGCGGTGGTCGGCCTCACCCGCGCGGCGGCGGACGAGTGCGCGCGCATGAACATCCGCGTCAATGCGATCTGCCCGTCCTTTGCCTCGACGCCGATGTTCAACCACATGGCGGACACGATGGCGGAACGCCGGTCGATGAGCCGCGAGGAAGCTTACGCCCGCATTGCGGTGCGCGTGCCGATGCGGCGCGTCGCCCGGCCGGAGGAGATCGTGCAGGCGATGCTCTGGATCGTCGATCCCGAAAACAGCTTCATGACCGGGCAGGCGGTGTCCATCGATGGCGGTCTGACGGCGGTTTGACTGCGTTTAACGTTCGGAGGACCGGCGTTCGTAGCCCTCCTTGCCGCCTGCTTTTGATATTCTGGGATGCAGAAATTTGTTCCACTTTTGAAGTGGGATGGTACGCTTTGCAAAAGCCAGGGGAGACACGCCGATGACGGTTGCTGACGCGCCAAGCGCTACGCGTGCTGCGTTTTGTCTCCCCCAGCACCTATCGCGCTGAGGAGGCCGGATGCGCTGGAAACAAAGGCCTGAGGGATCGAATTGGGGCGATTTCGGCCCGGATGACGAGGCGGGGCGGCTCAATCTCATCACGCCGGAGAAGGTTCTTCAGGGCATCGCCGAGGTGCGCGACGGCAAAAGCTTCTGCCTGTCGCTGCCGCTTGACTACCCTGGCGGCAATCTGCTGAACCCCGCGCGGCACCCGCCGCAGCGCCTGGCAACGGTCGCCGCCGACGGCGCGCCGCGCTACCTCCTGCCGCTGTCGCAGGGCAATCCGGAGCTGACCGACGTCGTCTGCGATGACCGGGTGCTGATCCACACGCAATATTCGACGCAGTGGGACGCGCTCTCCCATGTCGGCTCGGAGTTCGACGCCGATGGCGACGGGGTCGCTGAGGCCGTGTTTTACAATGGCTGGCGTGGCGGCGAGCACATCGTGCTGGAAGGCGGCCACGGCGATTGCGGCAAGTTCGAGGGCGCGGAGGCCAAGCGCCTCGGCATCGAGAAAATGGCGGAGCGCTGCGTTCAGGGCCGCGCGGTGCTGATCGACCTGCACGCGATCCACGGCGATGCAAAAGCCGATATCGGCTTCGACGCGCTCGACGAGGCCATGCGCGCGCAGACTGTGACGGTCGAGACCGGCGACATGGTCTGCCTGCATACAGGCTTTGCACGCAAGGTCCTGGAGATGAACCGTCAGCCGAACCCCGAAGTGCTGCATCATTCCTGCGCCGCGCTTGACGGCCGCGATCCGCGTTTGCAGGAATGGGTGCGCGACAGCGGCCTCGCCATCATCGCCGCCGACAATTACGCCGTGGAGCGCTATCCGAACCGCAGCGGCGAAGGCCGCCGGGCGATCCTGCCGCTGCACGAGCTGTGCCTGTTCAAACTCGGCATTCACCTTGGCGAGTTGTGGTGGCTGAGCGACCTCGCCGCCTACCTCCGCCCGGCCGGCCGCACGCGCTTTCTGTTGACCGCTCCGCCCTTGCGGCTGCCCGGCGTTGTCGGTTCGCCAACGACGCCCATCGCCACCGTATGAGGCGCCCATGACGACGCTCGACGATCTGCTCAATCCGCGCTCTATCGCCATCGTCGGGGCGTCGGACGACCCGACGCGGATCGGCGGACGGCCGTTGTCGCATATGATCCGGCAACGCTTCGACGGCAGCGTCTACCCCGTCAATCCCAATCGGGACGTGGTCCAGGGCGTCAAAGCCTATGCCTCGCTCGCCGACATTGGGGGAGACGTGGATTTCGTGCTGGTCGCGGTTCCGGCGGCGGGCGTGACCGCGGTGGTGCGGCAGGCGGCGGCGAAAAAGGCCAAGACCGTGATGGTGCTGTCCTCCGGTTTCGCCGAGATCGGCGGTGAGGGTGTCGCCATGCAGGATGAGCTGACGGCGCTCGCGCGCGAAACCGGCGTCCGCATCGTCGGCCCGAACTGCCTCGGCGCGTTCAACTCCGCCACCCGCTTCTACCCGACCTTTACTTCAACCATCGACCGCGCCACTCCAACGCCCGGCGGCATCTCCATCGCCAGCCAATCCGGCGCCTATGGCAGCCACATCTACATGGTCTCGCATTTGCGCGGGCTCGGCATCCGCTATTGGATGACCACCGGCAATGAGGCCGATCTGCATGTCGCCGAGGTGATCCGCCTCTACGCCCAGCGCGACGACGTGCATACAATCATGGCCTATGCGGAGAGCATCAAGGACGGCCCGGTCCTGATCGAGGCGCTGGAGGGCGCGCGCGCCAACCGCATTCCGGTGATTTTCATGAAGGTCGGCCGCTCCGAGGTCGGCGCGCAAGCCGCGAGTTCGCACACGGCGTCGCTCGCGGGCGAGGACGCGATTTACGACGCCGTGCTGCGCCAATATGGGGCTTACCGCGCGCGCAGCACCGAGGAGATGCTCGACATCGCCTATGCCTGCCGCCCGCGCATTTATCCCGCTGGCCGCCGTCTCGGGGTCGTGACGATTTCCGGTGGCGCGGGCGTGCTGATCGCCGACGCCGCCGCCGATCATGGGCTGGAAGTGCCGCCGATGCCGGAGGATATGCAGCAGGAAATGACAGCGCTGCTGCCGTTCGCCGCGCCGCGCAATCCGGTCGATGTGACGGCGCAGTTCTTCAACGATTTGACCCTCATCCCCCGCTTCACCCGCGCCATGCTCGACCGTGGCGGCTATGACGGGCTGATCGGCTTCTGGACGTCGGTCGCCGGATCGCCGCTGCTGGCCGACAAGCTGCTTGGCTACCTCACCGAGACGATGTCGCATTATGAGAACCGGCTGTTCCTGCACTGCCTGATTGCGCCGGAAGACGTGCGTAAGCGCTACGAGGAGGCCGGTTTTCCCTGCTTCGAGGACCCGACGCGGACGGTCGCCGCGATGGCCGCTTTGATGTTTTTTGGCGAGGCGTTTGCCTGGAGCGGCGCGGATCTGCTTGCGATGCCTGATCCAGCCGAATTTCCGTCAGGCCCGATTTCAGAGCGCACGGCGAAGGACTTGTTGGGCGCGGCGGGGTTGCCGATGGTCGATGATGTGCTGGTAACCACCGCCAATCATGCGGGCGCGACGGCGGGCCTCATGAGCGGCCCGGTCGCAATGAAGATCGTCTCGGCGGACATTCAGCACAAGACAGAGGTGGGCGGCGTCCTGCTCGGGGTGGATGGCGCTGAAGCCGCCGAGGCCGCGTTCGAGACGATCATGCAGAACGCCGCGCACGCTGCGCCGGACGCGCGGATCGACGGCGTGCTAATTTCGCCGATGATTTTGGGCGGCGTCGAATGCATTCTCGGGGCCAAGATCGACCCCGTTTTCGGCCCCGTGGTGATGTTCGGATTGGGCGGCATTCTGACCGAAGTGCTGAAGGACGTGGCGTTCCGGCGCGCGCCGTTCGGCTCGGCGGTCGCGCGCGAAATGATCGAGGAGCTGAAAGGCGCCGCCGTGCTGAAAGGCGCGCGCGGAAAGCCGCCCGCCGATCTTGACGCGCTGGCGGAGGCCATCTCGAACCTCTCGCTGTTCGCCGCCGTCAATGCGGACCGGCTCGAAAGCGTCGAAATGAACCCGATCCTGGCCCTGCCCGACCGTTGCCTCGCGCTCGACGCGCTGATCGTCAAAGGAGTGAACTGACCTCATGGCTCTCCCGCCCATTCTCCGCTCGCTGCGCATTCCCGCCATTGGCGCGCCGCTGTTCATTGTCTCCAATCCCGCGCTCGTCATCGCGCAATGCACGTCGGGCATCGTCGGCAGCTTTCCGGCGCTGAATGCGCGCGAGAAGGATGGCGAGCCGATCGCGCTCGAAGCTTGGCTTCAGCAAATTACGGAAGCGCTCGACCGGCACAATCAGGCCAATCCCGACCGGCCCGCCGCGCCTTACGCCGTCAATCAGATTGTGCATCGCTCCAATCCGCGTCTGGAGCGGGATTTGGAGATTTGCGTGAAGTGGAAGGTGCCGATCATGATCACCTCGCTCGGCGCGCGGCCGGAGGTGAACGAGGCGGCGCATTCCTATGGCGGCATCACGCTGCACGACATCATCAGCAACACCTTCGCCAAGAAGGCCATCGAGAAGGGCGCCGACGGGCTGATCGCTGTCTCGGCCGGGGCGGGGGGGCATGCGGGCGCGATTTCGCCCTTCGCCTTGGTGCAGGAAATCCGCGAATGGTTCGACGGGCCGCTGCTCTTGTCCGGCGCGATTGCCACGGGCGACGCCGTGCTGGCGGCTGAAGCGATGGGCGCGGATCTGGCTTACATCGGCTCGGCCTTCATCGCTACGCGTGAGGCCAACGCTGTCGAGAGCTACAAGGAGATGATCGCATCGAGCGCCGCCGAGGATATCGTCTACACGAACCTTTTTACCGGCATTCACGGCAACTATCTGAAGCCGTCGATTGCCGCTCAGGGCATGGACCCGAACAATCTGCCGACCAGCGATCCGTCGGCGATGAATTTTTCGACCGGCTCGTCCAAACCGAAAAGCTGGAAGGAAATCTGGGGCGCCGGCCAGGGCATCGGCGCGGTGAAGGCGGTTGTTCCGGTCGCGCAGCTCGTCGATCGGTTGGAGCGCGAATATCTGGCCGCGCGCGCAAGGCTCGGAATGGGCGCGATGGCGCAGGCGGCGGAATAGCGGGGAGGATCGCATGAGCGGCAGCCTGTTCGACGGACCCGGCCCGGAGGCGCGTTTTGCCGCCTTTCTGGCCGAGGGCAAATTCATGATCCAGCGGTCGCGGGCAACGGGCGCCCACCTCTTTTACCCGCGCACCATCAACCCGGCGACTGGCGAGCCGGACCTTGATTGGGTTGAGGCGTCCGGTAACGGCACCGTTTACGCCACGACCTGCAACCGCTATCCGGCGGACAAGGGCGGCGACGTCAACATCGCGCTCATCGACCTGGCCGAAGGCCCGCGCATGATGGCCCGCGTCGAAGGCGTGCCACCGCATAAGGTCAAGATCGGGATGGCCGTCAAGGCGCGCATTGCCAAGCTCGGCCAGGACTTCGCAATCGTTTTCGACCCGGCATGAGGCTGACATGGCGCATCCACTAAGAGGCAAGGCTGCCTGTGTCGGGCTGGCAATGGCGGGCTGCGGCGAGGCGCCGGGGCGCTCGTCGATGGAGCTGATGGCGGAGGCGGTTTACAAGGCGCTCGACGACGCGCGCATTCCGCTCTCCGAAGTGGACGGGTTGTTCGCGACCACCGCTATCCACCGGATGGCCGCCATGTCGCTGGCCGAACATCTGGGCATCCGGCCCGCTTACTCGGACGGCTCCAACATCGGCGGCTCCTCCTTCATGGCCCACGCCATCACCGCCGCGATGGCGCTCGAAACCGGCCAGTGCAATGTCGCGGTGATCGCCTATGGCTCGAACCAGCGCACAACCGGCGGCTTCCAGACCACCTCCGAGCCGATGCCGTTCGAGGCGGTCTACAAGCCGCGCAATCCGGTGACGGCCTATGCGCTCGCCGCCAGCCGCTACATGCACCAATATGGCGCGAAGCGGGAGCATTTCGCCGAGGTCGCCGTGGCCGCGCGGGCCTGGGCGCGCCTCAACCCGGAGGCCTTCGAGCGCGGGCCGTTGACGGTCGAGGACGTGCTCGCCGCGCGCATGATTTCCGACCCGTTCGGCAAGCTCGATTGCTGCCTCGTGACCGACGGCGCGGCCGCGATGGTGATGACCCGCGCCGACCGCGCCAAGGACGGGCCGCGGACGCCGGTCTATCTGCTCGGCGCCGCGATGGAGCATCATCACCGCATGATCTCCGCCATGGCCGATTTGACCGTGACCGCCGCCGCGAGCAGCGGGCCGCGCGCCTTCGCGATGGCGGGCTATGGGCCGGGCGACATGGACACGGCGCAAATCTACGATGCCTTCACCATCAACACGATCCTGTTCCTCGAAGACCTCGGCTATTGCGCCAAGGGCGAGGGCAAGGATTTCGTCGGCGGCGGGCGGATCGCGCCGGGCGGGGCGCTGGCGGTCAACACCAATGGCGGCGGGCTATCGTGCGTGCATCCCGGCATGTACGGCATGTTCGTGATGATCGAGGCAATCCGGCAAATCCGCCGCGCGGCCGGCGACGATGAGGGCCATCGCGAGCCTGGCGGCTGGATCGAGGGTACGAAACTGAGCCTCGCCCACGGCAATGGCGGCACATTTTCGAGCCAGGTGACGACGGTATGGGGCGCGGCGGAGACAACTTAGGGGACATTTGCGACGCCCCTTTTTGTCATTCCCGTGCAGACGGGAATCCGGTAACCGGCTGATTGTGTTTAGATTAATGGATCCCCGCTTTCGCGGGGATGACAACTAAGCGTAGAGTCCCGTGCGTCATTTTCCGCTGACATTGATCGGTCAAGAGCATGGTGTAGTGTTGGGCAGCGTTACACCCTGAAGCAGGTCGCTCATGCCCATCATCACCCGCCGCGACGCCATTCTTGGCGCTGCCAAGCTCGGTCTCGTCACCATTCTCGCCCCGAGCGCCTTTGCCCAATCCGCGCGCGACAAGACGACCGGCCGCGTCACGCTGGTTCTCGTCAACGATCTCGACCGAATGGACGAAAAGGACGGCCGGGGCGGGCACGCCAAGCTGGCGACGGTCGCCAAAGCCGAGCGCGCCAAGGGCAACACGCTGCTCGTTCATGCGGGCGATGCCTATTCGCCCTCGCTATTGTCCGGCATCGACAAGGGCGCCCACATCGTCGAGCTGCTCAACCGGATCGGACCGGACGTCTTCACGCCCGGAAATCACGAATTCGATTTCGGGCCGGAGATTTTCCGCCAACGCGTGAAGCAATCGAAATTCGATGTGGTCGCCGCGAATATTCACGAAAAGGACGGTTCGCTGGTCGGCGGCTTGATGCCCACCAAGATCGTCGAGATCGGCGGGTTCAAATTCGGTTTCGTCGGCGTTTGCACCGAGAGCACGGTGTCGATCTCAAGCCCGGGCGATATCGGGTTTACCCCGGCCGTTCAAACCGCGGGCGAATTCGCGGCCAAGCTGCGCGAGGCAGGCGCAGAACTCGTGGTCGCGGTGACGCATATCGGCTTCCGTGAGGATATGGAGCTGGTGCGCACCGGCGCGGCCGATATTGTGCTATCCGGCCACGACCACAATCTCGTCACCTACTGGGACGGCAAGGTGGTGCTGGTGGAAAGCGCGTCGCAAGCCGATTTCGTCACGCCCATCGACCTTCTGATCGAGAAAACCGTCGCGGACGGCAAGGCGCGCATCGCCTTCGTGCCGAATTTCCGCCCCATTGACACCCTGACTGTCGCGCCCGACCCGGACATTGCCGAACTCATCAACGGCTATCAGGCGCAGGTCGACAAGGAGCTGAACATTCCCATCGGCACAACGGAGACCGCCCTCGACACCCGGCGGGGCGCTTTGCGGTCGGAGGAAAACGCCTTCGGCAATCTGGTTTGCGATGCGATGCTGGCTGCGACGGGCGCGAAGGTTTGCATCACCAATTCCGGCGGCATTCGCGGCAATCGCGACTATCCGGCGGGGACGACATTGACCCGCAAGACTATTCTGGAGGAGCTGCCTTTCGGCAATAAGACCGTGGTGGTCGAAATCGGCGGCAAGACGCTTCGCGCGGCTTTGGAGAAGGGGCTTGCCAGCGGCGGCGGGTTCCCCCAGGTGGGCGGAATGACCGTCACGGCCGATCTCGCTCAGCCAATCGGAAGCCGGCTTCTATCCGTCACCATTTCCGGGAAGCCGCTCGACGATGCGGCAGGCTACACGCTCGCGACCAACAATTACCTGGCGAAGGGCGGCGACGGCTATGTCATGCTGCAAGACGGCAAACCCCTTACGGACGAACTTGCGGGACATTATGTGGCCGGCCAGGTGATGAGCTATATCGAGGGCAAGAACACGGTCGCGCCGAAGGTTGAGGGGCGGCTGGTGCTCACCCGATAGGACGCAAATGCTTCCTTGGGAGGACTGCATCAGAACGTTCTACCCCTAAAGTCGTCCCGGACAGCCGTCAGGCTGATCCGGGATCCAATCGCCTATCCTCTCGAACTTGGCGGGTGTAATTAGGCCCCCGGCTCTGGCGGCCGGGGCGACGAGATGTTCTACCTAAATTGATCGTGCCCAGGTGCCAGGCCACTCAGCGCACGCGTATCACAGCGAGCGTCGCCGCATTATTTGGAAGGAAGTCCGCCGAGCTCAAATTGAAAGTTCGATGTATTGTAGCGCTTTTGTTTGCTTACGCTCGGTTTAGCACGAATAGGCGTGCCATCCGGTTGGAACATCGTCGAACTTTTTCCAGCACGTCCCGGCTTGGCCTTGGAAGGCCACGCATTTTCCAAATGATATCTTGCAACGGGTTCTCCGGCATTGGCGGAAGAACCAAGCGCGCAGATTGCGAAGGCAAATGCTGCGGTCGCTGCCATCATCGAGTTGAACATAGCGATATCCTATTCTCTAACGAATGCTGTGACACTCGATCAGACGCAGACCGTGCAGAAAAGGTTCAAGCGGATACAAGCTCAGACGGCGTAGTTTTCCGGTTGATTTTACACCTGCTGGGCCAAATGGTGACGCCCAGTGTTGCCTGTGTTTTGGGCAGCACGCCTCACACAACGACATCCGTCGAGGTTCGTATTCATGCAGCTCCGCAATGAGGGCAGCGGCTACCCTGCTTCAGCCGATGAAGCGAGCCTTTCCTATCCCGGCTGGCGAATCGTCGGCGCGTGTTTCGTCATGGCCGTGTTTTGCTGGGGCTTCGGCTTTTACGGACAGGGCGTCTTTCTCGCCGAATTGCAGAAGATCCACGGCTGGCCGACCGCGCTGATTTCCACCGCGACAACCGTCTATTACCTGTTCAGCGCGGTGCTGGTGATGTTCGTCGCGGACGTGATCGCGCGACTCGGCCCCCGCGCCGTCGTGCTCGGCGGGACCGCCAGCTTTGCCGTTTCCGCCTCGCTCCTCGCCTTCATCACCGAACCCTGGCAGCTCTACGCCGCCTATGGGCTGATGGCGTTCGGCTGGGGCTCGATGAGCATCGCCGGGATCGTCACGATTCTCGGCCTGTGGTTCGACAAGAAGCGCGGGCTGGCGATCAGTTTGTCGCTGAACGGGGCAAGCTTCGGTGGCATTCTGGTTGCCCCGGCCCTCGCGGCAGCGAGCGCGCATTACGGATTTGCGCCCTCTATCCTCACGGCCGTCGCGATTATGCTCATGCTGATGGTGCCGATTGCGCTGTTGGTCATCAAACGGCCCGCTGATAAACCCATCGCCGCGACCGCGAAACCCGAGACCGCTGTCCTGGGAAAGACACGCGCGAAGGCATTGCGCGACCCGGCGTTCTGGACCGTTGTCGGCCCGTTTTCACTCGCGCTGCTGGCGCAGGTCGGCGTTCTCGTTCACCAGATCGCCTTCCTGGAACCGCGAATAGGGCAGACGCAGGCGGCGCTCGCCGTCGCCATCACCACGGCGATGGCGGTTGTCGGACGCTTGACCCTCGGCGCGGTTATCGACCGGCTCGATCATCGGACGACCAGCGCCGTATCGCTGATGTCGCAAGCGGCGGCCGTGCTCGCGATGCTTTGGTTCGATGGCGCCGCCGCGCTGCTCATCGCCTGCGCGGTCTACGGTTTTTCCGTCGGCAATCTGATCACACTGCCCTCGCTGATCGTGCAGGCCGAATTCCCGGCGCGGGATTTCGCCATGCTGATCGGCCTGACCACCTCGATCATTCAATTCGCCTATTCCTGCGGACCGGCGGTCGTCGGCCTGCTTCGCGACGTGACGGGAAGCTACCAAGCGTCGCTGCTGGCCTGCGTCGCGCTGATGAGTCTTGCGGCGGCTGGAATACTGATCCGCGTGCATCCGGAGGGCCGTTCGGATCGAACGCGCGAGAAACGCCGCTAATATTTTATGAAAAAAGTCACTTCTTCTCTCATAAATTCGTTCATATACGCGAAATTTCTTCATCTAACTCTTGCCACAGCCAAAAGCAGGGACTAAGTTGCCCGCATCGACTTTGGGCCGGACGATTGGGCCGTATCACCATGGCATGGCCGGGTGCACGTTCAAACTCTCTCACCAAATTTCGACGAACCGAGCACCATGCGCGCGAGCAGCCGCATTTTGCTCTACTACACAGCCTATGAATAAGGAAACTACATGAATACCGGTGTCGTAAAATTCTACAATGATCAAAAAGGTTTCGGCTTCATCCAGCCGGATAATGGCGGCAAGGACGTGTTCGTCCACGCCACGGCTCTAGAGCGCGCGGGCATTCGCGGCTTGGTTGAAGGCCAAAAGGTTAGCTTCGATACGCGGGAAGACCGCCGCACCGGCAAGATCGCCGTCGACAATATCCGGACCGTATAAGCCCGGACGCTTTGAGGCGCAGCTTTAATGCGCCGCAGACTTAGAGCCGCTCCACCGGGGCGGCTCTTTCTTTTGATACCGTAGAATTGCGCGCGGGCCTCACCTATCGGGGTGCAACACCCGCGCTGTCGAACTGCGCGGCACGGCTTCCGGGTCGCGATAGGTGCGGTGAACCGCGTCAAATAGCGGGTTGCTGACGCCGAACCAGAAATGCTCGTTCTTGAAATGATGCCAAAGGTGATACTTCTTCATCCACCGGCCGAAGCGTGTCACGGGCCGGTAGGGGATGTGCGCGACGTAATGCACCCACTCATAGTGGAGAAGCCCCAGCATCGCGCCGAGGATAAGCGAGAGCGCCCATTGCCAGTCGCCGAGGATTGCCCAAGCGAGCAACCCCGTAATCGCCAGATTGGGCACGACGAACCAAACCGGCAAAAACAGCAGATCGAGTCTGGCCGGGTCGACATGGTGATCGTAATGGAGGCGGTGCTGAAGGTGGCGCAGCCAGGCCCAGTTTGATGGCGGCGCGTGAAAGACGAAGCGGTGCCAGCCATATTCGCTGAGATAAAACAGGGCGACGCCAGCCAAGATCCAAAGCGGGAAGAGCGGCGCCGCGCCGGCCGGCGCAAAGCACAGGATCCCCGAAATCGCCAGCAGCAGGACGGTGTTGCTGCCATGCAGGACGAAATTCCCAATCATTGCGTTTTGCCTCCCGCAGCCGCCAGCCGCAAAGCCGCATTCAGCCGAATGCTCGCACAAGCCCATGGGCGGCGGCAACTTTTTCCCCGCTTGGCACAAAGAGCGAGACGAGCGGCAAACTCCGCCCGGGGCCTCGGCGCGCGCTTGTCAGCGATTCGCATTATGCTATTGTCCGCGCTCGCGTCCGGCGGATATTCGGACGTCCAACAAACCGGGCGGCTAGCTCAGTGGTAGAGCGCCTCGTTTACACCGAGGATGTCGGGAGTTCGACCCTCTCGCCGCCCACCATTTTTGCTTGCGCGCAGCCGCCACGCCAACCCTGCGCGCGGTGGTTCCGGTCGAAAATTTTCCTTTCACCTCCACCATTCCGGCCTGCATATGAGCATTCACATCCTTAGCGTAAGCCGTTGCGTTTGTCAGAGTGACGCTTGACGGACCGGCTGGCCTGGCTTACATCAACTGATCGCTTGCGCCTTATCGCGCTGCGGATTCCGGGGGTGTAGCTCAGTCGGTTAGAGTGCCGGCCTGTCACGCCGGAGGTCGCGGGTTCGAGCCCCGTCACTCCCGCCATCCGCTGCCTGCCGCGATCTCTCCTTTATCGAATAGCCTCGCCTGCTAAAAGCGGCCCCGCAAGTTTGGCAAAAGGCTCGTGGCCGATGAGTTGCATCGGAGCCGAAACGGCGCTGCCGTGCCCAGCCCATCGCGATTCATGCGTCACCGCTTTACCGATTTTTAATTGAATGACCCCAAGTGTGTCAGCGTCTTGTGATTGCGTTATTGATTTTCTACAATCTTAGATTGCTGAAAGTTTGCAATGAAGAAGCAGATTGCCTTGATTGCGATTCTGATGATCGCATCAGCGCCGGCGGCCAGGGCCGACGAAACGGGCCTGGCGAGCATCCACGCTTGGCAAAAGGAACCCAACCGCCGGATTTGCATGTCCGACCATTTCCACGATGGCGTCGGCACTGGGAAAACGCGCAAGCAGGCCGAAGCCGCCGCGAAAGGCTCGTGGTCATCCTTCACCATTCTCGAATATGGAACCGATTGGGGGCAATACGCCCTGTCGGCCAGCCAAAAGACCGAATGCGTCGCCACCGGGAACGGCTTTTCATGCGCCACCACCGCCCGCGCCTGCAAACGCGATGAGGTCCGGACGGCGGCGAGAGCGCCTAAGCGGTCCACCAAACGCGCGACCACAAAGCCCAAACCCTGTGCCGCGATAGCTGCCGGATGCGCGCGGGCTGACCAGCCGCAGGGTCAAACGGTGGCGGCGAGCCGCTGAAATCCAGCGTCTAAATCGCTTTTCAAGTCCTCCACGCCGTCGAGGCCGATATGAAGCCGCAGGGCGGGACCTTCGTCGTCCCAGCGTGTGGCGGTGCGATAGGGACGTGGATCGAAGGGAACGATCAGGCTTTCGAAACCGCCCCAAGAATAACCCATGCCGAATAGCGCCAGGCCGTTCAGCATTGCTGCTAAGCCCTCGCGCGGGCAGGGCTTGAGCACGACGGAAAACAGGCCCGACGACCCGGTGAAATCGCGCGCCCATAATTCATGCCCGGGATCGCCCGGCAAAGCCGGATGCAGAACCCGCGCGACTTCCGGCCGGGCCTGCAGCCAGCGCGCAATCTCCAGCGCGGATTCGCCATGCCGCGCCAGCCGCACCCCCATGCTGCGCAAGCCGCGCAAAGCCAGAAAACAGTCCTCCGGCCCGGCGCACAGCCCCAGATCCTCATGCGCCCGCTGGATGTGCGGCGCGGCGCGCTCGGTCGCGGTGATGATGCCGAGCATCGCGTCCGCATGGCCGACGACATATTTGGTCGCCGCCTGGATCGAGATGTCCGCGCCGTGGGCGAGCGGCTTGAAATAGAGCGGCGTCGCCCACGTGTTGTCGAAGGCAAGCCAGACATTGCGCGCGCGGCAGGCGCCGGCGATGGCGGCCAGGTCCAGGACCTCGAAAGTCTGCGAGCCGGGCGATTCGGCGAGGACGAGCTTTGTCCGCTCCGTGAACAGACCGGCGATCCCCGCGCCCACGGCCGGGTCATAAAAGCGGGCCGTAACCCCGAGCTTTGCAAGCAGGCGGTTCGCCACGCGCCGGGTCGGCTGGTAGACGTTGTCGGCGATCAGAATATCGTCGCCTGCCTCGACGAACGCCATCAACACCGCGGTGATGGCGGCGAGGCCGGATGGCGTGACCCAGCTCTTATGCCCACCTTCGAGCGCGGTGATGGCGGACGTCAGCGCGCTAACCGTCGGAGTGCCGCGCCGCCCGTAAGTATAGTCCTTGTCATAGGCGGTCAGCTCCTCGACGGTGGGGAAGAGCACCGTCGAGCCGCGATAGATCGGCGTGTTGACAAAGCCATGCTGCGCGTGCGGGTCGCGTCCGAGATGGACGAGACGGGTTTCGTCGGATGGGGGCTTTGCCAAACGCTTTTCAAATAAAGCCATGCATGTCTCCTTGCCAGGCGCGGCGCTGCCGCTCGCTTTGCGTGATGGAAATAGGACACGGAAAAACGACTGGGCGCAAATGCAGAATCCGCGCCGTCATCGGCGTTTGAATGCGCCTTGCGCGCAACGCGGGCTATGCTATTCATGAAGGCCGCGCGGGTATGATGTAATGGTAGCCTGTCAGCTTCCCAAGCTGAACGCGCGGGTTCGATTCCCGCTACCCGCTCCAATTCCGTGCGCTGGATTACGCTGTTCGCCGTGCCAGCGCTTCCATGATTTCAGCCGCAAGCAATTCCGAAGGCGCAGCCCCTGACACGAGCGGCTCGCGGTCGACGACGAAGGTTGGAACGCTGCTTATGCCCATCTGCCGGGCGTGGGCGAGTTCGCGCGCTACGTCTTCGGCACCTTCGCCGCTAGCAAGCAACGCCTCGGCCTGCGTGCGGTCGAGCCCAGCGGCCGCCGCGATATCGGCCATCACGCCGGCGTCGCCAATGTTAAGCCCTTGCGCAAAATACGCCTGAAATAGCCCCTCAACGACAGCGTCTTGCCGCCCCGCCTGCCCCGCAAAGCGAATCAGCCGGTGGCAATCGAGCGTATTCGGCGTCCAGCGCATTAGATCATGGCGGAAGGTCAGCCCCGCGGATCGCCCCGCCTCAGCGACGCGCGCATCGAGCTGCGCCGAAACGTCGAGCGAGCCGAATTTTTTCATTCGGTAGGCGCGGCGCTCGACGCCCTCCCTCGGCATGTCGGGGTTTAGCTCGAACGGCTTCCAGACGGCCTCAATAACCGCCTTGCTTGCCAGCAGCGCCGCAGCGCCCTCCAGCCTGCGCTTACCGATCCAGCACCACGGACAGATGGCGTCGGATATAATGTTCACGGTCACCGATGGTAGGACGCTATCATCCATCGCTAGTGCCAAAGTCCGGTCAGGTGATAACGCGGTGTCTCCCGGCGCGGGTTAAAATGAGAAGCCACGGTCCCAGCATCTGCCGGTTGCAGCCGCGGCCGCTGCGGCTCGCGCAACTCGAGCAGGCGTTTGACGCGCTCCTCGGTCGATGGATGGGTCCGCAGCAGCGACGGAACCGGAACGCGCCGGCCAGGCAGGAGGATAGTCTCCCACATGCTGCCCTGATGGGATTCGATTTTTTGTAACGCGCTCGCCAACGCCTCCGGATCGCCGGACAGCCGCGCCCCTTCCAGATCCGCCTCATATTCGCGCGCGCGGGACAAGCCTAACTGCAAAAGGCTCGACGCCGTCGGCGCGAAATACAGCAGCAGAATGCCGAGCCAGGGGAATGGCTGCCCTCCTCCCATAAGCGCGGCGGGCAGGCTGAACACGGCCAAAAGCACCCCCAGCAGCGACATGAAATGGGTAACGCGGCTCATCGTGTCGGCAAGGCTCATGATCCATAGATCGTTGTGCCGGACATGGGCGATCTCATGCGCGAGAACCCCGGTCAGCTCGCGGGCGCTTAGCTTGGTCAGCAGTCCTTGCGTGACGGCGAGCAGAGACTTTGAGCGAACCCCCGAAGCAAAGGCGTTGATGACCGGGCTGGGGATGACAAACAGCTCCGGCGGCGCCGGCAGACCAGCGCGTTGCGAGAGCTGCTCCACGACGCGCAGCACGGGCTCGCCCTGGCCCGGCGGAACGCGGCGGGCGCCATACATCCGCATGATAATTTCCGGGCCGATGCGGGGGCTGAGCAGCAGCAGGATGCCAATCAGCACGAACGCCCATACGATGCCAGATTTCCCCCAAAGCAGCCACGCGCACACCGCCATGATCAGGCCGATGCCGCCAATCAAAATCAGGGATTGCACAACATTGCGGGTGTTGGCTGCAATCTTTGCCTTGTTTTCGCTCTCTAACACCATGCCGCTAATATGGCCCCCGACGATCATGCTGCGACTGGCGCCAGCGTATATGCCGCCAGCGGCTTTTCCAAGAGCCTAGCGGTGGCGCCGCTCGCTTCATGCAAACGCATGAAAAATAAGCCAACGAAGATGTGCAATTCCTTTGACGTCCATGCGCGCTATATCACGGCAACCCAGCATAGGCGTTTCTCCCGGCCGCCGCTGGCCACGCCGACGCACTGATCCTTAGGAGATCTTTCCATGCGCATTCGGGCAATTCAAACCGGTCTCGTCCAGGTGAAGGCTAGTCAAATCGAAGGACGCGGCCACGGATTGGCGCGCCAGGCGGCACCGCTGTTCGATGACACATGGTCCCCCTGGCTGCCGACCTTCGCCTGGGCGATCGAGCATCGGGAGGGTGTGATACTGGTCGATACCGGCGCGTCGACCGGCCTCAAGACGCTTCCCCGCTGGCATCCTTATTTTCGCTACGCCGTGCGATTTGATATCGAGCCCGAACAGGAGGCCGGACCCCAGCTTCGCGCTCTCGGCATTGCGCCGAAGGACGTCAAACGAATCGTGCTGACACATCTGCATATCGACCATGATGCCGGGCTTGGCGGCTTCCCCGATAGCGAAGTGCTGGTGGCGCCGGGTGAAATTAAGCGTGCATCCGGCATCGCCGGCCGCATCCTCGGTTATCTGCCCGATCGCTGGCCCAAAGGCTTCGATCCCAAGCAGCTCGATCTCCCGCCGGAGCCTTATGGGCCCTTCGCAAGAAGCCGCTGGCTGACGGACAAGGGCGATGTCATTGCGGTTGCCACGCCTGGGCACACCCCCGATCATATCTCGATCATTGTCGAGGATGGGGACATGGCAATCATTCTCGCCGGGGACGTATCCTATTCCGAAAAGAACATGCTTGAAGGCCGGATCGACGGCGTGAGCCCAGACGAAAAAGCCGCAACCGCAACATTGGCGACGATCCGGCGCTTTGCTGCAACGCGCCCGACGATTTTTCTCCCCACGCACGACCCGGCAGCCGCGCAACGTCTCGCGATGCGTCAAACCGTTGCCGGCACGACGACGGCATAGGCCCGCTCACGCTTTCCATGCGCGCAGACTTGACCGGCGAGGCAATCCCGCAACCAGCGATAAAACTTCCGCTTTTTTTCGTTTCCCCCGTGTCCGATACTGCCGCGCCTTACTCATCGCAGTCGCTACCTCCACGACCACAGTGCGCGCGGGTCCATCTAAGCGCCCTGAACGAGAGATGACCCATGATCGAGACAATGCACACGCTCCTCATGCTGTTTGCGGTCGTCGCCTTTGTAACGGTCGTCGCACGGCGGCTCGCAGTTGCCCCCTCGATCCTGCTGCTGATCGCCGGCCTTGCGCTTGCCCTCATTCCCGGTCTGCCGAGGGTGGAGCTGGCGCCGGAGCTTGTGCTGCTCGGCATCCTGCCGCCGCTGATCTATTCCGCGGGCGTGGCGATGAGCTGGCGCGAATTCCGCTTCAATCTGCGTCCGATCATCCTGCTGGCGTTCGGCGGCGTGATCTTCACCACCTGCGCGGTCGC
Source organism: Rhodomicrobium sp. (assembly GCA_031399085.1). Classification (GTDB taxonomy): domain Bacteria; phylum Pseudomonadota; class Alphaproteobacteria; order Rhizobiales; family Rhodomicrobiaceae; genus R-RK-3. The sequence goes on from JANNOQ010000057.1 coordinate 60,782, forward strand.
GCTGGCGGCGCATTGGCTGCTCGGTATGCCGCTGGCGGTCGCCTTCCTGCTCGGCGCGATCATCGCCCCGCCGGACACGGTCGCCCCGATTGCGATTGCCCGACGCTTAGGGCTGCCGCGCCGGGTGCTCGTCGTCCTGGAAGGCGAGGGTCTTGCCGACGATGCCACCGCGCTCATTCTTTTCCGCTTTGCCGTGGCGGCGGTGAGCACGGGCGCCTTCGCATTCGGCGAGGCTGTCGGCCACTTCGCACTGATCGTGGTTGGCGAGATCGCTTGGGGCATTGCCATCGGCTGGCTCAGCCTTCGGGTGCGGCGCTGGGCGCGCGATCCCCGCGTCGAGATCACCCTTTCATTGATGACGCCCTATCTGGCGTTTTGGATCCCCGAGCATGTAGGCGGATCGGGGGTGCTGGCGACGGTGGCCGCCGGCCTGTTCGTGAGCTGGCATGGGCCGCTACTCATTCCGGCGGCGACGCGGCTGCAGGGCATTTTCTTTTGGGATTTGGCTGTGTACCTCTTGGAGGGCTGCATCTTTCTGGTGACCGGATTGCAAGCGCGCACACTGCTCGATCGGTTGGATGTCTCTGCATTGCGTGATGTCGCGGTTGGTGTGTTTCTCATCTTGGCGGTCACGATTTTAGCGCGCTTCATTTGGGTGTTCCCGGCGGTCTATTTGCCGCGCTGGCTTAGCCCTTCGCTTGCCCGCCGCGACCCGTCGCCATCCTGGCAGCGAACATTCGTCCTCGCCTTTGTCGGCGTTCGCGGCGTCGTCTCGCTCGCGGCGGCGCTCGCCATTCCGCTTACCGTTGCAAGCGGCGCTCCCTTTCCGTACCGCGATCTCGCTCTCTCGATCACCTTCGGCGTCATCATTCTAACGCTGATCGGTCAGGGCTTGCTGCTCCCCGGCGTCGTCCGCTGGCTTAGGCTGGGGGATGAACGATCGGCCGAGGAGCAGAGCGAACATGACGCCGAGATCGCCGCGCGGCGGGAAGCGCTGGGCATTGTCAATCGCCGTCTTGACGAACTCAAGGCCGAGGGCCGCATCCCGCCCGATATTCTCGCCGCGATGGACGTTCGTCACGATTTTCGCGCGCGCCGGTTGCCCCGGCATTTAACCGACGAAATCCAGGATCGCCACATGGAGGCCGACCTCAAACTGGAGCTGATCGCCGTCGAGCGCGCCTACATCCATCGCCTTTTGCGGGACGGCAAGATCACCGACGAGTCCCGCCGCCGGATCGAACGGGAACTCGACCTCGAGGAAGCGAGCATCGCCTGCAAGAAGGACGGCGGGGTGGAATTGCCGTTGTGAATTTAAAGGCGAAGCCAAAGACGCTGCTCCAATGACGACCTCGCGCTTTGTGAGGACGGCGAAGAAACTCTCGACGGCATTGAGCCAGCTGGCCGAGGTGGGCGTGAAATGGAACATCCAGCGGGGGTGTCGGCCCAGCCATTCGATGACCTTGGGATGCTTGTGTGTGGCGTCGTTGTCGAGGATGGCGTGGATGGTTTTGCCGGCCGGGACCTCGCGCTCGACGGCGTTCAGGAAGCGGATGACCTTGCCTTCCAGCAAATCGAAGGCGGCGAACAGGGTGGTCGTGCCATATCGCTTGTAGTCGTCGGTCATTCGCGAACGTTTACCCTGAGCGACAAGCGCTCACAGTGGTCCCGGCCCGACCCTTCTTCAGGGGCAGACCTGGCTGGGTGCGATCCAGGGCCCCGATCGCCGCCTTCGCGGGGACAAGCCTGCGATTTCTCATCGACGCGCAGGGCTTACGGCGTGGGCTGGCCGATAGACCGTCCACGTGAAGTGGCGGAATTCCCCCAAAAAAAATTCTGTCGCTTGCAAAATCATGGTCCGGCGACACCCGCAGTGGCCCTAGTGGATAGATCTGACGCCTGGGGCCTGCTCAGCAACCTCCGTCCCGGTCGTGGAGGGCGTCCCGACCCTGCCCCAAGTAGAAATTCCGAATGTCGTAGGGAGGGTGGTTACCTTTTAGTTATTCATAACACCGACAAAGCGGTGCGCAGTTTGAGCCCAACATCATTTTTGCGCAATGTCGCCTCAAGCTATTCTGAAGACCCTGCGGTGGAGATTTTGCGGCATGGCGAAGCTCGTCTTTGGAATGAACCAGTCCCTGGACGGCTACGTTGACCACCTGGAAATGCCAACAGGCCCCACGCTCTTTCGTCACTGGATAGAGCAGGTGCGCGACCTGACGGGCAGTGTGTACGGTCGCCGCATGTACGAGATCATGCGTTATTGGGACGAAGACCGTCCTGAGTGGAGTGCGGAGCAACACGAGTTCGCGGCGGCGTGGCGGCGCCAACCGAAGTGGGTCGTGTCGCGCTCTTTGAAGTCAGTCGGACCTAACGCCACGCTTGTCGAGGATGATATCGGGGCGGTGATAGGTGGCCTGAAGGCTCGGCTCGTTGGGGAGATCGCAGTTTCCGGACCAGACCTTGCACGAAGTCTAACCGACCTTGGTCTTATTGATGAGTATCGACTCTACGTCCACCCCGTCGTGCTTGGTCGCGGCAAGCCATTCTTCGCCGCCCCGCGGCCGCCACTCCGCCTTGTTTCCATCGATCACGTTGGCGAGGACGTGATTAGGTTGACGTACGTTCCTGCTTAATCGCGCGTCTCGCCAGACGGACTGCGCCGACGCGTCAGGTCCGCTTTGGCCGCTGGCCGAATATCGGACATCCGGTGCGACGATTGGATTGCCCCGCTGACATGCCCAAGGGCTATCGGACTGAAGCCAAGCACTTGGTGGCCGCGCGCAGCCGCGGCGAACGGCTTTAGTTATTGGTATGATCGACGAAGCGGTGATGGCGGCCTGGAGATCGACGAGGCCCTTGAAACCTAATCATACCCAAATCAGCCCCAATTTATTGATTGTTCGCTTTCGTTCATCTCCCCGCGCATAGTAGTGGCTTTGAAATTGCTGTCATTGTGTGCAACTGCCTGTTTAACCCGCACGTTGATGGCAGATATTCAGGCCCAGCAGACATTAGCGTATCCACGGCGATCAAGGCGTTCCATGCTTCACACTCCGCGCTCCCTCCCGCTTATTTCGGTCGTTTTGCCGGCCTTCAATGAATGCGATGCACTTAAGCTGGTCATTCCGACGATTTTTGAATCGCTCATGGACGAGCTTGTCGAAATCATCGTCATTGACGACGGCAGCACGGACGGCACGCGAAAGTCTATTCTGGCCATGACCGAGCGACTGCCCGCGCTGCGCTATGTCCGTCTGTCCCGAAATTTTGGCAAGGAGGCCGCGTTGTCGGCCGGCCTGGACGCGGCGCAGGGGCAAGCCGTCATTTTGATGGACTCCGATGGGCAGCATCCGCCCGCGCTGCTGAAAACCTTCATGGAGCGATGGCGGGCGGGGGCCGAGATCGTTTGCGGGGTGCAGACAGAGCGTTTGGACACGGCGCCGAAGCGGCTGGCGAAGCGTCTATATTACCGGATGATGGAGGGCGGCAGCGCGATCGAAATCCCGCCGGACGCCGGAGATTTTCGCTTGCTCGACCGCAAAGTTGTCGAGGCCATCAAATCCCTGCCGGAGCGCCGTCGGTTTATGAAAGGTCTCTATGCTTGGGTGGGGTTCCGCACCGAGTTCATCAGCTTTACCGCCAAGCCCAGAGTGGCCGGGGAAAGCAAATATGGCTGGGTTCAGCTTTTCGGCCTAGGCCTGACCGGCATGACCGCCTTCACCATAGCGCCGCTGCGGCTGGTTTCGATCGCTGGGCTGGTGATTTCCGCCACATCGTTTCTTTTCGCCTTATATTTGCTTGTCGAATATTTTGTCGATGCCAATCAGATCCCTGGCTGGGCGACGCTGGCAGTCGGCATGATGTTTTTCTCGGGCCTGCAATTGCTGGCTTTGGGGCTGATCTCGGAATATCTTGCCGGCATGTTCGAAGAGGTAAAACAGCGCCCGCTCTACATCGTCGCGGAGGATACGGGCGAGCGCGCACTTGCGACGGCGCGCATCGCCGCCGGAGCCAACCTGGCCAAAGATGACGATCGTTGAATTTCTGCATAAAAGCCCGCTACGGCAGCAGCTCGCTGGATTTTTCGTGGTCGGCTGCGCGGCCGCGCTGACGCATCTTTCCGCCGTCATGCTGCTGGTCGAGGGCTTCGGCTGGCCGGCGCTCGCCGCCAACGCCGCCGCGTTCGCAACCGCCTTCGGCGTCAGCTTCGGCGGCCATTCGCGCCTGACCTTTCCGACCTCCCCATCACGCCGCGCGGCCGCGCGCAGCCGCTTTTTCATCGTCGCCTTTTCCGCATTTCTTCTCAATCAGAGCGCTTATGCCGTCGGCCTGCGTGTCTTTGGCGAACGCTTCTATCTGCCGGTGCTGTTCTGCGTTCTCATCCTGGTTGCGGCGGCGACGTTTTTTGCGTCGCGGCTATGGGCTTTCGCGCAGCCCGAATGATCCCCGGCGGCACGGCCATGCGGCGACTGATCCTCAATGCTGACGATTACGCGCTGGACGACGCGGTCGACCGCGCGATCCTCGAACTTGGCTCCCGGGGCATTGTCACCGCCGTCAGCGCGATGTCGCTGTCGCCTCGCTGGGACGAGGCAGCCGCGGCGCTCGAAGGCCAAAATGTCGATTGCGGATTGCACCTCGATTTGACCAGCCCATTCGCGGCGCGGCTCTTGCCGGTGAAAAGCCTGTCATCGCTGATCGCAAGCGCCTATGCCGCCCGGCTCGACCGGAGCGTCGTTCGAACCACCATCGAGACGCAAATCCAACTCTTCGAGGCAGCGTTAGGCCGACGCCCGGATTTCGTCGATGGCCACCAGCACGTGCATCAGTTGCCGGGCATCAGGACGGAGCTGCTCGACGCGCTGCGGCGGCGCTATGGCTTGGACGCGTCCTCGATCGGGATACGCATTTGCACCGCCCGGCGCTGGCGAGGGCCGAAGGCGGCGATCATCGGCGCGCTCGGCGGCGATGGGTTAGCAAAGCTTGCGGCGGAACGCGGACACCCGGTCAACTCCGACTTTGCCGGAGTCTACGATTTTTCACCCAGCGCCGATCTGGCATTGCTGTGGAGAGGGTGGCTTGCAGGCCTGCAAGGCGAGGCGCCGCTGGCGATGTGTCATGTGGCGTCTGAGGGCAATCGGGGCGAGGACCCGATTAACGCGGCCCGATTAAGGGAATTTGCTTGGCTCGGGAGAAGCGCATTCCGGGACCTATGCGCCGAATTCTCAGTCACGCTCGCCCGCTGGCCGCCGTAATGCGGTCTCAGTCCAGCTTAACAGTTAAACCGATTTGACCGCTAATCGTCTCGCTCTTCTCGCTGGCATCCGCGCGCACCGCAATGTAACTCTGCACGCGGTCACCTTGATCGATGTCAAGCCCAGCGCGGCCGAAAAAGCTGCTTTCCGCGTCGTCAAATTGGTGCAGCTCGCCATTGATTGAAAGCTCGTTCGTATAGTCGATGCGTTGCGAGCCGCCGCCTTGGATGAAGGGCCGCAACGTCCATTCGCCGACGCGGTGAACGGAAAATAGCTTCGCCGACGCCGTGCCGGATAAGTCCTCCACACGCGCATCATTATAAACGAAACCGGCGCCATCGACATAATTCGCGCCGTCGCTTGCCGCGTAATTGAAGCCAGCCCGCAGATCGAGTTTAAGTCTTTCTTGCAGCGGCAGCACCACGCCCGCATTGGCTGAGATCGCGTAGCCCGACAAACCGTAATCATCGGAAGGCAGACCCGGCCCATCCGCGAACTCCGCGTTCCCCCACCCATAGCTGAAGACGCCGAGCAAATAGAACGGTTGCAGATTGATAAGGCTGTATCCGCCAAGCCCATAGGAGTTGACCGCACTGTCACCAAGCTGGTTTTCCTCGACGCCGTCGAAAGAGATGTCTGACGTGGTATAATTTCCGAACGCGCCGAACATCACCGTCTTGGGCGCAAGACCCAGGACCGACGAACCATCGAAACGGACGCCGAGCGCCGCGATATAGGCGAGGGCGTCGAATGACGGGCCGACGCTATCCCCGGCTGCATCGACGATATCCAAACCGTCGTGGCGCACATAGGCTACGCCCGACGTTGCAAAGAACGATAAGCCATTGTTGAACGTATGATGGTTGGCGCTCGTCAGGCCGGATGCAAACCGCGCGGGCCCATACTGGTCCAGTTCCTTATCGACGACCTGTTGCACTTGCTTTGCCACGATTTGGTTCGCAATTGCCGCCGCCGCTTGGCCGGTGCCTCCAGAGCCATCGCCACCGCCCGTGCTCGTCACCGTTCCATTGTTGCTGTTCGTATTTGTGCTTGAATTGCTACTATTATTTGTGACGGTATTGTTTGTCACAGTTCCGTTGTTGCTATTAGTGTTGGAACTTGTGTTGCTTGAATTGTTGGTCACAGTCGTATTGGTGACTGTTCCATTGTTGCTGTTGGTGTTCGAACTTGTGTTGCTGGTATTGTTGGTTACGGTCGTGTTCGTAACCGTGCCATTGTTGCTATTTGTATTAGAGCTGGTATTGCTGGTGTTGTTTGTGACAGTCGTATTGACAACCGTGCCGTTGTTGCTACTTGAGTTGCTACTCGAATTGCCGACGAAGGTGATCAGGGGATTTTTGCCAATCAGACCGGTCTGCCTAACTTGACCAGCCCCTAACGCCTGCGCGCGATTAATGGCAAGCACCTCAGCCACCAATGCCAAGAGGCCGACCGCGCGCCAGGCGGGACTTCGCGCGGCTTTTGGACCATAACTCTTAATGCGCCTGACGATACGCCGACCGCGCCCAGCCATCACGACCCCCACACCACCGATACTCAACGCGACTGAAACGCGTCGTCGACCCCGCGCCCGGACAGGACATCCCATTTTCAAGGTAGTGACCAAATTTAGTCAAATTCGTGGTAATTCGTTTTTTGTTAACGCTTTGCTCGCGCCACATCGCGATACCAGCCTTCAGATGCCTGCATACTGCGAACGATACGTCCCCTCTTTTCAGTCTCCCCCGGCGTTTCCGCGCGCACCACGCCATCAATATAGCTGGCGTCGCGCCGAAACGGGATCACCTGAACCAGCGGAATGCCCCGTTCCAAGATGTAGACGCCATCGGGAGCGATGGGGACGAAAGGGAAATTAATAAACGAGTAGTAGGTGTCAGTATCCACGACGCCTGCGATAATCTCGAACACGTCGCTATTTCTATTCAATGGAGGGACGAAAAGGCAGCTCCATCCAGGCGGTGTTTTAATGGTCCAATAATTATGGAACTTGCTGGCGGGCCGCGGCTCGCGCGGGTGCCCCGCGATTTGATGAGCGTTGTGGTTCGAGACCATGACGTGATCGAATTCCCAGCCTGCCTGAAGCGTTCGCCCCGCATCCAGGATCTCCAGCCGCACCGTCGCGGCAAGCGGAATGATCCATCCGGCCGTCATCGCATCGAGAAAAGGCAGGCAGCGTTTGACGGTCATGCCGTTATTCGTGGCGCTGACGTGATTTTCGTCGACGGGCGGAAGCTTCCGGAACCAGTCGGGAAGATGCGTCTTCGCGGGAACGGGTTCCGCGATCACGCCAAAATCTATTGGATCGCAAGTGAATTCTATGTGGGGTTGCGCACGCGAGAACATCTTCACGTCAAAACCCAAAAAACTTCGCGCTGTTGAAGTAGGCGAACCACATGAGCTTTATCGCCACCATTAAACACATTACGCTGCGGTGATCACAAGATGAGGCGTACCCCTAAAAAATCGGCGCATTGACTGCTTGACCATAGCCTCGACCGCGATCCCGGTGTTGGCTCGTCGAAATTGTCCCCGTCCGGAATCAATTTGATTAAATATCGTCGTTTAAAATTTGTTCCATAGGACGGCAAATTTTAAAATTTCAATATAAAGCGACAACTGGTGGCAAAAGCTTTGTCGAAAAAGTCGCATTCATCCCACGCATGGATGAGGCTGCGTTATTTTCACGCCGGACAGAACTGTGCCATACTCCCGCCAACCGCTCGAAGAAGCGGTTCGAGCTTGAAGCCCGATGTCAGGCGGGGCTGAGACACAATATCTCTGGGAGGAGCCAACGCACATGCCGGAAATCTCATTGAACGTGAATGGCAGGGCCGTGAAGGGCGAGGCTGGCGGCAATATGCTGCTGGCGGATTTCCTCCGGCAGACCTTGGGGCTGACCGGCACGCATATTGGCTGCGATACCTCCCAATGCGGCGCTTGCGTCGTTCATATGAACGGCAATTCGGTGAAATCATGCACCGTGCTCGCCTCGCAGGCCGACGGCGCCAAGGTCGTCACCATCGAGGGCCTGTCGAGCGGGATGGATCTTCATCCGGTGCAGGCGGCGTTCCGCGAGGCGCATGGGCTGCAATGCGGCTTCTGCACGCCGGGCATGATCATGTCGGCCGCCGACCTCCTGTCCAAGAACGCCAATCCGACCGAGCCGGAGATCCGGACCTGGCTGAAGGGCAATATCTGCCGCTGCACCGGCTACCACAACATCGTCAAGGCCGTGCAATCCGCCGCCGCCCAGATGAGCACGCGCGCAGTCGCCGCCGAATAAACCAGCGAAAACGTAAGAAAAGCGTGGGAGAGATCAATGACGGTCCAAGGCATCGGCGCAGCCGTTAAGCGGCGCGAGGACTTCCGGTTCATCAAGGGCGTCGGCAAATACACCGACGACATCAACCTGCCGCACCAGCTTTATTGCTACATTTTGCGCTCGCCGGTCGCGCACGCGAAAATCCGCAGCGTCAACACCGATGCGGCCAAGGCCGCGCCCGGCGTGGCGGCGGTCTTCACCGGCGCCGATATTGACGCATCCGGCGTCGGCGGCATTCCCTGTGGCTGGCTGGTGACCGACGTGCATGGCGGTCCGATGAAGGAGCCCAAACACCCGATCCTGGCCTCCGGAAAGGTCCGCCATGTGGGCGACCCGGTCGCGGCGGTGCTGGCGGAGAGCTTCAATCAAGCCAAGGACGCGGCCGAGCTGATTCAGCTCGATCTGGAAGAGCTGCCGGCGGTGGTCGACATGAAATCGGCATTGAGCGCGTCGAGGACGGGCGCGGGGACTTTGGTGCATGACGAAGCACCCGACAATCTCTGCTTCGAATGGGAGCTGGGCGACAAGGCCGCGACCGAGGCTGCCTTCGCCCGCGCCGCGCATGTCACCAAAATCGACCTCATCAACAACCGCTTGGTGCCGAACGCGATGGAGCCGCGCGTTGCGATTGGCCATTATGAGATGGGGACGGACGATCACACGCTGTACACGACCAGCCAGAACCCGCATGTGATCCGCCTGCTGATGGGCGCTTTCGTGCTCGGCATCCCGGAGCATAAGCTGCGCGTCTACGCCCCCGATGTCGGCGGCGGCTTCGGCTCGAAGATCTATCATTACGCGGAAGAGGCGTTCGTCACCTGGGCGTCGAAGCGCGTCGGCCGGCCGGTGAAATGGACCTCCGAACGCGGCGAAGCGTTCCTGTCCGACGCGCATGGCCGCGACCACGTCACCCATGCCGAAATGGCCTTCGACGCGGATGGCCGCGCGATTGGCCTAAAGTGCCAGACGCTCGCCAATATGGGCGCTTATCTGTCCACCTTCGCGCCCTGCATTCCGACCTGGCTGCACGGCACGCTGCTGGCCGGGCAATATACGACGCCCGCCATCCACTGCAACGTCAAGGCGGTGTTCACCAATACCGTGCCGGTCGACGCCTATCGCGGCGCGGGCCGTCCTGAAGCGACCTATATTCTGGAACGGCTGATGAGCAAGGCCGCGCGGGAACTCGGCAAGGATCAAGCCGAACTGCGCCGGATGAATTTCATTCAGCCAAACCAGTTCCCCTATCAAACGCCCGTCGCGGTGGTTTACGACACGGGCGACTATGAGACGACCTTGAACAAGGCGTTGGAAATCTCCGACTATGCCAATTTTGAGGGCCGTCGCGCCGCCGCCCAAGCCAAGGGCAAGCTGCGCGGCATCGGCGTTGCGAGCTATATCGAGGCTTGCGGCATTGCCCCGTCGAGCCTGGTTGGCGCGCTCGGCGCCCGCGCGGGGCTCTACGAAGCCGCCACCGTCCGCGTCAATCCGACCGGCAGCGTCACGGTGCTCACCGGCAGCCATAGCCATGGCCAGGGTCACGAAACCACCTTTGCCCAGGTGGTGGCCTCCAAGCTCGGCATCGCCAATGAGCAGGTCGAGATCGTGCATGGCGACACCGACAAGGTGCCGTTCGGCATGGGCACTTACGGCTCGCGCTCGATCGCGGTCGGCGGCGCGGCGCTTGTCAACGCGCTCGACAAGGTGATCGAGAAGGGCCGCAAAATCGCGGCGCATCTGCTGGAAGCGTCGGCGGAGGACATCACGTTTGAGAATGGCGCTTACACGGTGAAGGGCACGGATAAGACCAAGGCCTTCGGCGAGATCGCGCTGACCGCCTATGTGCCGCACAAATATCCGATTGAGACGCTGGAGCCGGGCCTGGAGGAAACCTCGTTTTATGATCCGAAAAACTTCACCTATCCAGCAGGCACCTATATTTGCGAGGTGGAGATCGACCCGAAAACCGGCTTCACCGAGATCGTGTCCTTCGTCGCGGCGGACGATTTTGGCAATATCATCAATCCGATGATCGTCGAGGGGCAGGTTCATGGCGGCATCGCGCAGGGTATCGGTCAGGCGATGCTGGAAAATGCGGTGTATGATGAGAACGGCCAGCTCCTGACCGGCTCCTATATGGATTATTGCATGCCCCGCGCCGATGACGTGCCTTCGCTGCAGGTGCACACCGTGGCTGGCACGCCCTGCACGCATAATCCGCTCGGCGTCAAGGGGTGCGGCGAGGCCGGAGCGATCGGCGCGCCGCCGGCGGTCATCAACGCCATCGTCGATGCGCTGCGCGATTACGGCGTCGACCATATCGACATGCCCGCAACGCCGGAGAAGGTCTGGCGCGCGATCAATGCCGGCGCGACGCGGATGGCGGCGGAATAAGCGTTCAATGCGGCCGTCAACGGTCAGCGGAAAAAGAACAGCTGGAGGAAACAATGTACAGCTTTGACTATGTGCGCCCCTCATCGGTGGCGGAGGCGGTTCAGGCGCTCGCGGGCAAAGAGGCGACCCTGATCGCGGGCGGACACACGCTCATCCCGACCTTGAAGCAGCGCCTCGCGAAGCCGCGCCTGCTTGTCGATCTTGGCAATATCGCGGAGCTCAAAGGCATCCGCCGCGAGGGCAATCGCGATGGCGATTTCATCGTGATCGGCGCGACCACGACCCATGCCGAAATTGCCGCCAGCAGCGACGTCCGCTCGGCGATCCCCGCGCTCGCCCTGCTCGCGGGCGGAATCGGCGACCCCCAGGTGCGCTATCGCGGCACGGTCGGCGGCTCGGTCGCCAATAACGATCCGGCGGCGGACTATCCGGCGGCGGTACTGGGATTAGGCGCGAGTGTTGTGACCAACAAGCGCCAGATCGAGGCGGACAGCTTCTTCATCGGCCTGTTCTCGACCGCGCTGCAACCCGGCGAAATCATCACCGCGATCCGCTTTCCGGTCCCGGTGCGCGCGGGCTACGCCAAGTTCGAGCAGCGCGCCTCGCGTTTCTGCCTCGTCAGCGTCTTCGCCGCGCAGAAGAAAGGCGGCATGTTCTCCGCCGGGGACGTACGGGTGGCGGTCTCTGGCACCGGCAAGACCGGCGTCTTTCGCGTGCCCGAAATGGAGCAGGCCCTGAAGGCCAATTTCGCGCCGCAGGCTGTGACAGGCATCAAGGTCTCGGCGTCGGGCCTGACGGGCGACATGCATGGCAGCGCCGAATATCGCGCGGCGCTCGTCACCGTGATGGCGGAACGCGCTGTCGCCGCCGCCGCATGAACCTTCAGCCGATAGAAATGGGATATAAACACCGTCGCCCCGGCCTTTGAGCCGGGGCCCATTTGCCTAACCACTCGACATGAAATAGAGGCGACGAGAGTTGATCCGGATAGTCGCTGTGCGGGGAGTCGCGAGGGGTGCGGCGGGCACATGCTTTACATTTTAATTCTGATAATGACCCTGTGGGCAGTCAACGCCCTAGCGGACCAGCGGGAGGCGACGCCGCCGCTGCCGGTTAAACAATTCTCCAACGAGACAAACAAGGCGATTGCCGAGTACCGCGCCGCCTATGCCGCATACCAACAAGCCACCCAAGCCTATGAGCGCCAGGCGTCAGATTATTGGGATTTGGTCGATGCAAAGCGCCAGGCGCGCCGCAAGAAACGCGCCGCGGGCAAGGCCATCGAGCTGGCGGATTATGTGCCGGACCAGCCACCGGTCTATTCCGGCCCGCGCGAACCCGCCCAGCCGCCAGTCCTGCCGCCCCGCGCCCAACCCAAAAAGAAGCCGCCAAAACGAGGGCTGCCGGTCGTGGCCGATTTTCTGCGGGAAGCCAAGACGCGCTACAAATTCGTTCCCGAAAGGGCGGCGGTGGAGATCGACTATAAGCGGGCTTATGCGCGGGCGGCGCTCGCGGCGGGCATCAGCAAGGAGCAGGCTGTCCGGATTTACGGCTTCGAGGCAGGCGGAAATGGACCGCATGATGTTCAGGCAGGGCTTGAGTCGAAGAAAAAAGGCGCCAAGCCTATCAGCACCGCGCTTGGCTATAATCAGCTGCTGGTTGCAAACACGATCGGGCTGCTGGCGGCGCATGGCGCAGATTTTATCACGACGCTGACTGAGCGTGCGGCTGCTGCGGCCGGATCGCGACGCAAAGCGCTGAATGGAAAAATCTCAGCGCTTCGGAGCATGGTCAAATTCGCCCGCAGCTTCCCCTACCGCTGGGCAACCCATGTGCAAATTGCCCAATCGGCTAAAGGCTGGGGCGTGCACGCGCTGATCCTCGACATCGACATCGGACCGCTGCTGCAGACGCAAAAGCTGTTCAATTCGCTCAGCTACGCCAAACGCGGAGGCTATGACCGGCCGTTGACCGCCGCCGAGCTGGAACTGATGAACCTGACGGGCGATGGCAATGGCTTCGATATGCTGACGATGCCAGCAGCCATGCGCGACAAAGTCCCGACCGCGAATTTCTTCCAGCGCGGCGGTTATGAGCGCAATCCGGTCGCGAGCAGAAACAATGTCGTTGCCAGCCTGATCGCGGCGATGGATCGGAGGATGGACAGTCAAGCCGCGCTGGACGGCTCCAAGGAGCTGGCCGCCGCATTCCAAGAAGTCGAGCAAGGCGACCAGCAGAGTAACGCGCCAGCCTCAGCCGCGCCCGCCGGAACGACGCTGTCCCGATGAGCTAGCGCGGGATGAGGAAGAGTGTAACCGGTTTTCCGCTCATTATCTGGTCAAAATTTTGGATTGATCAATCCAAAATCATTCACTGCACCAATTGGGCGCCTGGCTGTCCCTGCACTTCATCCAAATAGGGCATGAACACACTCAGGAAGTGAACGCGCTCTTTCGGGTTGAGCTGGGCGAGCATGGCGGCGACCATCGGCTTGGCCGCTTCCCGCGCCGCCTTTTCCTTCACGAACAGCTCGTTCATCGCCGTGTCCAGCTCTTCCTCGGTGTAGCTGCCCTTCTCAATCAGCCGGCCAATGCCGAGCCGGGCCTGGCGCACATCGCGCCAATAAGACGCAAGGTTGGGTTTATGGTCATAGAAGATCGCGTTGATTTCGTTCCGCCGTTCCTTGGGAAGTCCGTGCATGAAACGCTGACTGCGCTCCAACACCACGGGCATATCCCACAGGCCGCCTTTGCGAACGGCCCACATGCTGCCGAACACCACCCCTAGAACCGCCAGATTGGCGCAGAGCGATACGATCAGCAGTATCCACATCCAACGGGGGGCCCGGCGCACGACAGGCTGTCCACTATCCGCGACGACGCGGCTCATAGCTGCTCCTGCTCATGCAGTCCGCTCGGTTCGAACAACGACCCGGCAAAGGCGACGCCGGCGCCGCCATCGGTCGAGGAGGCAAGCATATCAATGCCGCGTAAGGCCGGGACAGCATCGCCCGACGCGCCGATATAGACGCCCAGCACCAGCGACGCCGCCAGTAGCGCGACCTCTCCCCATAGCGAACCGGTAGGCAAGCGGATCGGAAACGGCAATAGCCGGGGCCGCGTCGCGCTGCCGCCAAGCGGCATTTCAAGCAAGGAGGATGAACCTCGATTTTGCCGCAGGGCGAAAGCGGCGGTGATGACGCATTTTTCGATCTCAAGCCGGGGCGAGCCTTGGGGAGCGCAGCACAGCACGCGGTCAAGCATCTTATGCTCGGCATAAAGCCTGGCCGCCGCCTCATCTGTCTCGATGAACGCCGACAGCCTGGCGCAGCAGCTCTTCGGCCAGCGAGAGGGGTTCGCGCCGGCCATCTCTAGCGCCCGCTCAAGCTCTTTCAGCAAATCTTCCCGGGTATGTTTCGTGTTCATTCTTGGTCCAAATTCCATCAATCAGCGTCGTCATCGGCCAGGAGCATCCGCCATTCGGGTTCAAGCTGGCGCCTCAAGCTGCGCCTTGCCCGGCTGAGCAGCGATTCGATGGCTTCGGCTGTGGTATCCATCACGCTCGCCGCTTCCGCCATGCTCAGCTCTTCATAGTGACACAAAATCATTGCTAAGCGCTGCCGCTCTGGCAGGGATTGGAGCGCGGCATTGACCTTGACCGAGACCTGCCCATCCAGCAACGCGCGCTCTTGCGTGGCGGGCTGAGCAACGTCAAAATTCTCGGGCCAGGCTTCTTCATCCCGCTTTCGCAACCGATCCAGACAAATATTCGCCGTAACCCTGGTCAACCAGGTGGTCAGACGGGCCTTAGCCGGTTCATAGCTGCCCGCATGGGTCCAAAGCCGCAGCAATGCTTCCTGCGCCGCTTCTTCCGCGCGAGCCTCATTGCCGAGCATCCGGCGCGTAACCGCCAGCACGCGCGGCAAATGACGCCGCACCAAAGTCGAATAGGCCTCACGATCGCCGCCGGCGACGCGCAGCGCCAGAGCCGCATCATCGTCTGGCGCGCTCAGGGAAGCGGTGCGTTGCTGCTGAGGAAGCACATTATGCGCCGGCACGCTCGCGCCTTCCTTCCGCAGTCTGCAATGGTTCCAAAACCGAGCGCCCCGGCATTCATCCGCCCGCGGCAGAGAGGTTTGTTGAACGCCTGTCATATCCCTGTATACGCGTTGCCGCCACGGAGTCCGTCGCAAATCTTGTTTCATGTGACGAGTTTGTCAAAACTTTGCGCGACGGCGTCGTGAACCTCCTTCATCAATGACTCCAAACGGGAAAAATTCGGTACGCCCGCCGCTCGGCTGAGCATCGTCTTGAGGCCGGCGGGGGCCTTGGCAGGATCGAAACGGCCATCCTGGCAGAGCCGCTTGATCTGGATCAGGCCGTGATAAAGCCGCGCGGCGGGCAGCAAGACCTCCGCATCGGCGTCGGCCAGCACGCCCGCCGCGCGCATTTTCTCAAGCGCCCCGGCGGTATTCTGATCGAGAATATCGGGGTGGTGATGGGCATGGATCAATTGCAGATACTGGGCGATGAATTCGACGTCGATCAGCCCGCCGGGCACATATTTGATATCCCAAACGTCGTTGGAGCCCTTCTCCTGCGCGATGCGGCCGCGCATGTCGCGGACGTCTTTGGCGGTCTTGGCGCGGTCGCGGGGCCGGCACAGCACGCCGCGAATGGTCGCCTCGATGTCGCGCGTCAGGCTCTCCGGACCCGAGATCGCGCGGGCGCGGGTCAGCGCCATATGCTCCCAGGTCCAGGCGTCCGTGTTCTGATAGGCGACGAAAGCGGGAAGGCTGGTCGCGACCGGCCCTGAATTGCCCGACGGCCTTAGCCGCATGTCGACCTCGTAAAGTCCACCCTCGGCGGTTGGGGAGGACAGGGCGCTGATGAGCCGTTGGGTCGCGCGAGCGTAATATTGCGTCGGCGCCAGCGGCTTGAGGCCGATGGACATCATCGCATCGGTTTCATATCGGTACATCACGATCAAATCGAGATCGGAGGTGGCGGTCATCTCCCGGCCGCCGAGCTTGCCCATGCCGATGACGGCCATTTCGCCGCCGGGAACGCGCCCATGCGTGCGCACGATCATCGACTCAACTTGCGCATGGAGACCGGCGATAAGCTGGTCGGCGAGCGCGGTATAGGCCAGTCCGGTTTGTTCCGCGCCTACATCGCCCGACAGCACCCGCACGCCGATGAGAAAGGCCTGCTCCTGCCCGATCGCCCGCGCCCGGTCAAGGCCATCCTCATAGGACACGCTGGCCTCCAGATGACCGCGCACGATCGCGGCGAGTTCCTCCGGCGCGGGCAATTCGCCCAGGAAGCCGGGATCGAGCACCGCATCGACGAGGCGCGGGCGGCGGCTGACAAGGCGGGCGAGGCGCGGGGCGGTGCCCATGATGTCGGCGAGGATTTCCAGCAGGCCCGGATTGTTGCGCAGCATGGCAAAGAGCTGCACGCCCGAAGGCAGCTCGGCGATGAAGCGGTCGAACGTGGCGAGCGCCAGATCAGGCTGGGCGGTACGCGCGAGGGCTTCGAGCAATTGCGGCTGGAACTCGGTGAGGGTTTCGCGGGCGCGGGCGGTGCGCATGGCGGGATAGCGCCCGAAATGCCAGCCGCGCACCGCCGCGATCACCGCCGAAGGGCTGGCGAAGCCCATCTCGGCGAGCGTCTGGGCTGTCGCGGGGTCCTCGCTGTCGCCGGTGAAGACGAGATTGCCCGGCGCGCCGGAACGGGAAAGCTCGGGCACATCCTCGAACAACGAGGCATAATGGGTCTCGACGGTCTCCAGCCGTTTGCGCACCGCCTTTGCCAGCGCATCGCTATTCTCATATCCAGAGAACCGGGCAACCAGCTCCAGCTTTTCCGGGCGCAAGGGCAGCGAATGCGTCTGCTCATCGTCGAGCATCTGGAGCCGATGTTCGATGCAACGAAGAAAGCCGTAGGCCTTGGCCATCTCATCGGCGGTCTGGCGCGTGATCCAGTCGCGCGCGGCAAGGCGGTCGAGCGCTGCAATGGTCGTCGACACGCGCAAATCGGCTTGCCGTCCACCGGCGATGAGCTGCTGGGTTTGAACGAAAAACTCGATCTCGCGGATGCCGCCGCGCCCAAGCTTCAGATTGTGACCGGCAACGGCGATCTGCGCATGGCCCTTGTGGGCGTGGATTTGCCGCTTCATCGCGTGAATGTCGGCAATCGCGGCATAGTCGAGATATTTGCGCCAGATATACGGGGAGAGCTGGCTCAGAAACGCCTCGCCCGCCGCGATGTCACCCGCCACCGGCCGCGCCTTGATGTAGGCGGCGCGCTCCCAATTCTGGCCGAAAGTCTCGTAATAATGCAGAGCCGCATCGATGGAGAGTGCGATGTGCGTCGCGCCGGGATCGGGCCGAAGGCGCAGATCGGTGCGGAACACATAGCCCTCGGGCGTGCGCTCGGCCATAAGCTTGACCAAATCACGGGTGAGCCGCACGAAAAAAGTGTTCGGCTCGACCCCCTTGGCAAGGCGTGCTTTTTCCGGGTCGTAGAAGACGACGAGGTCGATGTCGCTGGAATAATTCAGCTCGCGCGCGCCATATTTGCCCATGCCGAGAACGATGTAGCCGCTGTCCGCCTCCGGGGCTTCCGGGTCAGCCGGCAGGAATTTGCCTTGCTGGGCCGCCTCGCGCAGGAGGAAGCGGATGGCGGCGGCGACCAAATGATCGGCAGCGTCCGAAAGCGCTTGCGTGACCTCGCTCACCGCCCATAAGCCGCCGAGATCGGCAAGCGCCGCGACCAGGGCGAGGCGGCGCTTTGCTTCGCGCAGCGGCTTCATCGCTTCGTCGTGACGGCGGCATTCGGCGATCTTGGAGGCGAGCGTTGCCGCGCTCCGGCGCAGATAGTCATGCGGGTCTGATTGCAGCGCGCGGACGAACTCGGCGGGATTGGACAGGATCAGCCGCGAGAGATAAGGCGATGTGCCGAAAATCCCAGTCACGAGCGTCAGCACGGGAGGAGCGTCGAGCAGCGCGGCAAGCGCCTTAGCCTCCACGCATTGCGCGGATCGGGCCCGCAGCTCGCGCATATGGCGCTCGGCCGTCTCGGGGTCGTGAACCAGAGGGGCGGATCGAATGCGGTCGGCAAGCGGCAAGAGCGGCTCCTCCTCGGTCCTATTTTATATGAGCTACCGGTTGGCGACCGGCTGTGCCGTTGCCCATCGCCGGCACACATTATTTCACGACTGGGTGAAAGCGCCTACTCCGACGCAAAGCTTTACGCCATGCTGTCGTAACCTGAATCAAATGCGGTCCTGGATTGGCCGGATACTCGAAACTCAGCGGAAAGGTTGCTTCACATGACCATCTCCAGGCCGCCGCGGATCGCGTCATCCGAAATCACGCCGCACGCGGTCTATATGCGCCGCCGCGAGTTCCTGGCCGGGGCTGCCGCGCTCGGCATGGCTGGGATGATGCCGCCCGCCAGCCGCGCCGCCCCGCTTTCGGCGATCAAGAGTCCGCTTTCGACGGATGAAAAGCTGACCCCGCTGAATGACGTCGTCAACTACAATAATTATTACGAATTCGGCACCAGCAAAACCGATCCATCCCGTTACGCCAAAGCGCTGACGACCAGTCCCTGGACCGTGAAGATCGACGGCTTGGTGACAAAGCCCGCCGAATTTTCGCTCGACGAGATTTTGAAGCCCGTGACCCTCGAGGAGCGCATTTACCGGATGCGCTGCGTCGAGGGCTGGTCGATGGTTATTCCGTGGAACGGCTTTCCGCTCGCCGAGCTTTTGAAGCGTGTCGAGCCACTGGGCAGCGCCAAATATGTCGCCTTTGAAACGCTGGTGCGGCCTAGCGAAATGCCGGGCCAGATGGCGTTCCTGCCTGTGCTCGCGTGGCCCTATGTCGAGGGATTGCGGCTCGACGAAGCGATGCACCCCTTGACCATCCTTGCGACAGGCCTCTACGGCGAAACCCTGCCCAACCAGAACGGGGCGCCATTGCGCCTGGTCGTGCCGTGGAAATATGGCTTCAAGGGCATCAAATCCATCGTGCGTATCAGTTTCGTCGAAACCCAGCCGCCGACCTCGTGGAATCTGCAAGCGCCGGGCGAATATGGCTTCTACTCCAATGTGAACCCGCAGGTCGATCATCCCCGCTGGACCCAGGCGACGGAGCGTCGCATCGGCGATGGCGGCCTGTTCGCCAAGCGGCGTCCGACGCTGATGTTCAATGGCTATGCCGATCAGGTGGCGAGCCTTTATGCCGGCATGGACCTGAAAGCGAACTACTAAAGATGAGCGACGCCCGCCCCGCCGCACCGATACCGCGCCCCGCTTTTGCGTGGCGGAACCTCATTCGCCCGGCAATCTATTGGGGCGGCTCGATCCCCGCGATTTGGGCGTTCTATTTGGGCTTTACCGATCAGCTTGGCGCCGAGCCGATCAAGGCGCTCGAACAGTTGCTCGGCCTCTGGGCGCTGCGGTTTCTGATCGTCGGGTTGGCGATCACGCCGCTGCGGCGGCTGGGCGGCCCGAATTTGGTGCGCTACCGGCGGGCCTTCGGTTTGCTCGCGTTTTTCTACGCCGCCTTGCATTTGGCGGTCTATGTGGGGCTCGACCAAGGCTTCGATCTGACCGCCGTCTGGAACGACATCCTCAAACGCCCCTATATCACGGTGGGAATGCTGGCGTTCGCCATACTCATACCGCTCGCTGTGACCTCGAACAACGCCATGATCAAACGCCTGGGCGGCGCGGCTTGGCAAAGGCTGCATCGCTTGGTGTACGCCGCGGCGGCGCTGGGCGCGCTGCATTTCCTGCTGCTGGTCAAATCCTGGCCACCGGAGCCGCTGATCTACGCCGCCATCGTGCTGACGCTGCTGCTGTTCCGGCTGACGCCGATCGGAAAAAAGCCGAGGCAGCGGCGGGTCGCTGAAGCCCAGGCACATCGTTGAAACCAGAAAATGTCGTCCCGGAAAGCGCGAGTAGCGCTTATCCGGGGTCTACTCACTTCACCGCGCTGAATGTTTTTGCCGATACGCTGATGGCTCCCGGCTCGCCGCTTTGCGGCGTCCGGACGACACCGTGGCCAGGCGAACAATTCCCAAAACCTCAGCGCCCTAAATATCCAAATCATGCGCGAACTCGGCGCGCTCCTGGATGAAGCGGAAGCGGCCTTCAGGCTTATTGCCCATGAGTTGCTCGACGATGTCCGCCGTCACGCCGCCCTCGTCGGTAATGCCGACCTTCAGCAGCGTACGCTTCCTCGGGTCCATCGTCGTTTCCTTAAGCTGAGCGGGCATCATCTCGCCGAGACCCTTGAAGCGGGAGATCTCCACCTTGCCCCGCCCGCTGAACGTGGTGCGCATGAGTTCATCCTTATGCGGGTCGTTGCGGGCATAGGCGGTCTTGCCGCCCTGGCTGAGCTTGTACAGCGGTGGCACGGCCAGATAGAGGTGGCCGCCCTCGATCAGCTCGCGCATTTGCGTAAAGAAGAAGGTGATCAGCAGCGAGGCGATATGCGCGCCGTCCACGTCGGCGTCGGTCATGATGACGACCTTTTCATAGCGCAGATCGGCCTCGCGGTAGCTCTTGCCGGTGCCGCAGCCGAGCGCGAGCACGAGGTCGGAAATGAGTTGGTTTTGCGCCAGCTTCAGCGATGAGGCATTGGCGACGTTGAGAATTTTGCCGCGCAATGGCAGGATCGCCTGGGTGGCGCGATCGCGCGCCTGCTTCGCCGAGCCGCCGGCCGAGTCGCCCTCGACGATGAAGATTTCCGTGCCGTCCGCCGCATCCCGCGCGCAGTCGGCGAGCTTGCCGGGCAGGCGCAGCTTTCGGGTGGCGGTCTTGCGGTTGACCTCCTTCTCGCGCTTGCGCTTCAGACGCTCCTCGGCACGGTCGATGACCCAGTCGAGTAGCCGCGTGGCCTGAACCGGGCTGGCCGTCAGCCAATGGTCGAATTCGTCGCGCAGGGCCGTCTCGACGATGCGCGTGGCTTCCTGCGAGGACAGCTTGTCTTTGGTCTGGCCCTGAAATTCGGGATCGCTGACGAACACCGACAGCATGATGCCCGCGGAATTCAGCACGTCCTCGGCGGTGATATTGGCGGCTTTCTTATTATTGGTCAGCTCGCCATAGCCCTTGAGCCCGCGCGTCAGCGCCGCGCGCAGCCCAGCCTCATGGGTGCCGCCTTCGGGCGTTGGCACAGTGTTGCAGTAGGAGCTGAGAAAGCCGTCATCGCCCGCGAGCCAGGCGACCGCCCATTCGACCGAGCCGTGGCCGCCTTGACGTTGGACCTTGCCCGCGAAAACATCCTTGGTGACGGTCTCGGCGGTATCGATGCGCGAGGCGAGGAAATCCTTCAGGCCGCCGGGGAAATGAAACACCGCTTTTTCGGGCGTATCGTCGCCAGCGCGCAAAAGCTCCGGGGCGCAAGACCAGCGGATTTCCACGCCGCCGAACAAATACGCCTTGGCGCGCGCCATGCGGAAAATGCGGTTGGGCTTGAAGGCGACGCCCTCGCCGAAAATCTGTGCGTCAGGCCGGAAGCGGATCTTGGTGCCGCGCCGGTTCATGGTCTGGCCCAAATCTTCGAGCTTGCCCTGCGAGTGCCCGCGCGAAAAGCTCTGCCGGTAAAGCCGCTGCCCGCGCGCCACCTCGACCTCCAGCAACTCCGACAGCGCGTTCACCACCGATATGCCGACGCCGTGCAGTCCGCCGGAGGTGGAATAGACGTTGGAGTTGAATTTGCCGCCCGAATGCAGCGTCGTCATGATGACTTCAAGCGCGGATTTATTTCTGAATTTGGGATGCGGGTCGACCGGGATGCCGCGCCCATTGTCGATCACCGTGGTGAAGCCGTCCGCGTCGAGCGAGACGTCGATCCAGGAGGCATGGCCCGCCACCGCCTCGTCCATGGAATTGTCGATCACCTCGGCGAAAAGATGATGCAGCGCCTTCTCATCCGTGCCGCCAATATACATGCCCGGACGCCGCCGCACCGGCTCAAGCCCTTCCAGCACCTCGATATTGGCGGCGGTATAGGCCGCTTCGGCTGCGTTCGCCTGGCGCGTGAAGGCGGTATCGGTCTGTTTGGCGAACAGGTCTCGCGGTGATGCCATATGGGGTCCTCGTCAGCCTCGGCAGGACGGTTCAAACAAGCAAGTGAGGCAGAAAATACACTGAGTCGCGGGCCGCAAGGTGCGCGTGTTGACACCGCGTGGCAAGCGGTCACGACTGCGCATGTCGATGAGCCGGAGCCGAACCAAGCGCGATGATCCTCACCGCACGACATTCCCCGCGACCGTCACATTGAGATAAGCCTCCGCGCTTTCCCGCGCCAGATCGGGGCCGACAAGCTTATTGCCGTCGAAAGCGCGTATTGCCGCCGCCGCCGGTTTGGTGATCAGGTTGAGCGAGGCAAGGATCGTCTCGCCGCCCGCCACGACGCCGATGCCGATGGTGCAATCGCTGATCATATTGCCCGTCGCCGAGATTGCGCCCGTCTCGTAGCCGCCGCCCAGCCTCAGGCCGAATTCGGTCGAGCCATTCAGGGCGTTGCCGCTGACGTTACCGCTGCCTTTCAGGCTGATGCCACTTGCGCATTTGACGATCTGGTTCCCCGTTACAACCACTCCGCCTTGCTCGCTTTCCGAGGTCGCCAGGTCAATCCCCGATCCGTCGCCGCGCCTCACAATGCACTGGCTGACGGTCACGCTACGGGCGTTCGTCACCAAAATCGCCGGACCGTAAGACTCACGAATGCTGATGGCGTGAATCGCGCCGCTGATTCCCTCGGCCGCAATGGCGCCGCCCGCGCAGCGCTCCATCGTGCAATGCGCGATGTTGGCGTCGCCGCGTTTGATGACGATGAGGGGAATAGTCCGGCGCGGCGCAAGCCGGTCGGCTCCACCATCGAACATTAAGCCGAACAGATAGAGCGAGAGGTTTTCCGCCGCCTCCAACATCGGCTGCGTGGACTTGCCGACAAGCTGCGTTTGGCCGGGAACGCCGGTGATTGCGCAGCGCGGGGGAAGCTTCAGCGTGCCGGTCTGATATTTGCCGCCGGGAATGTGGACGGCCTCGCCCGCCGCCGTAATCTCGTCGATGGCCTTTTGCAGCGCCGACGTCTGATCCGCTTGGCTATCGGGCTTGACGCCGTAATCGCTCACGCTGCGCCCTGCCGCGACAGGCGAGGCCATGGCTTCAGCGGCATTTACGAGACTGCCGCCGGCGAGCGCAGCGCCCGCCAGGAGTAAGCCACGCCGATTTGCATTCATCCCAAGACCCCCAATTCGCACAAGCGCGGTGTTTAGCCGATTTGACGCCGCGCGCCTAGAGTGCGCAGCCGCCTTGCCTGCATGGCGTATGGGATCATCGCGCGGATAAGCGTTTCAGCGCCAATCTTCAGTTGCGGCCAGCCGCATCTCGAGGCCGATGCCGCATGCTCGACCGCCGAAGCCGGCAGCGCGGGAATATGGATGAAGCCGATTAGGGTGAGGCGCGCAGCGGCTTGTGCCCGCAGCAGGGATTCATAAAGGATGGCGTTGCAAAGATAGCGTCCCGCATCTCGCGACAGCGAAGCTGGGACGCCCGCGAGACGGAGACGCTGCACGAGGCGGTCGACCGGCAGCGTAACGCTGAGAACGGGCGGGGCGCCGCGCCTAAGGCTTCGTCGTGCGGGCACGCGGCCCGCGCAATCGGGGGTGCGCCGCGTCGCGTTGAAAGCCCGCGTTTCCAGCTCAAAGCCGGTTGCGCGTCGGGCCACGCCAAAATGCAGAATGACATCGGGTTGGAGCTTGTCGAGCAAGCGTTCCAGCTCAATGGAGCCCCGAAGCCAGTCGGTCGGCAGCACAGCCGTCATCAAGCGTGCGCCTGGTGCGGTAAGCACCACATTTTCCTCCAGGTGACGGACCAACACGCCGGAGGCGTTGAACAGAACGCCGGGGAAAGGTCCAAATCCAGTCGCCAGTATACGTATGCCGGGCCATAGGATCGACGGGAATTCCGCGCGAATTTCGGGTGGCGCCGGGAGACCAGCGTTAAGCATATTGCCCCGCCAATGTTAAAAGCGCTTGGACCGAGTATAGATGCAGGGCAATCTGAGTGCCAACCCGCAAAGATGCGCCTGGAGGTTCAAGATGAAGCGGCATATAGGCTTTTTGGCTGCTGCGATGCTGCTGTGCGGACCTCTGCCAGCCTCGGCCGCCGAAATGAGGCTTGCCTCGCGCATCGACCTGGTGAAGGTGTTTCCGAGCGGCGCCGAGATCGCGCGCCGGTTCGAAGTGGCCGCCGAGGCCGGTTCGCATGTTCTCATTCTTACCGATCTGCCGGCAACGCTTGACGAAAATTCCATCCGCGTCGACGGCGAGGCGACGGCTGGCATGGAGATTAGCTCGGTCGATGCGCGCCGCATTCTGGTCAAAAAGCAAGGCGGGACGGCTGGCCCGGACGAAACCGAGCGCAAACGCATTGAGGTTGAAATCCAGCGACTAATGGATAACCGCGCGGCGCTCGATGGCGCCATTGCAGCCGCCGAGGGGCAAAAGGCGCTGGCCGAAAGTCTGACCCGGCTTCCGCTTGCAGCAAGCGCAAAGGCCGGGGACGGACAGCCCGCCGTCACCCCCGACTGGAATATTCTCTTCGATCTGATCGGGGCGCGCATTGAAGGCGCGGCAAAGACCATGCAGGACGCGCGCGTCAAGCAGCGCGGCATCGACGAACGCATCGCGCTGCTCCACGAGCAGCTCCGCCGCGAACCGCCGGAAGAGCTGGAGCGAACCGAGCTGCGTATTTATGCGGATGCGCGCGCGCCGGTAAAGGGGTCGCTGCGCGTTCGCTATCAGGTTTCGCAGGCAGCTTGGGAGCCGATCTACGACGCGCGTCTCACGACCGGCGGCAAAGCCGGAGCGGCCGCGCTCAGCTTATCAAGGCGGGCCAGCATTTCGCAATCGACCGGCGAGGATTGGGACGACGCCCGCCTCACTCTCTCCACGGCGCGGCCCGACGGTGCGACAGCTGCGCCCGATTTGACCGCCAATAAGGTCGTGTTCAAACCGGAAATGCGTCCGCTCGCCAAGTCCGCCGAAGGTGGTGCGCGCCGCATGGAAATGCCCGCGTCCGAGGCGCCCGCTCAAGACAATATTGCCGTCACCGAACGCGGCGCCGAGATCGAGGATGCCCCCTATCAGGCGGCCTTTATCCTCTCTCAAAACGTGACCATCAAATCCGGCGTGGGACAGAAGAAAGTTCTCATATCCTCGGATGAGCTGCAGCCGGCGCTCACTGTGCTTGCGGTGCCAAAGGTTGATGCGAAGGCCTATCTCCACGCCAATTTCACGCATGAAGCCGTGGCGCCACTCCTGCCCGGTGCTGTATCGCTCTACCGGGACGGCGTTTTCATCGGACAGGGGCGGCTGCCGCTCACAGTGCGCGGTGAGGAAACGGACCTGGGCTTCGGGCCGGATGACGCCATAACGGTCGCGCGCGTCGAACTGAAACGCGCCAGGGGCGAGTCGGGCATCATCAGCAGCTCGGCGACGGATGAGCAGCATTTCAAGATCACCGTCAAGAACCTGCATGCGTGGTCCGCCCCGGTAACAGTCATTGATCAGATTCCTGTGTCCGAGGATGAGCAAATCGCCGTCGAGCTCTTGCCGATGACTACCGAGCCGAGTGAGCGTGATTACGGCGATAGGCTTGGCGTGCTTGCCTGGATGTTCGATCTTGCGGCCCAAGAGGAAAAGGAAATCACGCTGTCTTATGAGATCAAATGGCCGGCCAAGCGCGAAGTCACGGTAAGCGAATTTTGAGTGAGCGCTCAGGCCGTGACCCGATCCAGACGCCGGCGAGGATAAGCGAGAAGCCCGCCAAGTGATAAGGATGCAGCGTTTCGCCAAGAAAAATCATGGCGAGCACCGTGCCGAACAGCGGGACCAGATGCAGGAAAATGCCGGCGCGATTGCCGCCAATCAGCTCGACACCGCGGATATAGAAGATCTGGGAGACAAGGCTCGGCAGTGTCGCCACATAGCCAATCGCCAGCAGCGCGCCGATTGTTGGCTGAATCTGCTTTTCAAAAATGAAATGCTCGGTCAAGAACAGCGGAAAATTGATGATCGAGGCGACCGCAAAGCTTACAGCGCCAAAGCTTAGCCAGTGCATACGCGGCTGCTCGCGTAATAACGACGTATAAACCGCCCATATGAGCATTGCGGCGAGAACCCACAGATCGCCGTCAGTCAGCTCAAGCTTTGCCAAAATCGCGGCATCGCCTTTTGCGAATATCGCGATCACCCCTACGAAAGACAGGGCGATGCCAGCCGCCTGACTGCGGCTCAGCTTTTCACGGTAAATCGCGAATGCGGCGATCGGAATCAAAATTGGGACGGTCGAATTGATGATGAGGCCGTTGATGGCCGAGGTTTTGCTGAGGCCGAAATAATAGAGGCTGACGAAAGTGCCCGTGCCCAGCGAGCCGAGCAGCAGTAGGATCGGCCAGTGCGCCCGGATCGTCGCAGCGTCGCGCTTTAGGTGCGGCCAAGCGAGGGGCAGGATCAACAGCGCCGCCAGCGTCCAGCGCAGCCAGGCAAGTGCCATGGGCGGCACGATCTCGTAGGTTCCCCGCGCGACGACCGAATTGCCGGCCCAAAACAGCATGGTCAGCGCCAGCAGGAGATAGGCGTTGCCGAAGCCGCGCGAGGCCAGACTCTGCTTCGTTTCTGTGCCCAGCGCTTTTTGCATAGGCGATGCCTTACGCGAGCGCGCCATTTCCGTAAAGTTTTCTGACATGTATTGCCTGATTTTCGAGCAGGGGAAGCGACGGATCATCGCTCGCGGAATGAAGACGGCCGCGTTATAGATGCTTTGGCGCATCTTGCCGCGGGCCTACCGCGGTGTATTGGTATGAGGAACTCCGATGGCGAATGTCGCGGTAGTCGGCTCGCAATGGGGCGACGAGGGCAAGGGAAAGATCGTCGATTGGCTGTCTGAGCGGGCGGACATCGTTGTCCGCTTTCAAGGCGGCCACAATGCCGGGCATACGCTCGTCGTCGAGGGCGTGACCTACAAGCTCTCGCTGCTGCCGTCGGGCGTCGTGCGGCAGGGCAAGCTTTCGGTGATCGGCAATGGCGTGGTGGTCGATCCTTGGGCGCTGGCCAAGGAAATCGCCGATCTCAAGGCGCAAGGCGTGAGCATTTCGCGCGACAATCTGCGCTTGGCGGAAAACGCGACGCTGATATTGCCGTTCCACCGCGAGTTGGATGGCCTGCGGGAAGGGGCGGCGGGCGTCCATGCTATCGGCACAACGAAGCGCGGCATCGGTCCGGCCTATGAGGACAAGGTGGGGCGGCGCGCGATCCGCGTTATGGATTTGGTCAATTTGAAAACCTTGCCGGCCAAGATTGACCGCGCGCTGACGCATCATAATGCGCTGCGGCGGGGGCTGGGCGTCGAGGAAATCTCCGGTGAAAGTTTGTATACCGAGATTGCCGCGATCGCGCCGGCCGTTCTGCCCTATATGGACCGCGTCTGGCAGCTTCTCGATCAGCATCGCCGCGAGGGCAAGCGCATCCTGTTCGAGGGCGCGCAAGGGGCCATGCTCGATATCGACCACGGCACCTATCCGTTTGTTACCTCCTCGAACACGGTCGCTGGTCAAGCGGCAACCGGCTCCGGTCTCGGTCCCCGGTCGGTGACGCATGTGCTCGGCATCACCAAAGCGTATACGACGCGCGTTGGCCAAGGCCCGTTTCCAACGGAGCAATCGAATGAGATCGGACGCCTGCTTGGCGAACGCGGGCATGAATTTGGAACGGTGACGGGGCGGCCCAGGCGCTGCGGCTGGTTCGACGCCTGTCTCGTGCGGCAGGCCGTCAAAGTGAGCGGCATCGACGGCATCGCGCTGACCAAGCTCGACGTGCTGGACGGGTTGGACGAGCTGAAAATCTGCGTTGGCTATCGGCTGGATGGACGCGAGATCGACTATCTGCCGGCGGCGCAAGGAGCGCAGGCGCGGGTCGAGCCGATTTACGAGGTTTTGGAGGGCTGGAAAGCCTCGACCGAGGGCGCGCGGTCGTGGGGCGCGCTGCCGGCGCAGGCGATCAAATATGTCAAGCGGCTGGAGGAGCTGATCGAAGCGCCGGTGACGATGCTCTCGACCTCGCCGAAGCGCGAGGACACAATTCTGGTGCAGGACCCGTTCGAGGATTGATCAGCGCGGCGCGGCGGCGGCGTCAGACCACCAAGCGGCCGCTGGCGTGTCCGAGCACGAGGTAAATGCGCCCGGTTTCCGAGGTCAGATGCGTCTGCACCGTGCGGCCTTTCGGGTCGGCCTTGCTGGCGTCCTGCAGCATCCGTTCGAAATCGGCCAGGTAGCGGTCGACGATGTGGCGGAAGGTCGTATCATTCTCGTAGCGCCGCTGCACCTGCTCGAAGGTCGCCTGACCGTCGCGATTGTAGATGCTGCGGCTGATGATATGACGCTCGCCCTTGTTGTAGCGCATCCAAACCTCGGCGGCGATACTCTCATCGACGGCGTTGGCGATATCCTTCATGTCGAAAATCATCGGCGAAGGATCGACCTTGCGCCCGGTTTCGGACGGCGCGGCGACCGGCGGCGTTCCGTAGGACTCGTCGTTGCGGCCACTGCCTGGGAAATGATCGTCGGATCGCGACGCGCGAGCCAGCAAATCGCCAAGCGACCATTTCGCGCCGCCGACCCCCATGTCGGGATTCGGCGCCGGGCTTCCGGCGAAGGGCGGGCGGCCCATCGACTCATAGTCTTGCGGCGCGTCCTTGTGCTGTGGCTGGCCGTCCATGCGCTCCATCAGGCCGGCGCTGACCGCTTCAAGCGAGTCGTGGGGGGCGCCCCATTGGTCGCCATAGGCTTCGCGCGGCGCGGGGATGTCGCGATTTTCGTGCGGCGGCTGCAAACGCGGCGGACGGGCTGGTTCGGGCTGCGCCCGCTCGGGCTTCGAGATCTGGCCGGAATAGCCGTGGCGGGTGGTAAGCTCCGTGAGCGAATCCAAGGCCGAGAGCTGATCCTGCAAAGCCCGGCGCATTGCCTTGGCGCTTTGCTTGGTCGTTTCGGGCAGCGCCTTGGCCTGCCGCTTCAGCTCGGTTTGCGTCAACTCCAGCTCGTTCGCTGCCTGATTGGTCGAGGTCCGAACCTGCTGGGTGGTTTCGTTGAAGCTATTGGTGAAACCCGAAAGCTGCGTTGAAACCTGTTCGGAAAGCGATGAGAAGCTCGACTTCAATTCGGATATGGCGCGCGACGTATGCGCCTGCGCTTCGGCTCTGAGCCGCTCCAGTTCCTTGACCGCCGTCTGCGACTTGTCGGCTGAGTCGCGGGACAGCATTTCGGTGACTTGCCTCGCCCGCACCTCGGCCTGGGCGAGGGATTGTTCGAGCATATTTGAATAGCCGTGCATCATGCGGTCGAGTTCGGACGCCCGGCCATTGATGCCGTCGATCATCTTGGCGAGCTGCGCTTGGCGCGCCTCCATCATCGTGTCGACTTTGCTATTTTGCGACTCAAGCGCCCGCGAAGCGTTGATGATATTGGCGCCTTGATCCTCAAAACGCTTGGTCAGGGTGTGAATTTGATTGAGCAGACCGTGTGAAACTTCCTTCAGCATGGTCGCGTGCGCGCCGAGAGCATCGGAGCTATTGCCCGAGCCTCGCGCCAATTCCTCCACCGCGCGCTGGATCTGGCCCGTGCTGGTTGTGACCGCCTGCTGAATCGAGCCGGCCTGCCGCGACAGCGACTTTTCCATCGTGCGGGAATGCTGCTCCAGCGTTTCGCGGATGTTGCCGGTGTAGCGTGAGACCGACGCGTCGAGCGATTTCGTGCGCTCGGCCAGCGTTGCATCGAATGCCTGTGCCCGGCGGCTGAGGATCGTCTCCAGCGCCTGCGTCCGCTCGGCAAGCGAATCGTCGATGACCCGGCCTTGCTCGGTTAAGACAGTTTGCAGCATCTTGGTGCGGTCGTGCAGCGACGTGTTGAGCGACTCCGTTCGCTGCGCCAGCGCGCCTTCAAGCGCCGATAGGTTTTTCGTTGCCCCTTCGATGATGCCGCTAAGGCGGGTTTGCTCGCTGCCGAGCCGTTCCAGCAGAACCGGGATTTCACGTCCGACACGCTCGCTCATGCTCATGACCGAGGAGACGAGATTGTTGCCCTTGGCCGAGATCGCTGCCGCCGTCCGGTCGGAGGTTTCCTGAATGGAGCGAGTGACTTCAAGGCCCGAGCGATGAAGCTGTTCAGCCGCCTGAGCGCCGTGCTTGACGAGCTGTTCGGTGATGCGCGAGCCGCGCTCGGCAAGCTTTTCGTCGATCACCGACCCGGCGGCCGTGACGGCGGCTGTTATCTTGTTGCCGCGGCTGGCCAGCGTATCGGCGAGTGTCGAAGTCGCTTGAGTCATGGCGTGGCTGGCGCGCTCGCTGGCCGCCGAGATTTCACGGGTGACATGCGAGCCGATGCCACGCAGCGCCTCGCTCACCCGGTCGCTATTATTGGCCAGCGCCTCGCGTTCGCTCGCCAGCTCGTTGATGAGATTGCGAATACGGTTCTCATTCTCGCTATAGGACCGTTCGAGTGCTGCGACTTCATTATGCACCAGTGCTTCCAACTCGCCGGCCCGGCCGAGCGCGCGGGAAATCGCGTCGTTCATCGCCGCGACCTGGCGTCGCACGGTTTGGCCGAGGGAGGCGACCGATTGCTCGGCCATCTTGTCGGGTTCGGCAAGGCGCACCGCAACTTCTGTCATCGCCGAGGACATCAGCCGCAATTCCTGGGCGCGCCAGACGAGAACGGCCAGAAACCAAAACAGGGCGATGGGCACGATAATGGTCGCGATGACCGCGACGATGGAGGGAGAGCCGAAGATATCCGACAGGCTGGCGATACTGTCGGGGTTTTTCGCGATAACCGCCCATGCGATCATACATCCGAGGATGAACCACAGCGCCGAGGCGGCCAGTGCAACGTAGAACGGCGATTTCGAAGGGCGCTGCTGGAGCGCGTACACTAGCCCGCCAATGGAGGGCATGTCGTCATTGGCCGCGATGGCGCGGACTGGGCCGGCCGCTGCCCTGGAAACAGAACCGCCTCGATATTGGGTAGCGACCGCGCCCGTGGCTTTCAATGCGGTCTGAGCAATTTGCGGTTTACCCGCTGGAGGCGCTGCCTTCTTGCTGGCGGCGGTCCCGGCGCTTTCTGGCGCTTCGCTGGTGCTGTCGGCCGCCAGATTGTCCCGCGAGGCAGCCGATTCGGCGCCATTCTCACGGGAGGTTGCCGGTTTTTGAGACATTCCGCCGTCCTGATCAATGGTGATTGCGTGTCATCTAGGGTGGGATAGCACAGGAAACGCCCCTCGTGGAATCCGTTATAACTTCAAACAGCCAGGTTGCAAGCCAGAGCATGGCGCAACCGCTATGAAATCCCCCGATGCTTACGCATCACGCGCCGAAGATGCCAATCCGTTGCCAAACAGCACTACCGATAGAAAAAAGCGAAATGCGCCCCAGGTAAGTGATTTTCTTGTAGCCGAAATTTGAGGCTAAAAAAAGATTAATTCGCCTTCTTACGAGGCGATTTGGATCTGCTAGCGCGCTGGAAATACGTATTTTTTCGATCATCTCGGCAAGTCCTGCGCCCGAAGATCCTCATCGAAGTGCAAAACATAAAACGGTCAAATTGACCGGCTTTTCTCGCAACCATCCTAACTTGACAGCCTGTGGTTGTTAGGCTTGCCTCTGCGCACGTGAAAGTAGCTGCGCGGCAGCGAGCTTTTTCGTTTTTACAGATCGGGGAAACTATGGAACTGAGTTTGCAGCACGGCCTTGAGCCGGAGATCGAAATCGCCACCCACATCGCCTTTCGTCACCGGCCGGTCGATCTTGCTCATTTGTCGCGCTACACGATGGGGAACAGCGCGGTCGAGCGCGAGGTGCTGGAACTGTTCAAACGCCAAACACGACTGTATTTTGAAAAATTGTCCCGCGCCAGCGACGATGATTCCTGGCGCGAAGCCGCGCGGATTTTGAAAGCCTCGGCCCGCAGCGTCGGCGCCTGGCAGATTTTGCAAACGGCTGAGTCGGCTGAGCAACTGGTTTCCGATGGCACCCTTGTGGCGCGCGCTGAAATCCTTGGCGTTTTGGCCATTCAGATTAAGGATGCCGTTTCGTTTATCGATGGCGTGCTCTAGGGGGACGCCTTATGCGATTCATCGCGACCGGCCACAGCGAGGGCCGGAACCGATGGCTTGCCGACTAGTCCATCAGACCCGAAATGCGCAATGGGGCTGGAGGATCAATGTGTTTTCACCTATATACCGCCGAGCGAAGGCTCGCCGCGCGGTGTCCGTGCGGCGTCGTATTGGCTACTGTTCAACGCTCCGTCACCTTTGGATGAATGTTACAAATGCCCAAGATCACTTACTTCGATCACACCGGCCGCAAATATGAGGTGGAGGGCGACACAGGACAGACGGTGATGGAGACGGCGATCAAGCACGATGTGCCCGGCATCGTCGCCGAATGCGGCGGCGCCTGCTCCTGCGCCACCTGCCATGTCTATGTCGATGACGCTTGGCGTAGCGTCACCGGGGAGCCATCGCAAATGGAAGAGGATATGCTCGATTTCGCCTTCGATGTGCGCCCCGAGAGCCGCCTAAGCTGTCAGCTCCGCATATCTGATGCTTTTAACGGACTAATCGTTCGGATTCCCGAACACCAAGGTTGAGCTTTTCGCCAAGTCCTTCTAATTATGGTTGCATGAGTGCGCCGCGAGAGGTTCGCCGCTGCGCCCCGCTTGTTGCAAAAGGCGTTTGATACATGGACGGCGCTTCTTCCATTCAAACCGACGCGATCATTGTCGGTGCTGGCCCGGTCGGTTTATTCGCGGTGTTCGAGCTCGGCCTGCTCGACATCAAGGCACATGTCATCGACATTCTCGACCGCCCCGGCGGTCAGTGCGCCGAGCTTTATCCGGAAAAACCGATCTACGATATCCCCGCCTTGCCGATCGTTACCGGTCAGGAGCTAACCGATCGATTGCTGGAGCAGATCAAACCTTTCCATCCGACTTTCCATTTCTCAGAACGGGTGGACAAGCTGGCGCGAACCGAGGACGGCTTCGACCTCGAAACCGATGGCGGGCTGAAATTCCATACCAAGATCGTTGTCGTCGCGGCCGGCGGCGGCTCGTTCACGCCGAAGCGTCCCCCGCTCGAAGGCATTGAAGCGTTTGAAGGCAAATCGGTTTTCTACGCTGTCAAACGCATGGAGGAATTTCGCGGGCGCGATGTGGTGATTGTCGGCGGCGGCGATTCGGCGCTTGATTGGACTCTCAATTTACAGCCGATCGCGAATTCGCTGACGCTGATCCACCGGCGCGATGAGTTCCGAGCCGCGCCGGACAGCGTGAGGAAAATGCGCGAGCTGGTGGCCGCAGGGCAAATGCAGCTTCGGATCGGGCAGGTCATGCGGCTCAAGGGCGTGGACGGCGCGCTTGAGGGAATCGCCATGCGCGGCGAGGGCGGTGAAACTTTCGAGCTGAGCTGCGACCGGCTGCTGCCATTTTTCGGCCTGACCATGAAGCTTGGCCCGGTCGCCGATTGGGGGCTGAACCTGCACGAAAACCTTATCCCCGTGGACACGGAGAAATTCGAGACCTCGGAGACGGGCATCTTCGCGGTCGGCGACATCAACCACTATCCCGGCAAGCTGAAGCTGATCCTTTCCGGCTTCCACGAGGCCGCGTTAATGGCGCAGCAGGCCTATCGCATCATCTATCCGAACAAGCGGCTGCTGTTCCAATATACGACGTCGTCATCCAGCCTGCAGAAGAAGCTCGGCGTGATTTAGCTTGGTCGAAGGTTGTCGCGGCTCCTGCGGGGCGTTAAATCTGGATGCCGGATGCGGCGCTGAAGGGTCGCTTAAGTCATCTCTTAATCGGTTCGGCACTTACGACTCGCAGTCGGAATGCACCTCCGTTTTCGTTGACCGAGGCCTCGACAAGCATCCCGACCGTTCCCAGCAAGGCTCCCGCCATGACGGCGTCCTCGCGCGGAGCAATTTCAAGCGTGTACAGCAAACCCGGCTTTGCTTGCAGCGTGATCGCATAAGCACCCGGGTGGCCCCAGTAATCGACAACGATCTTATGCGATCCGGCTGGCAAGTCGAGCAGGGTCGATTCGCCGTTCCCGAGGCTCCCGCGCTCCTTACCATCGATGGTGACGCGCGCGGAAGCGCCAGCCGCCATAAGTTCACTTGTCCGATAGATTTTGAGGCGCGCGTCCGTTGCGCTAAGTGGTTGAGAGGCAAGCGAGGCGTTCTCGCCCATTGTTCCGCCACACGCAGCGAGCGGAAATATCGCAGTCACCACAAACAAAATTGAAAGCGCACGTCGCATCGTTAACGTATCCAATTGATGATAGCCGATTATACGAGCACATGCCGTTTAGAACCATGACCAATGGGACACAGTTGCTTTAGATCTGGGTTAAAACCAAATAGTCTCGATATTTTTCATGATAATTACTTTTGGTTTCACTCTATCCAATAAGTTCGTCCAATCGCCAGAGAATCGGCGATCATGAGAATAATGCGACCACGGTGCAGATTTGCGCCAAACCTCGTACAATGGCGTATCCGATACGGGATTAGCTCAGATTGACCGGCTGGACCCACCAGCCGGGATACTCTTGGCCGATGCTGGCAGCGGCGGCGTTTGCGTCGTCGCGGTTGGAGAATATCCCGTAGCAGGTCGGGCCGCTGCCGGAGAGGCGAGCGAGCAGCGCTCCCGGGGCAGCGTCCAGAACCGCCAGAATGTCGCCGATTACCGGCAGCAGGCGGCGGGCGGGCGATTCCAGATGATTGGCGCGCTTGCGAGCATAAGCGACCGTATCGGCGATGCCAGCGAATTTCGGCAAATCCGGCGCGGGCGGCGCTTCAGTCAAAGGCGCGGCTTCAAGTGCAGCGAACACATCGCGTGTTGCAAGGGGGAGCATCGGGTTCACCAGCACCGCTGGGAGCGGCGCGATGGGCGCCAGCGGATGGAGGACTTCGCCAATGCCTGTCATGATCGCGGCGTTGGACAAGAGGCAGCACGGAACGTCGGCGCCAATTGAATGCGCCGCCGGGATCATGGCTTCAAGCGAATCGGCCGCGCCTTGCGCCGCCGCCAGGAGCCGGAACGCCGCCGCCGCGTCCGCCGAGCCGCCCCCGAGACCCGCCGCGACAGGAATATTTTTGATTAAGCGGAACGCGCCGGACGGTTCGCCGCCACGATGTTGTTGCGCGTAGGCCAAAGCGGCGCGTTCGACAAGATTGCCGCCCCTATCGAGACCAAGGGCAAATGGACCTTCAATGCTGAGTGAGAATGGTCCGCCCACGCGATATTCGAGCCGATCGCCAAAATCCGCGAACAGCACGAGGCTTTCAAGTTCGTGATAGCCGTCGGCGCGCTTGCCTCTGATCTCCAGCGTCAGATTGACCTTGGCGCGGGCAAGCTCAACATGCGCCAGCCCGCGTTCGGGTGCGTGCTGAGCACCCGCCGCTGGCGCGCTCGTCACTTCGGTTGCGACTCCGCCGGTGTTGTCTGATTGTCCAAGGACGCGCGGGTGCTCGGCTCCTCGATCAAACCAGCGTCGAGCTTCTTGCGGATTTTCTTTTCGTCCTCCGGCTCGGGCTTAAGGTCGAGCGCTTGTTTCCACTGGAACTGCGCTTCAAGCCGCCGCCCGACCTTCCAATAAGCATCGCCGAGATGATCGTTGATAACCGGATCGTCCGGCTTGAGCTCGACCGCGCGCTCAAGCTGTTTCACCGCCTGCGGGTAGTCGTTCTGCCGGTAATAGGCCCAGCCGAGGCTATCGACGAAATAACCGTCGTTCGGCCGCTTCTGCACCGCCCGGCGGATCAACTCCATCGCTTCCTTGACGTTGAGGCTCTGATCGACCCAGGAATAGCCAAGATAGTTGAGTGTCAGCTCCTGATTCGAATCAAGCTCCAACGCCTTTTTCAGATCGGCTTCGGCCTTGGGCCAATCCTTCATGCGCTCGTAGCAAACGCCGCGCGCATAGTAGATCGCCCACTGCGATTTCTCCTCCGGCCCCAGCCGTTCGATGGCCTGAGTGTAATAGGTCACCGCGTCGGTATATTCCTTGTTGCCGCGAAGCAGATTGCCGAGCGTGTAATAGGCCCGCATATCCTTTGGGAAGGCGGCGATCAGTTCATTCAGGAGCGATTTGGCTTGATCGATCTGTTCCAGGGAGTTGAGATCGTAAGCCTTGCGAAGCTGCGCGTTCAGCCAGAGCGGCGAGTCACGCGGCACCTTCTGGAAAGCCTCTGCCGCCATGTCGTAGTTTTTGAGCTGGTCGTAAAGCTCGCCAAGCGCGTAATGCGCGACGACAAAGTCGGGCTTGGCGAACAGGGCGAGCTGAAGATAGATCTGCCCCGCATCGACAACGCCGTCCCCCGCCAAGGCTTCGCCGATGCCTTGGAAGACGTCGGCCAGTCCTTCGGTGGCGTTGCTAACGGTCAGGGCAGGCTTTTTGCCAGCCTCCAGCTCATCCGACAAGCCCTGAACCAGCGGGTTCGGGTTTGACGCTTCGAGAACCGGCTTCAAAATCTTGTTCGCAAGAACTTTGTCGCCCCAAAAAGCAGCGTGCCGCGCATAGGCAACAGCGATCCGCACATTGCGCGGCGTTTTCTCGTAAAGCTTTTTGTAGGCCGCCGCCGCCGTGCGGCGCTGACCCGCAAGATCGGCGATCATGGCGCGGTGCAGCAATTCAATGTGCTGCGACCCTTCGGTCTGCGCCGAACTGGTTTGTCCGGTGAATTTCAGCGCCGTCTTGTTCTGATCGCGGGCAAAGGCAATCCAGGCCCTGGCGAGATTGGCGGTCAGATCCGCGATTGGACCGGTGCCTCCAGCCTTAAAATGTTTGTCAGCGGCGACATATTCTTTTTTCGCGAAAGACTCAATGCCAAGGAAAAAGCTGGCAATCTTGTGTTCGTCCTCGCGCTCAAGCAGCTCGCGCGCCAAATTCCGCGCATCCGCGAATTTACCGGTGGCGACCTTAAGCTGGAAGGCCTCTTCGAGGATTTCCTTGCTTTGCGGATCTTTTTCGAGCGCCTCACGGTAAAATTCTGCGGCGGCCTCATTGTCGCGCAGACTGCGGGCTAGCCGGCCGGCCATATAGCTTCCAAGCAGCGAATCGCTATCTTCGAGCCGATAAGTCTCTGTGCCAACGGCATCATTTTCCAAGGCACGGAGCGGGCCGGCTGCGAGAACGGCTGGAAGGCCTGCAATGACAAGCGCCCATGCAGTAAGTCTCGGTCTGAAGGTCTTCATAGAACCCTTTTCTCTGTAACCTTCGCCGGAAATTGGGGCGACGGCGCATATCGGCATAACATTATCACAACAAAAACGGCAAATCACCCGTGGCGAGTCTGATTTTTTCAACTGTAGACGCTCGAAAAAGGCCGGCGTGGGGCGGCGAGACCGATTTTACAGCGCCCGCCCTAGCGATCGTGAAGCGAGGCATGGCTATTCTGCAACAGGCTCCCTTATTGTGCCCTGGTAAGGACCCGGTGCAGCAGGATGAGTGGTACGAGCCCAACCGCCACGATCGT
Source organism: Rhodomicrobium sp. (assembly GCA_031399085.1). Taxonomy (GTDB): domain Bacteria; phylum Pseudomonadota; class Alphaproteobacteria; order Rhizobiales; family Rhodomicrobiaceae; genus R-RK-3. The sequence continues at coordinate 98,396 of JANNOQ010000057.1, forward strand.
TAGCGCCGCAAGCGCCGACCGCTCGAACTGCTCCTGCGATGCGAAAGTGTAAATTTGGGTGGCGAGGGTTTCAAAGTTGAACGGCCGTAGCAAGAGCGTGGCCGGCAGTTCTTTCATCGTATCGACAAACACCAGCAGCGCCGCCGCGCCGATGGCGGGCCGCAGCAACGGCAGGTGAACCGAAGTCAGCATCCCGAGGGGGCCGGCGCCGAGCGTGCGCGCCGCGGCATCGAGATTGGGCGAGAGCCGCTGCCACCCGGCCTCGATCGCGTTGAAAGCCACCGCCATGAAGCGGATGACATAGGCGAGCAGCAGCGCGAAGGCCGAGCCCGACAGAAGCAGGCCGGTGCTCACGCCGAACTGATCCGTCATGAAGCGGCTGACCGCGTTGTCCAATGCCCCAAGGGGCACGATCAGCCCAAGCGCGATGACCGTACCGGGGATTGCATAACCCAGCGCGGAGATGCGCGTAGCGTCCGAGGCAAACCGGTTGCGCGAAATTCGCAGGGCCGCTCCCAGGAGCAGCGCGAGGACCACGATCAACAGCGCCGCCGCGGCGGACAGGAACAGGCTGTTTGCCGCCGCGCTGACATAGCCGGAAAAGCCATATTGCGCGCCCTGCGCTAGCATTCCGTCGATCAGCACGCTGACGGGAATGATGAACCCGGCGGCGAACGGGATGGCGCAGGCGAGGAATGCAAGCCAGGCTTTTGCCCCGCTAAGCCGGTGCTCCGGCGCGGGGCGGTCGCTTCGCGGGCTGGCAAAGCGGCGATGACGGCGGCCATAGCGTTCGAGCACGATGAGACCGATCACGAAGATGAACAAGACCAGCGCCAATTGCGCGGCGCCCGCGAGGCTGGAGCGCTGGATCCAAGCCCCGTAAATGCTGGAGGTTAGCGTCTGCACGCCGAGATATTCGACCGCGCCGATGTCGTTCAGGCATTCCATGAGGGCGAGCGAAACGCCCGCCGCAAGCGCCGGACGCGCCATCGGCAGCGCCACCGCGAAGAGCGCACCGGTGCCGGTTCGGCCGAGCGTGCGCGCCACGTCGAGCGCATTCACCGATTGAAGGGCAAAGCTCGCTCGCGCGGTGAGATACACATAGGGATAGAGAACGGACGACATGATCAGGATGGCCCCGCCCAGCGAGTGGATATTGGGAAACCAATAATCCTGATAGCTGGCAAAGCCGAAGGCGGCGCGGAGCGCGGTCTGCACCGGCCCGGTATAGTCGAGAAATTCGCCGTAGCAATAGGCGGTGATGTAGGTCGGCAAGGCCAGCGGCAGGATCAGCAGCCAGTCCAGCACGCCGCGCGCCGGAAAGCGGTACATCGTCACGAGCCAAGCGCTTCCCGCACCGGCCGCGAGCGTCAGCACGGCGACGCCTGCCAGCAAAAGCAGCGTTTGCTGTACCGAATAGGGCAAAGTTGTGCTGATCAGATGCGGCCAGACGCCTGGGGCGGGGGCGAGTGCCAGCATGGCGATGCTGACAATGGGGAGCGCGATGACGAGGCTGATGACGAGCGCCAGCGCCAGCAGCAACCCGTCCGCCCCGATGCCGCGCGTGGCGCTCCACCGTCGGGTTCGCGCCGGCATCAAAGGCAAGCCGCCGGGGCACGCTCTGATTTCGCCCGTCCCCTAAGAGGCTTCTGCGAAACCGCATAATCTGCGCCGTCCCGGCCGAAGAGCCGGGACCCATTTGCCTCGATACACAGCATGGCGCTTGCTGACGGGCCATTGGGTCCCGGATAGCCCTGCGGGCTTCCGGGACGACTCATGGAGAAACCTCGTTTCGCAGAGGTCTCCATGGGAAGAGGTCGGTTTGCAAAGCATTCCGGGTGAGATAACGCCTCATTGATACGGCACAACCCCTCACCCCCAACCTCTCCGAGTGGGAGAAGGAGTTCGGCTGCGGCTTTAGGCGGCGCCATCATCCTTCAACGCGCTCCGCCGCCATCCGTCTGAAGCCACGCGGCGCAGCACGCCTTGGCCAGATCGCGGACTCGTAAAATGTAGCTCTGGCGTTCCGTCACCGAGATCACCCCGCGCGCATCCAGCAGGTTGAAAATGTGCGAGGCCTTGATGCACTGGTCATAGGCCGGCAGCGCCATCCGGTGCCGCTTGTCGTTGCCGCCGGGATCGGGCGCGCCGGCGTCGAGCAGCGCCTGGCACTCCTTCTCCGCATCGCGGAAGCGCTGCAGCAGCATCTCGGTATCGGCGAACTCGAAATTGTGCCGCGAAAATTCCTGCTCGGCTTGCAGGAAGACATCGCCGTAAAGCACCTTTTTATCGTCCTCGCGCCCGTTGAAATTCAGGTCGTAAACGCGGTCGACGCCCTGGCAATACATGGCGAGGCGTTCCAGCCCATAAGTCAGCTCGCCCGCGACAGGATCGCAATCGAAGCCGCCGACCTGCTGAAAATAGGTGAATTGCGAAACTTCCATCCCGTCGCACCAGACCTCCCAGCCCAGCCCCCAAGCGCCGAGCGTCGGGCTTTCCCAATCGTCCTCGACGAAGCGGATGTCGTGCAGGTCCGGGTCGATGCCGATTTTGTAAAGGCTTTGCAAATAAAGGTCCTGAATATCGAGCGGCGAGGGCTTCAGGATCACCTGGAACTGGTAGTAGTGCTGCAGCCGGTTGGGATTCTCGCCATAACGGCCGTCTTTTGGACGGCGCGAGGGTTGCACATAGGCGGCGCGCCAGGGTTTGGGCCCGAGCGAGCGCAAGGTCGTCGCCGGGTGGAAGGTGCCTGCGCCGACCTCCATGTCGTAGGGCTGTAGGATCACGCAGCCCTGCTCGGCCCAATAATGCTGAAACGTAAGGATGAGATCTTGGAAGGATTTGTCGGGGCGCAATACGGCGCCACCTGCTGACGCAACGTCGTGCGGCTGAGGCATCGCCGCCGGCTGTGCCACCGTTTTTTTCTTTTGCGGAGCGGATTTTGCCGCTTGCCGCGCCTTACTGGCGGCAGCTTGGGATTTCGCTGAGTTCATGAAAATGGCCGCGCCTTAACTGAGAGCGAACCCTAAGACGGGTCGCGCGCAAGGGTCAAGGGCCACGACCAGCTCCGCCTGATTCCCCGCACAGACGCAGACTATTCGTCAACGGGATGATATCACCCTGTGGCAGAGTCCATCCGCAGGTTTAGCGCGCGGCTTTGCGGGTGCGCTGCGTGCGGCGCCCGTCGTTTTCGACGCGGGCGACTTCCTGCTTGACCCAACGAGCGGCAAGCACCAGCGCGGCACTTGTCACGGCGGCGATTAACAATTCAAACATCATGAAATACCTCACAGACACTGTACACATAGGAAGGCCAAGCTAAAAACCAAACCTTGCCCAGATCGCTCTCGCCTCAATCGCCGAAAGAGCGTCGTCAGCAAGGCTGATCGCCCCACGTCCCGCAAAGGACGCATCTAAGGCCGACATAACGCTCGCGCCGCGACGACGGAACAGGCCGCGTTCGGTGGAAACCGGCCGGAGCCGGACCTTGTCGCCAAACAGCTCGCGCATCTTCGTCCTGACATCCATGATTCCATCAATCAGACCAAGCTCAAGCGCTTGCCGCCCGCTCCAGAATTCGCCGGTGAACAATTGTCCGTCGGCCGCCTCGATGCGTTTCCCGCGCCGGTCGCGGACAAGCGCGATGAAATCATCATGGATGCTGGCTTGGATCGTCTTCAGGCGGGCAATATCGTCGGGATTTTCCGGTTGGAAGCTGTCAAGCGTCAATTTGCGTTCGCCCGCCGTATGGACGCGCCGCTCGACGCCAATCTTGTCGATCAGCCCGACAAAGCCGAAGCTTGCGAAAATCACTCCGATCGAGCCGATAATGGAGGAGCTGTCGGCGTATATTTCATCGCCCGCGCAGAGCAGCATATAGCCGCCCGATGCCGCCACATCCTCGGCGAACATGTAGACGCGCACGTTTTTTTCCCGGGCGAGATCGCGGATACGCTGGAAAATCAGACGAGACTGGACCGCCGATCCACCGGGCGAATTCACTTGGATGGCGACCGCATCTTCGGCGAGGGAAAAGGCGCGTTCAAGCGCGGGCGCGACGCTGGCGATTGATAGGCCCTGGCGCAGCGGGGTTGCCGCGCCGATCACGCCTGTCAGCCGCACCACCGGCACGACCGGCGCACTATTGATAAGTCGGCTGATGGTTTTTATAGGGTTCATCATGGGATTGTGATCAAGATCCGAAGCGAGGATGCAGGCGAATTGTGAATGAAGGCTTGCATTTACCAGAAAATCATCACTCGCGAGGGCGGACAATTTGCGGAAAAGTTTCGCCCCTGCGCCGTAGATTGGAAATGCTATTTGCGCGGTCCGAGTTCAAGGCGTGCACCATGACGCAGCACTGCCTCGGCCTCGCGGGTAAAACCAGTCCCGGACTCATGCAGCACCAAGCCGCGCGTCAAGCGCATCGGCGCGCGGCTGCCCTTTCGGCCTTGGATCAGGATACGGGTGGCCAACTCATCCGGGCGAGGAAAGAGCGGAAACACCGTCAGTCCGCCAAACCGACCTCGGCAGTGCGCGAGCAGCTGAGGCAACGCATCGGCGCGATGTACGATCGTAAGCGTGCCTTTCGGTTTTACCAGAGCCGCGAGGCTCTTGATCCACCGCTCCAACTCGCCCGTAGCAAGAGCATGCGCGCGGCGCAAACTCGGATCACGCGGCAATCGTGCTTCGTTTGCATTGAGAAAGGGCGGGTTGGCGACGGCGTGGTCAAAACTGTCGGGCGGAACGCCAGCCGAAAATAAGCGGCTTGGCGGCGCGGTCATATCGCCGCAGATGAAAGTCGCGTGCGCCTGTAGATCGTTCGCGGCGGCGTTGCTCTGAGCGAGAGCGCATAGATCGGGATCGATTTCTACGCCCACGACCCGCGAACCGACAATCCGCCTGGCAAGCGCCAACGCGACGATGCCGCTGCCAGCGCCCGCATCGAGTATGATTTCGCCCGGGTTGGCCGGACAGGCCGCCGCCAAAAACACGGCGTCGATACCAGCTCTCGAGCCGTGCCGCATTTGCGCAATGGTAAGCCGCCCGCCGAGGAAAGCGTCCTCGGTGGTGGCCAGTGGGGACGCAGGATCGTCGGTATCAGTCGCCATCCGCTTGCGGCAATTCGATATTGGCCGCACCTACGATCTCTCGCGCTTCCAAATAATCCTCGTCGGCCACGAGCATCCGCCGTGGCAGCACGCCGATTGAACCGTCCATGATGCTCATATGCAGATCCGCCAGTTCGTGCGGGATGTCTGCATCCTTAAGCAATGCATCAATGTAAGACAGCAGCACCGGATCGTTGCTCCGTATCAGCTCTTTCATGGTTTCTCCGGCAAATGGTGAGACGGAACGCGCGGTCCGCCGCGACGTTCCATCTCATTGAAGAGCATCGTCCCGGCCCCGAAGTCTAAGTTTGTAATCGCAATGCACGCCGCCCGGAAGACCCGATGATCAGATCGTCGCAAGGGCAAGATGCGCGCTTGACCCGGGCTCGGCCCGTGGGGCTAATACTGCGGCGTACAAAAAGCGTTCCATCAAGGAGGCGCAATTGGGTGTGGTCGTCACGTTAGATGAGCAGCGCGAGCCGCTCGACAAACTAAAGCCGCTCATGGCTTTGGTGGGCGACGATATGGCGCTCGTCAATCGTATCATTCTCGAAAAAGCGCGCTCCGATGTGGACTTGATCCCCGAACTCGCCCGGCATCTCATCGATTCCGGTGGTAAGCGGATGCGCCCGATGCTGACGATCGCCACGGCAAAGCTGTGCGGCTATCAAGGTTCGGGGCATGTCAAGCTCGCCTCAAGTGTGGAATTCATGCACACGGCCACGCTGCTGCACGACGATGTCGTGGACGAAAGCGATTTGCGGCGCGGGAAGGTTGCGGCGCGGCTGCTTTGGGGCAATGAGGCGAGCGTGCTGGTCGGTGATTTTCTGCTCGGCCAGGCTTTCAAGATGATGGTTGAAGTTGGCTCGATGGGCGCTCTGCGGGTGCTCTCCAACGCCGCCGTGGTGATCGCGGAAGGCGAAGTTCTTCAGCTTTCAGTGTCGAAGAATACGGCGACGACCGAAGATGAATATATGACGGTCATCACATCCAAAACCGCGGCGCTGTTCTCGGCGGCGGCAGAGGTTGGCGGCATTATCGCCGAACGCTCGAACGAGGAGCAGGCGGCGCTGCGCTCCTATGGCAAGAATCTGGGACTGGCCTTCCAGCTCGTCGATGACGCGCTCGATTATTCCGGCGAGCAGGCCAAGCTCGGCAAGAGCGTCGGCGACGATTTCCGTGAAGGCAAGATTACGCTTCCCGTCGTGCTTTCCTTCCGGCGCGGCAGCGAGGATGAACGCGCCTTCTGGCGGCGCACCTTGCAGGATGACGAACCGGGCGAGGGCGATTTGGAACAGGCCATCGCGTATGTGCGACGGTCCGGAGCGATCGACGACACGATCAAGCGCGCCCGCCATTACGGGGCGATGGCCTGCGACGCGCTGGCTATTTTCCCCGATAGCCGTGAGAAATCGGCGCTGCTCGACGCGGTCGAGTTCTGCATTAGCCGGCTGCATTAAAAAACAGCCAAGCGAAAGCTTGGCTGTTTGAGTCTGACAGAGGAAGATGATCGATGCTTCTTATTTGCTGGCTTCAAGAGCGTGATAGCCGTCGTAAAGCTTGTAGCTCGCGCCAACTTTGATGGCATCGAACTTCAGGTCGACTTCGCTCGAAAGATAATCGCCGAGCGAGTGATCTTCTTCGCCGAGATCGACATGCGAATATTCGATGCGGGCGCTGAAGCGATTGGTGAAGGCATGTTCGATGCCGACGCCTGCGGTCCAGCCGACGTGGGTTTCTTCACCGCTGAGGAGGTTGATGCCGAAGATGCTGATGTCCGTTTGGACTTCACCCCAGGCGACGCCGCCAAAGCCGTAAAACAGCGTCTTGCCGGAGGCATAGCCTAACCGGCCAACCGCCGTGGCGTACCAATCCAAAGCGCGCTCGCATTTGAAGAGGACGACGCACGTATCCGACCCGTCCATGTCGGTGCCGTTGATGCCGAATTCGACACCATAAACCAGGCCGCCGTCGCGCTGAACGTTGTAGCCGAGATGAACGCCATAAATCGCGCCGTTCACATCGTAATCGGAGCTGAAAAGCGCCGAAAGGAAGTCGCCGAAGCCACCGTCTTCGTAGACTTCCCGAGACAATTCCACCATAGGCTCGTCGTAGCGGTCATATTCGTCGAAGCTGAGGCTGCCAGTGGTGTCACCCACGCCGAAGCCAACAGAACCGCCAATATACAGACCTGACCAGGTGAACGGCGACTCATACACCGGGGCGTCCTTCATGGACCCCTTGCCGTAAATATCAGCCGCATAAGCCGTCGTGCTCATGCCTGCGATTGCTGCAAGAGCAGCGATGATTGCTTTGCGCATTTGTTTTCCCTCAAAAGTGCCCCAAAAACGCATACGCAACACATACTTGCCGCAAGTAATACGCGACGCCGAAGAGGCGCTTAGCGCCGCTACAAGCCAAAGAGTTATGGTGATTCGACAAAAGCTATTCGCGGTTTTTCAACTCTGAATAGACAAAGCTATGCAATGTGGCGGCAGCGCACCAGTAATACATCAATAAGTCGAATTATACTTTAATTTACAACCTATGCGAGAATCTAGGTTGTTTTCTTATTCTGGCCCACAGTCCTCTCGGACGGCCCTGGCGACCAACTCGCCCTCCCACTCATCCTGCCACGTCAAGTTTTCAGCTGTGGCGCCGAACATCATGGCGCACAAACAAAAATGCCCCCTCCAGAAATGGAGAGGGCGTGAATATCGTCATCTGGACTCGCGAGACTACCGCCCCGCGCGTCGCGTTTGATCAGCTCAGCCGTTCAAGGCTTCTTTTAAACCCTTGGCCGGTGCAAATTTTGCAACCTTGCTGGCCGGGACATTGACAGTCTCTCCAGTACGCGGATTGCGGGCGGTGGTGGCCTTCCGGTCGGCGACTTTGAAATTTCCAAAACCGGGTAGGCGCACTTCGTTGCCTTCCAGCAATGCCGATTGAATATGCTTGATCACAGACTCAACCGCTGCAGCCGCTTTGTCTTTGGCGATCTGCGTGTCCTCGGCCACAGCCGCGACCAAATCCGTCTTATTCATGGTTATCCCTTTTCTTCATTCTCCATAGCATTTCCTACGCCACCCCGAGCGGCATTATCCGCCGTCTCGCAAAGGCTGCCCCGCGCTAAGCCGGGTGGCGCTTGCCGCCATCAAGCCAGGGCTTTCGAGCGGCATTGTCCGTAAAGGCCGACGGCCGATGCGGACAGCGCATTACCTTACTCAGATATCTGGACATTTGAAGAAGATATTTTCCACCGCCAACACGCAAAAGCGAAGCGGAGTAACAAAAAACGGCAAAGGCGGCTACGATTGCGCAGCCGCCTTCGGGTTCAATGGGCCGTTATGCCGAGGTCCGGCTGCAGCGGCGTCTGGGCCGCGGGCTTGGGAACGATGTCCGGCTCACTCCACAAAATCGCCTCCGGCTTTCGCACCAGAGCGATCGCCAGAACCTGCTCCATCCGCGCGACCGGGATAATATTGAGCTGATTCTTCACGCTATCGGCTATCTCCGCCAGATCCTTGGCGTTTTCCTCAGGAATGATGACCGAAGTGATGCCGCCGCGCAGAGCCGCGAGCAGCTTTTCCTTCAAGCCGCCGATCGGTAGAACGCGTCCGCGCAGGGTGATCTCGCCCGTCATAGCCACATCCTTGCGGACGGGAATGCCGGTCATGATCGACACCATCGCCGTCACCATCGCGACGCCGGCCGAAGGACCGTCCTTCGGCGTTGCGCCTTCCGGCACGTGAACGTGGATATCCCGGCGCTCGAACAGCGGCGGCTCAATCCCGAAGTCGATCGCCCGCGAGCGGACATAGGCGTTCGCGGCCTGAATCGATTCCTTCATCACCTCGCGCAGGTTTCCGGTGACGGAGACCTTGCCTTTGCCCGGCATCATCACACCTTCGACCGTCAGCAGCTCGCCGCCGGCCTCGGTCCAAGCAAGGCCCGTGACGACGCCGATCTGATCCTCGCGCTCGGCCTCACCGTAGCGAAATCTCGGAACGCCGAGAAATTCCACCAGATTGGCCAATGTAATGTCGGCGCGCGGCCGGCTGCCTGACTCAATCTCCTTAACCGCCTTGCGGGCCAGTTTAGCGATCTCGCGCTCCAGGCTGCGGACGCCGGCCTCCCGCGTGTAGCGGCGGATCAGCTCCATCAGCGCATCGTCGCTGACGGTCCATTCCTCGTCCTTGAGGCCGTGGCCCTCTCGCTGGCTTGGGATGAGATGGCGCTTGGCGATCTCCAGCTTCTCGATTTCGGTGTAGCCGGCAATACGGATGATCTCCATCCGGTCCATCAGCGCCGGCGGAATGTCGAGCGTGTTGGCGGTGGTCACGAACATCACGTTCGACAGGTCGTAATCGACCTCCAGATAATGATCGTTGAACTCGTTGTTCTGCTCCGGGTCGAGCACCTCGAGCAGGGCCGAAGCCGGGTCGCCCCGGAAATCGGCGCCCATTTTGTC
>JANNOQ010000067.1:0-1604 GCA_031399085.1 Rhodomicrobium sp.
AACGCCTGCCTGCGCGCCAACGCACAGTATGAGCCGCTTCGGCCGGGCCAGTTGCATTGCGTGATCGTTGGGGCGGGCGCGACCGGGGTCGAACTGTCGGCCGAGTTGCACAAGTCGATGCGCGATCTGGCGTCGTACGGCCTCGACAATATCGACTTCGACAAGCTCATCCGCATCACGCTTATCGAGGCGGGGCCGCGCATCCTGCCCGCGCTGCCACAGGAGATGGCGGCAAGCACCGCCGCAGTCCTGACGGAGCTCAAAGTATCGGTCCGGACGGACACGCGCGTGGTCGAGGTTAAAGCGGATGGCGTGATGCTGCAGAGCGGGGAGTTTATACCCGCGGAGTTGATCGTGTGGGCGGCGGGCATGAAAGCGCCGGACTTCCTGCGCGATCTCGATGGTCTCGAAATCGACCGCATGAACCGCCTCATCGTCGGGGATACGCTGCAAACAACGCGCGATGAGAATATCTTCGTGATCGGCGATTGCGCATCCTATACACCCCCCGGCAAAAGCGAGCCGCTGGCGCCCCGCGCGCAGGTGGCGCATCAGCAGGCCTCACTGGTCGCTAAATCCATCGCCGCCAGACTGAGCGGGGCCAAACTGCCGGTTTTCAAATATACCGACTTCGGCTCGCTGGTTGCACTGTCGGAATACAAGACGCTCGGGCATCTGCTCGGCCGTTTCAGCCTGCAAGGCGTATTCGCGCGGATGATGTACAAATCGCTCTACCGCATGCATCAGCAGGCGACGCTCGGGATCGTCAGCACGGTCCGGCACACGATTTCCGCCATGCTCAACCGGCATACTGAGCCGCGCATCAAGCTGCACTAGCCGGAAATATCGCCATCGGCCAACCGCCTTGCCCCACGGGCTGTCAGATGGCAATGTCTGACGGATAACAGGCGGTAATCCATGTTCGGGCTTTTCAGGCTTCTGGGCCTTGCGGCGCTTTGGGAATTCTTTAAATCGCGGGAGGCGGGCAAGCGGGTCGGCCGCGCTTTTGTGGGCGTCGGCGCGGCGCTGGCGGCGTTTGTGGCCCTGATCGCCGTCTCGCGCATCGTTCTCGTATTCGACGATATCGAGAGCCAGACGATCCGCATTGTTTACGGCGTACTGGTTGCGCTGATCCTGGGCGGTCTCGCCAGCTTCCTTTACTTCTATTTTCGAGCGCCGCGCGAAACGACCCAAAAGCCCCTGCCCCTCCGCCCGCCATCGCCAGAGAGGCTGCACGCGCTGTTCAGAAAGCACGGCATTTTGCAGGGCCAATCGGCCATCCCGCTGAAGGCGCTGAAAAGCAAAACCGGCGCGCCTGTCGTGGTTGCAGGGCTGGCGGATAGCGGCAAGGCGGGCGTGACGGGGGCGCTGGCGCAATCGGGCATAACCGACGTGGCGGAGCTTCCGCCCCTGTCGGTGTGGGCGCCGGAAAATGCGGAGAGCGCCGAGATGGCGGCGGGCGCACGGCTGGCCATCTTTGTCGCCGATCAGGATTTGCGCAGCTACGAGGTGGATTTCATCAGCACGGTGCACGCATACGGACGCGATGTGACCATCGCCATCGACAAATCCGATCGGCTCACCACATCCGACCGGGAGGAGAT
>JANNOQ010000091.1:0-1577 GCA_031399085.1 Rhodomicrobium sp.
TGAGCCGCATATCGGAGAAGGCAAAGGCGAAATCAAGTCTTGCGCTAACTCCACTTTCAGAGAATAGCAAGACCGCATGCGCAAAGCCGCCATAGAACGCAAAACAAACGAGACCAGCGTCGCCGTGGAGATCAATCTCGATGGCTCGGGCGCGTTCGACATCAGCACGGGAGTCGGATTTTTCGACCACATGCTGGAGCAGCTCTCCCGCCATTCGCTGATCGACATCAAGCTGAAGGCCGAGGGCGATCTGCACATCGATCAGCATCACACGGTCGAGGACTGCGGCATTGCGCTGGGGCAGGCGATCCAGAAAGCGCTGGGGGATAAGGCGGGCATCGCACGGTATGCGCACAGCTACCTGCCGATGGACGAGGCGCTGAGCCGTGTCGCGATCGACGTCTCCGGGCGGCCATTTCTCATATGGAAGGTCACTTTTCCGACCGAGAAAGTGGGCGGCATGGACACCGAGCTTTTCCGCGAATGGTTTCAGGCGTTCGCCATGAATGCGGGCGTGACGCTACATGTCGAAAGCCTGCACGGCGATAACGCGCACCATATCGCGGAAAGCTGCTTCAAAGGGCTGGCGCGGGCGCTCCGTTCGGCTGTTGAGTTGGATGCACGCGCGCCGGGTCGCATTCCGTCGACAAAGGGCGTGCTTTGATGGCCGTAAGGCGCGTCGCAAAGGTTGGATAATGGTTACGTATACAGTTCATGAGCCGATGCCGCACGCTTCCGCGTTGCAGAAGCGCGCCGTTAATATGGTTTTCATCAAGGAGGGCGTGTCGTGGCTCGGCCTTCTGTTTGGCGTGACGTGGTTGCTGGTGCAGGGCCTGTGGCTGGAATTTCTCGCGTTGCTGGGCGCGGCGGTTGCCGTCGGCGCGTTGATTATGGCGCTAGGCGGCTCGATGGATATGGTGTCGTGGGCCTTTACCGCGCTGAACCTGATCGTTGCCTTCGAGGTGTATAACCTGCGGCGCTGGAAGCTCGAGAGGCGCGGTTACGAGATGGTCGGCCTCGTCTCGGGGCGCGATATGGAGGAGTGCGAGCAACGGTTTTTTCAGAATTGGGCGCCGTTGACGGGCGGCCCCGCCGCGCGCGCGCAGGCCGCGCCGTCGCCTCAAATGGAGCGCTCGGAACAGCCTGTGATTGGCTTTCTCGCGCCGGATCGACCCTGACATGACGGTCGCTATCATCGATTATGGCTCGGGCAACCTGCACTCCGCGGTGAAGGCGTTTGAGCGGGCGTCGATGCAGGGTGGCGTTGGAGCGGAAATCCGCCTTACCGCGGACCCCGATGTCGTCCGGGCGGCTGATCGCATCGTGCTGCCCGGTGTGGGGGCATTTGCCGATTGCTTTGCCGGGTTGAGCGCGGTCGACGGCATGATGGACGCTCTCGATGACGCGGTGCGGCGCGGAGGCAAACCGTTTCTAGGGATTTGCGTTGGCATGCAGTTGCTGGCGCAGCAGGGTCTTGAGCACGGCGCCTCGCCGGGGCTTGGCTGGATCGATGGCGTCGTTCGACTGATCGAGCCGGAAGCGGTCGAGGGCGCGCCGCTCAAAATTCCGCATATGGG
>JANNOQ010000093.1:0-9521 GCA_031399085.1 Rhodomicrobium sp.
GTTGCGGTTGCGCCAGCATCCATTCGGCGACGGCCTGCGGCCCTTTCTCGGTCAGCATTTGCTTTAACCCGGGCGGCGGAGCGCCGGCGCGAAGCTTGGGCGGTTTGGGCGCTTTGGCGTGTTCGTGCGGTCGCGGGCGACCGGCCACTTCCGGGTTTTGATTGACAGTGATGTCGGCGATGAAGTTGAGCAGTTTCGTCGCGCGGTCGCGGCGGCGGGGGAAGCGGAACAATTCGGGATGAGTGTCGATGAATTGCGTGGTGTAGGTGTTGGCGATGAAATCGGGGTGATTGATGAGGTTTTCGAGAAACACCAGATTGGTGGCGACCCCCCGGATGCGGAACTCGCGCAAGGCGCGGTCCATGCGCCTTATCGCTTCCTCGGGGCCGGGCGCCCAGGCGGTCACTTTTTCGAGCAGCGAGTCGTAATATCGGGTGATGACCGCGCCGGAATAGGCCGTGCCGCCGTCGAGCCGGATGCCGAAGCCGGTCGCGCCTCGATAGGCGGTGATGCGTCCGTAATCGGGGATGAAGTTGTTGAGCGGGTCTTCGGTGGTGATCCGGCATTGCAGCGCATGACCGTTGAGGCGGATATCGGCCTGCGCCGGAACGCCCGACTCCGCGACATCACCAATGCGCGCGCCCTCGGCTAGGCGGATTTGCGCCTTCACGATGTCGATGCCTGTCACCTGCTCGGTGACGGTGTGCTCGACCTGGATGCGCGGATTGACCTCGATGAAGTAAAACGCGCCGCTGTCGATATCCATCAGGAACTCGACCGTGCCCGCGAGTTCGTACCGAGCGTGCCGGGCGATCTTGAGGGCGAGTTCGACGATTTCAGCCCGCTGGGCCGCATCCAAATACGGCGCGGGCGCGCGCTCTACGATCTTCTGATTGCGCCGCTGCACGGAGCAGTCGCGTTCGAACAAATGGACGAGGCCGCCATGCCGGTCGGCCAAAATCTGCACTTCCACGTGGCGCGCGCGCTCGACCAGCTTTTCCAGATAGACGTCGCCCTTGCCGAAAGCGGCCGCCGCCTCGCGCGAACCCGCGCGCACGCCGTCGATGAGTTCGTCCGGCGTTCGGATCGGCCGCATTCCGCGACCGCCGCCGCCCCAGCTCGCCTTCAGCATCAGTGGGTAGCCGACGCCTGCCGCCAGCTCGTGGATCGCGGCAGCGCCTTCGGGCGTATCGGCATCAGGCAGCGCGCCGGTCGCTGGAACCACGGGAACACCCGCCGCGCTGGCGACGTTGCGAGCCGAAACCTTATCGCCGAGCAGGCGCATCGTCTCCGGCCTCGGCCCGATGAACACCAAGCCGGCCGCGATGCAGGCTTCGGCGAATTCCGGGCTTTCGGAGAGGAAGCCGTAGCCGGGATGCACCGCGTCGGACCCTGACTGGCGTGCAATCGCTATGATCTCGGGAATGGCCAGATAGGCTTTGACCGGCCCCAGGCCCTCGCCGACACGATAGGCCTCATCGGTCTTGAAGCGGTGCAGCGAGAGCTTGTCTTCTTCGGCGAAGATCGCAACCGTGCGCCTGCCGAGTTCATTGGCCGCGCGGCTGACGCGGATGGCAATCTCGCCGCGGTTGGCGATCAAAATCTTCTTCAGTTGTTTATCTCCCGCCCGGCGGAATGACTGCCACTGCAGGCAGTTTACATGATCGGGCCGTTTTCAGCCGGAGGAAAGCGAAAGCATCGCGTCGCCGCGTCATTGCTCCCGATTGGAAGGCAGCGCGGGCAGATATTTGCGGCCCTCCTCATGCAAAAACGTGCGCAGCGCCGCCGGGGCAGGCATCAGGCGTTTGTCAACGTGATGCACCACCCACCATTGCCGCAAGGCTGGCAGGCAATCGACATCCAGTACCGTGAGCCGGTTCATCTCGACCTCGGCGGCGATCGTATGGCCTGAAATGAAAGCGATGCCCAGCCCCGCCATCACCGCCTGCTTGATCGTTTCATTGGAGGAAATCTCCATGCCGACATGCGGCGCGATCCCGCCTTCGGCAAAGATGCGTTCCATGAGCGTGCGTGTACCCGATCCCGGCTCGCGGGTGAGAAATGTGTCGGCCGCCAGGTCCGTCAGCTTCAGCCCGCGCTCAGCGGCGAGCGGATGATCCGGCCGCGCCATGATGACATGGGGGTGATCGCCGAGTAGAGCGCGCTTGACATCGAGATTTTCTGGCGGCCGGCCCATGATCGCAATGTCGAATTCCAGTTGCGCCAAGGCCCGGATCGTATCTTGGCGATTGCCCACGAACAGCTTCAGTTCGACATCTGGATGGATGCGTTTAAACGCGCCGAGCGCCGCGGGGGCGAAATACTTTGCGGTGCTGACGACGCCAATCGAGACCGACCCGCCTTTAAGTCCGCGCAGCGCGCTCAGGCCGTCCAGGCAGGACGCCAGCTCCGCTTCGACGCGATTTGCGCTTTGCAAAAGATGATGCCCCGCGGCCGTCAGCCTCATGCCCTCGCGCGCCCGCTCGAAAAGCGCGACACGCAGGCCGTCTTCCAAAAGCCGCAGTTGCGATGTTACGGCTGGCGGCGTCACCCCTAACAGGTCGGCGGCGCTGATCACGCGTCCGGTTTTGGCGATTGCCGCCACCACTCGAAGTTGTTTTAGACTCACATCACGCATACGGTTATGATAAGGAATTCTTTCGATGAGCGAAAGAACTAATAATTTTACTAAATGCCGTCATTTTGCAATGGTTGGTGGCAAGAGCGTCCGGACGCAAAAAGCCAACCGGATCGAATGTTTCTTCGTGCTGTCGGGAGGCGGTCGAAATGCGTGATCAGATCGCTCTTGCGTCTTATCTTGAAGATTGGCATCAGTCCGATCCAGTAAAGGCGTCCGTCGCCCAGGTGCTCGCGGCGATTGCCGAAGGCTCGGCCGACATTGCCAGCCGGATCGCGTTGGGGCCCCTCGCCGGAGCGCTTGGCGGCTCGGTCGGCGACAATGCCGACGGCGACAAGCAAACGCAGCTCGACGTGTGGGCGAACGACAGGGTCGTTGCCGCCCTTCGTGCCGCGCCTGTCGCGATGATCGCCTCGGAAGAGCTGAAAACGGCGCTCACCCTGAACGCGGATGCTCCGCTCGCCGTCGCCATCGACCCGTTGGACGGCTCGTCCAATATCGACACCAACGTCTCAATCGGCACAATATTCTCGGTGCTGCCTGCCGCCGGAGAAGCCACATTTTCGCAGGCAGGCACGGCGCAACTCGCCGCCGGCTATGTGATTTACGGTCCGCAATGCGCGATGGCGCTGACCGTCGGTGAAGGCACCGCGATCTTCACGCTCGATCCCGAAACCCGCATCTTCCGCATGACGACGGCAAAGGTCTCGATCAAGCCGGATACCAACGAATATGCCATCAACGCCTCCAATTACCGACATTGGAGCGACAGCATCCGCGCCTATATCGACGACTGCCTCACGGGTGTCGAGGGTCCGCGCGGCGCCAATGTCAACATGCGATGGATCGCCTCGCTGGTTGCGGAGTGCCACCGCATTCTGGCTCGCGGCGGGGTGTTCCTATACCCACGCGACGCGCGCACGGGTTACGAAAAAGGACGGCTCCGCCTTTTATACGAAGCCAATCCGATCGCCTTTCTGATCGAACAGGCTGGCGGCAAGGCGTTCGATGGGCAAACGCGAATTTTAGAGATTGCCCCAACGTCCGTGCATCAGCGCACGCCTTTGATCTTTGGCTCCGCCGATGAAATCGACCGGATCGCCCGCTATAAGGCCGACCCTAACATGATGCATGAGCGCTCGCCCTTATTTGGCCGGCGCGGCCTGTTGCGCGTCTGACGGCCGGAGGATTGAGTTTTGTCGCAGAAACATCCCATCATTTCCGTTACCGGCTCGTCGGGCGCCGGCACGTCAACGGTGAAGCACACATTCGATCAGATTTTCCGGCGCGAGGGCGTACGCGCGGCCATGATCGAGGGCGACGCTTTCCATCGCTTCGACCGCGCCGGAATGCGGGCCGCGATGTCCGAGGCGGCAGCCAGCGGCAACCATCATTTCAGCCATTTCGGCCCCGAGGCCAATCTCTTCGAGGCGTTGGAGGAAACCTTCCGCGTCTATGGCGAAACTGGCTCAGGCAAGACGCGAGTTTATGTGCATGATGAGCGGGAGGCCGAATTGCACGGCGCGCCGCCCGGCACTTTCACGGAATGGGCGGACTTTCCCGCCGATACCGATCTGTTGTTCTATGAGGGTCTGCACGGCGCGGTCGTGACGGGCGGGGTCGACATCCCCAAGCACGCCGATCTGAGGATCGGGGTTGTTCCAGTCATCAATTTGGAATGGATTCAGAAGATTCACCGGGACAAAGTCTCGCGCGGCTACTCGGCCGAGGCCGTCACAGCGACGATCCTGCGCCGGATGCCGGACTATGTGAATTATATTTGCCCGCAATTCACCCATACGGACATCAACTTTCAGCGCGTGCCGATGGTCGATACCTCCAATCCGTTCATCGCGCGCTGGATTCCGACGCCCGACGAGTCGATGGTGGTGATCCGCTTCAGGAATCCGCGCGGCATCGACTTCCCCTATCTCACCGCGATGATCCCCGATAGTTTCATGTCGCGCGCCAATTCCATCGTCATACCCGGCGGCAAGCTCGATCTCGCCATGCAGCTGATTTTGACGCCGATGATCATGAAGCTTGTCGAACGCAAGCGCCGCGCCGGTTAGCAGAGGGCTTTGAAGACATGACCATTCAGTTGAGCACGGCCCCGGCCGCCGGGATTGCCCATAAGGACATGGCAAACGCCATCCGCGCACTGGCGATGGATGCCGTGGAGGCCGCCAAATCCGGCCATCCCGGGATGCCGATGGGCATGGCGGATGTCGCGACGGTGCTATTTCGCGATTTCCTGAAATTCGATCCGGCCGATCCCGCCTGGCCCGACCGTGACCGCTTCATCCTCTCGGCGGGTCACGGCTCGATGCTGCTTTACGCACTGCTTTACCTGACGGGCTACGAGGGCGTGACGCTGGACGAGCTGAAGCGCTTCCGTCAGCTCGGCGCGAAGACGGCCGGCCACCCGGAATATGGCCATTGTCCGGGCGTCGAGACCACGACCGGCCCGCTGGGCCAAGGGCTTGCCAATGCCGTCGGAATGGCGCTGGCCGAGCGCATGATGAATGCCCGTTTCGGCGATGACATCGCCAACCATTACACTTATGTGGTGGCTGGCGACGGCTGCCTGATGGAAGGCATCAGCCATGAGGCGATCGACCTTGCCGGGCATCTGAAGCTGTCGCGGCTGATCGTCCTGTGGGACGACAATTCCATCTCGATTGACGGCCCGACGTCGCTTGCGACCTCCACGAACCAATTGCAGCGTTTCCAAGCCGCCGGCTGGGAAGCCGAGCAGGTGGATGGGCACAATCCGGCAGAAATCGCGGCGGCCATCCGGCGCGCGCGCGAATCGGAGCGGCCTTCCTTCATCGCCTGCAAGACGATCATCGGCTACGGATCGCCGAACAAGCAGGGCACCGAGGGCGTGCACGGCGCTCCGCTGGGCGCGCCGGAAATCGAAGCCGCGCGGGGGGCGCTGACCTGGCCGTATGCGCCTTTCGAGATCCCCAGCGCGATTCTCGACGCATGGCGGCGGACAGGCAACCGGGGCTCCGAAGCCCACACGATTTGGCAAATGATGCTGGAGGCGCAATCCGCCGATCTTCGCCACGGTTTCGAGGCCGCCATGAGCGGCGCGGTTCCGGGCGGGGCCGTAGAGCGGCTCCATGCGCTCATGTCTCAATGGCTCGACGAAAAGCCCAAACTGGCGACGCGGCAGGCGTCACAGAAGGTGCTCGATGCGATCGCTCCGGCGATGCCGAACCTTGTTGGCGGCTCGGCCGATCTGACGCATTCCAACCTTACACACGCCAAAGGCCAGCGGCCCGTGACATCGGCCGACTTCTCGGGCACCTACATTCATTACGGCGTGCGCGAGCACGGCATGGCGGCGGCGATGAACGGCATCGCGGTGCATGGCGGCTTCATCCCCTATGGCGGCACGTTCCTCGTATTCACGGATTACTGCCGCGCCTCGATCCGGCTGTCGGCGCTGATGGGCGTTCACGTCATTTACATCATGACACACGACTCCATCGGGCTTGGCGAAGACGGTCCCACGCATCAGCCCGTCGAGCATTTGGCGAGCCTGCGGGCCATGCCGAATGTGCTGGTCTTGCGCCCTGGCGACGCCATCGAAACGGCCGAGTGCTGGCAGATCGCGCTGGCGCAGAAAACGCGTCCGTCCATTCTTTGCCTTACGCGCCAGGCGCTTCCTGCGCTGCGCGTGGAGGCGGGCGTTGGCAATTTGACCAGCCGTGGCGCCTATGTCATTCGCCCTGCCGAAGGCGAGCGCCAGGTCACGCTGCTGGCAACCGGCTCGGAGGTCTCGATTGCCTTTGAAGCTGCCGAGAAATTGGCGGCGGAGGGCATTCGCGCCGCGGTCGTTTCCATGCCCTGCTGGGAATTGTTCCAGGAACAGCCGCGCGACTATCAGGACGCCGTGCTTGGCTCCGCGCCCTGCATTGGCATCGAGGCCGGCGTGCGGCAGGGCTGGGACCAGTGGCTCGGCCGCGACGGCGCTTTCATCGGCATGTCCGGCTTCGGCGCTTCGGCTCCAGCGGCCGATCTCTACAAACATTTCGGCGTCACGGCGGAGCGGATCGCCGCCGCGGCTCGCAAAATCATTCATTGAGGAGGGCGGCATGGCCCGCATCACGCTGCGACAGCTTCTGGACCACGCCGCCGAGCATGGCTATGGCGTGCCCGCCTTTAACATCAACAATATGGAGCAAGGACTCGCGATCATGGAGGCCGCCAAGGCGACCGATGCGCCCGTCATCATCCAAGCCTCGCGCGGCGCTCGCTCCTATGCCAATGACATCATGCTGGCGAAGATGATGGAGGCGCTGGAAGCGATTTATCCCGGCATCCCGCTCTGCATCCATCAGGATCACGGCAACAACGTCGCCACTTGCCTCTCCGCGATCCAGCACGGCTTCACCTCGGTGATGATGGACGGCTCGCTGAAGGAGGACGCCAAGACGCCCGCCGATTTTGATTACAATGTCGCCATCACGCGCGAGGTGTCGCGGCTGGCGCATATGGTTGGCGCGTCGGTCGAGGGGGAGCTGGGTTGCCTCGGATCGCTGGAATCCGGCCATGGCGAGGCGGAGGACGGCCACGGCTTTGAGGGCAAGCTCGACAAGTCGATGCTGCTGACCGACCCGGACGAGGCCGAGCGCTTCGTCGCCGACACCAAGGTTGACGCGCTCGCCGTCGCCATCGGCACCTCGCATGGCGCATATAAATTCACGCGCAAGCCGACCGGCGACGTGCTGGCGATGGACGTGATCGAGAAGATCCACGCCAAGCTGCCCAACACGCATATCGTTATGCATGGCTCGTCGTCGGTGCCCGAGGAATGGCAGGAGGTGTTCAAAGCCAATGGCGGCGAGATGAAGGAGACTTACGGCGTGCCCGTCGCGGAGATCGTGCGCGGCATTAGGCATGGCGTGCGGAAAATCAATATCGACACCGATCTGCGGCTTGCCGCGACAGCCGAAATGCGCCGGATCGCCAACACTTCGAAATCGGAATTCGATCCGCGCAAATTCCTCAAACCCGCCATGGACGCCATGAGCAAGGTCTGCCGCGACCGCTTCGAAGCGTTCGGCACGGCGGGCAACGCCTCCAAGATCAAGGTCATGCCGATGAGCGACATGGCCAAACGCTACGCCTCTGGCGCGCTCGACCCCAAAAGCGGCGCAAATCTCAGAGCGGCAGAATAAACGCATCGCAGCGGCCACCGGCCGGGAAGGAGAACGACCATGGACATGACCGACATCCAAGTTAAGGGCAAGGACCGCTACAAAGCGGGCGTGATGGAATATAAGAAGATGGGCTATTGGCAGCCCGACTATGTGCCGAAAGACACCGATATCATCGCGCTGTTCCGCGTTACCCCGCAGGACGGCGTGGACCCGATCGAGGCTTCGGCGGCGGTCGCGGGCGAGTCGTCCACGGCGACATGGACGGTGGTGTGGACCGACCGGCTGACGGCTTGCGAGAAATACCGCGCCAAATGCTATCGCGTCGATGCGGTGCCGAACGCGCCGGGCCAGCATTTCGCCTATATCGCCTATGACCTCGACCTGTTCGAGCCGGGCTCGATCGCCAACCTCACCGCCTCGATCATCGGCAACGTGTTCGGCTTCAAGGCCGTCAAGGCGCTGCGCCTCGAAGACATGCGCATACCCGTCGCGTATTTGAAGACGTTTCAGGGCCCCGCCACGGGCGTCGTCATCGAGCGCGAGCGGCTCGACAAGTTCGGGCGTCCCCTGCTCGGCGCCACGACCAAGCCCAAGCTCGGCCTTTCCGGCCGGAATTACGGCCGCGTCGTGTACGAGGCGCTGAAGGGCGGGCTCGACTTCACCAAGGACGACGAAAACATCAACAGCCAGCCGTTCATGCATTGGCGCGACCGCTACCTCTATTGCATGGAAGCCGTCAACCGCGCACAGGCTTCGACCGGCGAGGTGAAGGTGCATTACATAAATGTCACCGCGGGCACGATGGAGGAGATGTACGAGCGCGCCGAATTCGCCCGGGAGCTGGGCAGCGTCATCGTCATGATCGATCTCGTGATCGGATACACGGCCATCCAGAGCATGGCCAAGTGGGCGCGCAGGAACGACATGATCCTGCATCTGCATCGCGCGGGAAACTCGACCTACTCGCGGCAGAAGAACCACGGCATGAACTTCCGCGTGATCTGCAAGTGGATGCGGATGGCCGGGGTCGACCACATCCACGCGGGCACGGTCGTCGGTAAGCTTGAGGGCGATCCCCTGATGATCAAGGGCTTCTACGACACGCTGCGCGACACGCGCACGTCCCAGAGCCTCGAGCACGGCCTGTTTTTCGAGCAGGACTGGGCATCGCTCAACAGGGTCATGCCGGTGGCCTCCGGCGGCATCCACGCAGGCCAGATGCACCAGTTGCTGACCTACCTCGGCGAGGACGTAATCCTGCAGTTCGGCGGCGGCACGATCGGCCACCCCATGGGGATTCAGGCGGGGGCGATCGCCAACCGGGTGGCGCTCGAGACGATGGTGTTGGCGCGCAACGAGGGGCGCGATATCTGGAACGAGGGCCCGCGCATTCTGCAGGACGCCGCCCGCTGGTGCGCTCCGCTCAAGGCGGCGCTCGACACCTGGGGCGAGGTCACCTTCAACTACGAATCGACCGACACCGCGGACTTCGTGCCGACGGCGACGGTGAGCGCCTGAGGCGCGGGGAGGGCACGACATGATGACCAACCATGGCAACCGGCTCACGCAGGGCCAGTTTTCCTTCCTGCCGGACCTCAGCGACGAGCAGATCACGGCGCAGATCCGGTACGCGCTCGGCAACGGCTGGGCGGTGAACGTCGAGTACACCGACGACCCGCATCCGCGCAACACCTACTGGGAGATGTTCG
>JANNOQ010000059.1:0-5207 GCA_031399085.1 Rhodomicrobium sp.
CCGGTGACGGTGAGTGCGATCAGCAATGTCAACGTGCCGAGCAGGCTGGGCACGATGAACCAGATATCGTTCAGGTTCGCGTTGAACCAGTGCCGCACCACGATGTTTGATCCGCCATGTGGCCCGGAGTCGGAATTTGCAGCGCTGAGGGTCACGGCGCTGGAAACGCCGCTTGCGATGCTCGACAAATATCCGAAGACGATCTGGGACGAATTCGAGCGCCGCCCATCCAGAATCACCTGCACGGATGCGGGCCGACCGGCCGCCACATCGCGCGAAAACTCCTGCCCGAAATGCAACACCGCGATCACCCGGCGGTTGTCGACGGCCTCGCGCACCTCGGCGAGATTGGATAGCTGGGTGACGCCAGCTATGACAGGCGCGCCATCAAGCTGCTGCAGGAATTCGGCGCTCATACGTCCGCCGTCGCGGTTCAGCACGCCGATCTCGATATTTCTGACATCAAGCGTCGCGGCGTAGCTGAACAGAAAAATCTGCAAAAGCGGCGGGCCGATCAGGATAAAACGTCCCCGCGGATCGCGCAGCACCGCCAGCAGTTCCTTTACGATCAAAGCTCGCAGACGCCGCCACATTATTCGAGGCTCTTTCGTGTTGTGCGCGCAGTAAGAAACACGAACACCGCGCCGATGCCGAGCATGGCGGCAATATCGGTAAGGAACAGCGGCCAGATGTCGCCCGCCAGAAACACCGTTTGAAGGCTGGGAATGAGATAGCGCGCCGGGATGATATACGTGATGTACTGAATGATTGTCGGCATGGAGCCGATTTCATAAATAAAGCCGGAGAGCAGAAACGCTGGCAGGAAGCCGGACAGCAGCGCGGCCTGGGACGCAACAAACTGGTTCTTGGTGGCGGCTGAAATGAGCAGCCCCTGGCCGAGCGCGGGCAGCAAAAATGCGGCTGAGATAAGGAGCAGCGCCAGGAACGAGCCGCGAAACGGCACGCCGAACACAAAAATGGCGATGGCCGTACAGAGCGCCATCGCCCCGAGGCCTAGCACGAAATACGGGATAAGCTTGCCCAGGATGAGTTCGGCGACGGAGATGGGCGTCGCCATCATCGCCTCCATCGTGCCGCGCTCCCACTCGCGCGCAACGACAAGAGCGGTGAGCAGAGTGCCAACCAGAGCCATGACGATTGCGATGACGCCGGGTACGAGGTAATAACGGCTGGCTAGTTCCGGGTTGAACCAATAGCGCGGCTCCAGACTAACTGGCTGCGTCATGCTGGCGGCGCTCTGCCCGCCCGCCGCCCAATTGCTCCAAACGCCTTGCGCGTAATTCTCGACGAACTTGGCAGTGTTGGGTTCGGAGCCGTCGGTGATGACCTGAATAGCGGTTGTCCGCACGTTGCGGGCGGCGTCCTCGCCAAAGCTCGCCGGTATGACGACGATACCGCGAATTTTGCCCGCAATGAGCAGCGGCACCAGCGCGCGCCTGTCCCGCGCCTCGGTTACGTCGAAAAAGGGAGAGGCGCGGAAACTGGCGGCAAGGCTTTGCGATGGTTCGCTCGACGCCTCGACCGCGACGCCGATGCGGACATGATTGGCGTCCAGCGACACGCCATAGCCGAACAAAAACAACAGGATGATTGGAAGCACGAAGGCGATGAGGATGCTGCTCGGATCGCGCAGGATCTGGATAGACTCCTTGCACAGCAACGCGAGGAAGCGACGAGCGCGTCCGGTGGATGGGGCGTTCCCGCTCATGCCGCCGCCTCCTCGGACGCTTCGGATGCTTCGACGAGGTGGATAAAGGCGTCCTCCAGCGATGGCTCCGGGTTTTCGCTGGACACCGCCTTCGCCTTGAGGTCGTCCGGCGAGCCGAGCGCGATGGTCTCGCCCCTGTAAATCAACGCGATGCGGTCGCAATACTCCGCCTCGTCCATGAAATGCGTGGTGACGAGGATGGCGACGCCCTTGGCGACCAGCCCGTTGATATGCCCCCAGAATTCGCGGCGGGTTATCGGATCGACGCCCGATGTCGGCTCGTCGAGAAACAGCGCGTCCGGCTCGTGCATGACTGCGCAGGCCAGTGCGAGCCGCTGCTTGAAGCCGAGGGGGAGCAGCTTGGCGTTGGTGTTGAGATATGCGCTGAGATCGAAGGTCTCGATCATGGAGTCGATCTTGCCGCGTTTAATCGCCCCGCCCAGACCATAGACGCTGGCGAAAAAATCGAGGTTCTGCCGCACGCTCAAATCGCCATACAGCGAAAACTTCTGGGCCATATAGCCAAGCCGGTTACGTGCGTCCGCCGCCGCGCGCCGCAGATCGAAGCCCGCGACCCGGCCCTCGCCGCGGGTGGGCTTCAACAACCCGCACAGCATTTTAAACGTAGTGGATTTACCCGCGCCGTTCGGCCCAAGCAGGCCGAAAATTTCGCCCGGCGGGATAGCGAATGTAATGTCCTTAGCGGCGGTGAAATCTCCAAAGGTCTTGGTGAGGCCGCGCGCTTCGATAACCGGACCGCCGCGCTTTTTCTCCGCAACGCCAGCAGCCAGCGCCGATCGCCCGCCATGGCTGCCGCCCAGCGTGTCGATGAAGGCGTCCTCGAAGCGCGGTTCGACGGCCACGATGTCGGCGCCGGGCGCGGCTTTCCGGAGTTCCGAATGGAGGTCTTTAGGACCGTTTTTGTCAACGCCCACGACAACACGCACGGTATCGCCCTGAATGACGCCGTCGATGACGCCTTCGGTTTCAAGGCATGCGGTCAGCGCGGCGCGCCTGTCGCCTTTGATGCCGCGCAATTGGAAGACACGATCCTTCATGCGGCTCGTGAGATCGCCGGGCGCGCCGTTGAAAATTAGTTTGCCCTCATTCAGCAGCAGCACGCGGTCGCAGCGCTCGGCCTCGTCGAGATAGGCTGTCGACCAGATGACGGCAATGCCTTCGTCTTTCAGGTCCTGCACCATGCGCCAAAGCTCGCGCCGCGAAATCGGGTCGACGCCGACGCTTGGCTCATCGAGCAGCAGCACTCGCGGCGTGCGGATGAGCGCGCAGGCGAGCCCCAGCTTCTGTTTCATGCCGCCGGATAGTTTGCCCGCGAAACGGGTGGTGAACGGCCTGAGTGCGGTGAATTCCAGCAACCGATCGAAGGTCGCTGCACGTTCGGGCTGCGGCAGTCCACGCAAATCGGCGTAGAGATTGAGGTTTTCCTGCACCGTCAGGTCTTCGTACAAACCGAAGCGTTGCGGCATGTAGCCGATTTCGTTTTGCACATCCGGGCCGTTGGTTTGCGTGTCAAAGCCCATCAAGCGAATGGCGCCTTCATTGGGTGCGAGCAGCCCAGTCATCAGACGTATCAGCGTCGTCTTGCCCGCGCCATCGGGCCCGACAAGCCCGGTCACCAGCCCGCCATCCGCCGTCGCCGAGATGTCGCTGAGCGCCGCGTGTCCGCCGAAACGTTTGGTTACATTTAAGATTTCAATGGGCGAGGTCATTGTCGCCTCAAGACCCTGAAGCGATGGCGGGCGGGGCGCCTTCGCTCTCCGGAATTTTGATCGTCACCGGCATGCCTTGCCGCAACGCGTCATCGACGGTTTTCACGATGACGCGGAAGCGGTAGACCAAGTCCGCGCGTAATTGGGTCGTCTCAACCGACTTTGGCGTGAACTCCGCCACTGGCGAGATGAAGCCGACCTGGCCGTCGTAGGGCGCATCGGGCCTCGTATCGGTGTACAGTTTCACCGCCAAACCAGGGCGCAGCAGGCCGAGTTGGGCCTCCGATACATAGGCGCGGACCCAGACCGGGTTCCGCAGCGATAGTGTGTAAACGGTGGTGCTGGAGGCGACGATAGCGCCCGGCTCGACGGCGCGGGTGAGGATCACGCCATCGGTAGGCGCTTTTAACTCGGTGTCGGCGAGCGACGTTTGCGCCACATCCCGCTGCGCTCTTGCAGCCTCCAGCGCGGCCGCGCCAGCGGCGATATCCTCAACGCGCGATCCGGCGAGCGACAGCTTCAGGGCCTCCTCGGATGATCGCACTTTCGCCTCGGCGTCCCGGAGCGATGCGGCGGCGTCCTCAAAGGTTTGCTTGGACGCAAACTCTTTTTTCTGAAGCTCATTCTGGCGCTGAAAAACGCCACGCGCATTCTCAAGCGTCGATTTTCGTGACGCGAGATCGGCGCGGGCCTGCGCAATCTCCTCCACCCTATTGCCAGCTTGCAGCTTGGCGACATTTGCCTCCTGCTGCGCCACATTGGCGGCTTGCAGGGACACCTCGTTCATGAACGGCTGTTTGTCCAGAACGGCCAGCACATCGCCCTGTTTGACATCGTCGCCTTCGTCAAAGTTCATCGCGCCGATGCGACCGGAGACGCGAAAGCCCAGATCGACTTCACGGATGTCGATATTGCCGTAAAAGACAGCGGCGGTCTCTCGCGGACGAATAAGAGTGCTATAGATCCACCATGATCCAGCCAAAACTCCGGCGGTGATAGCAGCGATGCCAAGTAAACGCCTGCTCATGACCCTCATCCTTGATATGACCGACTGGTCAGTCATAAAGTATGGGTTGTATTTGCCGCTGTCAATGATCCATGTCAAAGACGGCATCTTTTCCAGAAAGAAATGCATTGCCACAGATTAGGAGAGCCTGTTGAACAACCCAACGCCGCCGCCCGGCGGCAAAGACGCGAAGAACGAGCGGATGCGCGAAATCCTCTCAGCCGCACTGGAGGAGTTTTTTCAAGAGGGCTTCGCCGCCACACGGCTCGACGCAATCGCCGAACGCGCGGGCGTCGCAAAGGGCACGATTTATCTCTATTTCGACAGCAAGGAAACGCTGTTCGAGGAGGCGGTGCGCAGCGCAATTTTGCCTGTGCTGCAACGCATCGAGACTTTCTCGGTCGATCCACAGGGCAGCGCTGAGGCGGCTCTTCGGGCAATGATCTCGATCTTCTACCGCGACGTGATCGGCACGGATCGCCGACGTATTCTGAGGCTATTCATCGCCGAAGGGCCGCGCTTTCCTCGCCTTCTGGCCTTCTACCACGCCGAGGTGCTTTCACGGGGCATGGCGGCCATGCGCAATGTGCTGCAATACGGCGTGGAACGGGGCGAGTTCCGGGCATCTGCGGCCATCAATTATCCGCACGTGATTTTTGGGCCAGCCTTGATAGGCGCACTGTGGAAGATGATGTTCGACAATCTCGAACCGCTAGACATCGACGGCTTACGCGACGCGCAT
>JANNOQ010000069.1:0-34316 GCA_031399085.1 Rhodomicrobium sp.
CACCAAACCGAAGCTCGGCCTCTCCGGCCGCAACTACGGACGCGTCGTCTACGAGGCACTGAAGGGCGGGCTCGACTTCGTGAAGGACGACGAGAACATCAACTCGCAGCCGTTCATGCACTGGCGCGACCGGTTCCTCTACTGCATGGAAGCGGTCAACAAAGCCTCCGCCGCCACCGGCGAGGTCAAGGGTCACTACCTGAACGTGACCGCCGGCACCATGGAAGAAATGTACGAGCGCGCCGAGTTCGCCAAGGAACTGGGCTCGGTCATCATCATGATCGACCTCGTCATCGGCTACACCGCCATCCAGTCGATGGCCAAATGGGCGCGCAAGAACGACACGATCCTGCATTTGCATCGCGCCGGCAACTCGACCTATTCGCGCCAGAAGAACCACGGCATGAACTTCCGCGTCATCTGCAAATGGATGCGGATGGCGGGCGTGGACCACATCCATGCCGGCACCGTGGTCGGCAAGCTCGAAGGCGACCCGCTCATGATCCGGGGCTTCTACGACACGCTGCTCGACGAGCACACGAAGGTCAACCTCCAGCACGGTCTGTTCTTCGAGCAGGAATGGGCCTCGCTGAACAAGGTGATGCCGGTCGCCTCGGGCGGCATTCACGCCGGGCAGATGCACCAGCTTCTCCATCACCTGGGCGAGGACGTGGTGCTGCAGTTCGGCGGCGGCACGATTGGCCATCCGATGGGCATCCAGGCCGGCGCGACCGCCAACCGCGTGGCCTTGGAGTCGATGATCCTGGCCCGCAACGAAGGGCGCGACTATTTGGCGGAAGGTCCCCAGATCCTGATCGAGGCCGCGCGCCACTGCACGCCCTTGAAACAGGCCCTCGACCTGTGGGGCGACATCACCTTCGATTACGCCTCGACCGACACGCCTGATTTCGTGCCGACGGCAACGGCGGCTGAATAGTCACAAACCCCTTACCCGGTCGCTTGCGCGCCCGCCCTCTCCCGCAACGGGAGAGGGCAAGAAAAAGGACCAAGATATGAAAGTTACCCAAGGCACGTTCTCCTTCCTGCCCGACTTGACGGACGAGCAGATCAAGAAGCAGATCCAATATTGCATGGACCACAATTGGGCGGTGAACCTGGAATTCACCGACGACCCGCATCCCCGCAACACCTATTGGGAGATGTGGGGCCTGCCGATGTTCGACACCAAAGACCCGGCGGCAGTGATGATGGAGCTGGCCGAATGCCGCAAGGTCTATGGCGGCCGGATGTATATCCGCCTGTCGGCCTTCGACTCCTCGCATGGCTGGGAGTCGGTGAAGCTGTCCTTCATCGTCGGCCGGCCCACGGAAGAGCCGGGCTTCGTGCTCGAGCGCCAGGAGCGCGGCGGCCGGAACATCGCCTATACGACGCGTTCCTATGCGACCAACAAGCCGGAGGGGGAGCGGTATTAACCGCCCCTGCCCCTCTCCACACTCAGTGTCATCCCCGCGAAAGCGGGGATCCAGTTATCCCGGAGTTCATTGAGGCACTCTGCCTCTCATCACATGCCGCGGACTACTGGATCCCCGCTTTCGCGGGGATGACAAAAAAGAAATGCCCTGCATCCGCGAGTTCATGCCCATGGAAAACCAGCCGCAAGACGCCCCAGCGGGCGACAGCGCTCTGCCGCAATCCGTCGATTTCCGCAAGGAGTTCGCCGAAACCGGCCTCGCGGACATCCTCGACCAGCTCGACCGGGAACTGATCGGGCTGCTGCCGGTGAAAACCCGCATTCGCGAGATTGCGGCGCTGCTATTGGTGGACCGGGTGCGCCGCCGCATGGGCCTTACCGTCGAGACGCCGACGCTGCATATGAGCTTCACCGGCAATCCCGGCACCGGCAAGACCACCGTCGCTCTGCGCATGGCCGACATCCTGCACCGGCTCGGCTATGTGCGCAAAGGCCATCTCGTCTCCGTGACGCGCGACGATCTGGTCGGTCAATATATTGGCCACACCGCGCCGAAGACGAAGGAAATCCTGAAGAAAGCCATGGGCGGCGTGCTGTTCGTCGATGAGGCTTACTACCTCTATCGCCAGGAGAACGAGCGCGATTATGGCCAGGAAGCGATCGAAATCCTTCTGCAAGTCATGGAGAACCAGCGCGAAGACCTCGTGGTTATCCTCGCCGGCTATGGCGACCGGATGAACAAGTTCTTTGGCTCAAATCCAGGCTTTCGCTCACGCATCGCGCATCACATCGACTTCCCCGATTATTCCGATGAAGAATTATTACGTATTGCGGAAATCATGTTAGCTAAGCAGAATTACCGACTGAGCGAGGCTGCACGTGATGCGCTCATCACCTATATCGAGGCGCGCAAAACCCAGCCGCTCTTCGCTAATGCCCGCTCCATCCGCAACGCGCTCGACCGGGCACGGCTGCGTCAGGCGAACCGGGTGTTTGCCAGCGAAGGCTTGGTGGCGGTCGATACGCTTTCGGTGATCGACGCGCCGGACATTCTTGCAAGCCGCGTGCTGAACGCCGTGAACGGAGCGGGCGAACCCTGAGAATAAAAATGAACTTGGGAGGCGCCTGATGCTGCAAGCCATCATTTTCGATGTGGACGGGACTCTCGCCGAAACCGAGGAAGTCCACCGCGCCGCCTTCAACCGGGCCTTCGACGAAGCCGGGCTCAGTTGGCATTGGAGCGAGGAGCTTTATGCCGAACTGCTGAAAGTGACCGGCGGCAAGGAACGCCTGGCGCATTTCATCGAAACGACCGGCGGGCTGGGCATGGGCGTGGCGGCGGTCGGCCGTCTGATCGCGAACTTGCACGCGCGCAAGACAGCCATCTATACGGAGATGATCGCCCTGGGTCAGGTGGAACTGCGTCCTGGCGTCGCCGAGCTGATCGAGGGCGCGCGCGGTGACGGCATCCGGCTCGCCATCGCAACGACGACGAGCCTTCCGAATGTCGAGGCGCTTTTGCGAAATACGCTGGACGCCGATGGCGTGAACGCTTTCGAAGTCATCGCGGCGGGAGACAGCGTGCCGCGCAAGAAGCCCGCCCCGGATGTGTTCGTCGCGGCGCTATCCCATCTCGGCCTGCTGCCCGGCGACTGCATCGCCATCGAAGACTCCGAAAATGGCTTGCGCTCGGCGGTCGGCGCTGGTCTGGCGACACTGGTGACGCCCAGCCGCTATTCGCGCGGTGAGGATTTCAGAGGCGCAGCGCTCGTGGTCGAATCCCTGCCCGAGCTGGCCGGAGTGCCAACGAAGCCCGATGGCGGAGCATCGCCCGCTGAAATGGCGGCAGCGGTCAGGGCGCTTCACCGCGATGCGCTGGGGAACTCGGGCACCAGCCGCGCCTTCGCCACCGCAATGCGCTCGTTTTTGTCCAATCCCATCCCATCATAGCAGGACTCATGGACCAACCCGCCACGATCGTCTTCGACCTGGACGGAACGCTTGCGCATACCGCGCCCGACATCGCCGCAGCGCTGAATGGCACGCTGGCGGAATTCGGCCGGGAGGTCAGCCTCGCCGAAACCGAGCGCATGGTTGGCGGCGGGCTGGACGCGCTGTTCCGGAAAGCCTTGCAGGCCACGGAGCTGGAACTCGGGGAGGCCGAGGCCTCCGCCGCCTTCGAGCGCTTGATGAGCCGCTATCGGGCTTCTCCGGCGGCCATGACGACGCTGCATAAGTGGGTGGCGGACACGATGATCGGCCTTCACGGCGACGGCGCCCGCATCGCGGTATGCAGCAACAAGGTGGAAGACCTCGTCTTGCAAATCGTGGACGCGCTCGACGTGGCGCGCTGGATGCACGCGGTGGTCGGCAACCTGCCGGGGCGCAAAATGAAACCCGATGCCGAGCCCTTGCTGATGGCAATCCGCCGTGCTGGGGGCAATCCCGCCCGCGCGATCCTGATCGGCGATTCGAGCGCCGATGTCGGCGCGGCGCGGGCGGCGGGAATGCCGGTCGCGCTGGTGCCGCACGGCTATGGCACCCGCGATGCTCGCACACTTGGGGCGGACCGGGTCGTTACGAACGCCGATGAGCTGAAGGCCGCAATTGCCTCACTCACTGGCTGAGGCGGCACGCGGCTCACCCTATCTCAACTGCTGAAAGCGTTCGCGAGAAAGCGCCCGCCGATCTCCAGCGCTTCGCCGTCGATCCCGTGCGGCAGCCCAGGGCGGACATGCCATTCCACCGCGACGCCCGCCGCCGCCAACGCTTCGCGCGCCTGATGCAGCGCCTCGACTGGGATGATGTCGTCGCTGTCGCCGTGGATCAGCAGAACCGGAGGGCGCGAGACGATGTCGGCCTTGAGACGGTCCGGCTCGACCAGTAGTCCAGAATAACCCACAATCGCCGCCATCGGCCTGGCGCGCCGCAATCCGACATGCAGCGCCATCATCGTGCCCTGGCTGAAGCCGACCAGCGCGAGCGACTCAGCGCCGAGGCCGAGCGCCGTCAATTCCTGGTCCAGGAAGGCGTCAAGAGCAGGCGCCGCCTGCTGCACGCCGCGCCAGCGCTCCTGCGGGTCGCGCATGGTGAGCGGGAACCATTGGCGGCCGCCATAGCCGCCCGGCAGCGGCTCGGGCGCGTTCGGCGAGATGAACGCGGCGTCAGGCAGCGCAGCTCGCCATTGCTGGCCAAGGGAAATCAGATCGTTGCCGTCCGCGCCATAGCCATGCACGAAAACGACGAGCTGCTTTGCGGCGCCGCCCGAGGCGGGCATCATGCGGGGGCCGTCGAGTTTTGGCAGGGATATCGTCATGGCGGCTCCGCTGGGCTTACGGACGTATAAAATGCTCATGTGCATATTGCAGAAATTTCCCCAAGGGTGAAGATGGCTCGATGCTTCAATCTCAGCCCGTCTTCCGCTTCGCGCCAAGTCCGAACGGCTATCTGCATCTCGGCCACGCCTTTTCGGCGCTATTCACGCAAGCCATGGCGCGGCGGCATGGCGGCAGGCTACTCCTGCGCATCGAGGATATCGACCGCGAGCGCTCCCGGCCGGATTATGAAGCGGCGGTCTATGAAGATTTGGAATGGCTTGGGATCGATTGGGAAAGGCCGGTGCGCCGCCAGTCGGATCATTTTGACGACTACGCCGCATGTCTCGACAAGCTCGAACGGCTCGGCTTGGTCTATCCCTGCTTTGCCACGCGCCGCGAGATTGCCGAAGCGGTGAAGGTGAAGGCGGCCGCCGCGCGCGATCCCGAGGGCGCGCCGATTTATCCTGGCCTTTACCGCGACACGTCGCCCGGCGAGCGCGCCAGCCGAATCGTGGCTGGCGATCCCTACGCGCTGCGTCTCGACATGGAGAAGGCCGCCGCTCTCGCCCGCGAACGATGCGGAGGTCCGTTGTGCTTGCGCTGCTTCGGCGACGACGGCAATACGACAGGCGCGGCGAAACCGGAGCGCTGGGGCGATGTCGTGCTCGGACGCAAAGGGATGCCGGCGAGCTATCATATCGCCGTTGTAACGGACGATGCGTTGCAAGGCGTCACGCATGTCACGCGAGGCATGGACCTTCACGCGGCGACCGATATTCATCGGCTCCTGCAAATCCTCCTCGACCTGTCTGAGCCGTTTTACTGTCATCACCGGCTGATTGTCGATGGTGCGGGCCGCAAGCTGTCCAAGTCGCACCGGGACAAAAGCCTCAGAAGCCTGCGCGCGGAAGGCGCCACGCCTGAGATGATTAAGGATATGGTGGGCATTGGCAGAGATAGATGGTTAGAGTAGCCGATGATCGAAGCCAGCCTTGCCACCTAGTGCCGCCATGCAGCGCCGATTTTCCCAACGCATGATGAATGGCCGCCGCGCCCTGCTTGCCGCACGTAAGCGGAGCGTGCCGCTGCGCTCGCTGATCCCGAACATGGTGACGCTGGTCGGCCTTTGCGTCGGTCTCACATCCATCCGCATGGCCATCGAAGGCCGGTTCGAGACCGCGCTCGGCGCGATAGCGATTGCCGCTGTGCTCGACGGGCTGGATGGGCGCATGGCGCGGCTGCTCAAAGCCTCCTCGCGCTTCGGCGCAGAATTGGATTCGTTGTCGGATTTCGTCTGTTTCGGCGTTGCGCCGGCGATTGTGCTGTATCTATGGGGCTTTTCCGGCGCATCCAGCCTGGGATGGATCGTCGTGTTGGTGTTTGCGATCGCAGCCGCGCTGCGGCTGGCCCGCTTTAATGTCGCACTGGACGAGCCGAGCAAACCGATCTGGCAAAGCGCGTTCTTCGTCGGCGTTCCCGTGCCTGCGGGTGCGATCTTGCTGCTGCTTCCGCTCTATCTGGAAGGGGTTGGGCTGCCGAAGCCCTGGATGCCGATGCCTCTGATCGGGCTGTACGCGGTCTGCATCGCCGCGCTGATGGTCAGCCGCGTCCGAACCTTTTCGGGCAAACTGATCGGGCGGCGCATCCCGCGCGACTATGTCGCCCCGGTCGTTGCCCTTGCGGTCGTTCTCGCCGCGACTTTGGTGACCTACCCCTATCTGAGCGTGACTTTGGGATGCCTCGCTTATCTGGGGCTCATAGCGGTGAGCATGCGGCGCTACGCTGAGCTCGAGCAGGATTTCGCGCTCATTGACGCGCCGGCTTTGGCGCATGATGCTGAACCCGCCTCGCGGCGCGAGACGCAGCGCTAACATCGGACGCTCCACTTGCTAGAGCCGTTCCCGAAAAGTGTTACGCGGTTTTCGGACGAGAACGGCTCTATTATAATTCTAGAACCGATTCACCCGATTTGATTTGAGTCAATCAAATCGGGATCGGGTCTAGCCATTAGCTCGCCAGCGCATAACAGCGTTTACCCATTGACTTGGCTTTGTACATTGCGTCGTCGGCGCGCAGCAAAAGCGCCTCGCTTGTTGCTCCCGATTCCGGGTATGTGGCAATGCCAATGCTCGCCGAGAGATCCAGCGTCAGTAAGCCTAGGTGATAGGGAGCGGCAAGACTATCGATCAACTTCGCCGCGACCGTCTCAGCGGCATCCGCCCCCGCATTGATCAAGATAAGCGCGAATTCGTCGCCGCCCATGCGGGCGGCCAGATCGGATGCTCGAATAGCTTGCTGGAGACGTGCCGCAACCACGCAAAGGACCCCGTCGCCGTTTGCATGCCCATGCACATCGTTGACGGCCTTGAACCCATCGAGATCGACGCAGACGATGGAAAGATTCGTCTGGTTTCTCTCGCAGATCGCCAATTGGTGAGTAAGAATTTCATCGAACAGCGCGCGGTTGGCCAAGCCTGTCAATACGTCGTGGTTAGCCCGGTGATGGGCAGCCATCAGCATTGCAGATGCTCGCGTCAGCGCTTTGCCGACTTCATCCGCTTCCCTTAGACGCAGGGAGGGGACGATGACTTTCTCGCCGGATCCCAGAGCCAGTGCCGGCGCCGCCAGTTGGCGTATGGGGCCGGCGATCCTGCTCCCGATTGCCCATGCCACAGCAAGACTACTGAGGAGCAGCACAGCTGTGCCTCCGACGAGCCACAAAAGCGTATTCCAAAGATCTCTGGTCAGAATTATCGAGGGAATGCCAATCGCCACAGTCCAATTCAAGACGGCGGATCGGCTGAACACGGATAGGATTGGAATGCCCTCGACCGAGGTCACTTCAATGGTATCCTCCTCCGTCTCAGCGATCCGGGCAATCACCGCAGAAGCGCCCTTCATCCCGAGAAACCGCTCCATTTGATGCGTCCGCGCGACAATTGTGCCGGTGCTATCGAAAATAACACCGATCCAATCCGCTGAAAGGCGCTGTTGGGTCAGCAGCAGTGCAAGCTGCTCGGGACGGATGCTGGCTGCAAGGACGTAGGGCACTCCACCGTCGCGGCGAACAGGCACGGCAACAACAATCAAGGGCATCTTTGAAACCGCGCCAATTAGGAGATCTGTCGTAACAGGCAGCCCAGTTTTAAATACTTGCGTTATCGAGGGATGATGGGCTTCGGAGGGAAGTTCGCTTCCAAAAGGGCGAAGCGTATTCACGACCTGCTGAAAGCTGGGATCGACCAAGAAAATATTTCTGGCGTTTTGGTTTTTAAGCACGATCTTTGCTTGATCATAAAAAGCGGACAGATCGTTCGAGATAAGGTGGGGCGAAGTTGCGAGCGCAAACAATCCTACTTGCACGGCGGCCACCTCCCGATCCACCGCGGACATCATCGCGCGCGCCGTAGCCAGAGAGGCCTGGGTCAGCGCCACGCGGTCTTTATAGCTATTGTATGAAATTAGCCCCACAACCATGAGCAATGCGGGGATCATGCACGCTCCCACAAGCAAGATCAGCCTGGAGCGGATCGTTGGAAGATTTTCTGCTTTCAACCGTTCGCGCATGGCTCAAGGTGTTGTTGTCACCCCGACATATGACAACGTAAAGTCCTTGCGATCGACTAATTGTCGAACGGGCTTCTGCCAGCATGGTTAGGAAGAGATGAATGCTAGGTTCGTCTTGGAGACAGTGACTCTGCTCTGATATTCCGTCTCATTGCCACTCGATGAAGGGGGTGCACCCCAGCGGCCGGGATCAACTCTCATAATCTATTAATGCCGGGTGATTATGCAAAGGTCCTGGCTCGAAGGCCCTACTCCTTGCCCGATCCGATAACCGGCTTATGCAGAGCGGAAGCCTTGTTCAACCCTTGCCCATTTTGCGGCCGGGGCTCGCCGAAGGCCGGGTCCGCGGCCGCCTGCCGCTGGCGCCGGAACTGCGCAACGCGCTCGTCACCGCCGGGATTTGCCGCAGTCTGCCGACGCCTTTCGGCCTGAAATTCCCGTCCCAGCACGTTTTGCTGGACATCGGGGCGCGACCCTCTTGTCTGCAGTGTTTCAGACGAGCTGGACGAGGAAACCGCATCGCTCGGCACTTTCATGGCGCCAGGCGGAATCGGCTCTTCATTGCCCGGCGCTGCTGAAGGTTCGGGCGCCTCGCTGGCTTTGCTGCCCTTAGCCACAATCACGGCGGCGGGGCGCAATATGCGCTCGTCAATCATGTAGCCTGCTTGGATGACCTGCACGACCGTATCCGCCGGAACATTCGGAACGTCGATTTTCGTCATAGCTTCGTGCAAATGCGGATTGAAAGGCTCGCCGAGCGGATCGAATCGCTTCACTTGATAGCGCTCTAACGCTTTCAGCAATTCGCGCTCCGTGACTTCGATGCCTTCGATCAAGCTGCCCAAGGCAGGATCGGCGGCGACCGACTCTTTCGGAACGGCCTCGATGGCGCGCCGGATATTATCGCCAACGCCGATCACATCGCGCGCAAATTCGGAAATTGCATATTTGGCGAATTCCGCCTTGTCGCGCTCAGTGCGTCGGCGAAGATTTTCCATCTCGGCGATCAAGCGCAGCGATTTATCCTTCAGCTCGGCGTTTTCAGCTCGCACCGCTCCCAGCTCGAACTTCAACTTCGCGTTCGAGTCCTCCGCGACGGGGGCGGCATCGGTCTGCATCTCGGCCGCGGCTTTATCGCCATCCGTCAGTCCACTTGCGAGCTCATCAGTGGCTTCATTGATGCCGCGCTTATCGTCTTCCATTGCGGTTCGACCCTCTCTTGGAAGAGCTCCGTCGATGGAGCGAATTTTGTCCGGATATTGGCCGGAAGCCGACAATAATCAAGTCAAGAGGCGGCCGACCAGCTTCGCCGTGTAATCAACCATGGGGATAATCCGCGCATAGTTCATGCGCGTAGGCCCAATCACACCCAAAACACCGACAATTTTATGTTCTGTGTCGCTGAACGGCGCCACGATGAGCGACGAGCCGGACAACGAAAACAACTGATTCTCGGACCCAATGAAAATGCGGACACCATCGGCGAGTTCCGAAAGCGTCAGCAGTTGCATGATATCCTTTTTTGATTCGAGGTCGTCGAACAGCAGCCGAACCCGTTCCAAATCTTCCACGGCCTTGAGGTCGTCGAGCAGATGCGACTGGCCGCGAATGATGAGGCTCTTGCTGTCCTCCATGCCGCCTGACCATTGCGCAAGGCCTGACTGGACCACTTTCGCGGTGAGTTCGTCAAGCTCGGCCTTTTTCGCCGCCAGCTCCGTCTCGATCCGCTCGCGCGCCTCGGCAAGCGTTGCGCCGCGCAAACGCGAATTGAGATAGTTTGTCGCCTCGGTCAGGGCGGATGACGGCAGCCCATGCGGCAAGGCGAGAACGCGATTTTCGATCGTGCCGTCCTCGCCGACCAGCACAATCAGCGCCCGCGCGGCATCCAGGCTGACAAATTCGATGTGCTTGATGCGCTTGTTGAGTTTTTCGGTCAGCACCACCCCGGCGCAGCGCGACAGCCCCGACAGCATTTCGCTGGCCTCGGACAAAATCGCGTTCAGGTCGCGCGGACCGGAAATCTGCGCCTCGATATGCGCCCGCTCATTGTGCGCCAGATCGCCAAGCTCCAACAGGCCGTCCACGAAGAGCCGCAATCCCGACTCGGTCGGCAGCCGGCCCGCGCTCGTATGCGGCGCGTAAATCAATCCGAGCGCTTCCAGATCGGCCATGACGTTGCGCACGGAAGCCGGCGACAGCGTCATCGGCAGCGTGCGGCTCAAATTGCGGGAGCCGACGGGCTCGCCGGTCGACAAATAGGTCTCGATGATTTGCCTGAAAATCGCCCGCGAGCGCTCGTTCAGATCGTTCACGCTGGCGCCATCGCCCTGCGCGCCGAAGCCGGAAGACGTTAAGTCCTTCGCAAGCTGAAATTCCTTTGCGCGCTGCATGATCGGGGGTCGTTGACGAGTGGACAATTCGTTTCAATCCTCGGCGTAAACGCTGAATAAAGCAGGAATTTAAGCAGCTTGCTGCGCCGCGTCAAATAACCTGACACAGCTAGGTTGGCGCTTAATCCCGAGGGTGCAGCGAGCGGCTCCGCGCAGCCCAACGATTCAGCAACTCACTGAATATAGCATAGATGATAAAGATACCGGGGAATTCGGCGCTTCCGGCTATGGAGCGACGTCAAAATCCCGAGATGGATCAAATTCGTCCTTTTCCCTTCAGCCATTGCTAAGGGAATCCCGTTACCGGATAACGCTCGAAGCTCCGCCCCACAAAGGCTGGCGTGGCTTAAAAGCCAAAATAAGAATAAGCGGAGCGGAAATGTTTCCGAAGCATCGGCAAGAAGCCGAAACGCCCATCGCGACCACGCCGGATTGCGCCGAGGCCCAGAATAAACTCGGCATGACGCTTAAGCTTCTGGGCCGCAACACCGAAGCGCTGGATGCCTACAAGACCGCTCTCGACCTCAATCCCGACTATGCGGAAGCCCATTCGAATATGGGCGTGGTGCTGGATCATAGCGGCCGGCACGGCGAGGCTGTCGTGGCCTATGGGCGGGCGATCGAACTCGCTCCGAAGCTGGCAGCGGCCTATGTCAACATGGCTGGCTCGCTTTGGCGGCAATATCAGCTCGGCGACGCCATCGCGACCTACGCCAAAGCACTGTCTCTCGAGCCCAACCACCCCAGCGCCCTGACCGACTACTATCATCTATGCCGGGTCGCTTGCGATTGGGACGGGCTTGCCGCCACGGAGCAGAAAATCCTCTCCTCGACCTATCGCAAGGGTGAGCGTGTCGCGCCCTTCGCCGTCCTCAACATGTCCTGCGGCCCGGAGGAGCATCTGCTCAGCGCGCGCGAATGGGCGAAGGGTGTGCCACGCACCGCTGCTGGGCCTTTCCCCTACGCACCGCCCCGGAGTGCCTCGGACGGCGCGCGTCTGCGCATCGGCTACCTTTCCGACAATTTCTACGGGCATGCCAGCGCCCGCGCGATCGCGGGGCTGATCGAGCGCCACGACCGGAGCCGTTTCGACGTTTACGGCTATTGCTTCAGCCGCGATGACGGCAGCAGCATCCGCCGCCGGCTGATGCAAGGCTTCGACCATTTCATCCGCATCGGCCATTTGCATCATGCGGAAGCCGCCGAGCGCATTCATTCGGACGGGATCGACATCCTCATCGACCTCAAGGGATACAGCTGTGAAGGCCGGCCCGAAATCCTGGCCTGCCGC
Source organism: Rhodomicrobium sp. (assembly GCA_031399085.1). Classification (GTDB taxonomy): domain Bacteria; phylum Pseudomonadota; class Alphaproteobacteria; order Rhizobiales; family Rhodomicrobiaceae; genus R-RK-3. The sequence goes on from JANNOQ010000069.1 coordinate 11,998, forward strand.
CCGGCTCCGATCCAGGTGAACTATCTCGGCCACCCGGGTCCGATGGGAGCCGATTTCATCGACTATGTGATCGCCGACGATTTCGCCCTGCCGGCGGACCAGCAGCCCTTTTATGACGAAAGTATCGTCCACCTTCCCGGCTGCCATCAACCGAATGACGCTGCACGGCCAATGGCGGAGCACGGCCCATCGCGAGCGGCGTGCGGCCTTCCCGATCAGGGCTTCGTGTTTTGCTGCTTTGGTCAGAGCTATAAGATTACAGCCGAGATGTTTTGCGTGTGGATGCGGCTGCTGGACGCAATTCCGGGCAGCGTGCTTTGGCTGCTGGAAGCCAACGGCATGGTCCGCAAAAATTTGCAGCGCAGGGCGATCGCTAATGGCGTCGATCCGGCGCGACTGATCTTCGCGCCAAAAATCGAGCTGTCGAAGCATCTCGCCCGGCATCGGCTGGCCGACCTGTTCCTCGACACGCTGCCGATGAATGCCCATGCAAGTGCGAGCGACGCGCTGTGGGCCGGCCTGCCGGTGTTGACCTGCGCCGGCGAAAGTTTTCCCGCGCGGGTGTGCGGCAGCCTGTTGCAGGCGGCCGGTCTCGCCGAGCTCGTCACCTATTCGCTGGAGCACTATGAGCGCACGGCTCTCAGCCTGGCGCGCGATCCGTCCGGGCTCGCCGAAATCCGCGATCGGCTGACGCAAAACCGAAGCAGCGCACGGCTGTTCGATATTGGCCGTCATGCGCGCAGTCTGGAAGCGGCCTTCGAGCATATGGCGGCGCTGCGCGAGAGCGGGGAGGGGCCGCACGGCTTCACGGTAACGGAGATCGGGGAGGATGCGCCGCCCGAACAACCGCCGCTGAAGCCGAACGTGCGCTTTACCGATAAGGGCGGCGCGCTCTGCGACATCCGTGATATCCCGCTGCAGCACGGCGGAGCGCGCGCCGAGTCCGCGTTGCAATCCGCTCCTCCCGCTGTCAATGTTCTCGCCGCGTTGCTTGTCCTGCGGTCATGCCTTGAGTGAGGCTATCACGCGGGACCCTCCAAAACCTCAGAGTGCCCCGATACCGGCAGGCCGGACCGCTCGAACCACGATGGCGAAAGACAGCAAGGCAAACTTTGAAAAGGTCCAGGTCGCGAGTCGCGCCGAATGGCGGTCATGGCTTGAGGCCAATCACAAGCAGACCGCCAGCATCTGGCTCGTGACGTTCAAGAAATCAGCCGGCGACCGGCATCTTCAATACAATGAAATTGTCGAGGAGGCGCTTTGCTTCGGCTGGGTCGATAGCCTGCCGCGCAAGCTCGACGCGACGCGGACCATGCTGCTGTTGTCCCCCCGCAAGACGGGCAGCGCCTGGTCGAAGGCGAATAAGGAGCGCGTCGAGCGGATGATTGCCGCGGGTCTGATGACAACCGCCGGGAGACGAAAGATCGACCGGGCCAGGGCCGATGGCTCATGGTCGATGCTCGATGAAGTCGATGCGCTGCTGATCCCTGGCGATCTGGAGCGGGCGTTTGCGCGGTTCTTGCCCGCGCGCACGAATTTCGAAGCCTTTCCGCCATCAACACGACGGGGCATCCTCGAATGGATCAAACAGGCAAAACGGCCCGAGACGCGGGAGAAGCGGGTTTTGCAGACCGCCGAACTCGCGGCTAAGAATGTTCGGGCAAACCAGTTTCAGCGGCAGGCACCGGATTGAAACGCGCCGCGGCAACCTGCCAAACTAGTTAGCCTGAAACGATACTTTTAACCACCGTCAGCTCGGCAACAATTTCGAGAAAGCGCTCACCTGACCGGGAGAGCTGCGGCGCGCGCCACGCCGCTGCCATTGGCAGGCGCGGCGGTTCGGGCTTAACGGGCCGGAAGGCAACGCCGGGACGCGCCACTGTGGCAATGCCTTCGGTGACAAAACCCATTCCGGCGCCAGCGGCGACCAGCCCGGTCAGAGTCGTCATCGGCGTAACTTCCTGGGCGATGTGAGGGCTTATGCCCGCCGCGCCGAACTGGGCAATGACCCGGTCGTAAATGCCGGGACCGATGGCGCGCGGCGCGATCAGGAAAGGTTCGCCCGCCAAGTCCGCCATGGCCACCGTCGCATTTGCCGTAAGCGGATGTGAAGCCGGCAAGGCCAGCAAAAGCCGCTGATCCGGCAAAAGCTGCTCGATCAGACCGGGCGCGGTGAGCGGGGGATGGAGCACGCCAAGGTCGATTTCGCCCGCGGTGAGCGCAGCCTCCAGCGATGGCGAGTTCATTTCGGCCAGCTCCACGGCCACGTCGGGATAGCGGGAGCGGAAGGCGCGAACCGCCTCCGGCAGCACTCCGTAGAATGCGATAACTGTGAAGCCGAGCCGCAGCAGGCCGACGTCGCCGCGAAGCGCGCGCAGGGCCTGAACCTTGGCGAAATCGGCGTTGGCGACTGCCGCACGGGCCGGCTCCAGGAAGGCTGAACCGGCAGGCGTGAGCGCGACATGACGACGGTCGCGCTCGAATAGCGCCGCTCCGACTTCACCCTCCAGCACGCGGATGCGTTGGCTGAGCGCCGGCTGGGTCAGGTTGAGCCGATCCGCCGCCCGGCGGAAATGCAGGTCCTCGGCGACAGCGATAAAACAGACGAGCGAGCGAATATCCATGACCGCACTTGATACTAAATTCTTATCACAGAGGGCAATATTGCAATTGGATGCCAATCAACGTTGCACCCATTTATTCGTTGTGCAAGCGCTTGCCTCGAGCGCCACGGACTGTGAAACATGGAGTAATCGTGATGAAAAGCATGCTGGCCCGCTCATTGCTGACCGCGCTGCTCGGCAGCGCCGCCTTCCCTGTCGCGGCCGCCGAATTGCCCGCCTTCGCCGCCAGCCTTTCAGCGGGAACCATTGCCGTCATCTCGGACGGCGATTTTGTCGGCCAGACCTACGCCACCGGCCGCCTGGCGCCGCGCGAGGCCGGTCACCGCGACCTGCTCACCGTCCTCTCCATCGCCAATGGCCGAATCACCACCGGCACATTGCCGGTCTCGAACTCCGTCACGGCGGCCCCGGAAATCCTCGCCATCACGCGCGATGGCCGAACGGCTTTCATTACCGAACGCCTCGGCGAGCGCCCGAAGGAGGGCGAGACCTTGCGCGACTTGCCGCCAGGCCGGCGCTTGTTCGCCGTTGACCTGTCGAATAAATCAGCGCCGCGCCTTGCCGATACGGCCGAGATCGCCGCTTTCCCAGACGGCCTTTCCCTCAGCCCGGACGGCTCGCGCATCGCGGTGGTCTCAAATGCGCCAGAGGCAAGTTTCGTTCAGATCGTGCCCTATGCGAACGGCCGGTTCGGTCCCGTGACGCGCTTCGATCTGGCTGAAGGGGGTATCACCGGCACCGCCGCTGGACCGCGCGGCGGGGTGCTCGCAACGAATGTCCATTGGCATCCCTCCGGCCGCTTCATCGCGGTCAACATCACCACTCAGAACCGCGTCGCCTTCTTCGAGGTGGCCGGGACGGACGCCAATCCCGTGCTGCGCGCCTGGGGCAATGCCGTCGAAGTCGGCGCAGATCCGTTCGTTGGCCGCTTCACCCCGGATGGGCGCTTTTACCTCACCTCCAATTGGGGCAGGAATTTTGCCGCGACAGACTTCGAAGGCCGCATGCCAAAAACGCCATCGACGATTAGCGTGGTGCGCCTCGCCGATCCAACCAAGACCGGCCAAGCGGCCATCCATGAGCGCATTGGCGGCGCCGCCACAGACCTCTCCGCCGAGGGCATCGCCATCAGCCCGGACGGCCGGCTCGTCGCCACCGTCAACATGCGCGGCACGGCCTTCCCCGCCACGTCCCAGCGGTTTCAGCGCGAGGCGACGGTGACGCTCTTGAGCTTTGACCCCGCCAGCGGCGTCATCGCCAAACTTGCCGACTACCCGTTCGAAGGCGTGTTGCCCGAAGGCGGAACGTTCGATCTGACCGGCGACCACTTCCTGGCCACAGTCTTCCATGGCCATGACGATGCTGGCCGGGAGGCAGGCGCGGGCCTTGAAGTCTTCCGCGTCGTGAAGGGGGCAACCGCATCGCTTGAGCGCCTCGGCCGCATTCCGCTTCCACACGGTGCGCACCACGTCGATGTGGCTCGCTGAGGCCAACGCTTTGCCGGGTTAATGCTCAATGGCAGGATCGCCTGCGGTCATGAATTGGAGGGCGTCAGCTCTAGACGGTAGCCTCTAAAGCGTGCCAGGGGTGCGAGCAGCGCAAACAAAAGCCGTTGCAGAAAGACGGGCAAGCCGGCCAGGTAGAGGTGACCGCGATAGGCATTAAGCACCAGAGCGATCAACAGAAAATGCGGATCGCCCTTGGCAGAAAACCAATCCGGCCGCGTCTCGGCAAGGCGCCCGAAATTCACGAAGAAGCGAATCCACTGCTGGGCTGGGCGGAATTCGACCGTCAATTCCGCCCGGCCCGTCGTCGCATTCTGAAAATAATGTGCCGCGCCAGGCGGGACGGTCGCCGATTGACCCGCCTCGACGATCAGCTCTTTGCCGCCAATCACAACTTTGATGCGCCCCGATCGGACGATGAAGGTCTCCTCCGCCGTGGGATGCACATGCACAAGCGCGTTGCCACCGCCCGATCCGCCTTCTTCGAGAACAACATCGAATGCGGCGAGCCCAGATTGATCGACAGGCTTGGAGAAGATGAATGTCTCCTTGTTGAAAGCGTTTCGCAAGACCGTGCCCTGCTTGATTGCAACCGTCATTTCGAATTCCTTTGCGTAGGGCGCATGGATACGCCGCCGGCAACACAACACTGGCGCGGCAGCTCTTATTCGGCTCCGGGAGAGCCATTCGTTTTTTTGAGAACTTTCCTGAAATTCGGCGCTTTGGGGGATTGCCGCTATCGGAAGTTGGAAACGCGCTCAGCCTGTTCCAGAATGACCCTGGCGTTGTCGGCAGCGGCGGTGCCGGTTGGCTCACCCTTGTATAGGACCCGCGGGTTAGACCAATAGGGTATGCGCGGGCAGCCCCCGCATCCCTGATTATATGCCATCATCGTTCGCCATTTGCCGCCATTGACGTAACCATGCCCAAACGCAAATGGCGAGTTGCTGGAGTCGATTGCGCGGTCGTGCCGTGCTCCAAGAATGTGTCCGATCTCATGAGCGATGGTGATCGTGATCGCGGCGCAAGCATGGTGCACGACGAAGAACGCCTCATCCGCATCCGCGCCGACGCGGGTCGAGAGACCGCAGCCGCTCGGACTGTCCATGACCAGGCCGACGACGTCGGCGCCTTTCTCGTTGCGTAACGTCTTGAGGTCCTTGAAGGCGCCATCCCCATCGACCATCCGATAGAGATGCTGGAAATGTCCGCCGTCGGTCTCGTCGTAATCGGTCAGCTGGCTGTGCACCAGCCGCAAGCTGATATTGCCAATCCCGCTGTTCCTGAAGGTCTCGTTGGCCTGTTCAATCGCGAGCGCCAGCAGATTTCCGGGGTCATTGATATAGTTACTGGCCGCTTTCCTGGTATAGAGCAGCATCACATCGATCGTGATGGTTTTTGCTTCCAGCGCCTGACGCTCGGCATCGGAAAACGCCTCAACCGTTGGCTCAGACGGCGGTGCGCCCCGGGATCTCGCCTGTGTGCCCGGCGCGTGATCCGGCGGGAGCTTGAGAGGGTCAATTTCCTCCATGGTGTGCACGCTATCGCCAATGTGGTTGACGCTAAAAACGTGCCCCTTATAGCCGAAATAGCCCGAGAGATGGCCGTCTTCCCACAGCATGAGCACGGCCCGTTCGCCCGTTTCCTCCACTTCGCCGCGCCAAGTGAAGCCGCCCGCCCTCGTGATCGTAGGTCTCGTGCGAACGAGTGTGATGTCCTTGCCTTCGCGGAGCGGCAGCACAAGTTTCGCATAGCGATCGCCGGGCGGCCCCTGTGTCTCCGCGCCCGTGGCCTTCATCACATCCACCTTCACCGTCCCGGGCGATTTGACGTGTTTATCGACGAAGGCTTTCTGCGCGGGCGTCAGGACGATTTCATCCTGCTCGCCTAAAATCTGTTCCTGCGCCAGCAACGGCAGTGAGATGATGCCCAGCGTAAGCAAGGTTGCACCGATGATCGGCGGGACACGCAACGCTCGTCCGGCACGCAAAAGCAATATGTTCCCCTCAGTCCTAAAGGCTACGTTTTGCGTCGAATGGAGCCAAAAGCTAGCGGCTCCGACCCCGCCGTTAGCATATATATCAAACGCTACAAACCTTTGGCTAGATCAACCGCGCAACGGCTGAGACCGACATCACAGCAGGCGGACCAGAAGCTGCAACTCGTCGCTATTGAGATCGGAGACGACCCAATAAGCGAGCCCGCCCCGGCTCCATGAGATCATGGTATAGCCGTTTCGCGCGGCAATACGGGGCACGGTGTCGGCAGGCGTGGGCGACGGCCACATAAAGACGTTGATGATATGCAGCCTGCGCTGATAGACGACAGCGCCGACGCGGCGATTGTCGACATAGTCGAGACGCCCGCCGACGAGGATGAACCCGTCTTGGTCTAGATCTTTCACGGCGGGCGAAAAATCGGCGCGTCCGGCAAACCAGGGGCGGACCTGATGTCGATCCGAAGAGGCCACCTGCACCGGCGAGTCTTGCAGCAGCGAGCGGATATGTGCGTTGATGACATCGCGCTCTAGCCCGTCCACCTGACCGGCGCCTGTCATTATCCACCCCGTCGCCAGGGCCGAAAGTACGCAGACCAGCGCCAATGCCGCCGCGCGTTTGCCAAAATGCGTGATCCTTTGCGATGAGCGGGGCATATAGCGGTCCGCCGCGCCGGTCTTGGTCCAAGACCGGTCGCGCGCCTCGGCATTTGCAATCGACAGGCGCAACCGTGCCGCCAATGCCGGCGGTGCCGATATCCGGCCCTTGCGCTTCAACAACCGTGCGATCCGACGATCATCGGCCAATATGCCGTTGCACGAGCCGCAGCTTTGGATGTGAGCGGCGACGGCGTCCCGGTCGTTAGGCGCAAGCTCGCCATCACCAAAGGCGCTGAGCAATTCTCGTGCCCGGTCACATTGCATCGCTGTCATCCCGCTCGAATAAGCTCGTCAACTGGCCTCGGAGCGCCTCGCGCGCCCGCGACAGGCGCGACATCACCGTACCGACAGGCCCGCCGATAATGTCGGCGATTTCGCGATAGGATAACTCCTCGATTTCTCGAAGCACGATGACTTCGCGGAAGGCAGGCGGCAGCGCAGCAATGGCTTGTGCGAGAACGGATTGGTCGAAATTATTAATCGTGTCGTCCTCGGGGGAGCGATCGGGAGCCGCGATCTCCAAACGTGGCGCGGCGCTGCCCGGACGCGGGGATAAAGCCTCATCCAGCGAGATGACATTGCCCGCGCGGCGGCGCTCCTGCAGGCGGCGATAGCAGACGTTGCGTACGATCGTGAGCAGCCAGGGCTTGATATCGTCGCCCTCCAGCTGGTCGAAGGCGCGATAGGCCCGGAGATAGGCGTCCTGCAGGGCATCCTCCGCGTCGGCGCGCTCGCCAAGCAGGCAAAGCGCCAGATTATGCGCGGCGTCCATATGGATCAGCGCCCTCCGCTCGAATTTTGCGTTGTCCGTCACCCCAGTCCCATCTGTATGGCCGATCTGAACTATGACTCCGCAGCACCCCAGTTTATTCCAGATTCCGCCGCTTTGACGTTCTCGCGACCGGCAAGGAATAAAGTTCGGGCGGGCGGAGTCTTCCAGATGCCAGGCGTCGTGACAATCGCGGCGTCCGCGATCCGGTTTTCCGTTGGAAGGAACTCGTGATGTCCAATATGTCCCGCCGCGAGATCATGATCGGCGCCGGCCTTGCCGCCGCTTTCGGCGTCACGTCGCGCCTCGTCATAGACCCAGCTTTCGCTCAGACGACACTCGACCCGGCCAAGCCGTTCGTCACCTACAAGGTCGGCTCGGCGGAGGTCACCGCGATCTGGGATGGAATTTGGCAAAAGCCGCATGATCCAGCATTTATCGCCAACGCATCCGTCGACGATGTCAAGGCCGCCATGACCAAGGCCGCCCTGCCAGCCGAGTTTGTTTCGATCCCCTTTACGGTCAGCGTCATTCGCAACGCCGATAAAGTCATTCTGTGCGATTCCAGCACTGGCGGGCAGGTGCAGCCGACCGCTGGCAAGTTCATGGCGAATTTCATCGCCGCCGGCTTCGACCCGGCGAAAGTCGACACTGTCCTTATCTCGCATTTTCATCCCGACCATATTTACGGCCTGATGGAGAAGGAGACCAACAAGCCGGTCTTCCCGAACGCCGAAATCATCGTCTCCGATGTCGAATATAAATTTTGGACCGATCCGGCCCTGATCGAAAAGCTGCCTGAGGGGCGCAAGCCGCTTGCCCGGCGCATCCAGGCAACCTTCCCGAATTGGAAGAATATTCGCCAAGTGACCGGCGAGGCCGATGTTGCCCCAGGCGTGCGGCTCGTCATGATGCCCGGCCACACGCCGGGCCATCGCGCTTTCCACCTCTCTTCCGGCTCCGACCAACTCATGCTGTCCAACGACACCTGCTATGTGCCTGCCCTGGTCGTAGCCAACCCCGGCTGGCGCGGCGCCTATGACCAGGACGGCGCATTGGCCGAGGCGTCCCGGCGCAAGCTGATGGATCGGGTGATCGCCGACAAGATGATGATCTGCGGCTACCACTTCCCGTTTCCAGGCGTTGGCACGCTCGCGGCCGATGGCGCCGGCTACGCTTTGACGACCGCCAAGCTTTGAATCGGCCGCAACGGACTGCGCCGGCTCGGATCCGGCGTTCTTCACCATAACGGAGAGACAATCATGCTTAGGCTGACATTGAGAGCCCTAGTCGTGGCGGCGTCGCTGCTGTCGGCGACGGGCGCAAATGCGATCGATTCCATCGTTTTGAACGATGCCCCGGACCTCACCTCCCCGCGCGCCAAGATCAAGGCCAAGGATTATGCTGGCGCGATCGCCGAGCTGACGCCGTTGCTGCAAACCCGGCAGAACGCCGACATCTACAATCTGCTTGGCTTTAGCTACCGCAAGAGCGGCAGCATTGAGCAGGCGGCGACCTTCTACGCAAAGGCGCTCGATTTCGACGCGAACCATAAGGGTGCGCTGGAATATCAGGGCGAAATGTTCGTCGAGCTCGGCCAGATCGAGAAGGCGCAGGCCAATCTTGTCCGGCTGGCCAAACTTTGCCCCGATGGGTGCGAAGAGCGCGAGGACCTTGCCAAGGCAATCGCGCAGGCCGCGGGCGGAACACGGACAAACTGAGTTGTTCGAGCTGAGCCGAGCATTACGATCCTCGGCTCAGCCGAATTTCCTGCCAAATAATTGAACTTCACGCCGGCTAAGCAGGTGAGACGACGGACGGTCGTTCCGTCGGCTTTGCGTCCAATGGTTTTTGCCGTCGTTTGCTCGCGTGGCCCATCCGCCGCGGCTGGAAAACCGTGTCGACAGTGAGGGGCAACAAAGCCGTAACCTTTGAAGGTTAGCTTGCACGAGTGATGAGGGCCAAGGACGCGCGGAAATCACAAGCGGATCACGTGCTGCTTCCGATCCAGGACTTCCCCTCGCGGCGATTGGCTGATGAATCGCGGTCTACATCATTAAAAATTTGTTTGGAACGTGAGGTCGATCATGGTTGGCACTGATGTTGGCCCAGTCGACATAAAACGAGCCCAATTTAAACGATCCAGCAAATTCTCTCATAATCAAATATTTTTTGCCTCCGGCAACCTGTTACTCGGGTTCTACGCCCTGACGCTCTTTTTTTCTGCATTTTTGCTTTTTTCCGTTCAGCCAATGTTCGCAAAGATGGTCCTACCTAAGCTCGGGGGCGCCCCCTCCGTTTGGGCGATTTCCTTGTGCTTTTTCCAAGGCGCTTTGCTTGCCGGTTATTTTTATGCCCATTTGCTCAATCGCTATTTAAGCGGCCGGGTTGCCGTAGGCGTTCATCTGGGGCTGATGATTTTCGCACTCCTTTTCCTTCCGGTCGGGTTAGGGAGCGGCTTTAGCGATCCACCTGCCGACGCTGCCTATCTTTGGATGTTTAAAGCTTTAACGCTCGGAGTAGGTCTGCCGTTTTTTGCGGTGTCCGCAAATGCATCGCTTTTGCAAGCATGGTTCTCCCGCAGCTCCGATGCTGGAGCTCGCGACCCTTATTTTCTCTACGGGGCCTCCAATCTTGGAAGCCTGTTGGCGCTGCTCGCATACCCGCTTCTGCTGGAGCCTTTCTTTGGCCTGTCGCTCCAATCGACGTTCTGGAGTGCCGGCTTCGTGGCATTGATTGTCATGATCGCGTTGGCGGCCGCGCTGTTTCTGTCGCAGCAATCTCCTCGGTCCTTGCCGCTCACCGGCTTAGCCGGCAACACTAGGGAAAAGCTTGGCTGGCGCCAGCGTTGCGGTTGGATGCTATTGGCGTTCATTCCATCGGGCTTGCTCGTTGCATTCACGACCTATCTGACCACGGATATCGCTTCGGCTCCCTTCATCTGGCTGCCGCCGCTCGCACTCTTTCTAGTGACGTTTGTGTTCGCTTTCCGCCAAGGCGGTCAGAACTTGTTCCGCGCCATGTCCACGCTGCAACTGCCATTCCTGACACTAGTGATTTGCTTCCTGGGCTGGGGTGGCGGCGATTTCTGGAAAGTCACATGTCTGGCCGGCCTTGGCGCGTTCTTCACAACCAGCATGATTTGTCATCGCGAACTCTATGAAAGCCGGCCATCGGCAAATCATCTGACGGAATTTTACCTTTGGATGTCGTTCGGCGGCGTTTTGGGGGGCATCTTCGCCGCGATCATCGCTCCGAACATATTTCGAACGATCTATGAATTTCCCCTGCTGCTGCTATTTGGCATGGCTTTTCGCCCAAAGACGCTTTTCCGCCTTAAAGGATTGAGCGCCGGGACTTTTGACAAATTTGTCATCACACTAGGCGTCGGATTTGCGCTGATCATTGCATTGAGGATTACCCACGATCACAACCTGTTGCCGTATTCGCCGGCCAGTCACCTTCTGATCGTTTTGACACTCGGCATCTGCGCTTTTCTCACGCGCCGCGAACCGGCATCCTTGATGGCGATGGCGGCCCTGATGACGGGTGTGGTTTTCCTGCTTCCCTCGCCGTTAAACGAAGGGCAGACCGAACGCAGCTTTTTTGGAGTTCTCAAGGTCACGGAGAATGAAAATGGGGCCGTGCACGTGCTTTATCACGGGATCACGATCCATGGCGCACAGCGTTTCAAGACGGCGGGCGGCGAGCCGATAACCGACCCTGTACCGGCAACCTACTTCCATCCAAACTCGCCGATCGCTCTCGGGCTCAGCACCGCGCGTTTGATCGCCGGCGCCGATCAGCCCATGCATATCGGTATCATCGGGCTCGGCGCCGGATCCATGGCCTGTTACGTCCAGCCGAAGGATCGCTGGACGTTCTATGAAATCGATCCTGCCATCGTTCGGATTGCGCGAGACCCGCAAAAATTTACCTATCTGTCGCGTTGCCAGCCGGACGCGGAAATCATCGTCGGCGACGGCCGGCTTAAAATCGCAAAAGAGGCCCCAGAAAGCTTTGACTTTTTACTCGCAGATGCCTTTTCGTCCGATGCGCTGCCTGTTCATCTCATGACGCGCGAGGCGATCTCGCTTTATCTGGAAAAGCTGAAGCCGAATGGCGTGCTGATTCTTCATCTTTCAAATCGGCATCTGGACCTGCTTTCAGTGGCTTCTAAAACACTCCGGTCGTTACCAAACGTTTGGTTCGCCACCGCGCTCGATCTGGATAGGCCGGTAACCTTGGATGCGATCAGCAGCACGGTCATCTATGTCGCAAAAAGCGAGGCTGCATTTAAGCAAATCTCCAGCCTGCCCAATATTTCTAACGAATTGGCGAATGTTGAGCTGCAGCCGTGGACGGATGATTTCTCGAACATCCTGGCAGCGATGATCGCGAAATATTGGAAACAATGATTGCGCGTCGCGGCGGCGAGGGCGCAAATTCTTGGCATCCCCAAACACGGCGCTCGGATCGCGCGCTGACGTGGATTTAGCGGAGAGGGAGTCCGCCATATTGCTGATCGTCGTCATCCGGACATGTTCGCAGCCGTCCGAGTTTTACAAGGATTTCCAGTCAATTGAATTCGTAGTTGATCATCTCCGTACGTACGCGTATGCCTGAAACCGCGTCTTTCTGTGGGAACGAATATGGCGCTTTCGGTGCGGAAGGTCGAGACGGCAAAGCCCGGCCGTTATTCAGACGCGCACGGCTTAATGCTGTTGGTCAAAGCCTCCGGCGCTCGGTCCTGGGTGCTGCGCTATCAAATTAAGGGACGCCGCCGAGATATGGGGCTCGGCCCCTGGCCGGAAATAAGCCTTGCCATGGCGCGAGAGAGGGCAATGGAAGCCAGACGAGCGATCGCGCTTGGGCAGGATCCCTTAAACGTTAAAGCGCAGAGCAAAAGAATGGATTTCCGGAATGCGGCGGAGGCGCTAATCGCCGCGAAGCGAAATGGGTGGCGAAACACGAAGCACGCGGCACAATGGAGCTCCACATTAGAACGCTATGTTTACGCTGAGCTTGGGAAGCTTGAAGCGAGGGATATTACAACAGAAAACGTTCTCGCGGTCCTGTCTCCGATCTGGGCAGAGAAGCCGGAGACGGCGAGCCGTGTTCGCCAGCGCGTCGAAGCCGTACTGGATTACGCGACAGCAATTGAGGCTCGGCAAGGCGCTAATCCGGCGCGATGGCGCGGACATCTTGATCGGCTTTTGCCTCAAACTTCAAAGGTGCGTCCCGTCGTGCACTATCCAGCGCTCGATTGGCGCCTGATACCTGAGCTGATGGCTGAATTAGCCTTACGTCAGGGACATGGCGCCAGAGCGCTGGCATTCGTCATTCTGACAGCGGCCCGCTCCGGCGAGGTCCGCGGCGCAACCTGGTCTGAAATCGACGAGAAGGAAAAGCTTTGGGTCGTGCCGCCGGGTCGAATGAAGGCGAGTAAGGAGCATCGTGTTCCCCTCAGCGGTACGGCGATCGCACAGCTCGGGGAACGAGGGCGATCGAAAGGCCTCATCTTCCCCGGAATTTCGACAGAAGCACGGTCGCTGGAACACATTTATTCCATCACGCTAACAGTCGAGCCACCCGTCGAAGTCTCAGGAGATGTCGGTAGGAGGGTCCGCGTGACGATTAGCGGAAACAATTCCCGATCTTTTGACGGCGCTTCCCTCAGAGACCGCAAGATCATGGAAGCATGGCTGGAAGAACCACCGTTCATGGAACCGAAATAGAGTGCGAAAGCGCCTTCGATCTTTCTTGTCTGGCGAGTTGGATTAATCGATCCCTTGGCCACGAACGGTTGATTCCACGAAACGTCCTCTTACACCAAAATGATGACGTACTCCGTCTAGCAGAGCGCTGCAGCATATTGCGCCGCCACGGTGTTGCGACACAGGTGACTTGCCTGCAGTGCGACGATGCCCACGCCGCCCAGGTGATCCCGGGACCCGATGGTAAATTTGGCTATGACTGTCTCCTAAGTGGGTGGAGTGAATTGGCCGACGACGAGGTCACGCTCCTGCGGTTTGATCGAGCCGCGTTACTGAACGCGCTTGCCGTGTCCGCCGGCCTGAAGCCAGCGGGGATCAGATTTGTTGCCGGCGATCGGCTAGTCTCTCTTGGTCTTGTATCCCGCCCAGCGGATCGCCGTGGCTGGATGCCGGGTTACGCGGACCACCTGGAAGACTGCAATACCCTGAGCGGCGTAACGACTGCCCTGAACAACCAATTTCCGCGAGGACCAGGGCTGATTATCACGCCAAGCCTCATAAACTTGAATCTACCTCTGCCGGGCGGATATCGGCTGATTGGATTGGCGGACATCGCCTACGGAACGTCCGATGGTCTGGCGGTCAATTGGGGGGCCACGGATCTCTATCTCAGGAAGCGTAAGAAGGTGCCAGGGCAGCGAGGTCGGCCCAGCGAACGCAAAGCCATCTGGGACATCTGGGAAATTGCGAGGCGGTCCCCGCTGTGGCCGCAGCATCGGCTGGACCAGGCCAGTTTCATACTAGGGCAATGGAATAAGGCGGAAGCTCCTCCGTCTGCCGGAACGATTAAGAACTACATTCCCAAGTTCGAGCGGGAAGCGACCTAAGATCTGTCTCGCTCGGCCCGCACCCCGCGCACGAAATTCGAAAATTCCTGAATTTCGTGCGCGTTTTTCGTGCGGCCGTTTCGCGCAAGAGTGCCTGAGCTTCAACGCATTCGCAGGAGGCCCCGTGTGCTCAAAAGAACTCTTCTATCGCCATATCCTACACCTGACCGCCTTGCCGTATCGCCAGCCCAAGCGGCCAATCTGGCAGGCATTGGTCGGACTAAGCTGTATGAGGCAATGAATGCTGGCGTCCTTCCTTCCTTCAAGATCGGCACAAGGCGGCTTGTTCGCGTAGCTGAGATCGAAGCTTGGTTGTTGCGTCTCGAAGATGCCGCTCGCCCGCATCACGCCGATATAGGCTAACAACATGCGAGTACATGTCGAAGCGCCCGGACCGGAACGCAGCCACAACCGCCTCGAAGTGAATCACAAGACACGATCGGTCTCAGTCACACATCCCGTCACCCCAAACGTTCAAGAAGCGGAGCAGTTTCTGAGTGCCGTTGATCCGACCACGGATTTCTTCACTTTCCAGACCGTCGACGATGTAAAGAAACGGCGCGATCCGCGCCTTGCCCGAATTCTTCATGGGTCCCTCGCAGACAACGCTTCAGGATTGGCCAGCCTAAACGCACGCGGCGCCGGTGTGTTCGTCTGCATCAATGCTACGGACTTGAGAGGCCGAGGGACATGTCATGTCACGCGGGTCCGCGCGATCTGGCAAGATGATGATTACGGCTGGCAAGGCGAATTCCCGCTCATACCATCACTTGTGGTGAGCACGTCTCCGGGAAGATTTCAGCGGGTCTGGCTTTGCGATGATCTGATGATCGATCATCACCGGGCGGTGCAGGAACGCCTCGCGACCTCACATGGGCATGACCGCCAAGCTTCCGATCTTAGCCGCGTGCTGCGCCTGCCGGGTTTCTTGCATAAGAAAAACCCCGACGCGCCACACTTTGTCAGCGTTATCGGGGGCAATCGTCTTCGATATAGCGCTCATCAGATCCTCGTGGCATTCCCTCCAATTGAAATGCCATTCGTTGCCCCGTCTCGTGTTTGGCGTCCACGTTCTGATGACGGTCAACGGATCGCGAACGCACTGCAGCGTATCCCGTCCAACGAGCGCGAGGTATGGCTTCGTGTCGGCATGGCACTCCGGAACCACTACGGGGACGCCGGCCGAGCGGTCTGGGACCCGTGGTCAGCGACCAGCGAGAAATTTGATTTAAGGGTACAGGAACGCGTCTGGCGGTCTTTTCGGCGCGGCGGGATTGGCGTCGGCACAATTTTTCATCTCGCGGGAGCACGCCCGGATGTTGCATGAGCCCGGCATCGACGAACGCATTAAACCCACAGCCCGCGAATTACAATTGCCGCTTGGCCTCCAGCTCGACGATGACGCGCCGCTCATCACACCTCTGGAACTAGTGCAGAGCGCAATTCCTCGGCAGGGGACTGGCGTTTTGGGCGGCCAGTCTGGAGCAGGAAAGACCTTCGTCGGGGTGCACCTCATGGTGTGCGCTGCAGCTGCCAAACCGTTCCTAGGCCGCGAGATCCGCGAGCCGGTGGCCGGCGTCTATCTTGCAGCGGAAGGGGGTGGGACGATCGCGCACCGCTTCCGCGCAGCCAAACGATATGCTGGAATTGAAGATCTGTTGCCGATCACTTATTCCGGGAAAATCGGCAACCTTTTCGACGAAAAACAGCTCGCCAAAACCATCAGCGAACTGAGGCAATGTGGCGACTATTTCCGCGCTCATTTTGACGTGGTGCACGGCCTTACCATCATCGATACCGCCAGCATGGCGTTCTGCATGAAAGACGAGAACAGCAATGCGGAGGTTGCTCGCCTATGTCAGGTTCTCGCTCAGATGCATCAAGAAACCGGCGCCTTCACTTGCGTCATCCACCATATGGGTAAAGATCAGGGTGCCGGACTGCGCGGAGGCTCCGCATGGCGGGGGAACGTGGATAGCGTTCTACTGTGCCTTGCCGATCGTGAACCACTTACCGGCGAGTGCAAGAATTACCGTGTCGTCGTCGAAAAGCATCGTGATGGTCCGGAGGGGCCAATCGGCGGTTTTGACTTGCCACTCATCGAACTCGGTATAGAAGAAACCTGCTGAAACACCGTAGTGGGTGAAAAAAGGGAAGAGCAGTAAACTAAGCGTTTCCCACACCCGCGCAAAATAAATCAATTCTTATCGGTTATGCCGTAATATCTGCCGATGATTCGGACGAGGGAAAGATGCATTCCGCATTAAAGGTAGCTCAATGTTTGCTGGGACTGGCGCGGGCCAGCGGCGGGACATTAACGCCCATGCAGATGTTGAAGCTTGTCTACATCTGCCACGGCTGGATGTTAGGTTTGTACCAACGCCCGTTGATTCGTGACGAGGTTCAGGCATGGAAGTTTGGACCGGTCATTCCGCCACTATATCACGCGATAAAGCAATATCGGAGCAATCCCATAGGGCAAATTCCGGTTGCCGGTGAGAGTGAGTTAGATCCTTTGGAAAGAGATCTAGTTGACCAAGTATTCAACATTTACGGCCATCTGGACGGCATCACGCTGTCGTCCCTCACCCACCAGCCAAATACCCCTTGGGCGCTTACATATCGCTCTGATGCGCGTGGTGTTGTTATCTCCAACGATTTGATTCAGTCGCATTATGCCGGACTCTCAGCGCCCGCCACGGCGGCAACAGCCGTTTAACGTTCTCGAATCCGTTGAGGAATTGCTAGGTCGGAGGGAGATTCCGCGGCAGCCTGAGCGATTAGCCGCGCCTCAACCCCGAGCAGACACATTAGCGAATGCCGAGGCCAACGCAATTGCCTCTGGCGATTTGGAAGAAGTCGCCGCGCGCAACGCTCACAAGCGGGCTGAAACGGTCAAATTCCAGCTGCATTGCCTTGCGGGTCGTTGGGGTTGTCCTATTAGCAGCGCTATTTACATGGACGTACCACTTGGTTACGCCAACACGTCTCCACTACCTAACGCCAGAGGAGCTTAGCCGGATTAAAGATCTGCTTCTAAGCGGTGCTGTTATCACTGCCGCAAAACAGTATCTGAGCAAACACCTTTGATTTGGGTGCCATCCCAGATAAAGCAGCCGCCTGATTAGCGGCTATCACCATTAATGGTGAGTCTGCTCCATAATGCCGCACAAGTGAGAAAGAGACCGCAAGACTGGCGCCTCCACGGCAGCTTCGGCACCGCCTTTCACACAAACTTTCGCTAGAGTTGAGACCGCCAACGCCCGTTTCTCAAGTCGACCATCCGACGCACCATGCTCAATTGCCGGCTATGGCGCTGCACTTACGGTGCGTCGCTCAAACTGAATTGCTGGAGGTTTCGCCAGTCCGAACGTCACAACAAAGCGAGGCCGAGTGCTTACGCCGACGCGCTAACATTTTGTGCGCGCCAGAGCGCGACGCCAATCCTGAAATTCACCGAAGAAATCAGAGAAGGAAGCTATCATGTCTGAGCCTACTGGAACGGTTGCTGTCGCTGACTCCCTTGTTTCCGGTGAAGCTATCGCTGAACCGGCCAAACCCACCATCCTTTTTGTTCATGGCGCGTTCGCCGATTCGTCGAGCTGGAACGGCGTCATCGCGCATCTCCAGAAGGACGGATACAAGACCGTCGCCGTCGCCAATCCATTGCGCAGCGTATCGAACGACGCGCGTCTCGTTTCGGACGTTGTGAGAAGCATCGCTGGCCCGGTGGTGCTCGTCGGACATTCCTATGGTGGCCAAGTCATCTCGAACGCTGCCAAGGGGCACGAAAACGTCAAGTCGCTGGTCTATGTGGCGGCCTTCGCGCCGGATGCCGGGGAGGCCGCAGCCGAGTTAGCCGGGAAGTTCCCCGGGGGAACTCTCGGCGAAGCGCTTGCGCCGCCCGTCAAACTCGCGGACGGGGGCGTTGATCTCTACATCGATCAGACGAAGTTCCACGATCAGTTCGCGCACGACGTTCCGGCCAGCGAGGCTGTTCTGATGGCGGCCGGCCAGCGGCCCATCACTGAAGCGGCGCTGACGGAAAAGTCCGGCGAACCGGCCTGGAAGTCGCTGCCGTCGTACTTCGTCTATGGCGATGGCGACAAGAACATTCCGGCAAAGGCGCTTGGGTTCATGGCCGAGCGCGCAGGTTCCAAGCGCACAGTCGTCGTCAAAGGCGCATCGCATGTTGTCATGGTCTCACAGCCGGAGGTCGTCGCTGACCTTATCAAGGAAGCGGCGAAGTAAGTGTCGCACAATTCGATGAAACCTGAGCATGGCGATCCGGCGCGGTGGCGCGGTTTCAAGGGGATCGAATCCAGTGTGTCACCGATCGAAAGGAGAGCCGATGCCTCCCGCAAACCTGAAAGTCTCACCCCTCACAACTACCAGCTCGTTTCATCGACCAGCAGCCTCCGACGGCCATGCTGCTCCCAATCGCGCGGATCTGCGCTGGGCTTGCCGTGCAATATCCAACACCTGCTGAAACTCAGAGGAAGGAAGGTTTATCATGGCGACCATCACCACATGCGACGGCACACGTCTTTTTTATAGGGACTGGGGCCCGAAAGACGCCGAGCCCATCATGTTCCATCACGGCTGGCCACTCAGCGCCGACGACTGGGACAATCAGATGCTGTTCTTCCTCTCTCATGGCTACCGCGTGATTGCACATGATCGGCGCGGTCATGGCAGGTCCGACCAGACCGACACCGGTAACGATATGGACACTTATGCTGCCGATGTCGCGGCAATCACGCAGGCGCTGGACCTGCAAAACGCCATTCACATCGGCCATTCAACCGGTGGTGGCGAGGTTGCGCGCTATGTTGCACGAGCCGAGCGCGGCCGCGTGGCCAAGGCCGTCCTGATTGCCGCGATTCCGCCCGTGATGGTCCGCTCCGACGCGAACCCGGATGGCGTGCCGCCTGAAGTCTTCGACGGGTTTCGCGCTGCGCTGGCGGCGAACCGCGCGCAGTTTTATCGCGATGTTCCGAGCGGACCATTCTATGGCTTCAACCGAGAGGGAGCGAAGGTCAGCCAGGGCCTGATCGACAACTGGTGGCGTCAGGGCATGTCCGGCGGCGCAAAGGCGCACTACGACTGCATCGCCGTCTTCTCCGAGACCGACTTCACCGCAGATCTGAAAGCGATCGCTGTCCCTGTTCTGATTCTCCACGGCGAGGATGATCAGGTCGTGCCGATCGGGAACTCGGCGCACAAGGCGATCACGCTGGTGCGGGACGGCACGCTGAAGACCTATGCCGGGCTTTCGCACGGTCTGTTCGCCACGCATCCTGAGGTGGTCAACGCCGATCTGCTCGCGTTCGCACGCTCGGCTTGACGAGGCGAACGCTCCCGGCACGCGCCGAGGTCCAAGCACCTTTAAGAGACACTGAGAAACACTGAAAGGAAGAGATCATGATCCTCGATCGCTACACCAAAAATGCGCAGGGCGTTTCCGTTGCGACGCCGAAGTCGGAGACCTCGACTCTCGCCATTCTTCGGACGGTGCTGTCGAACCCAACCGATCTAGAGTTCGTCGAGCAATATACGACCGACGACTTCCGTTACGTCTCGCTGAACTACGGCGAGCCCCAAGTGAAGCGTGTCCTGCCCTGGGCCGGGACGACCGACGGGGTCGCCGGCTTGGTGCAGGCCTTCATGGACGTCGCCCGCTACTGGACCGTCGACGAGTTCAAGATCGAAGACTCCTTCGAGAACGAAGACGGCGCCGCAATCTTCGGCGTGTTCACCTATACGTCGAAGACGCTGGGCAAGACCGTCACCTCTCCCTTCTCGGTCCTCGCTCGGGGAGAGAACGGCAAGCTGTCTTTCGTCCAGTTCATGGAGGACACCTTCGCCACCGTGCGCAGCTTCCGCGAAAGCGGCACATATCACATCATGGCTAATCCGGACGGGTCCGAAGACGACGTCTGAGTTGCCCCGAACATTTGGCCGGGCGCTGAGTGATCGTGTTGGCCGGGAATATATCCTTGACGGGGGGCGCTCGGTGATCGACGCTTATGCCTTCCCGATGATCCGCTGGGCGTTAAAACTTCTGCCGGGCGGCCTGAAGGAATTTCCCAATGTGCAGGCGCTGCATGACAGGATCGCTGCTGATCCGGCGGTGCAGAACGTCCTTACGCGCGAGGCGGGCAAGTGATCGAGAGCGCTATACCAGCAACAAAAACTGGCCTTCACCATGTCACCGGCATCACCGCCGACGTGCAGGCCAATGTAGACTTCTATGTCGGTTTCCTTGGCCTCAAGCTTGTGAAGCGGACTGCTGGCTATGCGGATGCCGAGCAGCTGCACCTGATCTATGGAGACGCTCTTGGCAGTCCGGGTTCGCTGCTAACCTTTCTTGTCTGGGATGCCGCCGGCCGCGGTCGCACCGGCATTGGTCAAGTTTCGGAAGTCGCGCTTGCGGTTTCGCCAGCCTCAATCGGAGATTGGCTGACCAGGGCGCTCGCTGCCAAAGTTCCGCTGGAGGGGCCATCTCACGAGTTCGGTGAGACGGTGCTACGGCTCAGAGACCCGGACGGGATGATCGTGAAACTGGTCGGCGCCGAGCTGGCTACATCGGCTTCGCTTCCGGACGCGCCTACCCGGCTGCGGGGTGTCACCGTCCTGAGTGACAAGGCCGCACAGACCGCAGAGTTCGTGACGCGTTTCGGTTACAGGTTCGCGCAGCGTGCTGCCCTGACGCAGCGCATGGCTTCCGATACCGATATCGTCGATATCAGGGAAGTTTCGGGCTTCGTGCCATCCGTTGCGGGGGCCGGAGTGCCAGACCATATGGCTTTCCGCGCGCAGGATGCTGATGCGGTTCGATCCATGCGGCTGTCGCTTAAAGGCTACGGACCGACCGAGGTTCACGACCGAAAATACTTCTTGTCGCTTTATGTTCGCGATCCTGCCGGCATACTCATGGAATACGCTACCGATGGACCGGGTGTGACCGTTGACGAGGCGCCTGACGCGCTTGGTCAGACCCTGTTTCTGCCACCTCGTGATGCCCACCGCGCCGAAGATCTGAAGGCAATGCTTCCCCAATTTGCCCTGCCGGGCGAGGAGCGGTTCCCCATTCGCGACCTCCCCTTCATTCATCGTTTCAACCGACCGGAGTACCCGGACGGCATGACCCTAGTGCTGCTGCACGGCACTGGCGGAAACGAGGCCGACCTGATGCCGATCGCCCGTCGCATCGCTCCGCGTTCGGCATTGCTCGGTGTGCGTGGCCGAGCGACCGAGGAAGGAACCAATCGCTGGTTCCGTCGCCTCGACGCCGTGACTTTCGATCAGGCGGATATAGGCGGTGAGGCCAAGGCGTTCTCGGCGTTTGTCGAAGGCGCCGTGACCGGTTACGGGCTCGATCCGGAACGGCTTATCTTCCTCGGCTACTCCAACGGCGCGAACCTGCTGGCGGCAGTCCTCCAGCTTCATCCCGGTGTCGTGCGACGCGCGGTTTTGCTGCGTGGCATGCAGGTGCTGGAGAATTCACCTAACGTGGACCTGTCTGGAACTCGCGTGCTGGCGCTCGATGGGCGTGACGACCCCTTTGTAAGCGACGGGTCAACGCTGGGAGACGACCTGAGGGCGCGGGGCGCGAAAGTCGAGTCCTCGATGGTGGCCGCAGGCCATGATCTGTCCGGCGCGGATGTCACCGAGGCGGCGCGATGGATTCGACAGAACCTTTCGGGCGCGGCGACTGTGGAGGTGACCGATCCCTCGGCGTGAATGACAGCCGGGAATTGCGCCGCCTTGACAGCACAGCAAAGCTTCCGCGCACAGATTAAATTACTGGCCAGGATTGCTCCAGACCGCAATTGCATGCGGCGTCGGATCAGGTCTGCTTTCGTATGCTCGGATACCGCGCCTGCGTCAGAATTTCCATGACGTTTTCAACAGGAAGAAGTCGGAACTTCGTCCTCCGGCGCTCTGGAGGCTGTCGCTGGCGAACAGGCGGGCATAGGCGGCCTGCACGGTGAGATTGGGAGTCGCCGCCCAGTTCACGTTGACCTGCGCGTGGTGGCCAATGAACCGGCCACTCTCGGCCGTGCCGGGAACGTCGATACCGGGCGACAGATAGAAGGCGTCCGCTTCCCGATGCCGCCAGAGGGCTGCGTAGTCGAAGCCGATGCGAAGGTCCGCA
>JANNOQ010000046.1:0-1989 GCA_031399085.1 Rhodomicrobium sp.
ATCGGCGTGCTCCCGCTTAATCTCCTGCTGCAGGGCAATATCCAGTTCCCGGAAGTGCGGAGCATCAAGCATGCCGTCTGATGCGGAGTTGCCTCCGCCGCCGTTGTGCTGGCCGATCGATATCAGGGAAATCGGCGCAAAAGCGCTCAACGGCGAGCGTGCTGCGACGGCGGACGAGAGGTTGGCGCTCGCGGATTTCCTCGGCCTCGTTTCGGTGGAGCGGCTTCATGTGCAGTATGTCCTGACGCCGCGCAGTGGCGGTAAAGCGCGGCTTCGCGGGCACTTGAGCGCCAAGGTCGAGCAGGCATGCGTGGTGACACATGAAGCGCTGGCTGCGACCGTGGAGGAGGACTTCGATTTCGAATTCTGGCCCGCCGAGGAACTTGCGGCGTTTGAGCCGGCGGAAGATGCGGTTTTTGGCGCTGACGATCCCGATCCGCCGGAGCCGCTCGTTGACGGGCGAATCGATCTAGGCGCGCTCGCAACGGAACTGCTCGGCGTGAGTCTCGATCCCTATCCCCGCACTCCTGGCGCTGAGTTCAAGCCGCCGGCGGATGACGCAGCGCTCGCCGCGGACAACCCCTTTGTGGTGCTGTCCAAGCTGAAAACGCGCGGCGGCGCTCACTAAGGCCGCAACTCCTGCGGAATCGTCGGGCGCTGACGACGGGATGTACGACTCTGAAACGCCCCGTAACCAAAATTCAGTTGTCTGGCATTTGCAAACAGCTAAGGTCTCGCAACAAAGGGCTTCACGCCGGACGCGCTCAAGGCGGGAAGCTACAGGGGCAACGTTTAAATGGCGACTTCAATTCGTATCGCGCTTGACGCCATGGGAGGCGATCACGGGCCGTCCGTCGTGATACCCGGCGCAGCGATTTCAATCGTTCGCCACCCTGACGCCGAGTTTATCTTTTTCGGCAATGAGCCGCAGATTACGGAGGCGCTCGCCGCGCACCCTGATCTCGCCGCACGCTCGCGCATCGTCCACACCGAAGTCTCCATCGCCATGCATGAGAAGCCCAGCCAGGCGCTGCGGCACGGCAAGGGCAAAAGCAGCATGTGGCAGGCGCTCGACGCCGTGAAAACTGGGGAGGCGCAGGCCTGCGTTTCAGCGGGCAACACCGGCGCGCTCATGGCGATGGCGGTTTTCTGCCTGCGCACGCTGCCGGGCATCGAGCGGCCGGCGATCGCCGCCATCTGGCCAACGATCTCGTCAGAATGCATCGTGCTGGATGTTGGGGCCAATGTCGGCGCCGATGCGACGCAGCTTGTCGACTTCGCCGGAATGGGCGCCGCTTTGGCCCGCGCGCTGTTTCATGTCGAGAAGCCGTCGGTTGGGCTGCTCAATATCGGCGTTGAGGAAGTGAAAGGTCTCGAGGAGATCAAACGCGCGGGCGCGGCGTTGAAAAAGGCGGATTTGCCAATTCGGTATCATGGCTTTGTCGAAGGCGACGATGTCGGCAAGGGCTCGGTCGATGTCGTGGTGACGGAAGGTTTTACGGGAAACATCGCCTTGAAAACGGCGGAAGGCACCGCCAAACAGATCGGCGAATATCTGCGGTCGGCGATGCGTCGCTCGTTCTTTTCGCGCCTTGGCGCGTTTCTGGCGCAAGGAGCGTTTCGCGCCCTTAAGAACAAGATGGACCCCAGCCAGATGAATGGCGGGATGTTTCTCGGCCTGAACGGCATCGTGATTAAAAGCCATGGAGGCGCCGACTCGGTCGGGATAGCGAGCGCAATTGATCTCGCCTACGACATGGCCTCCAGCAAACTCGTCGAAAGCATCGCAAAAGACGTGCAAACGTTTCAAAATGCTCTACAGAACGGCGAAGAAAAGGTCGCTTGAGGTGACAGTGTGACCATGATCCGCTCGGTCGTAAAAAGCGTTGGGGCTTATCTGCCAGCCAACGCTGTCAGCAACGATGATTTGGCGCGCCGGATAGACACGAGCGACGAATGGATAACCGAGCGCACTGGCATCAAGTCGCG
>JANNOQ010000077.1:0-1647 GCA_031399085.1 Rhodomicrobium sp.
GGCGACCTGGTGACCATCAGCGGCACGGCTGATTTCTCCGGGGCCGTCGCGGTGAACCTTCTGGACGACTCGCTCGACGTCGATGAATTCCTCATTGCCTCAGCGCCGGGCGTCATCGTCGATAACGGCCTCACCGTCGCCGACACCAGCGAGTTCGACTTCGATCTCGATTTCCGCGGCAACGAGCTTTACCTCATCGTGCGGCTCGCCAGCATATCGGCGTTGATCACCGGGCCGCTAACGCCCAACCAGCAGGCGACCGTCGATTACCTCGACGCGCTGATCCTCTCGAACCCGTCCGGCGCTTTGCAAACGCTGCTGAACGACATCCGTAATCTGCCAACCGAAGCTGCCGTCATCGACGCGCTCGACCGTCTGCAGCCCGAGCATTATCTCTCGCACGTCAACGCGGCTCTCCTGTCTAGCCAGCATTTTCTCAACTCCATGATGAGCTGCCCGGTGATCGAGAACGGCGCGCTGGTCAACCGCGACGGCGAATGCTTCTGGGCGCAAGCGAAGGGCCGCGCGCTCGATTGGGATCGCACGCGAGATAACATTGGCGGCTCCGAGAGGTCTTGGGGCGTGGCGGGCGGCGCGCAAACGCGGATCAGTCAGAACTGGCTCGCGGGCGGCGCGTTTTCTTACGAGTTCAGCGAGATTGAGACCAATAACCGCGCTTCGTCGGAAGGGGATCAAGTTCAGGGCGGCCTGGTGCTAAAAGGTAACTTCGGCCAGACCACCGTCGCGACAGCCATCTTCGGCGGCTACGGCTGGCATGACACGACCCGGGTCATTAATCTCGGCCCTATCGGTTCAGCCGAGGGCGACCACGAAGTGAGTTTTGCTGGCGGTCAAGTGCGGGTTAGCCAGCTCTTTGACAGGCAATCCTGGTATGTAAAGCCGCTCATTGATCTGAACGCCACGTATATCGGGTACGGAGATTTCCGCGAGAGTGGCGCAGGGGTCGCTAATCTGGATGTGCGAGGCGAAGAGGATTGGGTGTTCAGCGCCTCGCCTGCGCTGGAGTTTGGCGGACTCTTGCAGATGAACGAACGGGTGACGATCCGGCCGTTCGCACGCTTTGGCGTCACTGTCATGAGCGAAACTGACTTTGCCCTGACATCGAGCTTCACTGGCGCTCCCGCTGGCGTGTCCCCCTTCACCATCAGTTCGCAGTTTGACGACCTTTATGCCGATCTGTCGGCCGGTTTTGATTTGTTTGGCGACAACGGCGTCAGCTTAAATCTGAGCTATGAGGGCAAGTTCGCTGAGGATACCGAGTATCATGGCGCAAGCGCCAAGGTGCGCTTCAATTTCTAGAGGGCTTAGGCTAACATAGCTGGTGTTGATACGCGCCGCGTCCGTTGCATTGCGACGCCGCGCGCACCTAAACTTTAGCTCATCACCTTGGCCAGCGCCGGAGCGAGGCCGTTCAAGGAGAGCGGAACGCCGATTTTTTCTTTCTTGAGGTTTTGGAAAGTGACGGTCATCGTTTTGCCCGTCTGTAAGGCCTTCAGCATGGCGTCATCGACCGCCTGGCCCGCATAGCATCCCTTGACATCGCATGTCTGTATGGCGGCTGGAACGGCCTTGGCTTGGTCGATCTGCACCTCCGCGTTTGCGGGGATAAAGATGCCATGGGGCAGA
>JANNOQ010000080.1:0-2155 GCA_031399085.1 Rhodomicrobium sp.
ACAAGCTTTTGAGCAAGCCTTCGCGGCTAAAATGGCCGCGATTCAGATGGGCGATCCCCGCAAAGCTGAAACCAGGCTCGGGCCTATGCAAAGCGTTCAGGCGCGCGATGAAATTCATGAGCAAGTGCGCGAGAGCGTCGCAAAGGGCGCGCGCGTTTTATGCGGCGGCGAGGTGCCAGATCAGCCCGGCGCATGGTATCCCGCGACCGTGCTGACTGATGTTAAGCCGGGCCAACCGGCCCACGACGAAGAGGTGTTCGGACCTGTGGCGGCGATTATCGAAGCGCTTGACGAGGAAGACGCTATCCGCATCGCCAATGCATCGGAATTTGGCCTGGGATCAGGCGTTATCACCGCGAACCTTGCGCGGGGTGAGCGCATCGCGGCCGAGAGGCTGGAAGCGGGCATGAGCTTCGTCAACGAGAATGTTAGGTCCGACCCGCGCTTGCCTTTCGGCGGCGTTAAGCATTCCGGCTATGGTCGCGAATGCGCCACGTTCGGCATCCGCGAGTTCGTTAACATCAAAAGTGTTCTCATTAAACCTTGAATGGAAGTCATCAGTACCTCAATGCGGATTACTTAAACTCGTCAATTTGAGGTCATTAGCGGACTCATTGGCATGCCCGGAGGCATTAATCACCTAGGCAAGGTTTCTCAGTGAAATCGCTACGTTCGGCATTCGCGATATTCTCATTTCGATTATTCCCTTATTCTCGGATTGAACATGGTCGTGTGCCCGCCGCCGCCAGATATCGATCAGACGAAGAATTAGAAAGGGCGCTAACGCAATAGACAGAATTTGCGCTTGATAACGCGCTTCTAGCATGCCCATTTTCGTCTCCTTGGTTTCTCCGGCATAACTCCTCCAGACTTCATGACTTTGGCGCTCACACAATGTATCTCCGTTTCTCAAGCTGACGCTTCAGAGTCATTGTTCACGTCACCGGCTTCACATTCAGTCCCGTCGAATGAGCGGCAAAGGCCCACATGTCCGCCGTTTCCTCTATAATCTTGTCCATTGGCTTGCCGGTGCCATGACCCGCGCGCGTCTCGATGCGGACGAGATGCGGCATGGGTCCGATATCCGCCGCCCGAAGTGCAGCGATATATTTAAAGCTGTGCCCCGGCACTACACGATCGTGCGTGTCGGCGCTGGTCGCAAGGATCGCGGGGTAGGCCTTGCGGGATTTGATGTTGTGGTCGGGGGATAACTCAAGTGGTTACGGAAATCCGCTTCCCGTGCCGGAGAGCCAAACTCATCAATCCATAAGTTCCCGGCTTTGAACTGATCAAAGCGCAGCATGTCCATGTACCCGACCTGGGCCAAGGGCGCAGCGAACAAATCCGGCCGCTGATTGAGCATCGCGCCCACTAAAAGGCCGCCGTTTGATGCGCCCTCAATGGCCAATCCGTTGGGTGATGTGAGGCCTTCCGCTTCCAGATATTCGCCCGCCGCGACGAAATCATCAAACACGTTCTGCCAATAGTTGCCGCGCCCGGGCCCCCTCCGCGTTACTAATAACGCGAGAATTTTAGTCGACCAAACCGTTTTCTTTGACCTGGATCAAAGCCTGCGGCAACGCACGGCTTAAAGTTTGAAGGCGCGAGAATGAAAAGTCAGCAGCAGCATTCTCGCTGAGGGAACAGGATGCGATCTTTAACCGGAAGGCCGCCTCCTTTTAGGCAATCGTTGGCTGTGGAGGAAGCGATCTCAGACCAGACCGCGACCATCGAATTTCTCTCGAAGCCGGAGAGCTATGTCGAGCCCCCAACTGTCATCGAGCAGATCGACACTCGCGCGGCCATCGTGTTTCTGGCCGGCGATAAGGCGTACAAACTAAAACGCGCAGTGATTTTGCCGTATCTCGATTTCTCGACATCGGAGAAGCGCCGGCAGGTATGCGAGCGCGAACTGAGCCTCAATCAGCAAACAGCGCCCCATCTTTATCTGCGAGTATTGCCAATCGTGCGTAAACAGTCCGGTCAAGCGTTGATGCTTGGCGGCGATGGCGTTCCCGTTGACTGGGTGATCGAGATGAGGCGTTTCGATCAGGACGCGCTGTTCGACGGGCTTGCCTCCTCCGGTCGACTGCAAATTGCAGATATCGAAACCTGGCCGCCATCATCGCAGCATTCCATAAAGACGCGCCTGCGG
>JANNOQ010000088.1:0-9064 GCA_031399085.1 Rhodomicrobium sp.
GTAATCAAACTTAAATTCCCTTGTCACACTGCTCCACTACATTCGACCTCGGAGCTGCCGTCTGAAAAGGCAGCCTTAGAGGGGGGATATGGTGACAACTGGTTGCGCCAGTGAGGACGCCGCTCCTGTGCCTCTTGTTGTATTGCTTAGGAGGGGGCCTGTGAGTATCCAACTGACATCAATTGGTTTGTACGAGACGGGAAGTTTCGAACAGGGCGCGGCGGAAATCGTTGCTCATGATCCGATCAGCCAGCGGCTGTTTGTTATCAACGCCGGCGCAGGCACGATGGATATTCTCGACATATCTAATCCCAGCGCGCCGATGCTCGTCCGTCAGGTCGATATCCTGAATCCGAACAGCGTGGCTGTGAAGAACGGTCTGATCGCGGTGGCCTCCGAGGCTGACCAAGGCGGAGTCGCCGGCTCGGTCGTCTTCTTCGACGCCGACGGAAATAATCTTGGCTCAGTGATCGTCGGGTTTCTGCCTGACAGCCTCGCCTTCTCTCCTGACGGCAATACGATCGTCGTTGCCAACGAGGGTGAGCGCTATCTGGATGCGAACGGCGTTGTGCAGGATCCTAAGGGCTCGATCAGCATTATCGACATCGCTGGTGGACCGACATCCGCAACTGTTACCAACCTCACCTTTGACTCTTATGACGCTCAGGAAACCGCACTCCAGGCCGCCGGGGTACGCATTTTTCCGGACGCCAACCCTTCCACCGACTTCGAACCCGAATACGTAGCAATCACGGCTGATAGCAGAACGGCGTTCGTCACTCTGCAAGAGGCAAACGCGGTTGCAAAGGTTGACCTCGTCACCAAGCAGATCGTCGCGATCCTGCCCGCCGGAACGGTTGATCATAGCCTTGAAGGCAACGGGATCGACGCCAGCGACAGGGACGGCATCGACATCCGCACGCTGCCGGTTCAAGGCCTCCGTATGCCCGACGGCGTGGCGGTCTACACCGTCGGCGGTCAAACCTATTACGTGACGGCGAACGAAGGCGACGCCCGCGACTTGGCCGGCGATGAGGTCCGCGCGTCCTCGGTCACGCTTGACGCCGTCAACGCGGCCCTCTCCCTGCAGGGCAATAACGACCTCGGTCGGCTGAACATCTCCAATATCGACGGCGATGTGGACGGAGACGGTGACTTCGACGCGCTGTTTTCCTACGGGTCGCGCAGCTTCACCATTTACGACGCCAACGGAAACGTGGTGTTCGACTCCGGAGATAGTTTCGAACAGATCATCGCAACCAACTATCCTGACTTTTTCAATTCCGACCACACCGAAAACAATTTCGATAACCGCTCCGATAATAAAGGTCCGGAACCAGAGGGCGTCGTTGTGGGCCGGATCAACGACAAATTCTATGCCTTTATCGGCCTGGAACGGCAGGGCGGCGTGATGGTCTATGATGTGACCGACCCCACCAACGCAACCTTCATTGAATACATCAACACCCGCGACTTCACAGCCGACCCTGAGACCTCCGCCGCAGGCGATCTCGGACCTGAAGGACTTGTTTTCATACCTGCAAGTGAAAGCCCGCTCGATGTGCCCTTATTGGCCGTCGGCAATGAAATTTCTGGAACAACAAGGATCTATAAAGTGGAACCCGAAGTTTACACCCTTCAAATTCTTCATGCTTCCGACTTGGAAGGTGGCGTTGACGCACTCGGCACGGCGCCGAATTTTGCGGCCATTGTAGATGCACTCGACGATACCTACGACAACACGATAATCCTTTCAGCGGGCGACAACTTCCTGTCCGGGCCATTCTTCAGCGCTTCGGGCGACTCGAGCTTGAACCCGATACTGACCGCGGCTTATGAACAGTTGCTTGGGGTCGACCTCGGCACCATCACGGCTGGTGAAGGCCGCGTCGACATCACGATCATGAACATCATCGGATTCGACGCCTCGGCGCTCGGCAACCATGAGTTCGACCTCGGCACAAACCGCCTTAACGCACTCATCGACGATGGCATCCCGGCCAGTGGCTCCCTCGCTGGCACGACGTGGTTCGGCGCGCAGTTTCCATATCTCTCTGCAAACCTTGATTTCTCCGCGGATGGCAATATTGCAGGCCGCACCACAAACAGCATTCTGCCAAGCACGTCGTATGACGCCGACCTTGCCAATCTTGCTGCCTATCGCAACGCGCCCCGGATCGCCCCAGCCACAATCATCGAGCAGGGCGGCGAGCAAATCGGCGTCGTTGGAGCCACCACGCAGTTGCTAGCCGGTATCTCTTCGCCAGGCCTCACCACTGTCATCGGGCCCGACGCGAACGATATGGAAGCGCTGGCCGCCATTTTGCAGCCGACAATCGACGCGCTCATCGGTCAGAACGTGAACAAAATTGTTCTCGTCTCGCACCTCCAGCAAATTGCGCTTGAGCAAGAGCTTGCGACGCTGCTGCGCGGCGTGGACGTTATCATCGCGGGCGGCTCCGACACCCTCCTCGCTGACGGCAATGATGTTTTAAATCCGGGTGACACCGCTGACGGTGGCTATCCGTTCGTGACGCAAGGCGCGGATGGCAACACCACGCTGATCGTCTCCACCGACGGCGAATATTCCTATGTTGGCCGACTGGTTGTGGACTTCGACAGCGACGGTAACGTGATCGTAGATAGCGTTGACGCTGCCGTGAGTGGTGCTTTCGCCACGACCGATGCTGTGGTGGAAAGCCTTTACGGCGATGCCGATCCATTCGCGGACGGCACCAAAGGCGGTGAGGTGAAGAAGCTCACCGACGCGGTTCAGACCATTGTGACAACCAAAGACGGCGAGATTTTCGGCGAAACGGCGGTGTATCTCGAAGGCCGCCGCTCGATCATTCGCACCGAGGAAACCAATCTCGGCAACCTTTCGGCGGACGCAAACCTCGCGGCGACTCAGAAGCTCGATTCCGCTGTCGTGATTTCCATCAAGAACGGTGGCGGCATCCGCGACTCAATCGGCGAAATCGACGGCACGAACGGTGCGCTGCTTCCGCCGCAAGCCAACCCGCTCTCCGGCAAGATGACCGGCGAGGTCTCTGCGCTCGATATCGAGAACTCGCTGCGTTTCAACAATCAGCTCACGCTCGTCACGGTAACAGCAGCCGGCCTTCAAATCCTTATGGAGCATGCGGTCGCCGGCGTGGCCCCCGGTCAGACGCCGGGCCAGTTCGCGCAAGTTGGCGGTTTGTCCTACAGCTACGACGCGACGAAACAGGCGCAGACCGTAACCGTCAACGGTACGGCCGTGACGCGCGCCGGAGAACGCATCCAGAACCTCGCCGTGACGGATGAAAACGGCAATGTTATTGATGTCATTGTCCAGGACGGGGAACTGATCGGCGATGCAAATCGTGAGTTCCGCATCGTCACGCTGAACTTCCTCGCCAGCGGCGGCGATAACTACCCGTTTGCCGCGATTGGCGCGAAAGACCAGGTCGACACCGGCATTGGCGAGCAGGACGCGCTGGAGCAGTACTTCGCCAAGAATTTCGCCGATGTGCCCTTCAATGAAGCGGATACGCCGCAAGCTCTCGATGAGCGTATTCAAAACCTCGCGGCGCGGGAAGACACCGTGCTCGACGATGTCAGCTTCGGTACAAACGGCAACAACCGTCTAAACGGCACGAACGGCGACGACAGCATCTTCGGGCTTGGAGGCAACGACACCATCTCGGGACGCGACGGCGACGATAGCCTCGATGGAGGAGCAGGCAATGACCGGCTCGACGGCGGCGACGGCGATGACCGTCTCGCAGGTGGCGAAGGCAACGACACGCTTCTGGGCCGGGACGGAGACGATAACCTGCTTGGCGGCCTTGGCAATGATAAACTCGAAGGCGGAGATGACAACGACCGCCTCGACGCCGGCGATGGGGACGATACGCTTGAGGGCGGCGACGGGGACGACATCGTGCTTGGTGGTCTCGGCAAC
Organism: Rhodomicrobium sp.; assembly: GCA_031399085.1. Classification (GTDB taxonomy): domain Bacteria; phylum Pseudomonadota; class Alphaproteobacteria; order Rhizobiales; family Rhodomicrobiaceae; genus R-RK-3. Next base: position 3,947 of record JANNOQ010000088.1, read on the forward strand.
GACAAACTTGCCGGCGGCGATGAGAGTGACCAGCTTTTCGGCGGGCAAGGCAACGACAAGCTCGAAGGCGGCGACGACGACGATGAACTCGATGGCGGCGACGGTGACGACAACCTTTATGGCGGCTCCGGCATGGATATCCTGCTCGGCGGACTCGGCCGAGACCGCTTAGAAGGCGGTAAAGACGACGATATTCTTAACGGCGGCGCCGGCAACGACATTTTGGAAGGTGGCTCCGGCGCCGACATATTCGTTTTCACGACAGAAGGCGGGATCGACGTGGTTCTCGACTTCAACACCCGGTTTGACAGTCTGGACTTGTCGAGCTTTGGATTTACGTCGGTTGGCGAAGTCTTCGATCTCGCGAGCCAAACCGGACGTAACGTGACGTTCGCTTTCGAAACCGGGTCAGCCCTGGTTCTGAATCGCGTCGATATCGATGACCTGAATGACATGAACATCATCATTCAGGATCAGGCTATAGCTTAGCAAGAATCGCTTTTTCAATCTGATTTCGGCCCGTCGCACCCGCGGCGGGCCGAAATGCGAGATGCAGAATTTTTTTCAATTAGGCGCATGAATGCAAAACAAGATGTCCAAAACGCCGCTGCAACGGGCACTTGGCGAGTCTCGCAAGATTTTCATTATCGTGGGTTTGTTCAGTCTGGTCGTGAACATATTAATGCTCACCGGCCCACTATACATGCTTCAAGTGTACGACCGGGTTTTGACATCCTCCAGCTTCGATACTCTGATCGCACTAACGATACTTGCTGCCGGACTGTTGTTTACTCAGGCCGTTCTGGAGTTTGTTCGCAGCCGCATTTTGGCGCGACTGACCACGCGGTTGGATGACGCAGTAAGCATACCGCTGATGCAATCCACCGTCACGCATAACCTCGGAAAGCCCAACTCATCCGCTGCCGCGTCGCTGCGCGACCTCGACACATTCAAAGCGTTTCTAAGCGGCCCCGCGCTAATTGCCTTTTTCGACGCGCCATGGACGCCATTGTTTCTCGCCGTAATCTTCTTAATGCACCCGCTGCTCGGCATCGTCGCTTTATGTGGCGGTCTGATGCTTTTCATAATCACGGCAATTGGCGAAATGCTAACGCGCCGCCGGTTTAATGAAGCCACGGCTCACGCCCAGAACTCGTACCAGTTCGCCGACACTTCCCTGGCAAATGCCGAAGTTATCGAAGCGATGGGAATGATGGGCAACATCGTCAAGCGGTGGGATCAGCACAACCGCGCCAAGCTGAAGCATTTCGGCCTAGCGAATGAGCGTGCCGCCACACTGACCGCGATCGCAAAATTTCTTCGCCCGGCATTGCAGGTCTCGATGCTGGGTGTAGGTGCATGGCTCGCGATTCGCCATGAGATAACACCGGGGGTTATGATCGCCTCGTCGATCATTATGGCGCGGGCACTGGCGCCTGTCGAAGCGCTCATCAGTCAATGGCGTAATGTCGTCTCCGCGCGAGGGACCTATGCAAGGCTTAATGCGCTGTTGAAGGATACAGCCGACCAGCCGGCCAGCATCGCGCTTCCGCGCCCGAAAGGCCATTTGTCCGTCGAGAACCTGATTGCCGCCCCGCCGGGGCATAACAAGGCCACAATTCAGAACATCAGCTTTGCCGTCGCGGCAGGCGAGGTTCTTGGCGTTATTGGAGCCAGCGGGGCTGGAAAAACGACGCTAGCCCGGCTTTTGTCCGGCGCCTGGAAGCCGCTTGCGGGGCAGGTGCGTATCGACAGCGCAAATGTCGCCAAGTGGCGCGCCGAGGACCGTGGACCGTATATCGGCTACCTACCGCAAGGTGTCGACCTGTTCGACGGGACAGTCGCCGATAACATTGCCCGATTAGGAACGCCAGATAGCGAAAAAGTGCTCGCCGCAGCCTTGCTTTCCGGCGCGCACGAAATGATCCTACGCTTGCCCGAAGGATATGAAACCCACATTGGGCCGCGAGGCAGCGTGCTTTCGGCGGGCCAGCGGCAGCGAGTTGCGCTCGCCCGCGCACTTTACGGTGATCCGCCGTTCATCGTTCTAGATGAGCCGAATGCCAATCTGGACCAGGAAGGGGAGCAGTCGCTTCGAGCCGCAATCCTGTCGCTCAAGCAACGGGGGTCGACTGTCGTTATCATCGCTCATCACTCGAACATCCTTAGCGTTTGCGACAAGCTGCTTGTCCTGCAGAATGGTCGGGCGGAGTCCTTTGGACCGCGGGAAAAGGTACTCGCACAACTGACGCGCCCTGCCGAGGGCACTGCAGCGCGAATCCGCGCGGTGGAAACAACATGACGGCTGTGCGCGATATTCAGACTCCGCAGCATCGTGAGACTACGCCGGCCAGCCCTGTGAGCATCCGCGGCACCGTGATATTCGGCCTTTTCGTAATTGCCGCGTTGATCGGTGGAGTCGGCGTCTGGGGCGCCACGGCACAGCTTTCGAGCGCAGTAATCGCCCAGGGTTTCGTCACGGTGGACAGCAACCGCAAATCCGTTCAGCACGTAGATGGCGGAAGCGTGAAGAGCATTCTTGCACGGGATGGCGACAAGGTGTCGGCCGATCAGCCGCTTGTTGTTCTCGATGATGCAAATCCTCAGGCGAACTACCGGATACTGAAGTCTGGGCTGGCAGCGCTGATCGCAACCGAGGCCCGCCTCTTTGCCGAACAGGATGATAAGGACACCGTATCGTTCCCCGAGTCACTTACGTCCCAGGCTGAGGATCCGAAAGTCGCAGAGTTGATGGAGGGTCAGAGTAACCTTTTCCGCGCCCGCAAATCAGCATTGAGTGGGGAGCTCCAGATTTTAACCCAGCGCGTCTCACAACTAGAGGAAGAAATCCTGGGTCTAAACGCGCAGGTGAACGCCAAAACCCTGCAACTTTCCTTCATACTGCGTGAGTTAACCGGCCTGAAGTCGCTTTTCGACAGGGGTCTTGCGGGCATCACCCGCGTACTGGCGCTTGAACGCGAACAGGCCAAGCTTGACGGGGAACGCGGGGAACTGCTTGCCAGCACTGCGCGCACGAAAAAGAACATAGGAGAAACGAAGCTACAGATGCTGCAACTGGACCGTAAAATGCGCGAGGAAGTGTCTAGAGAACTCCGCGAGGTCCAGCCTAAGATCATCGACATGGCGGAGCGCACTGCGGCTGCGGAAAACACCCTGAAGCGGATTATCATCCGCGCTCCCGTGGCCGGCACTGTGGTCAGCATGACGGTTCACAATACAAATGCTGTCATCACACCCGGTCAGACTGTCGCAGAAATCGTGCCTGACGGAGATGAACTCGTTATCGAGGCAAAGATCCAGCCCGCAGACGCCGATAACCTTGTCATTGGGCAGGAGGCGGAGATACGAATTATCGCTTTCAATCAGCGTACAACCGCGCCTTTGAAAGGAGCCTTTTCGTATATATCCGCCGACAGGATTACGGAGGCTCGCACAGGCGAGATATATTACAAGGCTCGGGTGAGTGTAACCCCGGATCAGCTGCCTGACCCCAGTGCCAAGAAGCTCATCCCAGGGATGCCGGCCGAAGTGATCATAAAAACCGGATCACGGACCGCACTCAACTATATCGTACAACCAATCATGACGAGTTTGAACCGCGCCTGGCGCGAAGAATGATTACCTGTACAGGGAGAAATGCCGATGTATAGCAAGCTGCTCGGACAGTCGCCTGACGCTAATGGCGAGATCGCGACTGCTGCGGAAACACCGTCTGACGGAACCGGCACAAACAACTCGAAGCTCCCGCCCGCGATTGCCGCGAAATTCAAGGCGGCCGCGTTCGCGGAGATCGTCAGCGTCTTGATGCGGTCTCAGGTCCATAAGCGGATGACGCTTGATGAACTTCAGACACTTATCCTTCCCGCAGTGGTAGCGCAGCAATATATTGTCGCCAAGGCAAAGGCCGAGGGTGATGAGGACAGCGCGGGGGTTCCTGTCGGGGTGGTTTTTTGGGCCAGCGTTAACGCTGAGGTGGACCGCCGCCTCAGCGACACGAGCCAGGTCGATGTGCGATTATCGGCTGGCGAATGGACATCCGGCGAGCATCTTTGGGTGATCGAGGTCATTGGTGCGCCGAACGCCGCGACCGCAATGATTGAGGAGTTGAAACAGAGCAAATTTCGTGGCCGAACCTTCAAAGCGCGTGTACTTCGCGATGGCAAGCCTGCGGTTCAGGAATTCGCAGCTTAGGGATTGTGCTTCACCGAGCGGCATGTAGGCCGTGCGGCGGAAAGGCTAAACTTGTCTCCGTCGGCGGTCAGCCATGGCCTTGGGCGGCTGCGGCGACTTCTCAATGACCCGCTGTTTTTCTGCACACCAAAGGGCGTTGTGCCAAGCGAGCACAGCAACTCGCACCCGCAATCGTTGAAGTCCTCGCTCAGATTAGGAATGTGGTCGCGACTGCTGTGCCATTCGATCCGGCATCTTCGCGTCGCCGCTTCACGATCGGGGCGCCTGATGGCGTTCTGGCGGTTGTGTTGCCGCCATTGCTCGTGGCTGTTCGGCGGGAGGCTCCCCTCGTCGACATCGCTAACCGCCAACTGCTCCCGCCGCAAGGGGGAGTGCCGTTTGAGCGCGCCTCGCAGCACGGGCTCGACGACCTGGAGACGCGCGCGATCGACATCGCGATCATGCCCATCCATAGCGTTCCCGCGCGGTTTGCCGATCACGTGCTTTATCACGAAGAGTTCGTCATGGCGGTTCGATCCGGGCACACGCTTGTGAAGTCACTCAGTCTAAAAGGTTTTGCGAGATGCGGCATGTGCTCGTGTCTTTGACGGGAGATGCGCATCGCTTCGTCGATGACGCCCTTGCCGAGCACGGCCTCAAGCGGCGGATCGAGTTGACCGTCCCGAATTTCATGATGGCGATGGCCATCGTTGCTGAAAGTGACCTCATCGCGGCCCTGCCACGGCAACTCCTCGTAGCGTCACACAGCGCGCGTTTTGGCGTTACAAGATTGAAATCGCCAATACCGCCAAGGCGGGATAAATTCACCTCATCGCCTCTAAGGCGGCCCTTCGGGACGCGGGCGCAAACTGGCTCTTCGCGACATTTAAAGACCTGACGTTGGTCACATAGCTCCGGACACGCGAG
>JANNOQ010000007.1:0-149097 GCA_031399085.1 Rhodomicrobium sp.
CCGGCGCCGCCTCCAGGAACCGCGAGACCTCCTCGGGGCTCAGAACGATGGGAAGCTTCTGGGGTTGGCGGACGAACGGCAGATGGCTCGCGATATCGGAGCGACCGAGCGTCACACGGAAGAAAAACCGCAGCCCCGAAACGGTGTTGTTCATGCTGGCCGCAGAGATGCCGTCTGAGGACAGACGAAGCTGAAAGCGGCGCACATCCTCGTTGCTTGCCGTATCGGGCGAGCGGCCGAGAAAAGCAGCCAGGTTCCTGACGCCGCGGATGTAGTCGTGCTGCGTCTTCGGCCCGAAATTGCGGATCGTCATGTCTTCGATCATGCGCCAGCGCAGGAGGCTGATCGGCTTGTCCGTGCTAGGCACACTCATGGAAAGCTGCTCTCTCAAGGGTCGCGTCTTCGACAACACGATCCTGACAGACACAACGCTTCCCTCACGGCTGGGAGATACCGCGATAGCGGTTCAGTTCAATCCCCTTTCGTTAAATCGTCACTACAACCTAGTTCAACGGGATCGTCACGGACGCCCAGCCCTCATATGCGCTGAACTGGCTTTCCCCGAGACCCTCATACGATCCGGACGCGCGCATCGAGATCCCGGACCGCATCGTTAGGGTCACGCCCAATTCCACCCGGACTTGGAACCCTTTATCGTCCACATCATCGAGCCGTGCCTGCACATCGTGGCCCGCATGGGTCCACACGCCTTTGATGCCGATATGCGGCTCCAGGACTGAGCCGTTCTCCAATGCAAAAGGATATCCGATCTCGGGCCCGAGGCTGATGCGCGACAGCGAGATCGTCTGCTCGGGAATGTCGAAGTCCAATTCATTGATGTAGGAGAGCTGGGTTTCCTCGAAATAGGCGATCTCGGCGCTGGGCCGGAACCACAGGCGTCCATAGGACCAATTGCCGGTCAGTTTGGCTGAGACGATGCTCCGGTCGGTCGAGAAATTGTCTGTGTACACGCCGAGTGGATCGATGCTGTTGTCCGACTGTCCCCAGGCCGCGCGCGCATCGAAGTACAGGTTGGGTGTCAGGCCGACGCTGATATAGGGGCCGGCCATCCAGCCATTGCCGCTGGCGCTGGTCCCGAGGGCGGCTGATCGCTCGCTGATCCAGTCTGACTGTACGAGCAGGCCGACCAGGATGGCCGGGTGGATGAGGTAATCGGCGCCTGCGTAGACAAGGCTCGCATGCCCTTGCCGCGGTGCATTGAAATCGTCGTCTTCATAGTAGGTGATGCTGCCCTGCGCCCAGACATCGAGGCTGGACGGCGGCGCAGCATGAGCAGGTTGCAGACGTGGCAGGCCGCCAAGACCCATCCCCGTCTCTTCATCGATGGCGGCTTGATTTGCGCGCGCGGCTTCGCCGGCCTGCCGAATCTTCGCCCAGCTGGTCGCGAAGGTGAACTGGCCCATGCCATTAGCGGCGTTGCCATTGAAGCCGAGCGGATTGATGCCCATCCTCTTGCGCCGGTCCTCCGCCCGGAAGCCTTCGCCGAGGCCGATGCCCCGCGCTCTGGAGTCCTCCGCGTCCATCTTGTGAACAGGAGGTCTTGCCCCGTCAAACAGGCTTCCGCCCCCACTGCCATCGGTCAGGGGAGGATCATCGTTGTCGCTGCCGAACAGCGAGCCGGCCAGCCTCTGGTGCATCCGCGCCGTGTCCGGCGCGGATGAGGCGATCAGTCTTGCCCGATTGCTGATAAAGCTGCGGATCGCCTTCAGCGTTGCCTGGCGGACAGCATCGACGTCCAGCAGCACGGCGGTGGTGATCGCCCCCGATGTCACGGCGAGCGCGCCGGCTTGGCCGCTTGCGGTCGCAATGCTGGAAAAGCCCCTCGCCATGACATCGGCGGCGGTCGTCGTGTAATTGCCAATGCAAGTGGTGCTGGCGCCGGGTGCCAGGGTCGTCACGGCACAGGTGATGCCACCCGCTCTCGTATCGGTGACGGAAAGCGAGGAGACCGGGACCGCGCCCGCATTGGTCACTTCGAAGCTATAGGCGATTGTCTGGCGCGGACTGGAGAATGTCGCTGGATTGGTTGTCACGACGAGGCTCAAAGCCCCAACGCCTGATGCCTGGTAGGTATAAGCCCCAGCGCCCGTCCCGCTGCCTGACGGCGTCACGACGACGATATTCACGACGCCCGCCGCATGGGCGGGTGTGAGGACTGTGATGGTGTTTGCATTGACGATCGTTACTGCCGTCGCCGCCGCGCCGCCGAAGGTGACGCTGGTCGCGCCAGTGAAATCGGTGCCGGTGATCGTCACCAACTGTCCGCCAGCGACAGGCCCGTTATTCGGCGAGGCGGTGGCCACCGTCGGCGCTGCTGCGAATCGGAACAATCCGATCCCCTGACCCGCGCCCGCCGGCGACGTCACGGTCACATCGACCGTCCCCGCTGCGTGGGCTGGCGTCGTGGCGGTGATGGTGGTGGCGTTGACCACGGTTATGCTCGTTGCAAGCGTGCCGCCGAATTGCACCGTCGTCGCGCCGGTGAAATTGGCGCCGGTAATGGTCACGAGGGTGCCACCCGAGATGGGGCCGCTCCCCGGAGAGGCGCTCGTCACCACCGGCACGAGCGCGTAGGTGTAGAGCGCGGCGCCAGTGCCGCTGCCGCCAAAGCCGGTGACGACGATGTCAACCGTGCCGGCGGCATGCGCCGGGGTCGTGGCGGTGATCGTGGTGGCGTTGACGACCGTCACACCCGTTGCCGCGGTGCCGCCGAAGGTAACGCTGGCCGCACCGGTAAAACCGGTCCCAGTAATGGTGACCGCCGTGCCGCCGGCAACGGACCCTGCATTGGGTGAAACGGCAGTGACTGTGGGGGCGGCCGCATAAGTATAGAGGCCGGTCCCGATGCCGCTACCGGTTGGCGAGGTAACGATGACGTCGACGAGCCCTGCGGCATGGGCGGGCGTGACGGCAGTGATTGTGGTGCCGTTGACGATCACAAACGACGCCGCCGCCGTGCCGCCGAAGGTGACGGCCGTGGCCGTAGTGAAATTGGCGCCGGTAATCGTAACCGCCTGGCCGCCCGCAATTGGGCCGCCGGCCGGAGCTACGCTGGTTACGCCCGGCGCAAGGGCATAGGTGTAGAGGGCAACACCGGTGCCGGTGCCGCCAAAGCTCGTCACCGCGATATTGACGGGTCCGGCAGCATGGGCGGGTGTCGTTGCGGCGATGGTGGTGGCGTTGACCACAACGACAGCGGTCGCTGCGGTGCCGCCGAAGGTGACGCTGGTGGTGCCGGTAAAACCGGTGCCGGTGATCGTGACGGCCTGCCCGCCGGCGGTCGAGCCGCTGCTTGGCGTAATGCTCAGCACGGTTGGTGGCGCAGCATAGGTGTAGAGCCCGGTGCCCGTGCCAGTGCCGCCGAAGGCGGTGACGGAGACGTCGACAAGGCCGAGGGCATGGGCCGGGGTCGTAGCGGTGATGGTGGTCGCATTGACCACGGCGACGCCGGTCGCTGCGGTGCCGCCAAAAGTCACGCTGGTCGCGCCGGTGAAGCCGGTGCCGGTGATGGTGACCGCCGTGCCGCCCGCGATCGGGCCGCCGGACGGCGAAACATTGGCGACGGTCGGCGCGGCGGCATAGGTGTAGAGGCCGGTTCCCGTCCCGGTGCCGCCCGGCGTTGTGACGGAGACATCGACCACCCCAGCGGCGTGCGCCGGAGTGACCGCCGTGATGGTGGTGGCATTCACGGCAACGACGCCGGTCGCTGCAGCGCCGCCGAAGGTGACCGACGTTGCGCCGGTGAAATTGGTGCCCGTAATCGTGACTGCCGTGCCCCCGGCGACCGGACCGCCGATGGGCGCGACGCTCGTCACGGTCGGGGCTGGCTCATAGGTGTAGAGGGCGGTTCCCGTACCGGTGCCGCCGAAGCTGGTGACTGCGATGTCGACGACGCCGACCGCATGCGCCGGGGTCGTGGCGGTAATGGTCGAGGCATTGACCACGACGACCGCCGTGGCTGCCGCACCGCCGAAGGTGACGCTGCTGGCGCCGGTGAAATTCGTGCCGGTGATGGTGACCGCCTGCCCGCCCGCCGTTGGCCCGGTGTCAGGGGTCACGCTCACGACCGTTGGCGCCGCCGCGTAGGTGTAGAGCCCGGTCCCCGTGCCGGTCCCGCCGAAGGCGGTCACGGTGACGTCGACGAGGCCGGAGGCGTGTGCCGGAGTTGTCGCGGTAATGGTGGTGCTGTTGACCACGACGACACCGGTCGCTGCGGTGCCGCCAAATGTGACGCTCGTGGTGCCGATGAAGCCGGTGCCGGTGATTGTTACCGCGGTACCGCCCGCGATCGGCCCGCCAGCCGGAGAGACGTTTGTCACAGTCGGGGTTGCGCCGTAGGTATAAAGGCCGGTCCCGGTACCCGTACCGGCTGGCACGGTGACGGAGACATCGACCAGCCCGGCTGCGTGTACTGGCGTCACCGCCGTTATGGTGGTGTCGTTAACGACCACGACCGAAGCCGCCGCCGCGCCGCCGAAGGCGACTGATGTGGCGCCGGTGAAATTGGTGCCGGTGATACTTACGGGTGTGCCCCCGGCGACCGGACCGCCAGTGGGAGCGACGCTGGTGACCGTTGGCAATGGCGCATAGGTGTAGATGGCTGCTCCGGTACCGATGCCTCCAAAGCCGGTCACGATGATGTCGACCAGGCCGGCCGCATGCGCCGGGGTCGTGGCGGTAATCGTCGAGGCGTTGACCACGACGATCGCCGTCGCCGCCGCGCCGCCGAAGGTGACGCTGCTCGCACCAGTGAAATTGGTGCCGGTGATTGTGACCGACTGACCGCCGATGGTAGGGCCGATGTTGGGGGAAACGCTCGCCACGGTTGGCGGCGCCACGTAGGTGTAGAGCCCGGTACCAGTGCCGCTGCCACCGAATGCGACGACGGTGATGTCGACAGGGCCGAATGCATGCGCCGGAGCGGTCGCGGTGATTGTGGTGCTGTTAACGACGTTGAAGGTGATCGCAGCCGTGCCATCGAAAAGCACGCTGGTGGCGCCGATGAAGCCCGTACCCGTGATGGTCACCGACGTGCCGCCCGCGATCGGGCCGCCTGCTGGCGAGACGTTGGTGATGGTCGGGCCGGCGCCGTAGGTGTAAACGCCGGTCCCGGTGCCGCTACCGCTCGGCGCGATCACCGTGACATCGACAAGCCCGGCGGCATGAGCGGGAGTGACCGCCGTGATGGTGGTGGCATTAATGACGACGACCGAGGTCGCCGCCGCGCCGCCGAATGTGACTGACGTGGCCCCGGTCAGGTTAGTCCCGGTAATAGTCACCGCAGTTCCACCGGCAACAGGGCCGCCTGCAGGCGCGACACTCGTTACCGTTGGCGCAAGGGCGTAGGTGTAGATCGCCGCGCCGGTTCCGATGCCACCAAAGCTGGTGACCACGATGTCCACGACGCCGGCGGCATGTGCCGGTGTCGTCGCGGTGATGGTCGAGCCGTTCACAACCACGACGGCGGTCGCTGCCACGCCGCCAAAGGTGACGCTGCTCGCGCCGGTGAAATTAGCGCCGCTGATCGTCACCGACTGGCCGCCGGCGGTCGGACCGACGTTTGGCGCAACGCTGGCCACCGTAGGTGGCGCCACATAGGTGTAGATTCCGGAGCCGGTGCCGCTACCGCCAAAGGCGTTCACGGTGATGTCGACACGACCGAAGGCGTGCGCGGGGGCTACCGCATCGATGGTGGTGCTGTTGACGACGCTGAAGCTGATAGCGGCCGTTCCATCGAACAGGACGCTGGTGGAGCCGCTGAAATTGGTGCCGGTGATTGTGACGGCCGTGCCGCCCGCTATCGGCCCGCCAGCAGGCGACACGCCCGTAACCGTCGGGGCCGCGGCGTAAAGGTACAAGTTTGTTCCTGTGCCAGTGCCGCTGGGGGTTGTGACGGTGACATCGACCGGACCGGCGGCGTGAGCAGGCGTAACAGCCGTGATGGTGGTTGGATTGATGAATACAAAGGAGGCCGCTGGAACCCCGCCGAATTGCACGTCAGTGACGCCGGTGAAAGCAGTGCCGCTGATGGTCACCGCAGTACCTCCCGCCACTGGGCCGCCCGCGGGGGCGACCAGGGTGACGGCGGGCTGGGCGAGACTTTGCGCGCTGCTGAAAGCGCCAAAGACGATGGCGAGCAAAAGCAGCATCAGGCTGCGAGCTGCAAGAAAGCGAAGGCGAGGCTGCGCGGCGACACAACGCATGCCGCACTTATGTTGTGTCACCAGATCCTGCATCGAATGCTTCCAACCTCCCCTTGCTTCCCAGGAGCAATCCCTCCATTAACGAACCCAACCGGCAGGGAACTTTCATTCAAGACTTCGCGTGAAAGACGTCATGGCATCGAGCCGGTGAGAAATTTCCTTATGCTTAAGGTCGCAACCCAGCCGCCCGATCCCGATTCGGCACAACCTTAGCGGGTGCTTTACTACGGTTTGCTTAACTCGGCGAAATGGTGAGGCAAAAACTGCGATTGGAGAAACTACGTATGTGAATCAGCGCGCAGCAACCAAGAGATCGGTGCCCAATGCTGATCCCGCGGCCAGCGTCACGCACTGCTGAAAAGACTTTTCAATCGTGGTGTTGAGGCGAATGCACGGCGCCGAAACGGGTTAGCCGTTCTTATTCAGCAGTGGTTGGGAATTGCGTTGGCGGATGGCGCAAGGCATTGAACCACGTAGGAAATGGGTGTCGAAGCCATCCTATGCGCATCATAGCTCCGAGCCACACCCGCCATGATCGACAAGAGTTCGCTCAGCATTCCTTATCCAGCCGTGTCGCGCAAGAAAGTCACAGCCGCGTTTGATGGCGGGCATCTACAATCAGCGGTTCGTCGGAAAGCGAATGAGTCATGCGATCTTTGCCTGTATCCAGCAAAACACCGATTGATCAGACTTGGCAATCAAGCCGTCAGCCTTATTACATACTATAGTAGATAAACCTTAGAATATGTAACCGTCAGCTTAACGCGCATGGATATGCGCAAGCTGGTGGGCCGAAATTTTGCTCGATTACGCCGTGAGAAAGGGTTCACGCAGGAGCGGTTCGCGGAGGTTTCCGACTTTACGCAGCAATATCTGAGCGACCTCGAACGGGGCCTTCGCAACCCGACCATTGTCACGATTTATGAGATCGCAACAGCACTCGGCGTGAGCCATATGGAGATTGTGATGCCTCACCAGATTGAAGAGGCGGGAAACCCAATCACCGACGCGCCTCCAGTCAAAAATCTTGATTAAAGCGATTTGCGCCTAAGATACACAAAGACCGTTGTGTATATCAAGGATGCATTATGCAAGTCTCTCGTTGGGGAAACAGTCTGGCGGTGCGTCTCCCCACCGCCATTGTCGAGGCCCTCGGACTGAAGGAGGGCGACGACATCGAAATCCACGTCTTGGGTGAGAAGGTGTTGGAGGTCACGAAGACACCGTCCACGCAGGAACTGCTGGGCCGTTTGCGCAAATATCGCGGGCGCCTACCGAAAGGGTTTCGTTTCGACAGGCTGGAAGCCAATGAGCGAAGTTAAGCCGTTCTTCGACACCAATATCTTGCTCTATCTGTTATCGGACGAAGACGGCCGCGCCGACACGGCGAATGGCTTGTTGCAGTCGGGCGGCGTGGTCAGCGTGCAGGTCTTGAACGAATTCGCAAGCGTGGCGAAACTCAAGCTCGGCATGGACTGGGAGGAGATTGCGGATATCCTCGATGTGGTGAAAGCCGTCTGCAGCGTGGTACCGGTGGCCATCGACACCCATGAACTCGGGATTTCGATCGCGAGGCGGTACGGCTTTACGGTCGATGACGGTATGATCTGGGCCGCCGCCCTTCTGACCGGATGTCCGGTGCTTTACTCTGAGGATATGCAGAACGGCTTCGTCATTGATGGTACCGTGTTGCGAAATCCTTATGCGGAGAGTTGACACCCCCCGCACCTCTGCGTATCGCCTGATTTGGCGCATTATTTCTGCATGTACGGGCTGAGCACCAAAAGGACGTCAACGGCGTCATCGACATCCTTCGCCGCAACGAAGCCATTTTTGAAGCAAGCGTCATCGATGTCGGCACGCATAATCAAACTGCCGTTCTGGAGTACCGCGACTGGCCGCCTACATGGAACGCACCTTGGAGCGGTTCAACACCAAAGGCCAAAACTCCTTGGGTCAGGAAAACTCCAAAAGCCTTCAGCTCTCGGGCCGGAATAGTCAAACAGCGGACAATGGGCACCTGCCGCGTCCACTACCGAGAGAGGTTTGCGGCGGAACGGAGCCCAACCTTCAAAGCGGCCCTTCGGGGCTGCTCCATCGAGCGGCCCGATCTGGCCCTTAAGCGACTCTCGAACCTCGCCGCCCGCGACGGAGAAAATGCGGTCAGACTGTGTGAAAACCGCGGATCATGGCAACGCGGGAGGTTTTCCATGAGCCGGTTTGTCGAAGGCGCGGATCGCGCGCAAGCGTCGTTTCTGCCAGCGTGCCTGGAAGACTTTGTCGATGAGGACAATCCAGCTCGGGCGATCGATGCTTTCGTCTCGGCACTCGATTTGGACGCCCTCGGCTTTCGAAGCCAACCAGCGGCCACTGGACGGCCGGGCTATCATCCTGCAACCCTGCTATGCCTGTATATCTATGGCTACCTCAACCGCATCCAATCGAGCCGGCGGCTTGAGCGTGAGTGCCATCGCAATGTCGAGCTGATGTGGTTGACTGGGCGCCTGGCTCCGGATTTCAAAACCATCGCCGATTTCCGCCGCGATAATGGCGCCGCAATCTGCGCGGCTTGTGCGCAGTTCATCATCATCTGTCGGCAGATCGGTCTATTTCAGCGCGCGCTGGCGGTGGTGGATGGCAGCAAATTCAAAGGCGCGAACGCCCGCGACAGGAACTTTACGCGCGGTAAGGTGAAGAAGCGTCTTGGCCGGCTGAACGATGCGATGACCGGCTATCTGGCTGCGCTCGATGCCGCGGACCGCGAGGAGAAGATCAATCGATCCGCCAGTTGCGAAAGACTGCGCGGCAAGCTCGCTCTGCTTCAGGCCCAGGTGCAAAAGCTCAAGGCGATGGAGGCCGCCGTCGAGGCCGCGCCGGACCACCAGGTCTCGCTCACCGATCCCGACACGCGTCTGATGGTCACCGGCGATCGCCTCGCCGGCGTTGTCGGCTACAATGTGCAGACGGCGGTGGAGACCGAGCATCACCTGATCATCGCTCATGAGGTCACGAACCATGTCGGCGACCGTGGGCAATTGCCGAAAATGGCGGCGAAAGCCAAGGAGGCGCTCGGCTTGGAGGAGATCGACGTCATCGCCGACAAAGGCTATTTCCGCAGCGCCGATCTGCTCACCTGCCACAACATCGACGTGCACGCTCTTGTGCCGAAGGCCGATACCTCGACCGCGAAAGCTGCGGGCCGCTTCAGCAAGGAGGATTTCGTCTATCTGCCCGACACGGACGAATATCGCTGCCCCGCGGGTGAGATCCTCATCCACCGCTTCGACGGGCAGGAAGACGGCCTGACCGTATCGTTTTACTGGACCAGCAAATGCCAAACCTGTCCGCTGAAAGATCAATGCACCACCGGTAAGGAGCGCCGCCTCAGACGTTGGGAGCATGAAAGCCTCATCGAGGCGCTCACTGCTCGAATGCAAGCGATCGGTGATGCCATGGCGATCCGGCGCGAAACCGTCGAACATCCCTTCGCAACCATCAAAGCGTGGATGGGAGCAACCCACTTCCTATGCAAAGGACTGAAAGCCGTCCGCACGGAGATGAGCCTGCATGTCCTGGCGTATAACTTCCGCCGGCTGCTGAGCACCCTCGGCGCGGGTAGGCTCCGGGCGGTGATGACCGCGTAAGCGGGAGTAGCTGTCTTGAAATCCTGCCCGCCCCATATCCAGAAACGACGTTTCCACACAGGCTGTTCGAGATCATGTCCGTAGCCGAGCGGCTTCAGAATGGCCGAGTAGGGAGAAGCGCTAAATAAATAACGCGCGTTACCCTGCGAACAGCACGTCTGCTCGGTTCGACAAAAAACGAATTGATTTCCTTGTCATGAGCATGACGGTCGTCCGAGCTCATGCTCGCTTGGCGACCGTTTCATGACATGTGGCAGAGTTAAGAGCTGATGTTCAGAATTCTGTCCGAACGCGCATAGTATGCCAGGGACTAGCAGCCAACAATCCCGTCTTGGTTTCAGTCTTAATCGCCTGTCTTAGGCGGAAATTTTATCGTAAGTCATTGAAAAGATTGGCGCGCCCGAAAGGATTCGAACCTCTGACCCCCAGATTCGTAGTCTGGTGCTCTATCCAGCTGAGCTACGGGCGCTGAAAATAAATGCCGCCTCTCGGCGGCAGGCGGTCGGTGAGACCGTTTCCCTGTTCTAATGTTTCGAGCGGCCGAACGCAAGTATTCCGCGGGGCTGATTTCCGGCCTCGCCGCTGGTCACGCCAAAGGGGGGCACCGCATTGGGAAATCGGACGCGGAATGTTGTTCCCGGCACGCTGTCGTCGAGCCAGATTTCGCCGCCATGAGCCCGCGCCAGCTCGGCCGAAATCGCAAGGCCCAGCCCCGTGCCGCCCGCGCGCACCGATCCCTGGAACGCCTGGAACAGCGCGGCGCGGGCGCGTGGCGGAACGCCGGGGCCGTTATCGCAGACGCTGATCAGCACGTGATCGTCCTCCTGCCGCGCGGTGACCCGGATTTCAGGCCTTGGCAAATCGGGTGACGAATCCAGCACTTGCATGGCGTTGCGGGCGAGGTTGGTCAGAATGCGGTAGGTTTGGCTGCGGTCGGCGTCGATTTCGAGCGCATCGTCCATCTCGACGATCCACTTGATCCGCCCATGCGCCGGCAAACCCAAGCTGTCGCCCACTTCGTCGAACAGCGGTTTGAGCAGGAAGCGATGCCGCTGCGGCGGGGCCTCCTCGGCACGGCCATAGCGCAGCGTCTCGGCGCAGAGCGAGATGGCTCGGTCAAGCGAGGTAATCAGCTTGGGCAGAAATTTCTGCACGGTCGGATCGGCGCTGGTGCTGAGCCGGTCCGAGATAAGCTGCGTACTGGACAGCATATTGCGCAAATCGTGGTTGATCTTGCTGACGGCGAGGCCGAGCGCGGCGAGCCGGCTCTTCTGACGCAGCATCGCGATCAGCTCATTCTGCATCGCGCCCAGTTCCTCCTCGGCCACGCCGATCTCGTCGGAGCGCCCTGACGCCTGGATCACGCGGCTGGCATCTTCCGGGTTTTCACGAAAGCGCACCATGTTCCAGGTCAGGCGCGCGACGGGGCGCACCAGGAACCAGTTCAGCGTCAGATAGACGAGGGTCGCGGAGAACAGCGAGATCATGATCGACAGAAGCAGGATGTTCAACGCGTAGCTGTAGATTGCGTCCTTAAGCGGCGTTTCCGTCATGACGATTTCGACGACGTCGTCGGAAAGGTCGGGGTGGCCGATCACATGGATGAGCCGGTCCCTGGGAGAGAAGAAGACGTAGAGCGCGTCGCCGATCAAGCTCAGCGCGTTCGCCTCTTCGAAATTGAAATGCGCCGAAACCATGCCGGGCACCGCCGTCTGCAGAACCAGCACACGGACTGCGCCGCGCCGCACGGCGAGGCTGTAGACCATGGCTTTTTGGAGCAATTGCTGGCTGAGCTTTTCCGGCACCGCATCGTTCGGGGCGGCCTGCGCGGCCAGCGAGGCGATCTGCGCGGCCGCAAGCCGCTCCATCAGCCAGTTCTTGCGGAAGTTTGCCACCGAGGGAACGAAGATCAGGATTTCCGCCAGCATCACGAAAGCGATGGTCAGCCAGAGCAGCCGCACCGACAGCCCGAAGCGGAATGCACGCGGCAGTTGCGGCCGGCGGTCATCGGCAGCCGGTTTTGCAGCGGCTGGATTTTCGTCAAGATCGGGGGAAGCGAAAGCCAATGATTATCAACTCAACATTGCCTTTGCTTGTTCTACCCCAATTTCCTCAGCCAACCAACCACTCGCTTGATCAGCGGGTTCGTGAGCTTGGGCAGAAAATAAACAATCGCCGCCCGTTTGTTGATCTCCGCAAATGTGGGATAGGGCGAGATGAAACTTGCCATCGATTTGATATTGATATTTTTTTGCATGGCGAGGCTCCACATCTGGATGAGCTCGCCCGCATGTGCGCCAACCATGCTTGCCCCAAGGATTCGGCCGGAGCGATTGGTGACAACCTTAAGAAAACCTTCGGTTTGCCGCTCCGCCTGGGCGCGGTCGTTCTCGTGATAAGGCCAGCGGAGCACATTGATCTTGTCGCCATATTTCTCGCGCGCGCCCGCTTCGGTAAGGCCGACATGGGCGAGCTCCGGCTCCGTGAACGTCACCCACGGGATGGTCGAATGATTGGTTCTGACCGGCAGGCGGAACAAGGCATTCCGCACCACGAGCGAGGCGTGGTAATTCGCCACATGGGTAAATTGCGGCCCCCCGGCGACATCGCCAATTGCATAAACGCGCCGGTTGGAGCTTTTCAGCCCGGAATTCACCACGATGCCATTGCGGTCGTGCTTGATGCCGGCGGCGTCAAGATTGAGGCTTTCGATATTAGGCCGGCGTCCGACGGCGAGCAGCAGATGCGTGCCGTCGAGTGAATAGGATTGGCCGTCCTTGGAGAACATCACGCGGATGCCGTCGCCGAAACTTTCCGCGCGCTCCAGCCGCGCCTTGTCGAGGATGCGTATGCCCTCGTCGGCGAGGCGCTTCAGCACCAACCCGCGCACCTCCTCATCGTCGCGGGCAAGGGGCGTCAGGGCCTCGACCACCGTCACCTCGCTGCCAAGCCGGCGGTGCGCCTGCGCCATTTCGAGGCCGATCGGCCCGCCGCCGATGATGATGAGGTGCCGTAGGAAACCCGGCGCGTCGAAGATCGTCTCATTGGTGAAGAACGGCACGGTATCCAGCCCCGGTATTGGTGGCACGGCGGGCGCCGAGCCGGTCGCGATGACGAAGCGTCGGGCGCGGATCTCGTAGCCGCCGGCGAGAACCGTCGCGCGATCCCCGAATATGGCGTCGGCGAGAATGACTTTGACGCCGAGGCCGGTGAAGCGCTCGACCGAGTCGTTCGGGGCGATGGCGGCGATCACCTCATGCACATGCGCGAGCACCGCGCGGTGATCGATCTGCGGATCGACGGGCTGAATGCCGAATGGCGCGGCTTCGCGCATCGCCTGGGCGCGCTTGGCGGCGGCGAGCAGCGCCTTGGACGGCACGCAGCCGTAATTCAGGCAGTCGCCGCCCATCTTATGCCGCTCGATCAGCACCACCTCGGCGCCAAGCTGGGCAGAGGCCGCCGCGACGGACAAACCGCCCGACCCCGCTCCGATCACGCATAGATCTGGCGTAAGCTGCTCTGGCATCCGAATTCCCCCGTTCGCCTGGCCGTCACGGATCACCCCGCTGCGGGCTTCTTCCAGACCCTTTTAGCGATCGCTGGGATGAGCGCAATGACCCCGAGCGCCGCAAAGGCGATTAAGATTTGCGGTGTCAACAAGCTTGCGGGGTTCAAATCGAATGTGCAGGCGCCGGGCGTTTGCATTCGCGTGAGGCATTCTTCATAGGCCATCTGATGGGCCGCGAGCACGCTGTCGAGCCCCGCGCCGGTCAAGGCGAAGGCGAATGTGGCGGGAATGATGCCGATCACCGTCGCGATCACATAGTCGCGCAAGCGCACGCCAAGGAGCGCGGGAGCAAGGTTGACCAGCCAGAATGGAAACGCGGGAACGAGACGGAGGAACAGCAGGTAGCTAATCGCATCTTCCTTGAACCCCCGGCTGAACTTGTCGAGCCAAGGTCCGGCGCGCCGCGCCAGCGGTCCCGCGAGCGCCGTCCGGGCGAGGAGAAAGATCGCGACGGCCCCCAGGAGCCCGGCGGTGACGGCCGCCAGCCCACCAACCAGCCAGCCGAAAAGAAATCCGCCCGTCAGCGTCAGCAGTGCGGCGGCGGGCAGCGACAGGGCGACGACAAGCGTATAGATGCTGATATAGGCAATTAGGGCGAGGGCGAAGTGGTCCGATACCCAGGCGAGCAGCGTCGCGCGTTGCGCGGCAAGCTTTTGCAGAGAGAAATAGTCCGCGCCTCCGAACCACCAGAACAATCCGCCCGCCGCGACCAGCAGGAGCAGCGGCAGCAAGCGCACAGCCAACGGGGTACCCAGCCTCGGCTTTTGCGATCCGGCCGAGTCGGCTTGCTCTTGCATTGGGGCGCTTCACTTGCGTTGCCGGTTAAATTTTGTGCAATTAGACAATACGCGCTCCTGCCTTGCGCGGAAGGGGCCATCAATGCAAATTGATGGTTCGTCAGAGGAAGTGAACGGTTGGGGTTCGCATTTGCGCCCGGCCGCAGGTCATCGCCGCTGTGATGAGCGCGTTAGGTTTGACTTCCGGCCGGCGACGCACCTATATGCTAAATCTCCAGCAGACAATTTGGAGCCGCCACCGCATATGCGCGAAAATGGCGGCCGCGAAACCGGAAAGACCGATGACGAAACGCACCTATCGCCCAAGCGTGTTGAAGCGGAAACGCAGCCACGGCTTTCGCCTGCGCATGGCGACCAAGCAAGGCCAGCGGGTTCTGGCGCGCCGCCGGGCAAAGGGCCGCAAGCGGCTCAGCGCCTGAAACGAGCTTAAGACGTTTGACGCCGGTTTGCCCGCGGCGAACGCGCCAAGCCAAGGGTGAGGCCGGCGCGGAGGGAGCGCTCTTTGCGACTGGAGACGCTCAAATCCCGCGCGGAGTTCGACCGCGTGCGCAATGGCAGAAAATGGGCGGCGAACAGCTTCATTTTGCAGGCGATGCCGCGCCAGGACGGGCAGGAGAACGAAGGTCCGCGATTCGGCTTCGCTGTGGGGAGCAAGGCGCTGACGCTGAAGACGCCCGGAGCACCGGCGAGGCGCGTTGGGGCCGTCATCCGCAATCGCGCCCGGCGAAGGCTTAAGGAAGCGGTACGGCTGGTCGCGCCGCGTTGCGCTCAACCAAATTATGATTATGTGGTCATCGGGCGTCGCGAAGCGCTTCACCAAGGCTTCGCCGATCTGCTAGAAGACTTCCAACTCGCATTCGGCAAAGTGCATCGTCCGCCGCGCGCCAATGAGGGCGAGGCCAAGCCCAGAAGCGGGCGCAAGGCTTCTACCGGAGACACGCAGCGGGCAACCGAAGAAACCTGATTGGCCAGCCAGCCAGCCCTTGCTTAAAAAAGCGACCGCAAAATGATGGATGAGAATAACCGTAATTTCCTGCTGGCGTTAGCGCTGTCCATTTTGGTGCTCTTCGCTTGGCAAGCCTTCTTCGTGCAGCCCGACGCCGAGCGTCTGCGCCAGCAGCAACAGGCCGCGCAGCAGACGCAGACGCCTGCCGGTCAGCCGGGCGCAGTGCCCCAGCCAGGGGTTATAGCGCCAGCCGCACCGGGCACGGTCACTCCGTCCAGTCCCTCGGTCACGCCCGCCGGCCAGACCCGGAGCGCCGCGCTCGAAGCGTCGCCGCGCATCCCGATCGACACGCCCAACCTGCGCGGCTCGATCTCGCTACGGGGCGCGCGGATCGACGATCTGGTGCTGAAACAGTTCAAGGAGACGGTGAAGCCGAACAGCGAAAATGTGACGCTGCTCTCGCCATCGGGCAGTCCCAAGCCCTATTATGCCGAGCACGGCTGGACAGCGTCGGCGAGCGAAGGCGTCAAGCTTCCGACCGCCGAAACCGTCTGGACGGCGGAAGCGCAACGGCCCCTCACCGCCGAAAATCCGGTCAAACTTTCATATGACAATGGCGAGGGTTTGATCTTCCGCCGCACTGTCGCGGTCGATGCGGATTATATGTTCACCGTGACCCAAGAGGTCGAAAACAAATCCGCCCGTGCGGTCACGCTCTACCCTTACGCCCTGATCTCGCGGCATGAGAAGCCGCTAACGGCGGGATTTTTCATCCTGCATGAAGGTCTCATCGGCGTGATGGGCGAGGAGGGTCTGCAGGAGATCGGATACGATACCGCCGCCGAGGACAAAACGACGACCTTCAAGGCGACTTCGGGCTGGCTCGGTATCACCGACAAATATTGGGCGACTGCGCTTATCCCGGATCAAACGGCGCCCTATGAAGCACATTTCCAGGGAAGCAGCGGCAATGGCCGCGATAGCTTTCAGACCGACTTTCTGCTTGGCCCTCTGACGATTGCGCCGGGGGCGAAACAGGCCAGCGCATCGATGCTGTTCGCGGGCGCCAAACAAGTCAACGTCATCGACGCTTACGAGACGAAATACAATATCCGGCTATTCGAGCGGATGATCGATTGGGGCTGGTTTTATTTCATCACCAAGCCGCTTTTTCATGCGCTGGACTTTTTTTACCACCTGGTCGGCAATTTCGGCGTGTCGATCCTGATCGTTACGGTTTTGGTCAAGCTCATCTTTTTTCCGCTCGCGAACAAATCCTACGAGTCGATGAGCAAGATGAAGAAACTGCAGCCCGAGATGAAGCGGCTGCAGGAGCGGTACAAAGACGATAAGATGAAGCAGCAGCAGGCGCTGATGGAGCTGTATAAGAAGGAGAAGATTAACCCGCTTTCGGGCTGTCTTCCGATTCTGGTTCAGATTCCAGTGTTCTTTGCGCTCTATAAGGTGATCTTTGTCAGCATCGAGATGCGGCATGCGCCGTTCTTCGGCTGGATTCAGGATCTTTCCGCCCCCGATCCGACGACCATCTTCAATCTGTTCGGCCTGATCCCTTGGGCGCCGCCGGAATTCCTGATGGTCGGCGCCTGGGCGATCCTCATGGGCATTACGATGTTCGTGCAAATGAAGCTCAATCCAACGCCGCCGGACCCGATTCAGCAGCAGATCTTCACCTGGATGCCGGTGCTGTTCACCTTCCTGCTGGCGAGCTTCCCCGCCGGGCTTGTCATCTACTGGACCTGGAACAACGCGCTGTCGATCCTGCAGCAGTGGTACATCATGCGGCGGCAGGGCGTCGAGGTGAACCTGCTCGAAAATCTTGGCATCGGACGCAAGAGCACAAGTGCGGGCAAAGGCTGATCGCCACGCGATCATCCCTTGGACAATAAAAGCCCGCCGCGATGATCGTTCGCGGCGGGCTGGGACAGTGCTGAGGGTGAGAGGGAGGGCACTGCCCCGTCTCATTCAGAGTCCGCTCCCTTTCGTCAGGACCGGGCTCTTCGAACTTTGTCGGTTCGCACTCTCGCGGCCGGTTGGATCACCGTGCCGGACAATGCAACGGAGCTAGTTCCCCGAACGGACCCCGTTTTTCCGAGCTAGCGAGCCTGGTTCGGCCGAACCGCTTGTAGGCTGGTTCTGCCCCTGAACGAACTCGCTATAAGGCTCGGGATCCTTACGCGTCGTTTCGACCACGACCGGATCCTGATTGCCTTGTTTCCACTCGACAATCGGCTTTCCCGTTGCGTTTCCGTATTCGCCTGCGGTCTGGGCGTAGGCTCCCGCGTTCATCGCAAGAATGCCGATCATCATGCTGCCCAGCGCGGCCGTCGTTTTAAGTCCCTTCGACATCGTGTCATCTCCTTTTGGAAGGCTATGACTCTCTCCGTCGGCGTTTATGATACGGATGCGCTTAACAAACCCGTCGCGGCCGTTTAGGAAAAATACGACATGGACCGTTCCACCGAACAGGACGACGCCGAACGCGAAAAAGCCGAATGGCTGTTCCGGCAGCCCTGCGCCTTCGTCAAGGGTGTCGTGGATGTCGCGGGACTGCCCGACGAGGCGGTCGCGGAAGTGGCGTTCGCCGGGCGCTCCAATGTCGGCAAATCGAGCTTGCTCAACGCGCTGATCGCGCAAGGCCAGCTCGCCCGCACTTCGAACACCCCCGGCCGCACGCGCGAGCTGAACTATTTCCGCATGGGCGACGCGCTGCACATCGTCGATATGCCGGGCTATGGCTATGCGCGCGCGCCGAAGACGCTGGTGAAGGGCTGGCAGCGGCTGGTGCAGGATTATTTGCGGGGCCGCACGCAGCTTGCGCGGGTGTTTCTGCTGATCGACAGCCGGCATGGGGTGAAGGAGAACGACCGGGATACGATGGTTTTGATGGATAAGTCGGCGGTGTCGTATCAACTGGTGCTGACCAAGATCGACAAGTTGAAGGCGCGGGAGGTGGAGGCGGTTTTTGCCGCTACGCTCGCCGAAATCGCCAAGCACGCGGCGGCCTATCCGGAGCTGATCGCCACTTCGGCGGAGAAGAAGACGGGGATGGAGGAATTAAGGGTGGCGGTGGCGAGGGCGATTTAGGCGAGGCAGCCAGAAAGTCTCATCCCGGCGAAAGCAGTGATCCAGCCCGCTTCCGCTGGGATGACGTCCGAGCAGCGCCACGGCTGCCATCTGAAGCCAGGTAGCCCGGATGGAGCGAAGCGCAATCCGGGTTTTCGCGGTGCGCATGCGGCCCCGGATTTCGCTTCGCTCCATCCGGGCTACGGCTCATCCAGCGATCACTTCAACGGTGTTTCAAGTTTCGTGACCCAGTCATCCGGACGCAGCAGCTTCAGCCTTTGGGCCGCCAGATTGACATCGGGTTTAATAAGCGCCTGCATCGGCCGGTCGTTAAGCGACATCTCGATCTGGGCATGGACAGCGACATTCGCATACCCCTTTCCCCGCCAAATGTCGCGCAAATGATGGGCGAATTGCAGGATCATGTCCGGCCGGGTCAGCATCGTGGCCGCCTGACGCTCTGTCAGATAATCATAGGGATCCACGCGCCAGAATTGGCCCGTGACCGCGTCCAGCACCTCGAAATGCCCCTGCCCTTCGCGGGAATACATGCGCATGCGCCAGGCGAAGCGGTGGCCGTCGCCGCTCCAACGCACCTCGCTTGGAAATGCGGCAAAGCGCAGCGGAACAAGAATGTGCAGTGCGAACCACAGACATAGAGCTGCGGATAATGCACCCGAAATGCGCCCCGGTCGGGCGTCCAGCCCCGAATGGGTCGGCGGCGCGCCAATTGTGGCTTCGCCCTTAACCCAGCGCAGAAACCGGCGCGGCCAATCGGGCGGGAAGAAAATCAGCATCACCGCGATCGTCAGCCACGGAAATACGCCAATGTTAAAAAAATAGGCGTTGCTCATGTGGAATGCGCAGTAAACCAGGAATACGGGCAGGCGCGTGCGCCTGAACAGCAAGAGCGGCGCGCCGATCAAATGCAGCGCAATCGTGCCGTAAGCGCCGATTGCAATCACCCAATCCTCATGCAGCAGCCATCCAAGCGGCACGTCGTCGGCGTGCTCGCGCAGCCACATGCTGAGCGGTTGGAGTTTCAGCCAGTCTTCGGTCATCTTCACCAGCCCGGCATATATCAATATGATCTCGGTTTGGGCCCGTACCGCGAACACCGGCCAATAGGGGATGATTTCCGAACGCCGGGATGGCCAAAGTCGCGCATCCACCGAAAGCGCACGGTTCGCCGGCGCGGCGCAAAGCAGCAGCGCATACAGGATGATCATATAAAAATGATTGAGATACTGCGCCTTATCCAGCAGGAAGAAATAGGTGAAGAGGATGGTGAAAGCGATGATGGCTAGCCGGTAAAGCAGGCCGATCATGACCAGGAACGCCAAAACACCGACCAGAAACCAGGCGTAATGGATGTAAGGCTCGGGCAGCGGCTTCACCCATCCGAAGGCTGCATAGGTGAAGAAAAAATCTGGCTCGACGTAATAGCGGCGGATGCGGTCGTAATGGTAGAACCGCCAGACATCCCAGACGATCAGCGCGCCGAATAAAATGCGCAGCATCGCCAGCGAGAGCGCGCTCACCGGCTGCGAAAGCTTGTCGTTGAAGGCGGTCAACATCGGCGGACGCTCCATATCCTTGTCCTTGCGGGAATAACGGAGGAAGGGCGCGCGTTATTCCAAAGGGGGATGGAATTTGAACGACAACCGGGCAAGTATGAGAAACCAAATACAAGGCGTTACGATTGTTTACGATGGCGAATGTCCCTTCTGTTCGGCCTATGTACGGATGCTGCGCCTGCGCGAGGCAGCCGGGCCGGTGCGGCTGGTGAACGCGCGCTCGCGCGATCCGGCGGTTGCGGAAATGACGGCCGCCGGTTTTGATCTGGATAAAGGCATGGCGGCAAAAATCGGCGGCGTGCTGTATCACGGCGACGAATGCATGAACGCCCTCAGCCTCCTGACGACGCCCTCCGGCCTATTCAATCGAACCGTGCGCATGGCATTTGGCAAACCGCGGCTCGCGAAATTGCTGTATCCGCCGCTGGTCGCGGGCCGCAACCTAACGCTCCTTTTGCTGAGGAGGCGTCGGCAAGGCAAGTAACGCTGCCGTCCACAAGGGCAGTGCAGCAAACGGTCCGGTCTGCGAGGCTTCATGCGTCTTACCGCCATCTACCGCATCCGCTGCGCCCGCGAGGACATCGCCCGCAAGGCCGAGGCGCTCGCCATCGAGCAGAGCGTGGAGATGCCGCTCGATGCAATCGGCGAGCCGTTTGTGCTGGAGGAGATCGCCGGAAGGGTGGGTGAGATCGAGGATTGCGGGGACGGCTCCTTCCGGGTGCCGGTGTCGCTTTCGGCGGAGACGGTGGGCGCCGAAGCGGGGCAGCTCATGAACATGCTGTTCGGAAACAGCTCGCTGCATGAGGATGTGACGCTGGAAGACGTCGCATTGCCGCCGGATTTGCTCACGGCTTTTGGCGGACCCGCCTCGGGCATTGCCGGGCTGCGCGAGCGCATCGGCAACGGAAGCCGCGCCCTGACCTGCGCCGCCATCAAGCCGCAGGGCCTGCCGCCCGCCGCGCTCGCCGATCTGACCTTGCGGTTCGCGCTGGGCGGCATCGATTTCGTCAAGGACGATCACGGCCTTGCCGATCAGAGCTACAGCCCGTTCGCGTCGCGCGTGGAGGCGTGCGCGGCCGCGGCCCGCGATGCGTCGGCCCAAACTGGGCTTCCGACCCGCTACGTGCCGAGCCTGTCCGGCAATCTCGATCAGCTCCGCGCGCAGGCCGGCATCGCCCGCGACGAGGGGCTGGACACGCTGCTCATCGCGCCCATGGTCGTCGGCCTGCCCGCGTTTCACGCCATCGCCAGAGAAAACCGCGACATGGCCTTTCTCGCCCACCCGGCGATGGGCGGGGCGTCGCGCATCGCGCCGCCGCTGCTGTTTGGCAAACTGTTCCGGCTGTTCGGCGCGGATGCGGTGATCTTCCCCAATCATGGCGGCCGGTTCGGCTATTCCGCCGCGACCTGCGCGGCCATCGCCGACGCAGCCCGCGCGCCTTGGGGACCGCTCGCCCCAGCCATGCCCGTTCCGGCAGGCGGCATGACCTTGGATCGCCTAAGCGAAATGCTTAAATTTTACGGACAGTATACGATGATCCTGATCGGCGGCGGCTTGCTTGCCGCCCGCGACAGGCTCACCGAGGAAACCGCGAGCTTTGCCCGACAAGTCGCGGCACTCAGCGAGGAATGACGAGCATGGAACGCGAAACACGCTTCCGCATGACGGACGGGGACTTCCGCTGGACCGGCGTCGAGCTGCACGCCTATAAGGCCGAAGGCAGCGCGCCGTTCAAGGACATCACGCGGCAGACGCTGTTCAAGGACGATGCGCTGGCCGGCGAGCTGCGCTATTTCGAGATCGCGCCCGGCGGCTATTCCACGCTCGAACGCCACGAGCACGTTCATGCCGTCATGATTTTGCGCGGCAAGGGGCGCTGCCTCGTCGGCGCGGAGGTGCGCGAGGTCTCCGGATTCGATCTGGTCAGCGTGCCGCCGATGACCTGGCATCAATTCCGCGCCGGAGCCGATGAACCGCTCGGATTTCTCTGCATGGTCGACCGCGAACGTGACCGGCCGCAATTGCCCGGCGCAGACGATCTGGCGATTTTGCGTTCCAAGCCGGAGGTCGCGGCGTTTCTCGGCGAAATATGACGGAAACCGGCTAAACCGGGCGTAATATGCAGGGTCGCAGCGCCCTTACGCCGTTGCATATTTTGACTGAGCTTTCGCGGGAGACTTCGCTCATGGCCACCGCAGTCCACAGCGCCGCCGCTCTCTACCCGCCGACGGTCATCCCACCGCCAAAGCCGTTGGCGCTGCGAAAATTCGTCTTTCAATTCATGAAAAATCCGCTCCTGGTGCTGCCGCAAGGCGCTTATGAGGAGCCGATCCTGACGATGGACTCCGGGCGTTCACGGGTGTTCTGGGTCACCGGGCCGGACCTTGTCGAGGAAGTGCTCATCAAGCGCGCCGGCGATTTCCTTAAATCCCCGGTCGAAAAGCGGGCCTTCCGGCGCACGCTCAAGGACGGCGTGCTTAGCGCCGACGGCAATCTGTGGCGCTGGCAGCGGCGGACGATGGCGCCGCTGTTCCGCCCGGCCGAAATCCAGAACTACATCCCCGGCATGGCGCAGCCGGCCGAGGACCAGCTGGCGAAATGGCGGGCCTCGCCTCCGGGCAGCATCCAGCAGATCGACGAGGACATGGTCGAGACGACCTTCTCGGTGATCGCGCGCACCATGCTGCAAGGCGGCGAGCCGCGCGAGGCCGAGATCATCAAACGCGCCACCGCACAGAGTCTGAGCCATATCGCCTGGGAGATCATGTATGGCTTGCTGCGTCTGCCCTTGTGGCTGCCGCATCCGGCGAGCTGGGCGCTGAGCCGTTCGGCGCGGCAATTGCGCGGCGCGGTGCACGACATCATCGCGCGGCGTCAGGCCGAAGGCGGCGGCGGCGGCGATCTGCTCGGCCGGCTGCTGGCGGCGCGCGACCCTGAGACCGGCGAGCCGATGTCGATGGAACAGCTCATCAACAATCTGCTGACGCTGCTTGAAGCTGGGCATGAAACCACCTCGCGCGCGCTGAGCTGGACGCTGTATCTGCTCGCCCGGGCTCCGGACTGGCAGGACCAGGTGCGCGCGGAAGTGGCCGCGATCTGCGGCGAGGGCAAGATCGAGCCGGACCATGTCGCAAAGCTGCAAGTGACGCAGCAGGTGCTGAAGGAGTCGATGCGGCTCTACGCGCCGGTGCCGGTCATGTCCCGGATCGCGGCGGCGCCAGTCGAACTCGGCGGCATGGTGATCAAGCCGGGCGGGGTCGCGGTCATCCCGATCTTTTGCATCCACCGCCACAAAATGCTTTGGGACGACCCGGATCGTTTCGACCCGACGCGCTTCGAGCCCGCGCGTGAGGCCACCCACCGTCGCACCCAGTTCATGCCGTTCGGCGGCGGCCAACGCGTTTGCCTGGGCAATTCCTTCGCCATGACCGAGGCGACCCTGATCCTGGCGACGTTCATCCGCGCCGCCCGCTTCGACTGGGACGGCAAGCACAATCCCGAGCCGGTGTCGCGCGTTACCTTGCAGCCGCGCGGTGGGATGCCGCTCAAGGTCACCCTGCTTGGGCAGAAGCCGCTCCGTTACGCCTGAAACGCCCGTATAGCCCCTGATCAATCGCCGCGCTTGCGCCGGGAAGCAATTCATCGCACCAAGCGGCGAGCGGCGAAGCAAAGGGAAAAGCATGACGCTCTGGCGACAAACGCCCGCGTGGACCTGGGCATTTCCAGTCATCGGACTGGTTTTGATCGGCATTGCCACCTTTCTTGAAGATGGGCTTACCGCGAGCGGGCTGCAAATCGTAGCCCAAATCGCGCTGTTGCCGATCCTTGTCGGCGCGGTTTTCGCCGCCGTCTTCCACGCTGAGCTGATCGCCGAACGAACGGGGGAGCCTTATGGCACCCTTATCCTGACGATCACCGTCACAGTCATCGAAGTCGCGCTGATCGTCTCGGTGATGCTGACGGGCGACAATAGTCCCGCTCTCGCGCGCGACACGGTCTATTCGGTCGTTATGATCGTAAGCAACGGCATCGTGGGGTTATGCATTTTGCTGGGCTGTTTGCGATTCCGTGAGCAAAGCTATGACATCACCGGCGCCAGCATCTATCTCGCCGTATTGATCGTATTCGCTGTTTTGGTGCTCATATTGCCGAATTATACCAGCGCGCCGGGCCCAATTTATTCCAATAGCCAACTCGCCTTTGTCAGCGTGGTGACGATTGCTCTGTATGCTGTATTTCTCTATACGCAGACAATCCGTCACCGTGACTATTTCGTTGTTTCGGAGGTGGAGGAACCATCGAAATCAGTCAGCCTAGCGAGAGGAAATATGGCGCTCAGTGGCGCGCTTTTGCTCCTGTCGGTGCTGGCGGTGGTTCTGCTGGCCAAGAAATTCGCGGCGGTCGTCGATACTGGCCTCAAGGCCAGCGGCGCGCCGGATGCCGTGGCGGGCGTCATCATCGCGCTTCTCATCCTGATGCCGGAGAGCTTGGCGGCCCTCAATGCGGCGCGGCAGAATGAGCTGCAAAAGAGCATCAATCTCGCTCTCGGTTCGGCCTTGGCGACAATTGGCCTGACGATTCCTGCTGTCGCGGCCCTCAATATTTCCCTAAAGCAGGAGCTTGTGCTTGGGCTCGACCCGAAGGACATCGTGCTGCTCGTCATGACCTTTGCGGCAAGCATTCTAACATTCAGCACAGGCCGAACGAACATTCTCTATGGATTTTTGCATCTGGTGATTTTCGGAACGTTTCTTTTCCTGACCTTCGTGCCATGAAGCTTCGACACGCATGTTTAGGCGCGCGCCTCAGGCTTTGGCGGCAGCCGGACTGGCATACGCTGCTCAAGCGCGGCGGCGGCGCGCAGCACCAACGCTTCCGAAAAGCGCGGCCCGACGATTTGCAGGCCGATGGGCAGGCCTGCCTTGGTGAAGCCGCACGGGAACGACATTGCGGGCTGCTGCGACAGGTTGAACGGATAGCTGAACGGCGTCCAATCCGTCCAAGCGCCGCCCGGCGCGGGAGTTTCCTGCCCGACCGCAAAGGCCGCGAGCGGCATCGCCGGTGTCACGAGGAGGTCGAAGCGCTCGAACGCCGTCGAAAGCGTCAACCCGATGCGCGCGCGCCCCGCGGCGGCGGCGAAATACTCCGCTGACGAGATCGACGCGCCCAGCGTCATCGCCTTTTGCAAGCCTGGATCGAGCTTTGCCTTTTGGTCTTCGGGAATACGGGTCGCGAGCGCCGCCGCGCCGCACAGCCAATGCGGCTGGAAAACCTTCAGAACATCGACAAGGGCGATGTTGGCGGGCTGGATCGAAGCGCCCAAGCGCTCAAATGCCGCCACGGCGTCTCGCACCGCCGCCGTGATTTCCGGATCGACCTGCACAAAGCCGAGATCAGGGCTGAAGCCAATGCGCAAACCGGCAACGCCGCTGCCCAGATCGGCGCTGTAGTCCGGCGGCGCAAAGGGGAGCGCTTGCCAGTCGCGGGCGTCAGGCTCGCCGATCACCCGCAGCATCAGCGCCGCATCGGCGACGCTGCGCGTCATCGGCCCCACATGCGCCACATCGCCGAACGGGCTGGCCGGGTAAGCGGGCACGCGGCCGAAAGTCGGCTTCAGGCCGACGATGCCGGTGAAGGACGCCGGGATGCGGATCGAGCCGCCGCCATCGGTGCCGATATGCAGCGCGCCCATGCCGAGCGCCGCTGCTACCGCCGCGCCGCCGCTCGACCCGCCCGGCGTCTTGGTGAGATCCCACGGGTTGCGCGTCATGCCGGTCAGCGGGCTGTCGGTGACGCCTTTCCAGCCGAATTCCGGCGTCGTGGTTTTCCCGAGCAGCACGGCGCCATGCGCCAGGAGGCTCGCCACGCATGGCGCGTCTTCCTCCCAGGGCTGATCCGCCGCGATGGTCAGCGAGCCGCGCAATGTCGGCCAGCCTTTGGTCAGGATCAAATCCTTGATCGAACACGGGACGCCGTCCAGCAAGCCCATCGGCTCGCCGCGCATCCAGCGCGGTTCGGAGGCCCGCGCCGACGCCATGGCGCGCTCTTCATCGACAAGGCGATAAGCGTTGACCGCACCATTATACCGGCCGATGCGATCGAGCGCCGCGCGCGTTGCCTCGACGGGCGACAAGGTTTTGGCGGCATAGCGGGCAAGGAGCGCGGTTGCGGTCAGATCGGCAAGCTCGGTTTCCATCTGAAGTCCCTTCGCAGATCATCCTTGGGCCGTTCGCCGCTATGCAGACTGTAGTCAAAACTATGCATGATGAATTGCAGTCAGTCATTCGCGCAGCAGGAGGGCTAGGCGAACCTGGAGGCACAAAGATGGTCCGGCCAGGACCATCCCGTATGCAAAAACGCGGCGCATCGCTGCACCGCGTTTCGATCAAAAGCTTAAAGCGATGCGTAACTTACGCGCCGCTCGTATGCTCAACATCTATGCTTACTTCAGGGGCGCGTCATAGCCGGAGGTGAAGTGATAGTTCAGGCGAGCCTGAACCGTCCATAAATCACGGTCAAGCTCAATATCCGGAAAACCGCTATCTGAAGAAAAGTTGTAGTAGAGAGCTTCAACGCCGAAGCTTAAATTATTAGTAATCTTGTGGTCAAAACCAGCACCGACGACAAAGCCAACCTCAACGTCGTCAACTAAAAATCCATCGACGATGACATCATCATAACCTATGAAAGCAACACCACCCGTGCCGTAGATCAATGTCCGATCCATCGCATAGCCAATCCGGCCGCGAACGCTTGCGATGTAGTCGGTCGCATCAACATCGGGCTCGTCCACCAGCTCGTCGCTAATCACGCCAAGAGCCGCCTCTATGCCGAAGATCCAATTGGCGTGTTTCTGCCAATTGTAACCAATGTGAATGCCACCGACAAAAGAATTGTCGATATCGAATTCGGAAACCGTATCGTCGTTAGCAACCAGTTCCAGACTATCGCCAAAGCTTGCGCCCGCGTGAAGACCGACATAAAAACCGGTCCACGTGATCGCGGGCGAGTAATTGTCGGGCCCATCCTTCATGCTGCCGCGACCATAGACATCGGCGGCGCTGGCAGCAGCCGTCGCTCCAAAAAGAAATGTTGCCCCAAGAAGAGCTGCTTTAAACGCTTTCACGGTTAATCCCCCAAACTGATAGCCATCAAATCGACTAACGCGACCATATTCAAGGCGAGTGGGAGAAAAAACCAACCATAAGGCGAGATGAAGTATTGAATCGACTTAAGGTTGCGTTAACGCAGTTCATGCCAAACGTTTCGAAAAAAAGCTAATTATTTCAGTAGTTTAGTTGAAAAAAATTATGTGGCAGTATCGCAACAGCCACAAATAGATAGATTAAAATGCATATGTGCGGGCAGGCTGCACAAAGCCTGCCCGCACAATTGCTTATTTCAGCACATCGCGACCGCCGCCGAAATGATATGTCAGCCGCGCGCGGGCAACGAAGAAATTGGCGTCATCGTCGCCGCCGAAATCCTCGTCGCCTTCGAAGCCGTAATATAGGCCTTCGACACCGAAGCTGACATTTTCACGGATCTTACGTTCGAGGCCTAGACCGGCCACCCAGCCCGTATCGGAATCGTCGCCGAACAGGTTTTCATCGAAGCCGATGAAGGCCGCGCCGCCGGTTGCGTAGACCAAGGTCGGCCCGAACGCATAGCCGAGGCGGCCGCGAATGGTGGCGAGGTAGTCGATCCCGTCGGAGAAGCTGACATCGCCTTCGATGCCGATCACCACATTGTTCGACTTTTGCCAATTATAGCCCAGATGTCCGCCGCCGATCAGGGTGGAGTCGTCCAGGATCTCGACGTCGTCGCTGTCGTCCCAGGCCCCGCCAAGATTGGCGCCGATGTAAAAACCGGTCCAAGTGATTGGCGGCGCGTAGTCGACCGGGCCTGCGTCCTTCATGCTGCCGCGATTATAGACGTCGGCGGCTTGTGCGGCGGGCATCGCCGCGGTGAGAGCCAGCGCGCTGAGAAGCCCGAGGCTGAGAGATTTCAAACACATCATCGTAGTCCCCCGTCCAATATAAACGTTTGAGGAGAGTGCGGCGCGGATCGCACCGACAGATGAACCCGTGTTAAGCCCGTCTTTTGGCGAGGATATGGCGACGCGCGATTACAATCTGTGATTGCAGTTTAAATCAGGGGTTGGCAAACAAACCGTTAACACATAACGAGGTTTTCGACGGATCGGCCGCTTTGCCGCGATGGTGTGGCCGGGGCTGAACGGCATTCGCTGCCACTTTTGGCTGAATTGAGGCAAAATTACCCCCTAATCGCCGGCTGCTGTGAGCGTTCGCAATGCTGCGTGCCGCGCCGCGCGCTTTCAGCTATGGTTCGCGGAAATTTGCGTAGGAGCCGGCGAAGAGGTCGAATGGGACGACGATATACGCTTTTACATGTCTTCACAAAGCAGGATGGTGGCAACCCGCTGGCGGTCATGACCGACGTGGACGGGCTCGACGACGCCGCCATGCAGGCGATCGCGCGCAACATCGGCCTGTCCGAAACCGTGTTCGTCTTCCCGCCGACGAACCCGGCGCATTTGGCGTCCATCCGCATCTTCACGCCGGGAGCGGAATTGCCTTTTGCTGGACATCCGACGGTCGGCACGGCGGTTTGCCTCACTCAGGAGCGGATCTGGCGCGATCGCGGCACCGAGTTCGACGCGCTTGCGGTTCTGGAAGCCAAGGCCGGCATTTTGCGGGTCGCGGTCAGGCCCGGCAACGGCCCGGCGGCGTTTGCCGAGTTCGACGTTCCAACGCTGCCGCGCGAGACCGGCGAGGGCGCCCCGCAAGATCGCCTCGCGGCAGCGCTGGGCCTTTCGCCATCGGAAATCGGCTTTGAGAATTTCAGGCCGCGCCGGTTCAGCGCGGGCGTGCCATTCACCTTTGTGCCAGTCAGCGGCCTGGCCGCGATCGGACGGGCGCATGTGGTGGAGGCGTTTTGGGACGAAGCGTTCGGCGGCGACAGCCATCCGGCCGCTTATCTCTATTGCCGCGAAACGGTTCAGCACAAAGCCGCCTTTCACGCCCGCGCCTTCGTGCCTTTGATGGGCATTCCGGAAGACCCCGCGACCGGCTCGGCCGCGGCCGCGTTTGCGGGCGTCATCCATCATTTCGACAATCCGCGCGAGGGCGTCTATCGCGGCATGATCGAACAGGGTGTCGAGATGGGCCGGCCGAGCGAGATTTTTTTGGAGTTCGAGGTGAGAAACCAGGTGATCAGAGGCGTGCGGATTGGCGGGTATGCAGTGGTCGTTGGCGAAAAGACAATGACGGTTTGAGGGTCATGGGCTGGCGCATCTCGTGGCCGGGCTGACGCCGCGGAGCCCGCGATCCTTCGTGCACAGGCTTGCCGAGCGCACACGTTGGCGCGCTCGGCTTTTGCAACAACTACGGCGGTTAGTCCTGGCCTCCGCATTGATTGCGGTAGCGCCGGCAATTGCCCTGCCCTTCTTCGCCGCGCTCGTACTTATTCTCGCAGGCACGGCGCAGACGCTCGCAATAACCGCCCTGCCCGCACTCCTGTCTGTATTTGCGGCAATTGCCTTCTCCGCCTTCGCCGCGCTCATATTTGTAAACGCAAGCTCGCCGAAGGCGTTCGCAATAACCGCCCTCACCATATTGCACTTGCTGCAAGGTTTCTCGCAGATCAGCGGCGCTCGCTTGAGCGTCACTGACAGGTGCGGCCATCGCCGCACTGCTGCCCGCAACACTGAGTGCCGCGGCCAGAAGTATTCCAAAAATGAAGTTGCGCATAAGTACTCCTTGACTGGTCGAGATCGAAGTCAAAGAACTGACGCGCTTCAACGGACTTGAAGCCGACACATTATGAGCCCCCATGCCGCCTCATAATTCGATGCAGCACGCAAGTCCGATTCTATGCTGCCTGGGCGCGCCTGAACGGCGACTGACAGAAAGCGTTACACATGCGTTTTCCGCCGGGTGCCCCCTTGACTCCTGGCGGCGACGCTGCAATATGCCGCCGCTATGAACGAACATTCGTTTTTGTTGTGCGGCACCCATGCCAAAGCTTGACGACGAGACGCATCGCGCCCGGCGCGAGCATATTCTGGATGCCGCCGAGCGATGCTTCGGCCGCGCCGGATTTCACCATAGCTCGATGCACGACATATGCCGGGAAGCAGGGATCAGCCCCGGAGCGCTCTATCTGTATTTCAGCTCGAAGGAAGATTTGATCGCCGGCATTTGCGAGCGCGAAAAGAGCGTGCTTGCCCAAGCGCTCGCCTCGATTGGCGACGCGCCCGATTTCATGGCTGCCGTGGCGCAGCTCGGCCAGACCTATTGCATCGACGAGACGCCGGAAAAGCTGCGGCTGCACGTAGAAATCAATGCCGAAGCGCTGCGCAATCCGGCCGTTGGCCATATAGTGCGCGGAATCGACGCATTCGTAATCAAGAGTTTTGAGCGGCTCATCGAGGACGCGCGGGATAAAGGTCGGATCGCGCCGATGGTCGATGCGGGCTCGGTCGCCTACATCATGTCGATCATCGGCGATGGCCTGTATTGGCGCCGCGCGCTGAATCCGGACTTCAACGTTAAGGACATCATGCCGGTCATTCTTTCGCTGGTGTCTTCGCTCATAAGGCCGGTGGATGGCGCCGTCGTGAATGGCGGCGCGAAATTGAGAGCTGAGGATGAATTTGTTGTCTAAAGATGCGATGTGGCGCGGCCTCAAAAGCGCGTTCGTGACGGGACTTGCGCTCCTTGCGCCGGCGGCGTTGTCGCTCGCGGCCGCGCAGACCGTGAAGGATGACTCTGCCCCGACCGTGAGCGTAGCTCGCGCTGAGCCCGCCGCCTTCATCGAGACGATCCTGGTTACAGGCTCGCTGATCGCGCGCTGGGAAGTGCTGGTCTCGCCGCAAATCGATAATTACCGGATTAGCGAAATCCTCGCCGAGGAGGGCGACCGGGTGAAGGCCGGTCAGGTTCTCGCCCGGCTCTCCGAGGACACGCTCAAGGCGCAGCTCGCGCAGCTCGAAGCCACGCTTGTGCGGGCCGACGCCGCGATCGCGCAGTCCAGAAGCCGCATCGTCGAGGCCGAGGCGAATAAGAAGCAGGCCGAGGCCGCCTTTGTCCGCGCCCAGGACCTGATGAAATCCGGCACCACCAGCCGGTCCATATTCGACGAGCGCGAGGCCGCCTCGCGAACCGCCGCCGCCGCTGTGACCTTATCGCTGGACGGCCTGATTGTCGCCCAAGCCGAACGAACGCAGATCGAAGCGCAGATCCGCGAGTCTCAGCTCAAGCTCGATTACACCCAGATCAAGGCGCCCGAAGGCGGCGTCATTAGCCGGCGCGCGGCCAGCGTCGGCGGGCTAGCCTCCGCCACCGCCGATCCGCTGTTCCGCATCATCGCCAAGGGCGAGATCGAGCTTGACGCAGAAATCCCGGAAATTTATCTGCCGCGTCTTTCGGTCGGACTGCCGGCCCGGATCGACGTGGCAGGGCTCAAGCCGCGCGAAGGTCAGGTCCGGCTGATCTCGCGGGAAGTGGACCGTTCCACCCGGCTGGGCAAAGTGCGCATTTTCATCGGCGACGACGACGCATTGCGGGTGGGAAGTTTTGCACGGGGAACGATTGATACCGCCATGCGTAACGGCCTGGGCGTGCCGTCCACAGCGGTACTCAACCGGGATTCCGGCACGACGGTTCAGGTCGTGAAGGATGGCCGGGTCGAAACCCGCCGGGTTAGCACCGGCATGACAAGCGGCGGCAAGGTCGAAATCGTAGACGGCTTGCAGGATGGCGAACTCGTCGTCCTGCGTTCGGGAACGCTGCTCCGCGACGGCGACGCGGTGCGCCCGATCCTTGCCGGCAAGACGACCGTTAGCGAGGCTAAATAATGCGCCGCCTGAATATCTCCGCCTGGGCGATCCGCACCCCGATACCCTCGGTGGTGATGTTCATCGTGCTCCTGCTTCTGGGCGTGCTCGCTTTCCGCACGCTGCCGGTCGAGCGGTTTCCGAATATCGACATCCCGCTTGTGTCCATAGCGATAACGCAGTCGGGCGCCTCGCCGTCCGAGCTGGAATCGCAAGTGACCCGGCGCGTCGAGAACGCGGTCGCCTCCATCACCAACGTGAAGCACACGACATCGTCCGTCACCGACGGCTCGTCTGTGACGACCATCGAATTCGAACTCGGCACCAATACCGACCGGGCGCTGAACGACGTCAAGGACGCGGTGTCGCGCATTCGCGCCGATCTGCCGCGCAGCATCGACGAGCCGATCGCGCAGCGCATCGACATTGCCGGCTTGCCGATCATGACCTATGCGGCGACGGCCGCCGGCATGGATATCAAGGAGCTGTCCTGGTTCATCGACGACACCATCGGTCGCGAAATGCAATCGGTAAAGGGTGTGGCCGAGGTGCGGCGCGTGGGAGGCGTGGACCGCGAAATTCGTATCTCGCTCGATCCCGACCGGTTGCTCGCTCTGGGAATTACCGCCGGCGATGTCAGCAATCAGCTCCGGGCGACCAATGTCGATGTCGCGGGAGGCAAGAGCGAGCTCGGCGGCAGCCAGCAGACCATTCGCGCGCTTGCCAGCGCCGATACGGTGGAGAAGCTCGCTGCGACCGCCATAACCCTGCCCGGCGGGCGCAAGGTCCAACTGGATCAGCTTGGCGAGGTTCGCGACAGCTACGAGGAGCCGAAATTTTTCGCCAGGTTCAACGGCGAGGAAGTGGTGGGCTTCAACATTTCGCGTTCCAAAGGCGAGAGCGATGTCGATGTGTCGGCGCGCGTCGACGTTAAGGTCGCAGAGCTGCTTCAGCGCTACAAAGATGTCAACCTGCGCAAGGTGGACACAACCGTCCCGTATACGGAGGGCAACTACCACGCCACCATGCTCTCGCTGATCGAGGGCGCGATCCTCGCCGTGATCGTGGTGTTCCTGTTTTTGCGCGACATCCGCGCGACGGTCATCGCGGCCATCGCCCTGCCGCTCTCCATCCTGCCGACCTTCTGGGCAATGGAGGCGCTCGGCTTTTCACTCAATCTTGTCACGCTGCTCGGCCTGACGCTGGTGACGGGCATTCTGGTCGATGACGCGATCGTGGAGATCGAAAACATCGTCCGGCATACGCGAATGGGCAAATCGCCCTATCGCGCGGCGCTGGAAGCCGCTGACGAAATCGGTCTGGCCGTCATCGCCATCACCTTGACCATCGTTGCCGTATTCGTGCCGGTCAGCTTCATGGGCGGCATCGCTGGGCAATATTTCCGCCAGTTTGGCATCACGGTGGCGGTGGCGGTGTTGTTTTCGCTGCTGGTGGCGCGATTGATAACGCCGTTGCTCTGCGCCTATTTCATGCGCGAACAGCCCGAGGGCGAAGCGCGCGAGGGCTGGCTGCTGCGCCAATACACCAAGCTGATCGGCTGGTCCGTGCGCCACCGGCTGGCGACCGTCGCGCTCGGCTTCGTGATCTTTGCCGGCTCCATCGGCAGCGCCTTTCTCCTACCGCAAGGCTTTTTGCCGGCTGAAGACGCCGCTCGCATTATCATCGCGGCGGAGCTGCCACCAGGCTCGCGGCTCCAGGACATGAAGCAAACGAGTGACGAAATCACCAAGGCGATCCGGTCGCGTCCGGAGGTGAAAGACATTTTCGTCGATGGCGGGCGCAGTCTGGCCGTCATGGGCGGCGGTGAGGAGGTGCGCAAGGCGACCTTCATCATCAACCTCGTCGATAAGGGCGAGCGCGACCTCACCCAGCGCCAAATCGAGGGGCTGTTGACGCAGGAGTTGGCAAAACTGCCCGATGTGCGCGCCTGGGTCACCAATGAAAATGGCGAGAGGAGTTTGTCGCTGATCGTGTCCGGTTCGGACGGCGCGGCGGTGTCGGAAAACGCGCCAAAGATCGTCAGCGCGATGCAGCGCATCCCCGAGCTGAACAATGTTGCATCTAATTCGGCGCTCGATCGGCCGGAAGTCCGCTTCCGCCCGCGCCCGGACGTGGCGGCTGAACTTGGCGTTTCGACCGATGACATTTCCGAGGTTATCCGCATCGCCACGATCGGCGACATCGACGCCAATCTGGCCAAGTTCAATGCGGGCGACCGGCAAATCCCGATCCGCGTGCAGCTTGCCGAGGATGCGCGCACCAACCGCCAAATCCTGGAATCGCTGAAAATCCGCACCGGCTCGGGCGCTGCGGTGCCGCTCGTCTCCGTCGCTACCATCGAGAGCGGTCAGGGTCCGTCATCCATCGACCGCTACGACCGTCAGCGCCGCGTCATCATCGCCGCCGATCTCGTCGGCACCGACGCGCTCGGCGTCGCGGTGGAGAAGGTTTACCAGCTGCCGGAAGTCAAGGCGCTCGAAAACAATCCCGGCGTTCAATTGAAACAGACCGGCGACGCGGAGGTGATGGGCGAAGTTTTCGAGAGCTTCGGCTATGCGATCGGCGCGGGCATTTTGATGGTCTACAGCGTGCTGATCCTGCTGTTCGGCAGCTTCCTGCAACCGATCACCATCCTGTTCTCGCTGCCGCTTTCGGTCGGCGGGGCGATTTTCGCGTTGTTGATCACCGACCGCCCGTTCAGTTTTCCGGTGGTCATCGGCATCTTGATGCTGATGGGCATCGTGACGAAGAACGCGATCATGCTCGTCGACTTCGCCATCGAGGAGATCGCGCGCGGCGTGAAACGTTATGACGCAATTGTCGACGCCGGCCGGAAACGCGCCCGGCCCATCATCATGACCACGATCGCGATGGCCGGCGGGATGTTGCCGAGCGCCCTGGCTCTGGGTGCGGGCGGCGAGTTCCGCTCGCCGATGGCCATTGCGGTGATCGGCGGGTTGCTGCTATCGACGCTGTTGTCGCTGATCTTCGTGCCGGCGGTGTTCATCCTCATGGATGATGTCGGCAATCTGATTTGGCGCTTCTTCGGCCGCTTCGTCGGCCCTGTGGATGAGCCGGGCGAGGCTCCGCTCATGATCGAGTCGAAAGGATCGCCCAAACCACCGCTAGAGGCCGAGCCCGAGCCGATCCCGCGCGCCGCCGAATAGGGATAGACGCGCAGCGACGGCGCTTGTCCCCTGACGACGGCGTTGCTTGCAAATTTCAACAATCGTTGTATTATCGAATAATGAAAAGTCATGACGCCATCCGCGCGCTGGCGGCGCTCGCGCAGGAACACCGGCTAGGCATATTTCGCCTGCTTGTGAAACAAGGCCCGGCGGGGCTGCCCGCCGGCGAGATTGGTGAGCGAATGGGCATTAGCGCAACCAGCGCCTCGTTCCATTTGAAGGAACTCGACCGCGCCGGCCTGATCGATGCCGCGCGCGATGGCCGCTTCATCCGCTATGCGTTCAACGCCAAGGCCATGGGTCGTCTTCTGACTTTCCTGACGCAGGATTGCTGCCAGGGGCGTCCGGAACTGTGCGGCGATGCTTTCATGAACGACGTAAAAATCTTGGGAGGAATTGAGTCATGAGTAGCAGCGTCTACAATGTCCTGTTTCTTTGCACGCACAATTCGGCGCGATCGGTCATTGCGGAATGCATCATCAATCGTCTCGGGGTAGGCAAATTCCAAGGCTTCAGTGCCGGAAGCACTCCGCGCGGCAGCGTCCATCCTTACGCCCTGGATCTCCTGCGCCTCCAAAATTACGATGTCAGCGCCCTTCGCTCGAAATCTTGGGATGAATTCGCGGCGCATGGCGCGCCGGAGATGGATTTCGTCTTCACCGTCTGCGACGATGCCGCTGCCGAGGTCTGCCCGATTTGGCCAGGCCAGCCGATGACCGCGCATTGGGGCGTTCCCGACCCCTCCGCCGCTCAGGGCACGGAAGCCGAGAAACGCTATGCCTTCGCCGACACGCACCGGATGCTGTATCAACGCATCGGCATTTTCGTGAACCTGCCGCTTGGCTCGATCGGCAAGCTGGCGTTGCAGAAGCAACTGCAAGACATTGGCCGCAGCATGGCCGCCTCCTCGCAAAGCGAACCGGCTTAAGCGATGCAGGGGACCACACTCGCGCAAAGGCTCGGCGCGGAATTTCTGGGCACCGCATTTTTGCTCGCGACCGTGGTCGGCTCGGGCATCATGGCCGAGCGGCTCGCGGGCGGCAATGTCGCCATCGCGCTGCTCGGCAACACCCTGCCCACGGGCGCGATGCTCGTGGTGCTCATCACCATGCTCGGGCCGATTTCCGGCGCGCATTTCAATCCGGCCGTCACCGGCGTTTTCTACCTGCGCGGCGAGATCGGCGCTGTGCCAAGCGCTGCTTACGTTTTCGCCCAGATCGCGGGCGGCCTGATTGGCGTTTGGACCGCGCATCTGATGTTCGACGAGCCAGTGTTTCAGCTTTCGGCCAAGCTGCGGGACGGACCATCGCAATGGTTCGCGGAATGGGTGGCGACCTTCGGCCTCGTCGTCACAATCCTCATGACGCTGCGGGCCAAACCGCAAGCCGTGCCGATGGCGGTTGGACTTTACATCACCGCCGCTTATTGGTTTACGGCTTCGACCTCGTTCGCGAACCCCGCCGTGACCATCGCGCGCGGATTTTCGGACACGTTCTCGGGCATACGGGCGGCGGACATTCCCGCCTTCATCATGATGCAGATGCTCGGCGCGGCCGCCGCGCTCTATGTCTGCAAATGGCTCCTTTCCGAACCGGATGCCGCGCCTCGCCCGGTTAGCTCGCCAGCCGAATAAACCCAACGTCTCTTGCGCCTTCCGTCGCGCGCTATAGACTTCTCCCCAACGAGGGAACGGCCGATGCGCATCACGCATGACTGGCCGTTCTCGCCTTGGGAGGGGTGGGGGCATGGCTGAGGATCGGGCGGATGCAATCGTGGTTGGCGCGGGCCTTTCCGGCCTGGTCGCGGCGACCGAGCTAACGGATGCGGGACGGCGGGTGATCCTGCTCGATCAGGAGCCGGAGCAATCGCTGGGCGGGCAAGCCTTCTGGTCCTTCGGCGGCCTGCTTTTCGTCAACTCGCCCGAACAGCGCCGCATGGGCATCCGCGACTCGCGCGAACTCGCCATGCAGGATTGGCTCGGCTCGGCCGGCTTTGACCGCGAGGAAGATTACTGGCCAAGGCAATGGGCGCAAGCTTACGTTGATTTCGCGGCCGGCGAAAAGCGCAGCTGGCTGCACGCGCAAGGCGTGCGGTTTTTCCCGCTGGTCGGTTGGGCGGAACGCGGCGGCTATAGCGCCACCGAGCACGGCAATTCGGTGCCGCGCTTCCACATCACCTGGGGCACCGGCCCGGGCCTGCTGGAACCTTTTGTCCGCCGCGCGCGCGAGGCCGAAAAGCAGGGGCTTTTGAGTTTCCGTTTCCGCCATCAGGTCAACGAGCTGACAAAAAGCGGCGGCCTGGTCGATGGCGTGGCGGGGGACATCCTCCAGCCCAGCGATGTCGAGCGCGGCGCGCCCAGCTCCCGCTCGGTGGCGGGCGAATTCAGCATCAAGGCGCAGGCTGTGATCGTCACCTCCGGCGGCATCGGCGGCAATCACGATATGGTCCGGCGCAACTGGCCCGAGCGTCTC
Organism: Rhodomicrobium sp.; assembly: GCA_031399085.1. Classification (GTDB taxonomy): domain Bacteria; phylum Pseudomonadota; class Alphaproteobacteria; order Rhizobiales; family Rhodomicrobiaceae; genus R-RK-3. The sequence goes on from JANNOQ010000007.1 coordinate 37,382, forward strand.
GGCAAGCCGCCGAGCTTCATGATTTCCGGCGTGCCCGATCATGTCGATGGGCGCATGCTCGCTATTGCCGAGGAGGCCGGCGGCAACATCATCAACCGCGACCGCATGTGGCACTACACCGAGGGCGTGAAGAACTACGCGCCGATCTGGAGCCGCCACGGCATCCGCATCATCCCCGGCCCGAGCTCGCTCTGGTTCGATGCCACCGGCAAGCGTCTGCCCGCGCCGCTATTCCCAGGCTTCGACACGCTCGGCACGCTCAAATATCTGATGGAGACGGGGCACGATTATTCCTGGTTCATCCTCAATCAACGGATCATCGGCAAGGAATTCGGCCTGTCCGGCTCCGAGCAGAACCCCGATTTGACCGGCAAGAGCATCCGGCAAGTGCTCCAGCGGGGCAGAAAAGGCGCGGTCACGCCGGTCGCGGCGTTTCAGCAAAAGGGCGAGGACTTTGTCACCGCCTCGACGCTGACCGAGCTGGTCAGCCGCATGAACGCGCTGACCGGCGACAATTTGATCGACGAGGCGAAGCTGCGCTATGCGATCGAAGCGCGCGACCGCGAGGTCGAGCATAAATTCTCCAAGGACGCGCAGCTCGTCGCCATTCGCGGCGCGCGCAACTATCTCGGCGACAAGCTGATCCGGGTCGCCAAGCCGCATCGGCTGCTCGATCGGGCGGCGGGACCGCTCGTCGCCGTGCGGCTTTGGATCTTGACGCGCAAAACGCTCGGCGGCCTGCAAACCGACCTGTCGGCGCGCGTGCTGCAAGCCAATGGCGAGCCGCTTGCGAATGTCTATGCGGCGGGCGAGGCGTCCGGTTTCGGCGGCGGCGGCGTCCACGGCTACCGCGCGCTTGAGGGGACGTTCCTTGGCGGCTGCATCTTCTCCGGGCGCATCGCCGGCCGGGCGGCGGCGAAGGCGGTCGGCTGATGGCCGGGCGTCCTCTCGGCCCGGACGCGCCGATTGTTGTCGCGGGCGCGGGCAGCATCGGCTGTTTCATCGGCGGGCTGCTGGCGCGGGCCGGACGGCGCGTGACGTTCCTTGCTAGGCCGCGCATGGTCGAGGAGCTGCACGCGCACGGCCTGCATCTCACCGATCTTGGCGGCCTCGATGAACGCATTCCGGCCGCGCGTCTCGCGGTGAAGGCTGACGCCGCAACGCTCCACGATGCCGGACTCATTCTGGTGACGGTCAAAAGCGGGGCGACCGAGGCGATGGCGCGCGAGATCGAGGCGCACCGTCCTCCTGGCGCGGCTGTGCTTAGCTTACAGAACGGTGTCGGCAACCTGCCCGCGCTCCGCGCCCAGCTCGGCGACGCGGATGTGCTGGGCGGCATGGTCGGCTTCAATGTCGTGCATATGGGCGACGGCCGCTTCCATCGCGGCACCTCGGGGAAAATCGTGATCGAGGCCGGGCGCGACGATGTGCTGACGCTGATGTCAGCGCCATGGCTCGAAGTCGAGGCGACGGCCGACATTGCGGGCGTGCAATGGGGCAAGCTGCTGGTCAACCTCAACAACGCGCTGAACGCGCTCTCCGGCCTGCCGCTGCTCCGGCAATTGGAGGATCGGGACTGGCGGCGTCTGCTCGCCGATCAAACGGCGGAAGCGCTTGCCGTCTTCAGCGCGGCCGGCATCACGCCGGTTCCCGCAACGCCAGTGCCGCCGCGCTTCGTGCCCGCGATTTTGCGGCTGCCCAATGCGCTGTTCCGCGTCGCGGCGGCGCGGATGCTGCAAATCGACCCCGAAGCGCGCTCGTCGATGTGGGAGGATTTCATCCGCCGCCGTCCGACCGAAGTGGACTTTCTCCAGGGCGCCATTGTGCGGCTTGCAGAGCGCCACGGTGTCGAGGCGCCAATGTCGAGGCGCGTCGTGGCGCTGGTGAAGCGCGCGGAAGCGGCAGGCGCCGGACCGCCGGGGTTGACGGCACGGCAGGTTCGCTTTGCGTAAAGGGCATCGCGCTGATGCGTCCCATCGCCGGCGCGGCCTTGGGCGCTTATGACCCAAAGCCGACACTAGGTCTTCACACGTTCGTAGCGAAAATCGCAGTGGGAGGCGCCTTGCATGATGGTCTGAGTGCGCGTGAGCTTTACGTCTGGATCAAACCCATCAGCGAACGGGAAATCCACACTGCACACCAAAAGAAAGCCCAGCTCGGGCTCATCCAGCTCCTGGTAAAACTGAGCGTACTGGCATCGAGTGACGTCGATTTCGTAGGTATCTTGAGATTGCGTGTGAACACTGTAATCGAGGGCGCTGCCTTTGGAGAATGAGGCAAACGCCGACGCCAAGTTATTTCCAACGTTTGTTGAATTTTTCGTTCGCCACCACTTTTCTCCCAGTCGACGATAGTGGTCGCCGATTGCCTTGCGAACAAGCGCGTCCGCGCGTTCCTTGCCCAGTTCAGCTTGAAGACTTTTGATCAATGGAACCAATAGCTGCGCCTGAATTTTCGCTTGTTCGATTACGGGGATTGCCACGTGTCGCCTCCTCGGGGTCGATGACCATCGACTGTCTCCGGACAATGTATCATCCGAGTTCCAGGTCGCGAACCATCCATCGTCGAGAGGTCCGCTTCTGGCCCTTAACGCCATCCGCACTATTGCTGTCTAAGCGCGACCCTGCTCAACGCACCGCCATGAACCGCTCCCCTGGCATCAGCCCATACGGCCCGACCCAGCCGGGCATCGCTTCGATCCGCTCCCGCCATGCGGCGATATTGGGGTGGGTTTCCTCGATGTCGAAGCCCATCTCTTCGGGCGGATAGAAAACATAGCCCGCCAGCGACAGGTCGGCGATTGTCAGGCGCGGGGCGGCGAGGAAGTCCCGCGACGCCAGGTGTTTGTCGACGATCGCATAGGCGGCATCGACGCGGCCTTTGAGGAACTTCAGCACATTCGGGTCCGGCGTTTGCGGCATGAAGGCATACATGAAGCGGTAGATGGCGAGGAAGCTGGTGAATTTGTGGTTGTCGAAGAACATCCAGCGCAAGATTTCCAGCTCTTCATCCTGATTTTCCGGGCCGAATTTTCCCAGACGCCGCGCCAAATAGGTGAGGATCACGCCGGATTGGGTGAGCCGCTTGCCGCCATGCTCCAGAACTGGAGCCTCGCCCATGTCGTTCACGCTGGCCCGCCATTCGGGAGCGCGGGTTTGCCCGTTGAAGAAATCGACCGGCACCGCCTCCCAATCCGCACCCGAAAGCGCCAGCATCAGCGCGGGCTTGTAGGAATTTCCCGACTGGGCGAAACAGTGCAGCTTAAACTCAGGCATCTCCATCACCCCTTGAGATTTTTGACCCGCAAAGGCTAGCATTGCAGCGGAGCGCGCGCCAAGATGTGTTCCGTCCGCGCCGACGCCGATAAAAGGTGGAAATCATGATCCTCTTACCGTCCCCCTTCCGGCGCGCCGAACCGGCGGATGCCGCAGCCCTCGCCGAACTGGTGAATTTCGCCGGCGAGGGGCTGCCGCTGTACCTCTGGGACAGGCTCAAGCAGCCTGGTGAGACTGCCTGGGACCTTGGACGCCGCCGCGCCGCGCGCGAGGCGGGGGGCTTTTCCTACCGCAATGCCGTGGTCGCCGACATCGGCGGCACATGCGCCGCCTGCCTGATCGGCTATGCGCAGCCGGAAGAAGCCGAGCCGATCGACTACGCGGCCATGCCGCCAATGTTCGTGCCGTTGCAGGAGCTGGAAAATCTCGCTCCCGCCAGCTGGTACGTGAATGTGCTCGCCGCCTTTCCGGATTATCGCGGGCAGGGGCTCGGCACCAAGCTCCTCACCCTGGCGGATGAATTTGCCCGCGCGGCCGGCCGGCACGGCCTCAGCGTCATCGTTTCCGATGCCAATCACGGCGCGCGGCGGCTCTATTTGCGCTGCGGCTATGCCGAGGCGGGCGAGCGGCCGATGGTCAAGGAGGGCTGGACGAATGCGGGGCGCAATTGGCTGCTGCTGACAAAGCAGCTTGCCGCCGCTTGACCGCCGCAATGGCACGGCGCGCGCTTATGAGGGATGGACAGCATGACTGACACCGATTTTGCCCCCGTCGATGCCGCGATCCGCCAGGCCCTCGACGCGCAAGGCTTTATGCATCTGGTCGGCGCGCGGATCGATTTGCTGGCGCCAGGCCGCGCCGTCATGAGCCTCGATCGCCGCAAGGAGGTCTTGCAGCAGCACGGCCTATTCCATGGCGGCGTCATCGCCTTCCTCATCGACAACGCCACGACCGTCGCCGCCGCGACCATGATCGACCGCGCGAACCAAAGCTGCCTCACCGCCGAATATAAGCTGAACTTCGTCTCGCCCGCCAATGGCGAACGGCTGGTCTGCGAGGCAACCGTGATCAAGCCGGGGCGGCGGCTGTCGGTGGTGGAAGCGAAGGTCATGTCGCATCGCGGCGGCGAGGCCAAACTCGCGGCCGTGGCGCTGGCGACGATTGCCATGATCGAGCAGGCTTCCCCCGCCTGAGACGGCCTTGCTTTTGACTTGCGTTCCAATGGGAAAAGAGTGAGAAACTATCAATTCAGCCAAGGATCGGGGCGTAGCGCAGCCTGGTAGCGCATCTGGTTTGGGACCAGAGGGTCGCAAGTTCGAATCTTGCCGCCCCGACCAATGATCGAGCCATGCTCACGATTTCCGCTTCGCCGCCCGCTTGCTCGGCAGCGCGTGCCGCCACGCCATTTCCAACGCGCTCGTCAATTCGGCAAGGCTCAATTCGGATAATGTGGCAGTGGTCCAGCCTTGCCTGCCCCAGGCATTTGCAATGGGCGTGAAGGCTTGCGGCGCCAGCATTCTTTTGAACTCTTGCTCGTCTGGCGTGAATTTAAGGTTTGCGGTCAGCCCGTCGGCGGCGAGCGTGGCGTAAATGCGAGCGACTTTGAACGCCGCGCGGTCGAAATGCGGGGCCTCGGTCGTGCCCTCGAGCGAAAGCGCTATCCGGCGAAGATCCGTATTGTCGGCCATGATCGTCACTCACCCGGCTCATGCGCGGGCCTCCTCGGCAGTCCGCTGAGATTGTTGCGGCGGAAAATGGCGACAATCCGATCGGGATCATTGCCAATGCATCCGCACTGCGGCGTGGCGTGTACCGTCTCCGCCGGTCGTTAAGCCGGTCAACCCAATGGAGGCAAAGAAACCGATGCGCCCTAAATACCGATTTTGCTGCGCGATGATCGCTTTGACGCTTGGGGCCGCAGGCGTGGCCGCCGAAGAAAATTATGCGAGCTGGGAGCTGTTGAAGAATCCGTTTCCCAGCACCGGCGGCGGCGGCATCATGATCGATGGCTACAACCCGGTCATCAAAGACGGGAAATGCCTGACCGATTTCACCGCGATCGAACCGGGTGGAAAAACCTACTACAACACCGTCGAATTCGAAACCGTTACGGTCCAGGGCGGCGTGCTTTGCACCAACGGAAAATGGCGCGCTTTGGATAACAGCATGTCCGGCACCACGCCGTTCCGCCTGTTCATCAAGGATGGCGCGGTGCGCCGGGCGCCTTGAACAGGCGGCCTGCGCGGAGACGGACGCAAACTTATTGCGACGGCTCCGTCGCTCTGACTTCGCGCACAGGCTGGAAGAGTTTGTGAATGAGCCAGAGAATGAAGCGAATAAACAGGCTTGCCCCAAGGCCGATCACCAGCAGCAGGATCGATTTCGGACCCAACTCGCCAAGCAGCGTCGCATAGGCCTGATTGGCAAGCTCGGGCGAGACGCGCTGGAGTTGTTCACCGAAAAGATTAAGCAGCTTTTGGCATGTAATGATCAAAGAACCGAATGTTTCGATATGGCGGAGATTTAAGTACATATAGACGAACATCGCCACCAGCACCTCGGCGACGACATATGCGACGGTTAATGCCGAGAAGATTACAGTTTTCACGAGCACGCCGATGCCGTCATTTCTCATTTCGGACCTAGTGGCGGTTGGCGCAGCGGCGGCCTGCGCGCGGGACGGTTTTTTTCCCAGCCGGAGCCGCCCCGTCCGCCTCAATGCGCGCAAGGCGAGAAGCAGGGGTGCGCCGGTCTGCGAGGGTGTTTGGCTGATGCCAGTCATGCCGTCGTCGCTTTCAGATCAATATCAGGGCCGGAAAAATCAGGCATCCGCGAACCTTGTCGCACCGCCGCTCTCGGGGTTTACCGGAGCATATCAAGCGGCGCTCGGCCGGAAAAGGGATCAGGCGAGTTCGGGATTTCCGTCGCGTTCACCACTGAGCCGTAAACCATGTTTCGCCACGAACGCCTCTTTAGTCGCGTCGAAGCTGTTTTCGACATGGTCTCGCAGCAATCTGGAGAGCAGCGGCGCATCCCGGCGCTCGATGGCAGCTAAAATCGCCTCATGTTCGGCAATGGCGCTCGCCAAGCAGGGGCCGGGAAGATCGATAAACACCCAGGCGCGCCGAACGCGGCCGGAAACACAGCGGATCAAGTGTATGAGGTTTTGGTTCCTGGAACCCGCTTCGATGCGTTCATGAATTTGTTCGTTGAGCGCCCGATGCCCTGCAACGTCCTCGCGGTGGAACCGGTCCACCAACTGGACCTGCAGACCTTTGATTTCGGCGATCTCCTCTGAACTCAACCGTGGGCAAGCCAGTTCGCCCGCGAGCCCTTCAAGTCTTGCATAAATTGGGAACGCATCTTTCAAATCCTGCAAAGTGATCGGGCTGACCGTAGAACCGCGATTGTGATTGAGCACCACCAGCCCCTCGAAGGCGAGCACCTTCAAGGCCTCCCGAAGCGGCGTCCGCGAAACGCCGAATTTTTCGCAGAGGTCCTTTTCGGGGATTTTGGCTCCCGGATGAAGGTCTCCCTGCACAATGCAGTCCCGTAGACGGGCTAAAAGTTCCTCATGAAGATGCCGCCGCGAAATTGGCCCGCCGCTGCGGATCGATGAACGGTCCCATGACGGCCCGGCAGGGCCTGACACGGTCTTCTGAATCATGAGCGAACTTTCTCGTAAATCGTAAATTGCGCCCATTTGGGGCCGCCAGCTTGCAACGCCACCTGCGGTATCGCAGATGCTCGTGCCTAAACGGCGACAATATCGCCGCCTGCTTCACCAATGACCAGTACAGATTAAAGGCGAGGCATATTTGCCGTAACGTGTTTAGAGAAACATTATACTTCGAAATGGATACTATGCCAGCACGACTGCGCAGACCATTCATTTTTTGAAGGTCGGTATCTTGCCGGGATATTTGTCATAAGCCGGCATAGTAGGTGTTCGTCGCGATAGATACAAATTGCGGTATTCATTGCTTCCCAGGAAATGACGCCCGTCATTAACCTGTCGCGTACCGAAAGGCACCGTTCAGGCAATAGCCGTTGACCGATGCTGGCGCGTCCCGATCCAATTGGCATATTGTCAGCATGCGACCGGCGAATTTTCGAACGCAATGCGCATTAATACGAATACCTGGCAACGCCGCGTGCGCGCTCACTCAATTCACAAATCCGTGTTTGCGGCAAGAGACGCGCCAGCAATTCTCCTCCCCGTATAAAACTACGTTCATTGATCAAACGCGCGAACGCGTGACAAATTCATACAAAGTGAAATCCCATCTAGTCTTAAAAGAAGTGGAACATGCCACAATTTGATGCGTTATCTACGTATCCCCCAACTGGACGCTTCCGCGAATTCGGAAATGTCCAATAGTGAATGTGAGAACTGTCATGATTAGCATCAAGCGCAAAATGGCTGCTGTCGCGGTTGCTACCGCTATGGCGGTATCCGGCGGGCTTCCTGCCTTTGCCGCTCCCATCGGCGGTTCCGCTGCGATGAGTGTGGCTCAGGGTCAAACCCTCAATAATCAAAGCGCGTCCGATGGCGTTACGCTGGTCGGCAAGCGCAATGGCGGCCGTGGATGGAAGGGCGGCGGCAAGTCCTGGAAGGGTGGCGGATGGAATGGTAACCGCCACTCATTTAACGGTAATCGCCGTTGGCGCGGCCGCGGCCATAACAATAATTGGTGGGTCGCACCGCTTGTAGCTGCTCCGTTTATTTATGGCGGGCTCTATAGTGGCGGCTATTACGACGACGACGATTACAGCTACGGTTCCAGCTTTGCTTATGGCGGCGGCAACTCCTGTTACCAAGAGTGCCGTTACGAGCATGGCCCGCGCTATTGCCGGGCCTACTGGCGCCGCTATTGCTGATTACGCAATGCGATAAAGAGGGAACGTTTCTACGTTCCCTTTTTTGTGCGCGCTTTACTTTTCAGCAGAGTCAGCTTGTGATGCTAACAAGCATTCGGCAGCGTTGCAGAATGCCAAATGTTTTGATGGACCGCCGGATGGGGGCGAGACCGCTGAGTGGCAGCCGATTTTTCTCTAGGCATTCCAGCACTAGAAATGCCGCAGCTAAGCATGCGGCGCAAATCCGTATCGGTGAGGCCGAACGCTGGATTGTCGCGACCTGCTCAGCCGAAACAGCGAGCGGCCGCGCCAGCCGCATTCTCGTAACAGGCTTAAGCGCATCGCCGCATGTTCAAACATTGGCTTTTGCCCGCGAGCTTGGCGAGGCGGCCCGGGTGCTGCTGATCGATACGAGCCAACGCGCAATGGCCTTATCGGCGGTGATGGGGCTTCCGCGGTCTCCTGGCCTTGCTGAATTGTGCCAGCTCAAGCAGCGCTTCGAGGACGTCATCTGGCGCGATCCCGCCAGCGCCTGCCACTTTCTGCCCTCGGGCCGCCCACGCCGGGTTGGTGGCCCATGGGGCGAGCCGGGAGCCGCTGACCGCATCTTCCGCGCGCTCGATGAAAGCTATCGCTATCTGATCTTTTGTGCCGATCCCGAGGAAGCTTATTCGCTGGCGCATGGCCTCAAGCGGCCGTTTTCAGCCGCCGTCCTGCTCGACGGCAAGCCAGAAGCGGGCGGCCGTCCGCTGCAGGAGGTTTTCGCCGATTTTGAATTCCCGATTTTTCTCGTCTAATCGGCAAATCGCCGTTTTCCAGCTCGCTCGTCGTCCCCGGATGTCATAGATCCATCGCCCCAACATCCCACACCGCCTTGGGAGTTCCGACGAATCGTGCCAGCGTCGCTTCGGGCACATTGGTCGCGATTTTCTCGGGTTACAGCGTCGTCGCGGCAGGTTTGGGGGACTAACCGTGATTCGCGAATTGCCGAGAGGGCCGTTCGACGCGTATTTGCGCGCGCACTATAGTGACAGGCCGAGCACGCTGCCGCGCTTTTCGATGGGATGCGGCGCGATATTTATGATCGAGCGCGTCAGGCCGCTCGATACAAGCCTTTCGCCGCGCGGCGCTCTGGCTGAAACCGACCCGCTGCTTCTGGAAGAAATGATCACGCTCGTCGCGGCACGGGGGCTGGATGTGGTCTCACCCGGAGAAATGCGTCGGCGCCTGCTCGAGCGGGATTTAGGCCGGCGCTTTATCGTTTTCAGCTTCGATGGCGCCTATCGCAGCATCCTTGACACCGTGCTGCCGCTGTTCGAGCGGCGCGCCATGCCTTTCGCCGTCTATGCCGGCAGCGATTATCTCGATTGCGGGCGCGTGCCCTGGTGGCTAGCGCTGGAGGCGCTCGTCGAGGGGAATGAGCGTGTCTCGATAGAGATCGGCGAGGAAAAGCACGATCATCGCTGCCGCTCCGGAAGGGAGAAACAGGACGTTTATGCGCAGCTTTTCCGGTCGCTGGCCAAGCAGGAACCAGGCAAGCGCCAGATGCAACTGGAAAAAGCGAGCGCAAAGCACGGCCCAGATATCGCGGCCGTCGCGCAGCGCGAGATGCTGGGAGCGGAGGAGTTGAAGCGGCTGGCCGGGAACCGGCTGGTGACGGTCGGCAGCCAGGCAGGCGGCATGCAGCCGCTTTCCGAACTGAGCTTCGACGGTGCGCAGGACGCGTTAGCAGTGTCGCTTGCCGCGCTCGAGGTGGCAACCGGAGAGCGGCCCCGCCACTTAGCCTTTCCGGGCGGCGCAAAGGCCAATGTAACTGTCCGCGACGTCAAGATCGCGCAGGAAATGGGGCTGGAGACCGCAATGACAGGCATCGAGGGCGCGCTGTGGCCGGAACATGCGCGCGAGCTGCTCGCACTCCCGCGCATTGCGCTCGACAATGACCCGGCGACCCTGGTTCGGGCGCTGATGCTCGGCGGCGGAGCCGCGAGCCCGCACGCCGCGTTGGCCTAACCCTTAGTGCCGCTCACGCCCGGCTGTAAAGCATCCGCGCGCGAATGGTTCCCGGCAGCGCGCGGATCTCGTTCAGAACGCCTCGCGCGTCGGTGACCGAGCCGTCGGCGTCGAGCACGACATAGCCGATCTGGCCGTCCGTCTGGAAGTACTGGCCGGATATATTGATGTTCCGGCGGGTAAAAATCTCGTTCAGCCGGCTCAACTCGCCAGGCACGTTCTGATGCATTTGGATGAAGCGCGTGCCGGTCGGACGCGGCGGCAGCTGCACTTGCGGGAAATTCACCGCGCCATAGGTCGAACCCACATCGGAATATTCAATCAGTTTGCGCGCGACTTCCGCGCCGATGCGCTCCTGCGCCTCTTGGGTGGAGCCGCCAATATGCGGCGTCAGGATCACATTATCGAGCCCCTGCAACGGCGAGACGAATTTTTCCCCATTCGCTGTCGGCTCGACGGGGAACACATCGACGGCCGCGCCGGCAAGATGCTTCTCCCTCAGCGCGGCGGCGAGCGCGTGGTCGTCGAAGACCGTGCCGCGCGCATTGTTGATGAAGAATGCGCCGCGCTTCATGGCGCCAAATTCCGCCGCGCCGATCATTCCCTTGGTTTCGGGCGTTTCCGGCACGTGGATGCTGACGGCATCGCTCTGCGCCAATAGCTCGCCGAGCGTGTCGACCGGCATGACATTACCGCGATTGAGCTTGTCGGTGGGATCGTAGATGATCGCGCGCATTCCCATCGCCTCGGCGAGTTCGGCGAGCTGGCTGCCGATATTGCCGTAGCCGATGATGCCAAGCGTTTTGCCACGCACTTCGTGGGAGCCGTCGGCCGATTTGTCCCAGCCGCCGCGATGCGCCGATTCCGATTTTGGGAAAATTCCGCGGAACAGCATCACGATTTCGGCGATCGTGAGTTCCGCCACGCTCCTGGTATTGGAGAAGGGCGCGTTGAAGACCGGAACGCCCATATCGCGCGCCGCCCATAGATCGACCTGATTTGTGCCCACCGAAAAGCACCCGATCGCGATCACCGAGCGCTGCCCGTCCAGCGCTTCGGCCGTGAGCTGCGTGCGCGATCGGATGCCGAGCATGGTCACGCCGCTAAGCGCCTGCCGGAGCGCGTCGCCGTTCAGCGCCTTGTTCTGGCGCTCGATGTTGGAATAGCCGGCCGCTCTCAGAGCTGCCACAGCCATGTCCGAGATACCCTCCAACAGGAGCACTTTGATCCTGTCCTTGGGGCGAGAAAGCGTTCTGCTCATGTGATCCTGCGTTTGCGAAGCTGACCCGAGGCCAATGAACACCAAATCCACCGTCTCGGACAACAAAAGGCTGCGGGCGTCGCTGTCTGGCGCTGAGACGCCAAGCGGGAAGGGTTTCAGATGCATACCATTTCACCAGCTTAACGAACCGATTTGCTCGCTTTTAGCCGCTAAAGAGGCCACGGACGCCGTTTACTGGGCTATCACTGCGGCTAACGGCCGCAAATTTCAAAATAATCCAAGTGCAATTGTCAGCATCGTTTCTATATCCAAAATATAATAAAGTCACGATAAGCACTTCAGAATATTCCTATGTATGGAACCCTAATTTAGGGTCTGTAGTTATATCAGTTCACATTCAACAGGAGAAAGTTATGGCTCACCTAGCCGAGACAATTACAGCCCTGAAAAAGGGTGCGGAAAAAATGACTGTGGCTGCCGGTGTCAAGACTATCGAAATGTGGGAAAGAGAGCTGAAGGACGTCGATGGCACCTCCACGATCATCACGGACCTCGGCAAGCTCAAAAATGAGCTCCAAGACAAAACGCCGGACGGGAAAAAAATTAAAGAGCTAATGGGAAAGCTCTCGAGCGCGACGACCAAGGCGGCAGCGAAAGCTGGCTCGAAAAAGGATCAAGTCGAAGAGCTTGGCACTTGCCTGGACAAAGCGGCATAGCAGTGACAGATTAATGCGTAGCGGGGGCTCAGGCCCCCGTTTTCGTGCGTTGACTGCGTCAATTTCTGAAACATGTGCGCGTTGAAATTAAAATGTGTCTTATCGATTAGATACTCATCCATTGGTTGCTCCGCGAAAAAGCGTTTCCTGTCTTTGGTGGCATAAATGGCCATAGAAATTGAACGACGATTCTTTGTCGCTGGAGCTGAGTGGCTGGACGCTGTTGAAACCTCGGCCTGGATTCGTCAGGCCTATCTTGCCACCGGTCCAGCAAGTTCGGTTCGAGTGAGGCTTCAAGATGACATTTGCGCGTGGCTGACGATCAAGAGCGCGGCGTCCGAGATGACGCGGGCGGAGTTCGAATATCCGATCCCAATCGATGATGCCAAAGAGCTACTTGAACTCCGGACCGGCGCGATTATCGAGAAGCGGCGGCATATCGTTGTCGTCAAGGGCGCGCGCTGGGAGGTGGATGTTTTCAGCGGCGATTTCGCGCCCTTGGTGATTGCCGAAATCGAGCTGAAAACGAAAGATCAGATCTTCATTCGCCCGAACTGGCTCGGTGACGAAATCACCGGAGACGCGCGTTTTTCAAATGCGAGTCTCTCATTATACGGCTTGCCTGAAGGCTTCGCGCCCTCAGGTGTGTAGAGCTGGAAAGCTGGAATTAGATCGATCTTGTTCGACTCTTGACGGGAAAAAGGCCCGGGCCATTTCCCCCAGCCCGGACCTCTCTTCTGCCCCCCGGTCAAACTTTGTGAAGCAGCAATGCTCGAATCAGATATGCCGATTGCTACGGATATTGGCGCGCGATTAAGCCCGAACTGTGGCGTGCTTCGGCGAATAGGAAGCAATTCTAGGGCGTTATGGAAGATAACGGCCCTAAAGACGTAAGGGAGAGCGCTAGGCGTGTGTACTGATACGGTGTTTTTCTTAAGCAGCATTGCGTTAAATCTGCCAGCTGCGGCGTTGGAGACACAGCGCCGAGGCCGCGGGCACCCGTTCATCGATGCCATCGTCTTGGTAAATATCCGGCTCTTCAACGGACGCTCAAAGTCCGCCGCACCGCATCGTGCCAGCCGGCAAGTTTGGCCTCGCGCGCCTCGGCGCTGATTGATGGCGTGAAACGGCGGTCGAGCCGCCAGCTTGCGGCAAAACCCTCCCGGTCCGGCCACACGCCCACCTGGCGGCCCGCAAGCCAAGCCGCGCCAAGCGCTGTTGTCTCCAGCACCACCGGCCGGTCGATGGGCGCGTCGAGAATATCCGCGAGCCATTGCATGGTGCGGTCGCTGGCCACCATGCCGCCATCGACGCGCAGCACGGTGTCGTTGCCGCCGCGCCAGTCACGGCGCATGGCGTCGAGCAAGTCGCGGGTCTGGAAGCAGACCGATTCCAGCGCGGCGCGGGCGAGCTCGTTTGGACCGGTCGCGCGGGTCAGGCCGTACAGCGCGCCGCGCGCCTCTGCGTCCCAATGCGGCGCGCCAAGGCCCGTGAAGGCGGGCACGAGGTAGACATTTTGGTTCGGATCGGCGGCCTCCGCCATCGGGCCGGATTGTTCGGCTCGGTCGAGCACCTTGAGCCCGTCGCGCAGCCACTGCACCGCCGCGCCGGCCACGAAAATGGAGCCTTCCAGCGCATAGGTCGGCTTGCCGTCGAGCTGGTAGGCGATGGTGGTCAGCAGCCGGTTTTGCGATGGCACCGGCTCGGCGCCGATGTTTAACAGCGCAAAACAGCCTGTGCCGTAAGTCGATTTCATCATCCCTGGCTCAAAACAGGCCTGACCGACGGTTGCCGCCTGCTGGTCGCCCGCAATACCGCCAATAGCGATCTGTGCGCCGAGAACCGATGCGTCGATCGTGCCGAATTTGGCGGCGCTGTCCTTCACGTCCGGAAGCATGGCGCGCGGAATCCGCAGGAGGCGCAGCAACTCGTCGTCCCAGTCGCCGGTGCGGATGTTGTATAGCAATGTGCGCGAGGCGTTGGTCGCATCGGTAACATGCACGCGCCCGCCGGTGAAGTTCCACACCAGCCAGCTATCGACGGTGCCAAACGCGAGCTTGCCCGCCTCGGCGCGGGCGCGGGCGCCCTCCACATGATCGAGAATCCAGGCGGCCTTGGTGCCGGAAAAATAGGGGTCGAGGAGAAGACCGGTGCGGGCGGCGACATCAGGCTCCGCGCCCTCGGTCTTTAGCCGCGCGCACATTTCGGCCGTGCGCCGGTCCTGCCAGACGATGGCGCGGTGAATGGCCTTGCCGGTTTCGCGGTCCCAGATGACGGTGGTTTCGCGCTGATTAGTAATGCCGGCGGCGGCAATGGCGGTGGCGGGAAGGCCGGCATCGGCGAGCGCGAAGCGGATGGTTTCGACGGTCGTGCGCCAAAGGTCTTCCGGCTCGTGCTCGACCCAGCCGCTTTGCGGGAAATGCTGCGGGAATTCCTGCTGGCCCCGGCCGCGTACCATGTAAGCGTCGTCGAAAATGATCGCGCGCGACGAAGTGGTGCCCTGGTCGATCGCGAGAATGAAGCCGCTCATGGCTTTAGCCTCCCCTGATAGGCTTGTTTTTCGCATAGTACGCGACGGGCGTTTTGACGGAAAGGTTCGCGCTTAGACTCCCTCACCCAAGCGCTCGCGATCGCACTCACAAAAAGGGAGAGCGCTAAATCCCGCCTAGGGGGCGCTGGTGAGGGGATCGTGATTCAGGTAAAACGCATTGCGCGCTACCCATCCGCGGACGCCGTCTTCACTTGCGCGGCGATTTCGGGATGGTATTCCGGCTCATGCTTGCGCGCGAGGGCTACGACGGGGGTCTCGCTACGAGCGCGGGCGAAGTCCACATTGCGGACGACATTGGGGATCTCTTGCGGCGATTCCTCGGTGCGAGGTGCGGTCAGCAATGTCCACAAGGCAGCCCCTGCATACATGATCAGCGCGGCAGAATGCTTGGATTCCTCCACCTCCGGCACCCACCAGACCACCACCGTAAACGGCGCGGCGATAGCCAGCCCGATGACGAAACGAGAGAGCCACCAACCCGGCACGAGCGCCGCCATCGGCAAGGTCCAAACCAGGTACCAGGGCCAGAGATGGCTGATCGCCGAGAACGAAACGGCCGACATCACTGCAACTGCCGCGCGCAGCATTTGCTCATCATCCGGCTTCTTCCAGTATGTCACGCATTGGTGGACCGCGATGGCCGGAAAGATCAAACTGATCAGCTTACCGAACGGCTCAAGCCAACCGCCGAGGGCTTCGGCGAGTGCGGCGAATGCATCGCTCGGCTGCAGGAACCGCCATTCGCTGATCAGCAGCACGCCGTCGAAAAACGCAAAGGACCGATAGAATAACGCCATAACCGCAACGCTGAAGAGTACCGCCGGGATAAGCCGGAGGACATAGGCGCGCGGGCCGAGACCTTGCTTCCTGATGCAGTAAATGAGGTCGACAAGGAAGAGCGGCGCGGTGGTGTATTTGCACAGGGCCGAAGCCGCAAGGGCGAGCGGCGCACTCATCCGCGTCTGCAGCAGAAGGACGACCCAAAGCAGGGCGGGCAACGCCATGATGATGTCGTTGTGCCCCTCGCCCACGGTCTGCCAAACGCCGAGCGGCACCCACCCGGCAACGGCCAGCGCGGTCGATCGGTGGCCCGACCCCGTTTGCCGCATGATCTTGTCGACCAGAACCAGCGATGCGCACCATGACGCGGTCAGCACGGCCTTGAACAGCAAGGCGGTGACCAGCAGGCTTCCGCCCGCGACCGCCATCGTTGCGGCCGAAATCACCGCCCAGAGCGGACCGTAGGACATTGTCATGGGGAAATGATCGAGCGGCAGCCGCTCGAGCATGGCGGGCGTGAACGTCTCGTAATAGGGATTGATGCCGGAGGCGATCATGTCACCCCAGACGACGGACAGCCAGAAATCCTGCGTGAACACCGGAAAGGCGAAGAAACTGACCGCGGCAAATGCGAGCGACCATTTCAAAATCAGCGGCGCGGTCACATGGTCCTGCTGGCGCGGGTTTTGGCCGAGCAGGAACACGAGCACCACCATCGCCAGGCTCGCCACGATCAGCGGGATCCAATGCGAAACGACGACCGCGAGCGGCCCGTCGAAAAGCGCCCTGATGGCGTTGACGTGTTCCACCCCGTAAAGGCGGTTAAAAAACGCCGTTGCATTCGGCGCGTCGACCGGGTCCCAAAGCGCCGGCGCCTGAAGGTAGGATGTCGCGGCCATGACCGCATAAGCAGCAACGGCGGTGATCCCCAGCGCATTCACGCAGCGTTGAAGCGATAACCCCGCCAATGAAAGTCCCCCATACCGGAAGCGGTTGACCCGCCACGGTTTTACCTTAAGTGTTATGAACGCTTGGTGATGCGAAAAGTGCCATTCCAATGATACCGATCGAAGACCATGCAAGGGGCACCTTTGCCAATCCTTCTCCGTAGCTAACGACCCCCCGGCAAGGCGCCGCAGTTCTTGCATCCTCCATTACATTGCCAACCCTCTGGCGTCTATACACCGTTAGACGAAGTATCCGTCAAAATACTTCAGCAAGAATTCTCCCAACGACTTGATTGCCATAACCCGACATATGGGCGTCGAGTTCCCAGTACAGGTCGTCAGTTTCCACACCGCGTTTGTTAAGCTCAGCCGTGACGTCGTAATACTTTATTCCCAGCGACGAAAGATAGGCCATGGTTTCTTTGTAAAAATTCGTCGCATCGGCCGGATCATATAGGGAAGGCGGCCCCGGATGCGGCAGCACAAATTCTAGCGAATAGCCATTGGCGAGTGCGTGGTCGCGCCACTGCTTGATCACGGCTTTGTTCGCATCGGCATATTTGAAATTCTCGTAGTTGAGATGGCCATCCTGCGTTTGCAGGTAGGTCAGCCGGTGCAGGTCGTACAGTTTTTGTCCCTTATAGACCGAATATCGGTCGAACCAATCCAACATCGGCTCCTCGCCCAGCACTCCGATATGACGCCCGAGCCAGGGCGCGCGATCATTTAAGGCGTGCAGACCGGCGTTGAGGATCTGCGACGTCATCGAATATTCCAGCAGAAAACGCGACAGCGAAAAATTCTGCGGCGCGCCGGTCGTTGCGGACGGCTTTGCGGCCTCCCGCTCGGCCCGCGCCTGATCGAACCACCCCTGGTCCAGTTCGACAATCTCATTGTCGCGGGTGAGCATTTTGGTGTCCGCCAGGCCGTCGTCGACCACGCTGCCATGCGGGTGCATATAGTCGTTTACCGTGTCCGTCGGCGAGTAGACCACGAAAACCCGCGCCGGCCAGCGCCCGAGCGTCTTGCCAATGTCCAGAAATTTCGAGAATTGATGTCGCTGCCCGGTATGGGTCACGCCGCACTGAAGAATTTCGACACCCTTAATCTTTTGGATCACGGTGCCCATCAGATCTTCATATTTTGCGTGTCCCCAGGCGACGCTGTCGCCAGCGAGATACCAGAACGTGTCCGGAAGCGTCCCGGTCGGCGTATCGAAACAGCCGTTGCTGTTCGACCAAATATTATACGTCAATTCGTCCGTATAATGGACGAGGTCGGTGCGCGGAGCTGCCGTAGGCTTGATGTCGAAGCCGCGATCCGCATTGACTTCGAAATAGCCGCGCGGATAACCACGGCCGATGACATCGCCCATGATAAAGCCCTGCCGGTAGCCGGGAAACCGCATCGCAATCTCGTCGGGGGTGGCAAAGAACAGGATTGCATCAAGCACGCCGATCGTGGCAAGGGCGATCAGCAGCTGCACGGCAAGCGCTCTAACCACCCGCCTTCCCGAAACCATCAACCCCGGCCGCTCATCCGCAACACCGTCAGATGTCCGGCGAGCGCCCTTGCGGCCGCCGGAAACAGGCGAGTTCTCAACGGCGTCGGTCAAAGGCGAGCCTCCCATAGGCAACTTCCGGTCCGGCTCCGCCGGCATTCTTCTTTGCTAATCGAGCTCGAATTTGTCTTTGTAATCCTTGGCCAGGCTCTGGTCCTGGGCATCCTTGCGCAGCAGGCAATCGCCGACGACAAGCGTCTCCATCTCGGTGCCCATGAAGCAGCGGAAGGCATCTTCGGGCGTACACACGATCGGCTCGCCGCGCACGTTAAAACTTGTATTCACTAATACCGAATAGCCCGTGCGCTCCTTGAACGCGCCGAGCAGGGCGTGGAATTTCGGGTTGGTCTCTTCGTGCACGGTCTGGATACGCGCCGAATAATCGACATGCGTGACGGCGGGAATGTCGGAGCGTTGCAAATTGAGCTTGTCGATGCCGAAAAGCTTTTCTTCGCCGTTGCTGATGCTCCGCCGGCGATTGCGCTTCACATCGGCGACGAGCAGCATGTAGGGGCTGTCCTCGTCCAGCTCAAAATAATCGGCCACGTCCTCGCGCAGCACGGCGGGGGCGAAGGGGCGAAAGCTTTCGCGGTATTTGATCTTGAGGTTGAGCGTCTTCTGCATCTCGGGATTGCGGGGATCGCCCAGGATCGAGCGCGCCCCAAGCGCGCGCGGTCCGAACTCCATACGGCCCTGGAACCAGCCCACCGCATCGCCCGCCGTCAGCGAGTCGACCGTGCGTCCTAGCAGCTCCGTCTGGTCGAAAACCTCATAGCGCGCGCCGCTCGCCGTCAGCCGCTGCTCGACATCGCCTTGCGCGAAATCGGGGCCGAGATAGGAGCCTTGCATTGCGTCCAGCTTGCCGTTGACATGGCGGGGCTGCCCCAGATGGACGTAGTGCGCCGCAAGCGCGGCGCCGAGCGCGCCGCCCGCATCGCCCGCCGCCGGCTGCACCCAGATCCGGTCGAATTGTCCGTCCCGCAGGATCTTGCCGTTGGCCACGCAATTGAGCGCCACGCCACCCGCCATGCAAAGATTACGAATGCCGTAGGTCCGCGCCAATTCGCGTGTGATGCGCAGCATGATCTCTTCGGTGACTTTTTGGATCGACGCCGCCAGGTCCATCTCGCGCTGCGCCACCAGCCCTTCGGAATCGCGCGGCGGCGCGCCGAACAGCTCGTGGAATTTCTCCGAAGTCATCGTCAGGCCGGTCATGTAATTGAAATAGCTGGGGTCCAGCCAGAACGACCCGTCCGGCTTGACGTCGACAATATGCTTCATGATCAGGTCGAAATATTTCGGCTCGCCATAAGGGGCGAGGCCCATCACCTTATATTCGCCGGAGTTGACCTTAAAGCCGGTGTAATAGGTGAAGGCGGAGTAAAGCAGGCCGAGACTGTGCGGAAACTTGATTTCGCGGACCGTCTCCAGCGTATTGCCGCGTCCGATTGACACCGAAGTCGTCGTCCATTCGCCGACGCCATCGAGCGCCAGGACGACCGCTTCCTCGAAAGGCGAGGCAAAGAAGGCGGAGGCGGCGTGGCTTTGATGGTGGCCGGCGAATAGCAATTTTTTGCCGTCCATCTCGCCCGTCGCGGAGAATGGCTTGAGCGCCTTGATCAGCCCGTTCTTTTGAAACAGCTTGTCCTTGATCCAGATCGGGATGGCCATGCGGAAGGACTGAAAACCGCTTGGCACATTGGCCAGATAGGTCTCGATCAGCCGCTCGAACTTCACCAGCGGCTTCTCAAAGAACGCCACATGATCGACCTGGTCCAAATCAATCCGCGCCTGGTCGAGGCAAAAGCGGATGGCGTGCTCAGGGAAGGCGGCGTCGTGCTTCTTGCGCGTGAAGCGCTCCTCCTGGGCGGCGGCGGCGATGCGGCCGTCCTCGACCAGAGCGGCGGCACTGTCGTGATAAAACGCGGAAATTCCAAGAATGCGCATCATCCGCTCCGCAGTTGGTTTCCGGAATCGAGGACGGTGCCGGGAAAATCGGCGAACGCGGCTTGGGTGAGCAGGACGCGGTGAAAATTTCCGTCCGCCTCAACGTCCAGCAGCGCCTGCGCCTTTGAACAGACACCTATTGAGAACACCTGCATCCTCCCCCATTCCGATCGATTGTGAACGGTCCCAGCCGGTGGCCGGGAACCGGTTCTAACTGTCCCTGACAATGCCTTAGAACTGATTTTTCATTGAGGCGAGCTTGGCTTCGGCGGGATCGGGCTCCAGCCAATAGGTCGACGCATCCGAATTGCGTTTGGACCGCAGCGGGTCATGGCCGATTCGCATCAGCAAGCCCACCGGGACCATGGCGATGGCAAACATCAGGAACATGACCACCGGATTCATCACGCGGCTGAGCAGCATGCCAAAAGCGAACCAAACCGAACTCAGCGGCTCGAGCAGCCGAGGCGCGGTCAGGCTCAAGGCGAGGAGGCAAAGCGCGACCACGATGGCAATGGGCACAACCACGGGATTGTCGCGGAACAGCACGGCGACGATAACGGCCACGCCGACGAAAACCAGACCCGTGGAGCGCGCCGATGGCGGTTTGACCGGGCTTGCCGCAAACGACTCGTGAAAGTTCTGCTTGGCCCGAGATTTCTCAGTCATTTCCACACTCTACGCATCAGCAATAAACGTCGATCATTACCGGCGTTTAGCGGTCCTGTACGGTTGGGCAGGGCTCCATCATCATCAACACCACTCCCCAGCATTGCATCATATGGGCACAGAAAGATGAACGCGGCCCGAACGTTTGCGGCAAGAATTAGCCATCCGCGTCAACAGATCACGCCGGCAAGAGTTCCTGTTGCACAGGTCTCGTCGCCTTTTTGGCCTTACGGCGCTTGCTTTGTAGCCTTTAGAGGCGGGCAAAGGAAGATCGGCGGCTCGTAGACGATGGGGCGCACGGTGAAGAAGGTGGTGGGGCGGCTGCGCCAGGAGCTGTTGTCGACCGAGAGCCAACTGCCGGTCGTGATGCCGACATGGCGGAAGCGCGTATTGCCGCCCTTTGCTTGTTTCTGGCGGTCGCCGATCCTCGCCCGCCCGCCTTGCCATTTCGAATTCCAAGCGACCATGCAGCCGCCCTCCTGGACTTGCGAGGGACGCCAGCCGTTTGCATAGGCCATATCGTAGATGCCTTTGGCGTTGGCGGTGTATTTGGCCCAGCCGCAGCCCGCCTGCTTCAGGATGGCGTAGACGACGAGGGCACAGGAATTGAACCCCGGCATGTCCCAATAGCGCGTCGTCAAGCGGGTTTCGTCCGTATGCGTTTGTACTCCGTAAAGCGTGCCCTTCTTCTCGGCTTCGAAGACCGACGGGGCCAGCTGAGCGTAATGGATGATGGCGCCGCGCGAGCAATCCGCGGCTGGCGCGTCGGGCGCGGCGATGGCGGAGGATATGAATTGGTTCGGCTGCGGCGGCCGATGCCAGGCCCCGCCGGCGTCGAGCGAGACGAAGTCGCCGGTGTAGTTCGGCAGCGGCGAGGCGTCGATCTGGCGGGGCACGCGCGACAGAGCCTTGCTGACAGCCTTTTCGGACGGGGCCTTTTTGCCGGTCACAGGCCTCTCATCCGCCGCCGCGACCGATGCGAGGGCGAGGGCTGTAAGGACGGCAAGCCAATGCCCCGCCGCGCGCCAAGAAAGACTCCATAATGTCATGATCCGCACCCTGGCCCTATCGATCGCGCGAAGATAGGGCGGCTGACCCAATCCGGGCAAGGCTTATCGGCCGCGCACCGCGTTCTCACTCCAAATACGCCAATTTGATCAAGCTGCGGGAACGCTCGATGAATTCGTCATTGTGAAACCGGCGCAGCGCGGCCATGAACAGCTTCCGTTTCATAAAAATCGTATGTTGGCTCGCCAATATCTTCTGCACTTCGGGGAGGATGTTGAATGCATAGCCCGCCTTGCTGTCGTTAAACATGCTGGATACGAAATCGCCAAGCGTCTGGTGCTTGTCGCCATTGGATGACAGCTCGCGGAAATTGTCGACGCGTTCGATGCTAACCCCTTGAAGCAGCGCCCTGGCCTGCTGAAGCTGTTCGCTGAGGCGGAAATACAGTTTGTCGACCGGCATACCTTGGGTGGTCTCGTCGAGAGCAAGATCGAGGGCGTCGGAGACCGCGAGGGCCGCCGATCGGGCGTGCAGCTTTAGCAGCATATCAAGGATGAGGGGATCCACGGCCTGTTGGCTGCGCAGGCCTGGACTTTCAACCTGGCCTGCCCCGGCGGTCAGAGCGTCATGCAACGGCCGCCACCGCCAAACCTGGATCGGGTCGACAATATTCTTCAAGCTGCGAAAGCCCATCGGGATGAACGGGGCATCGAGTTTGCTTTTAATCTGAGCGTAAACGCTATCGGTGATACAGATGCCTCCCGGCTCCGCGAGGCCTTCCAGGCGTACGGCGATGTTGACGCCGTCACCGTGAAGCTCACCGCTTTCCATGACCACGTCGCCAAGGTTGATGCCGATCCGCAGCAGAATCGGCGTTTGCCCGGGATCGGCGGCATTTCTCGCGGCCAGGTTTCGCTGAACCTCGACGGCAAATTCAACGGCGCCGAGGACGCTTTCAAATTCCAAAAGCGTGCCGTCGCCGAGAAAACGAAAAATCCGTCCTGAATGGGCTGCAATCAAGGGGGCGAGGATCGTGCCCCTTAACATCTCGATCGAGGCCAGCGTGCGCACTTCATCTTGGCTGAGCAGTTGACTGTAGCCGACAATATCCGCAGCGACGATGGTCGTGAGTTTTCGGCGCACGCCCAACTCCCTCTTCGATTTATAAACAAATTTCGAGTTAAAAACGTTTTATTATCAACAACCAGACGCTCCTATTGCTAGGATCATGCAATTGATATTCCGGTATCAAGAGGCCGTCACCCCTCTTCACAACGAAACAAAGCTTTTTCGAGTTAACCCAGGTCTGAATATATCGGCCAACGGGCCTCACTCCCGCATTTATAGAGGATCAATTCGCTTCCTGTCGATCCAACCATGCTAGACGCTTCGGATGCGTGTTTCTACTTAATCCTCCGTATTCGGATGAAAACGCCGCAAATCGGACCCGTCGCGGCACTGCCATTGCCGCATTCCGCCAGGCGGCAACAAGGCAAAATATGAACGAAATTTTTTCCTCGATTCTTTGCTGAAGCCGGGCGACCATGCGGGCGCGGTTCGGTTTGCATCCTGAACGGGACGCGGGCCGTGAACGACAATACGCTCTCCCCCGGCAAGAGGGGAGGCATCGGAGGAGGACTGCCATGTACGGCTTGATGATGAATGTTCCGCTGACGATTTCGTCCGTGCTGGAACACGCCGAAACGTTCAACCGCGATGGGCAAATCGTCAGCCGCAAGCCCGAAGGCGGCATCCATCGCTACACCTATCGCGATGCCGCAAAGCGCAGCCGCAAACTCGCCCGCGCGCTGCAAGGGCTAGGCGTCAACTTTCAGGACCGCGTCGCGACGCTGGCCTGGAACACCCATCGCCATTATGAGCTCTATTACGCTGTCTCGGGCAGCGGGGCCATCATTCACACGATCAATCCGCGCCTCTTCCCCGATCAGATCGTCTATATCGTCAACCACGCCGAAGATGTCCTGCTCTTCGTCGACATCACCTTCCTGCCGCTGATCGAAAAGATATTCCCAAAGCTGACGACGATTCAGCATGTCGTCGTCATGGTTGGGAAGGAACACATGCCCGAATCGTCCCTGCCGCTCCTCTGCTATGAGGAGCTGGTGGAGGGCCAGAGCGACGATTTCGAATGGCCGCAAATCGACGAAAATCTCGCCGCCTCGATCTGCTACACCTCCGGCACCACCGGCAATCCCAAGGGCGTGCTCTACAGCCACCGTTCGACCGTGCTGCACGCGATGGCGGTCTGCAGCGCCGACATTCTCAGCCTTTCGAGCCGCACCTCGGTGCTGCCGGTCGTGCCGATGTTCCACGTCAACGCCTGGGGCATCCCCTATGCCGGGACGATGGCCGGGTCCAAGCTTGTGCTTCCGGGCGGCGGGCTGGACGGCAAATCCATCTATGAGCTGGTCGATCAGGAAAAGGTCGATCTGATGCTCGGCGTTCCGACGGTTTGGCTGAACCTGCTGCAATATTGCGAGCGCGAGGGGCTGAAACTGGATTCGGTCGACCGGCTGGTGATCGGCGGTTCGGCCGTGCCGCGTTCGATGGTCAAGGCATTCCAGGAAAAACACGACGCCTTCGTCATTCAGGGCTGGGGCATGACGGAAATGTCGCCGGTCGGTTCGACCAATTCGCCGAGCCGCTTCACCGACAGCCTGCCGCTTGAGGAGCGTTACGATCTCCAGGTCAAGGCCGGCCGCGCGCTTTACGGCGTGCAGATGCGCATCGCCGGACAGGATGGCGAGACCTTGCCCAATGACGGCAAGAGCGTGGGCCGGCTGCTCGTCCGAGGCCCGTGGATTGCCAGCGCCTATTATAAAGAGCCGGAGAATTCTGCCTGGCGCGACGGCTGGTTCGACACCGGCGACGTAGCGACCATCGACGAGCAGGGCTTTCTCACCATCGTCGACCGCGCCAAGGACATCATCAAATCCGGCGGCGAGTGGATCAGCTCGGTCGATGTCGAAAATGTCGCCATGAGCCATCCGGCCATCGCCGAATGCGCGGTCGTCGGCCTGCCGCATCCGCAATGGGCGGAGCGTCCGCTGCTGATCGTGGTGCTGAAGGACGGCGCGGCGGCGAGCAAGCAGGATGTTCTCAACTTCCTCTCCGACAAGGTCGCCAAATGGTGGCTGCCGGACGATGTGATTTTCGCCAAGGAGCTGCCGCATACCGCGACCGGCAAGGTGTTGAAGCGGCAGTTGCGGCTCGATCATTACGAATTGTATCAGACGGCGGACGGAGCGGCGGGTCAAACGGCGGCGGGTTAGAGCACGCTCCGGAAAAGTGGACGCCGGTTTTCCCGAAAAATCGTGCGAAAACATATGACGCTAGAGCGTGATCGGCTCAATCTGAAGCGATCATGCCGTAGGCTTAGCGGAGCCGGTGTAAAGATGCCGAACGGAACGCGATGCGCATAGAAATTCGGCTCGCAGACGAGGCATCGGCTGAGGTTTCTGCGCTTGTGACCTCGGTCTGGACCCCTGAACCGGTGGCAAGGTCGGCATGGCGCGACATTATCACCGGCACGCCTGAACGGCGCATTCTGGTCTGGGACGAGCAGGGGCGGCTGGCCTCTCATATCGCCCTGTTTTCGCGAGACGCTTTATTGAACGGCCGTTCGGTAAGAGTGGCCGGCGTGGGCGGGGTTTGCACGCGCCCCGATTGCCATAAGCAAGGGCTCGGCCGTACCGCAATGGCGCGCGCGGCAGACTATTTCGCCACCTAAACAGCCGCCGATTTCGCCTTGCTCTTCTGCGCGCCGCCCGTCTACCGCTTTTATGAGAGGTGCGGCTGGCGGCAATATTCCGGGGATGTCGTCGTGGATCAGGCCGGACGGCGCGTAAGCTTCACCATTAGCGCGCCTTTTGTGCTGGATCTGAAGCTTGTTCCAGAGGCCGGGCTCCTCGATTTGCGTGGCCCACCCTGGTAATGGCCGCAAACCAAAACTATTGTCCAATTCGTGCCAATATCGGACTATTATATAGTTAATGAGCGACCGTCCGATCGGCGCGGCCGCGCGAGCCTGCTGGCCTTGCAGCGGGCAAAAAAAAGCAATCGCATTTCTAGTTAAGCTTCAAGTCGGCAACGTCTGATATGCGTTGCACGCGCCTGCGAGGGAGGCCGCCGCGCGGGTCGGGACAGCGGGGTAGAACATGGCAATATTGATGGCGGGCTTGGCCCCATTGCTTGATGGCGACCACATTTTAGATCTGGCCTTCGCCGTCGCAGGGGGGGCGGGTTTAATCGCTGGAGCCTTTTATAGGGTCGCCGCGGTGATTGCGTTGTCGTTTGCGGCGGTGGTCGCGGTCATCGTGATCGGCGCCACCCAGAATTGGCATTTGGGGCGCATCGCCATCGACGCATTCAGCCTCCTCGTCGTCGTGCAGCTTGGCTATTTTCTTGGCGTGATTTTCGCCTCGACCCGCGCCAGGCTTTGGGCTGCCGCAACAGGCCGAGCGCGGTGGTCCGCGCTGTTCAAGCGGGATATGGCGGGCTAATTTACCATCGCGTTCTAAGTTAAGGATGCCGGGTCTGGACCGCTGTCCACGGTATCTCCAGCGATTGGTTCCCTGCGCTGAGGTGAAGCGTTTCCACATCGAAGACATCGCGCAAGAGACCCGCCGTCAGCGTCTCGCGCGGCGCTCCGATGGCCGCGACCTCTCCATCGCGCAAAACCAAAACGCGGTCCGCATGGCGCGTCGCCAGGATCAGATCATGACTCACCGCGATCACCAGCCGCCCGCTTTTGGCTTGCGCGGAGAGGATGCTCATGACGCCAAGCTGATGCGCCGGGTCGAGTGAGGCGACCGGTTCGTCGGCGAGCAGCAAGGGCGCTCCGACCGCTAGCGCCCGCGCCAGCATCACCCGCGCACGTTCGCCCCCCGACATTGCGGTGATGGGGCGGTCTGCAAAACCCGTCGCACCGACTGCTTCCAGCGCCTCGTCAATCGCCTGACGGTCGGCTTGGCTGAGGCGCGTTAGGCTCGAGGCAAACGGCGCGCGCCCGATCGTCACCACATCCCGAGCGCTGATCGGCCAATGCGCGACATGCCCTTGCGGCAGATAAGCGAGCATTTTCGCGCGTGCGCCGACGGATAATGCGGCAAGGCTGTTGCCCTCCCAATCGAGCCGGCCCGAAAACGGAGCAAGGCCGGCGATGGCTTTGAGAAAACTTGTCTTGCCTGCCCCATTCGGTCCCACCACGATCAGAAATTCACCCGGCCTAACCTCAATCGACAGATCGGATAGCACGCAGCGCCCGCCCATCGTCACTGTCAGATTTTCGGCGATGAGGCTCATGTTGGGCCGCCAGTCCCTTGCAGCAGATCGCGTCCGCGCTGCTTGAGCACGAGCCAGATGAAGAACGGCACGCCAATCAATGATGTCAGCACGCCAATGCGGATCTCCCCGGAGGACGGGATAAGTCGCGAGGCACAATCGGCCGCGAGCAGCAGGGCGCTGCCCGCCAGCATTGCTGGAATATGCACGCGGGACGGATCGTGCCCGACAAACGGACGGACCAGATGTGGTGTAATCAGGCCGACGAAACCGATCACCCCCGCAACCGCCACTGCGCCGCCCACGCCCATCGCGACCCCGAGCACCGTGATGAGCCGCAGCCGCCCGAGATCGACGCCGCTGGTCCGGGCGACATCCTCGCCGAGGGTCAAGGCGCGCAATTGGCCTCGAACGCCCAGCAGCAGCAGCCAGCACAAGGCAATCAGCGGCGCGGCCATCGCGAGATGGCGGAAGCTGCGGTCTTCGAGCGAGCCAAGCAGCCAGAACGCGATTTCCAGCGCCGCATAAGGGTTTGGGGCGAGGTTGAGCGCGAGCGAAACGGCCGCCCCGGCCAGGCTCGAAAGCGCCAGCCCCGCCAGCAGCAAGGTCAACATGCTGGCGGACGGACCGGCCAGCGCCAGCAGCGCGCCCACCGAGACCAGCGCCCCCAGCATGGCGGCCACGGGTAGCGAATAGGACAGGCTGTCGGCAAGCCCCGTGCCAATGGCGAACACCGCGCCGAACGCCGCCGCACTCGGCGCGCCGAACACGGACGGCGCGGCGAGCGGATTCCGCACCAGCCCTTGCAGCGCCGCGCCGGAGAGGGCCAGCGTCGCCCCGATCAGCACCGCCAGGATGGCGCGCGGCAAGCGCAGCTCCCGCACGATCAGCACATCCACCGGATCGCCCGACCCGGCCAGCGCCGCGATTACCGTGCCAGGCGAGAGCGGCACCGGACCCAATTGCAGAGATACGATGAACAGCGAGACCACCAGCACGGCCAACCCAGCTACGAGCAAAGGGGCGCTGAGCCACGCCCGGCGAGCGTCGGGTGCGCTCGGTCCGGTTTTAGGCATGGCGATTGCGGATTGACTCATGCGGCGGTGATAGTCGGCTGTGGCGACATTGGCAACGCGCATGAGGGCGCGGATGCGTGGAGATCGGACATCTCATTGAACGAATATGAACGGGTTCGATCATGCGGATGATTGGTCGGAGTGAGAGGATTCGAACCTCTGACCCCCTGCTCCCGAAGCAGGTGCGCTACCAGGCTGCGCTACACTCCGAGCCCTGGTCGAGCGTGAATCTGTGGCCGCTCGGATGTGAAATTGCAAGCCAATTATTCGATCGCCAACCCGGCTTCAGGCTTCGGCGGCTGCGAGTTCATCCGCCGCGCCGCCATGCGCGTCGAACAGCGGCAGTTCGACCGTCACCCGCGCGCCGCCGCCTTCCGCCGCGCCGATGGCGATGCAGCCGCCATGGCTTTCAGCGACCTTCTTCGCAATGGCAAGGCCCAGCCCTGCCCCTCCAGTCTTTCGGCTCCGTGACGCCTCTAACCGCACGAAAGCTTGCGTGACGCTCTTGCGCAATTCAAATGGAATGCCAGGACCGCGATCCTGGATGGCGGCGATCAGGGTCTGGCCGCGCAGATCCAGCGACGCGCGCGCCTCGCCGCCATAGGCGATGGCGTTCTCGATGAGATTGGCAAAGAGCCGCCGCAGGCCGACGGCGTTTCCCAGCACCAAAGCGCTCTCCGCGCCCGGTTGAACCGTAAATGTCGCGCGCGCGCCGCTCTTGCGCCGGTCCTCGATCTCCTCCCGAACCAGCGCCTCGATATCGACAAGCTCCTGGGTGTCCGGCGCCGGGCGGTCCTGCACGGCGAAAAGCGCGTCGTCCATCAGGCTGATCATGTCCTCGATGTCGCGGATGGCGCGGGCGCGCTCGGTTTCGTCGGCGATCAGTTCCGCGCGCAGCCTCAGCCGCGTGGCGTAGGTGCGCACGTCGTGCGAGAAGCCGCCGATCATCACCATGCGGGCCTTGATGAGGGTGGCGATGCGATCCTGCATCCGATTGAAGGCGGAGATCACCGCGCGGATTTCGGGCGCGCTGCTGGGAAAATCCGCAATCGGTTGCGGCTCGCTGAGATCGAGGCTGTCGGCGGCGTTGGCGAGATGACGCAATGGCCGCACCTCGCGCCGGATAATGACGATCGCCAAAAGCGCGACGGCAAAGCCGATGACCCCCGCCCAGAAACCCGGCGGAAAGCCGAAGACGTTGACCGAAAGCGGCCCGCCGGTTTCGATGACGAGGTTTTCGCCGTCTTTCAGCGTCACGATGATGGTGGCGGTCGCGGGTGAGTGGAAGGGCAGCAGCCGCGACAGCAATCCCGGCTCTTCGGCCTCCACCAAAACCGTGACTTGGCGGTCGCTCAGCGCCGATAGGTAATTGCGCACAAGCCTCTCGACCACCTGCGAGGCACGCCAGTTTTCGGGCGGCGGCGTTGGCGCGGCTGCCTCCAGACGCACGTTCACCTGAGCGCTGTTCACCGCGCGCAGGACGGCCGCGCGTCCCTCCGGCGGCGCGGTCTCGATCAACTCGACAATCGCGGCGACCTGATCGGGAAGCGGCAAGCGGAAACCGGTGCCGGTATTGCTGCCGCGCTGGATGAAGTAGCCCATCACCACGAGCAGCTGGATCGCGACGAGGCTGAAAATCAGAATGATCGCCATCCGCGCCAGAAAGCTGAGGCGAAGCAGACGGATCATGAAGCGAGCGTCTTTACGGCCGGCACGAAGATGTAGCCGTTGTTGCGGATGGTGGTGATGAACTTGGCCTCCGGCGCGGCAGCCTCGATCTTCTTGCGCAGGCGCGAGACGGCCATGTCGATGGTGCGGTCGAACGGCTCGCCGCCGCGTCCGCGCGTCCAGTCGAGCAGCTGATCGCGGGAGAGCACCCGGCGGGGGCGCTCGACGAAGCAGGTCAGCAGATCGAATTCCGCGCTGGTGAGCTGGACCGGATCGCCGCCGGGCGCAGCCAAAATGCGGGCGTCCAGATCGATCACGAAGCCTTCGAAACCATAGCGCCGGTTGCCGTTCGGCTGCGTTTCGCCGCGCGTGCGCCGCAGGATCGCGCGGACGCGGGCCAGCAATTCGCGCGGATTGAAGGGCTTCGTCAAATAATCGTCCGCGCCCATTTCGAGGCCGAGCACCCGGTCGATATCGTCGCTTTTGGCGGTCAGCATCAGCACCGGGACGTCGCCCCGCGCCCGCAAATTGCGGCAGATGGATAGGCCGTCCTCGCCCGGCAGCATCAGGTCGAGGATGATGAGGTCCGGGGCGAAGCGGGCCATCGCCGCGCGCATCGCATCGGCGTCGCCCGCCGTTTCGACGCGGAAGCCCTCGCGCATGAGCAGATCGCGCACGAGGCGGGCGATCTCTTCATCGTCCTCGACAATCAGAATTTGGGCGTCCGAGAGGGCCATGAGCGTAACGATAGGCGCGGCGGGCTGAAAAGCAAGCGCCGCCCCCGCACTGTTACAAACTGTTACGTTGCTGGAAACAAAAGATAAAAAACGTTTCTGGCGGCACAAACGCGCGCAAACCGGCTGGCGCAATCTCCTTGGTGTTGACGGGGATGACCCCAAGCTCAGGAGATACCGATGAAAAAGCTAATCGCAGCAACGGCAACAGCCGCATGTGTTCTGGCCTTCGCCGCCACCGAGGCGAGCGCCTGGTCGCGCAAGAGCACCTCGACCGGACCTGGCGGCAATAGCCGCTCGGTCGAAAGCTCCGGCGGCTGCTACGGCGGAAGCTGCAGCTATAATCGCACCGTCACCGGCCCCGGTGGCAACACGCGCACCCGCAGCGGCACGGTCACGGATACGGGCAATGGCTGGTCGCGCAGCGGCTCGGCGACCGGGCCCGGCGGCAACACCATCACTTACGGCGGCTCGGGCAGCTGCGAGGGCGGCACGTGCTCCTATCGGGGTGGCCGCACCGGCCCCAATGGCACAGTGACGCGCTCCGGCAGCTTCTCGCGCTACTAAGCCGACGCCAACCATAAGTCACAGGAGAGAGCTGGAGCCGCTAGGCTCTCGCTGACGGCCCAAGCCTTGGTCCCAAACCTTGGCTTGGGCCTTTCAAAATAAGAGGCAACAATGCTGGAAAGCTTCGCGACATTGACCGGCCCCTTGCAGCCGGACGGCACATGGCAAAGCTACCGCCCGCTGATCGCGGCCATCGCGGTCGGCTTCATGGTCCTGGAATATGTCCTCGCCCGCCTCGCGCTGCACGACACGCATGATGCTAAGGAAACGGCGGCTTCCTTCGGTGTCGCGGCAGGCAATGCGCTGCTCCGTGCGCTGGAGGCCGGCGTCATCGCGCTGCCATTTGTGCTTGTCTACGAATACCGGCTGTTCGACATCCCGCTCACTTCGGTCTGGGCGGTGCTCGGGCTGTTTCTCGGCAGCGAATTCTTCTATTACTGGCACCACCGGGCCGCGCACCGCATCCGCTGGCTGTGGGCCACCCATTGCGTTCACCACACGCCGACCAAGCTGAATTACACGGCCGCCATCCGCCTCGGCTGGACGGGGTCCATTTCCGGCAATTTCCTGTTTTTCCTGCCGCTGGTGTGGATCGGCTTCCATCCGCTGGCCGTCATCGGAATGCTGGCCATCAATCTGGGCTATCAGTTCTTCATTCATACCCAGCTCGCGCCGCATCTTGGGCCGCTGGAATGGGCGCTGAACACGCCGCGCCACCATCAGGTGCATCATGCCTCGAACGCGGCGTGCCTCGACAAGAATTATGGCGGCGTCCTGATCATTTTCGACCGGATGTTCGGCTCCTTTGCCGAGCGCCCACGGGACGAGCCGCTGCGCTACGGGCTGGTCGAGCCGCTCAATTCCAACAATCCGCTGCGCATCGCCTTCCATGAATGGCTGCGGATCGCCCGCGATTTCGGGCAGGCCCGGTCCTGGCGGCAGCGCTGGCGGGCAATGTTCGGCACGCCTTGATTTATTGGTCCAGGAAAGGGAAACAGCATGATGTCTCGATTGATCCACGGCGCGGCGGTTTTGGCGGTCATCCTCGGCAGCGGCGCGCCCGTTTTTGCACAGGGCCTTTCGCAGCAGCAAGTGATGAGCGCCTGCATGGGCGACTACCGGCGGTTTTGCCTCGGCACCTCGCCGGGCGGCGGGCGCATCATCGCCTGCCTCGGCCAGCACATGCAGGCGCTCGCGCCGCAATGCGCGCAGGCGGTCGGCATGGGCCAGCTTTGCGTCGAGGATTACAAGCGATTCTGCCCGAACGCTTCGCCGCAAGGCGGGGAGGTGCAGCGCTGCCTGGAACAAAACCGCGCCAATTTAAGCGAAGGCTGCGCAAGCACGCTCGCCGCCGCCGCGCCGCCTCGCTAATGCGAGCGCCGTGGGCTCTAAGCCGCGCCGGGGCTTTCGTTCCTTGCCACGATGCCCTTGCGCAAGCCATCCACCAAAGCTTGAGCGCTCGCGGCGTCCAGCCCCATTTGCCGCAGCGTGTAATCCGACATGCTGAGCGCGATTTCGCGTTCGCCCATGATGACGAGGCCGACGCCCAGCTCGGTGAGATATTGGTATTCCTCGTCGGAATGGGCGCGCGCCACGATGCCGATCGCCGGATTGGCGGCCCGCGCCAGCTCGATCACCCGGCGCGTGCGGAAGGCGTCGGGCAAAGCGATGACGATCAGTCTTGCTTGGCGGGGCCGGGCGACTTTCAGCACGTCCTCGCGCGTGGCGTCGCCAAAGATCGCCGTCACGCCGCCGCTTCGGGCGATTTCCGAAACCCGCCATTGCCCGTCGACGGCGACAAAACTATGTCCGGCAAGTTTCAGCGCCTTGCCGATGACGCTGCCGATCCGGCCATGCCCGACGATGATGACATGATCGCGCAGCGCCGCCAGCGCCCTGGCGTCGGAATGCGGGTTGCGCATCCGCATCGCGCCCAAGGGCTGATCCAGCTTGCCGTCGAGCTTGCGCGCCAGGATGCGATAGGCGCGCACCGTCAGCGAGTGGAGGAGGATCGAGCATAGGGCCGCCGCCAGCACCAGCCCTTGCTGCGTGTCCGTCATCAGACCGAGTCCTGCGGCCAGCGCCGTCAGGATGAAGGAGAATTCGCCGACCTGGGCGAGCGTGCCCGCGACCAATCCCGCGACGCTGCCGCGCAGGCCGAGCACGATCAGCAGCAGGAAATAGATCAGGCCGCAGCCGGCGACGATGGCGATCACCAGCGAGATGATTTGCATTGGCGCGGTGACAAACAGCATCGGATTGAACAAGGTGCCGACCGAGACAAAGAACAGCACGGTGAAAATGTTCTGGATCGGCAGGGATTCGGCGGCGGCTTGATAGCTCAGATCGGATTCACCCAGCACCATGCCGGCGAAGAACGCCCCCAGCGCCACCGACAGGCCCAGCAGCGAGGCCGAGCCATAGGCGATGCCGAGCGCGATCACGATCACGCCGAGGGTGAACAGCTCCTGCGATCCGAAACGGGCGGTCCAGCCGAGAATGGCCGGCAGCAGCCAGCGTCCGACGCCGAGCAGGAGGCCTACAAACAACGCGATCCTCAACATCGTCTCGCCCGTCAGCAGCGCGAGCGTCCGGGTGTCCGGAGCCTCGCGCGCGGCGAGCGGCAAGAGCACGAGGGCCACGATCACGACGACGTCCTGCACCACCAGCCACCCGAGCGTGATTCGTCCGGCCTCCGTGGCAAGCTGACGCCGCTCCTCCAGCGCCTTGGTGGCGACGGCGGTGCTCGAAATGGCGATGGCGAGGCCGAGGATCAGCGAGCCGGCGGTCGGCCATCCGAGGAGCCACCCGACGCCATAGCCGAGCGCCGCGCAGCAGGCGATCTGCATCAGCGCGCCGGGCACGGCGACATGCCAGACGGCGGTCAGATCGCGGAGCGAGAAATGCAGGCCGATGGTGAACATCAACAGCGCCACGCCGATCTCGGCCAATTCGGTCGTCAGCTTTGCATCGGCGATGAAGCCGGGCGTATGCGGGCCGACCAAGATTCCCGCCAGAAGATAGCCGACGATATTGGGCAGGCCGACGAAACGCGCCGCCAGCCCGCCCGCATAGGCGAACACCAAACTGATGACGATCGTCGCGACGACGGGTGTGGCGTGGTCCATGATCCGGCCATCTTAGACGCACGGCCCGCGGGCGGCACCATGCGTTCCCCTGGATAGTGACGATTGAGGGTAAAGATCTTGGCTGAACAAGGGGAACGCCGAGTCCTAGCCGGTAGGCGC
The DNA here is from genome assembly GCA_031399085.1 of Rhodomicrobium sp. Classification (GTDB taxonomy): domain Bacteria; phylum Pseudomonadota; class Alphaproteobacteria; order Rhizobiales; family Rhodomicrobiaceae; genus R-RK-3. The sequence continues at coordinate 71,525 of JANNOQ010000007.1, forward strand.
ATAAACGGGGAATAGCCGGCCTCGCCGTCTGGCGCTCGCGCGCGCTTGTGCTATAAGCCCCTCATGGCCATCACCCTTCACAAAGGCGACCTTCCGGACGGTCTGATATTCGGAGACATCGTCGCCATCGACAGCGAAACCATGGGGCTCGACCCGCATCGCGACCGGCTTTGCCTGGTGCAGCTTTCGCGCGGCGACGGCGACGCGCATCTGGTGCAGTTCGGTCATGGTTACGACGCGCCGAATCTGATCCGGCTGCTCGCCGACCCCGGCGTCACGAAGCTGTTCCATTTCGGCCGCTTTGACATCGCGATGTTCTACAAATATCTCGGCGTACTCGCCGCGCCGGTGTACTGCACGAAAATCGCCTCTAAGCTCACCCGCACCTATACCGACCGGCATGGCCTGCGCGATCTTTGCCGCGAGTTGCTCGGCGTCGAGATTTCGAAGCAGCAGCAAACCTCCGATTGGGGCGCGCCGGATCTGACCGAGGAGCAGCTTGCCTATGCGGCATCCGACGTGCTGTATCTGCACCGGCTCAAGCAAATTTTCGACGGCCTGATCGACCGCGAAGGCCGACGCGACATCGCCGATGCGTGCTTCCGGTTCCTGCCGATGCGGGCGCGGCTCGATCTGCTTGGCTGGAACAACGAAGAGATTTTCGCTCATTGACCGAATCGCCGGTGCATCGCCTCACCATAATTTTGCGCAACAAGCCTTATATGATAGCGTTCGCCCGCAAAGCCCCGGCCTTGCGCGACGAAGGACGAGACCGGCAAATATGGCAATCCAATCGCATCTCCCGGCTGCCCCGGCCCGTTTCGCCGGCCTTCCGGATGCGGCCGACCGCTCCAAGGCGTTCCGCGCCGCGAAACGGCATAGCGGGCGCGTGCGGGTGCTGCGCTGGCTTCTGCCGGTCGCGGCCGTATGTGTGGCGTGCGCCTATTTCGTGCCGACGAAGTTTTCGGCCACAATCGGCGGGGGCGAGGCAAGCGTGGACTCCATCGACATTTCCAGCGGCGGCCTGAAGATGGTCAATCCGCGCATCAAGGGCGTGCACGAGAAGCATGGCGTTTACGATATTAAGGCCGATCATGCGACGCAGCAGGTGAAAAACCCCGAGCTGATCACTCTGAACATCATCACCGCCGATCTGACCTCACCTTCGGGCGGCAAGACCAAGCTGACGGCGCCGTCCGGCATCTTTCATTCCAAGCAGGAAGAGCTGACTTTCGACAATGGCGTCGAGATCGGCGGCGATGCGGGGATTTCCGGCAGGCTCAAAACCGCCACGGCTTTCATGCAAAGCAACAAGCTGATTTCAACCGACCCTGTCGATCTCGCCTTCCACAGCAGCACGATCAAAGCGAACTCCATGATCTATTATTCGGCCGAGTCGCGCGCGCTATTCGAAGGCGGCGTGAAAGTGCATTTGGAACGCAAGCCGGAGGCAACACCGCAATGATGAGCACGGATCGGCTGCGGACGCCAAAACTGGCGCGCCTAGCGGCTTTCGGATTGCTGGCGACGGCCGTTTTTCTCCCGTCCGCAAAAGCGCAGACGCCGGGGACGGGCCTCGCCACGAGCTATGCCGCCAATTCCGGCAAGCCGATCGACATCGAAGCCGACGCGCTGGAGGTCGACGACAAGAAGAAGATCGCCGTGTTCAACGGCAACGTCTCGGCGACGCAGGGCGATTTCAACATCAGGGCGAAAGAAATCCAGGTCGCCTATGCCGCCGCCAAAGCGGACGCAGGCGCCAAAACCGCTTCTAATTCACCTCTGCCCGGCGGCGGCGGCGCGGACATTACGCAGATCGACGCCAAGGGCAAAGTTCTCGTCACAACCAAGGACAGCCAGACGGCCACCAGCGATTGGGCCGTGTTCGAGGTAAAGAAGCAGCTTGTGACCCTAGGCGGCGATGTGGTGCTCACCCAGGGGACCAATACAATCAAAGGCAGCCGTCTTGTGATCGACCTGACCACGGGGCTTTCCCGCTTCGAGACCGGGGGCGACAAAGCCGGCGTCGATGGCGCGAAGGAGCGGCTGAAGGCGATCTTCACGCCCAAAGCCCGCGAAGAAAAACCCAACAAAGACAAGCCAGCTCCGGAAAAACCGAACTGAGGCCGGAGAGCCGGTTTCCGGCGCTATCAATTCAGTTGTCATCCCGCGAAAGCGGGGATCCAGTATTGCAACGTAAATTCAATTGGATAGCTGGATCCCCGCTTTCGCGGGAATGACAAAAAAAGAGGTTCGCCAGCAACGGCAGACGTTTTAAACTGAAATGGCTGTGCTTTAGCCCTTCGCTCTTCCGTCCGCGACAATTTTCGAATTAACCTTTCGCGCCGCTCGGACTATGGTCTGTGCAAATGGCGTGCCTAAATCTCGGCTGGCTCTCATATGGCAATCATGGACAGGCAAAATCCTCCGGCCAAGCCGGCACGACCGGCCGCTCCCGTGCGCCGGCTGCATCCGGATCAGGGCGCCCTGAGGCGCCCGTCGCCTTCGGCGGAAGGTGAGCTTTCGGTCACCGGCCTGGTCAAAAGCTTTAAGCAGCGCATGGTGGTTCGCGGCGCGAGCTTGACGGTGCGCAAGGGCGAGGCGGTCGGCCTGCTCGGCCCGAACGGCGCGGGAAAAACCACCGTCTTCTACATGATCACCGGCCTCGTCAAGCCAGACCAGGGCACTGTCAGCATCGACGGACACGACGTCACCAAGCTGCCGATGTATCGCCGCGCCCGCCTCGGCATCGGCTATTTGCCGCAGGAAGCCTCGATTTTTCGCGGGCTGACAGTGGAGCAGAATATCCGCGCCGTGCTCGAAATCGTCGAGCCGAACCGGCGCGAGCGTGAGCGCCAGCTCGACGCGCTTTTGGACGAGTTCCGCATCACCCGCCTGCGCAAATCGCCCGCCATGGCGCTTTCGGGCGGCGAAAGGCGGCGGCTGGAAATCGCGCGGGCGCTCGCCAGCCGGCCCTCCTACATGCTGCTCGACGAACCCTTCGCCGGCATCGACCCGATCGCGATGGGCGACATCCGCGCGCTGGTCCGCCATTTGACGCACCGGGGCATCGGCGTTCTCATCACCGATCACAATGTGCGCGAAACTTTAGAGCTTATTGACCGGGCTTATATCATCTATGATGGCAAGGTTTTGACCGAAGGCACGCCGGCCGAGGTCGTCGCCAACGAGGATGTAAAGCGCGTCTATCTCGGAGATATGTTCTCCAGGTAAAGCATGATCGGGAAAGTCGAGGCCTGTTTTTCCCGGTTCCGTGCGATAACTGCAAAGGCTTGGCCGTAGTGCTTCTCCCTGACGGAGCCGGTCAATGCTGAAATTTGTGTTCGAGTTGGAAGTGGAAGCGCGATCTTGCTCCAGACCAAGCTAGAGCTTAGACAGACGCAGTCGCTTGTCATCACGCCGCAATTGCAGCAGGCGATCAAGCTGTTGCAGCTGTCCAATCTCGAATTGCACAGCTTCCTCGAACGCGAAATCGAACAAAACCCGCTGATCGAATGGGACGAGCGCGGGTCGGATGACGGGCCTCGTCTCAACGGCCCGAATGCCGACGCTGCGCCTGAAGCCGCGCCGCTCGATAGCGAGGCGCATCCGGCGGATAGTTTCAATGGCGAGGCAGAGCGCCAAGGCCCAGCGCTTTCCGACGAAAGCGCCGATTTTACGCCCGATCCCTCCTTCGCCGCGCCCGCCGCCTATGAGAGCCTCTCGCTGCGGTCCCCGAGCAACGGCATGTCCGAGCCGGGGACGGCGCGGCTTGAAGACTATACGGCCGAGGAGGTGACGCTGCGCGGCTATCTGCGGCAGCAGCTCCATTGGGCCGTCGCCGACCCCGCGCGCCGTTTGATCGGCGATCATCTTATCGACCTGATCGACGAGGCCGGCTACCTCAAGGGTTCCGTTGGCGAGATCGCCGACCGCCTGGGCGCGCCGTTCTGCGCGGTCGAAGAGGTCTTAACTCAGATTCAGGACTTCGATCCCGTCGGCGTCGGCGCGCGGTCGCTCTGCGAGTGCCTGGCGCTGCAGCTCAAGGACTGCAACCGTTTCGATCCGGCGATCGAAAAACTTCTCGACAATCTCGATCTTTTGGCCAATCACGAATTGACGAAGTTGCGGCGCATCTGCGAGGTCGATCAGGAGGATCTGCTCGACATGATCGCCGAAATTCGCGCGCTAAATCCAAAACCGGGCTTGCGGTTCGGCTTTGCGCCGGTTGAAGCTGTGGTCCCAGACATTCTCGTTCATCAGGACATGGCGGGCGCCTGGAAAATCCAGCTCAACAACGACACGCTGCCGCGCATCTGCATCAATCACGGGTTTTATGCGACCGCCAAGCGGATGGTGCGCTCCGAGCAGGACAAACATTATCTGCAAGGCTGCATCAGCACGGCGAACTGGCTCGCGCGCAGTCTCGATCAACGGCGCCGCACCATGCTGAAAGTGGCCAAGGAAATCGTCCGCCAGCAGGAAGGATTTCTCACCCACGGCGTGCGCGGTCTCAAGCCGCTCGGCTTGAAGGATGTGGCCGACCGGATCGGGATGCATGAATCGACCGTGAGCCGCGTGACTTCGAACAAATATATGCAGACCCCGCGCGGCACCTTTGAGCTGAAATATTTCTTCACATCGGCTATCGCGGCGGCAGGGTTCGGCGATGCGCATTCTTCCGAGGCGGTCAAGCACCGCATCAAGGAAATGATCGACAATGAGTCGCCGCGCCGCATTCTGTCGGACGATAAGATCGTTGCCCTGTTGCGGGATGATGGGGTCGACATCGCGCGACGCACCGTGGCCAAATACCGCGAATTGATGCGGATACCGTCATCCGTTCAGCGCCGGCGGAATAAGCACGCGGCCGGCGCGCAGGCTTTGGCGATGGCTAAGGGTTAGCACGTATCCGCCGCGGGAGCTTTACCTCCCGTTGGCTCTTTTCACGCGGTCAAACTGGGACCACAATAATGGTGCTGTTTGACATCAGGAATGCTCTGGAATACGGTCCGACGGGTAAGGGTGGCGAGGGATAAAGCTGGCCCTCACGCTCCAGCCAAATGTCAACTGCGTTCGGGCAGCCCAGCGGGCAGATGCCCATTGGCGCGATCACATATAAACATGGCCATTCAAGTCACCGGAAAAAATCTCGATCTCGGATCGGCTCTGCGCAGCTACGTGTTGGACAAGCTGGACAAGGCATTTGAGAAATATGGCAGCCGAGGGCTGTCAGGGCATATTTTTATCGAAAAGGACCATGGGCGTTTTGCGACGACATGCACGGTGCATTTGGCCTCGGGCCTTTCACTGCAATCGCATGGCTCGGCGAGCGAAGCGCATCCAAGTGTCGACGAAGCCATGGACCGCCTGGAAAAGCGGTTGCGCCGTTATAAGCGGCGACTAAAAAATCATCACCAAGCCTCCGCGCCCAGAAATAGTGCAGCGGACCTCAGCGCGATGGATTATACTATCCGGCACGACGATGAGCATGACGCGGACGACGCCGAACTTGCTCCCGCAATCGTCGCCGAAACTCCTACGGCCATTCGCGAGTTATCGGTCAGCGACGCGGTGATGGAGTTGGACCTGGCTGATCGGCCGTTTCTGATATTTAGGAACGCGGGTCACGGCCGGCTGAATGTGGTTTACCGGCGCGAGGACGGCCATATTGGCTGGGTCGATCCGAGTGAATTGTCGGCGCAAGCCGACCGCGAGAGCTGAGGCCCCATGGACCCGCGCCTGGGCACGTCACTGGAGCGTATGGAAAGACAATGGATCTAAGCGATCTCATCACACCCTACGGCGTCATTCCGGCTTTGAAAGCGAGCAATAAAAAGCAAGCGCTTCAGGAGCTGTCGGTGCGCGCCTCCAAGCTGACGGGAATCGACGAGCATGAGATCTTCAATACGCTGCTCCAGCGCGAGCGCCTTGGATCGACGGGGGTCGGCAACGGCATCGCCATTCCGCATGGCAAGATGACCGCGCTGCACCACATAGTTGGCCTCTTCGCGCGCCTGGACGAGCCGATCGATTTCGACGCGATCGACGAGGAGCCCGTGGATTTGGTGTTCTTGCTGCTTGCGCCGGAAGATGCTGGCGCCGATCATTTGAAGGCGCTCGCGCGGATTTCACGGCTGATGCGAGAACCGGCCGCGGTGGAAAAGCTCCGTTCGTCGCGCGAAAAAGAAGCGCTCTACGCTGTGCTGACTGAGCCGGCGGCGTCGCACGCGGCCTGACGTCATCCCGGACGACGCAAAGCGGCGAGCCGGGAACCACTCTCATTGCCTCTATTTCACGCCGAGTTGAGATTGGAATAGGCCCCGGCTCGAAGGCCGGGGCGACGGTGGAATGTGCCGGTCGCGCCTAGTTCAATGCACGCTCACCGGTTCGAGGTCGTGCTCCTTGGCGTTCTCGACGGCGGCGAAATGCGTGTCGGTCAGCGCCAGAGGCGTGCCGTCGGCCCCGTGAACCGCAAAGATCGTGATCCCCTCGGGGAGGCCTTCGAGCTGCGGATAAATATGCTGGGCCTGCTCGGGGCTGAGCGTCTTGATATAGGCGATCTCGCCATCCCCAAGCGCGGCAAATTCCATTTCCGACATAGCGGGAGGAGCTGCCAGGGTTTGCTCTTCAAAAGTCATAATCGATCCCCCTTTTAATGGGCGCGGAGTCCGACGATTCGCTGTATGGCCCACGGGGATGAGTATACAGCAATTATGAGCGATCTTTGATTTCGATCTTACTGATGCGGCGGCTTTGCCCGGGCCGCGTCATGTCGATGGTCAAAAGATCGTTACAAGCTCGGCTTGCCGCCAGCCCCAAGGCGACATTTTGCGGCGACGCCGCGTGAAGCCAGGTCCACAATGGATTCTCCCGCCTTCGTTAAATGTTAAGTTGGTATCCTCGGCGACGACTTCAAGTTGCTCGTGCAACGCCGCGACACCGCCGCAAACTTAGCCAGCCGCCCAGCGCGCGCTGATAATATTGCGCAAGGCGCCATAGCCGCGCTGATAGGCCAGACTCATGGCGTGCTCGGCTTCGAGCCAATGCGCTTCCGGCTGCCGGATCGCCAGTGCATCGGGGATTTCGACAGTGTCGAAGCCGCAGCTTCTGGCAAGCGCATATTGGTCGGCGATGAGATGGCCGCTGGCGCGCAGCTCGCCTCGATAACCGAGCCGTCGCAGCCGGGTGGCGATGGAAAACCCGCGACCGTCGGCCGCCTTCGGGAACGGGACGGAAATCAGCGTCAAGCGGCCGAACCAGGGGACCAATGACGCCGGATCGGTGTCATTCGAGATCTCCGCTCCGAGCGTGTGTCCGGCGGCGGCAAGCGCGTCCGCCGCTTCGGCGAGGCCGTCAAAGGGCACTATCAGCTTGGACGATGCAGGCGCGGTTTCATCCGGGGGCCAGCGCAGCCAGTCATCGGGGACAAACCGGCCATCCCTAATGAGCGGCATAAAGCGCGTCTTTCATTACAGCATGGCCGAGCCGAAGATATGTCTGCTTGAAACTCTCGTCGTCCTGGCGCTGGCCGAGATAGAAGTGGATGAGCCGCTCGATCGCGTCCACCACGCCATCCGCCGGAAATCCCGGGCCAGACCGCTCGCCGATGGCCGCGCTTTCAGTTGGATCGCCGCCGAGCGTAATCTGATAGGCCTCCGCGCCGGTTTTTTCCAGTCCAAGAATGCCAATATCGCCGACATGGTGATGGCCGCAAGCGTTGATGCAGCCGGAAATCTTGATCCGGATCGAGCCGATTTGCTCCTGTAACGCCGGCTCGGCAAAACGCTCGGTAATTTCCTGCGCGATCGGGATCGAGCGCGCTGTCGCGAGCGTGCAATAATCGAGGCCGGGGCAGGCAACGACATCGGTGATCAGCTCGGCATTGGCAATCGCGAGGCCAGCCTGCCGCAACTCCTGCCAAAGCGCGAAAAGCTCGGATTTACGCACATTCGGCAGCACGATGTTTTGCTCGGCCGAGACGCGCAATTCGCTCAGGCTGAACTGATCCGCGGCGTCCGCAAGCGCGCGCATCTCGTCGCCGGTCGCATCGCCCGGCGCGCCGCCCTTCGGCTTCAGCGACACGATCGCGATGGCATAGCCCGGCGCTTTGTGCTGACGGGTATTGACCCGCACCCAGCGGGCGAAATCGGGATCGGCGCGCATGGATTTCGTGAGCAGGTCACTTTCGTCGGCAACCGCTTCATAGGCAGGCGGCGAAAAGAACGCCTCGATCCGGCGCAATTCCTTCTCGACCGGAGCGGTTTCGTCATGCGGGATGAGCGCAAATTCCGCTTCCATCGCCTGGCGGAATTCCTCGCCGCCCTTCTCGTGCACGAGGATCTTGATGCGCGCCTTGTATTTATTGTCCCGCCGGCCTTCGGCGTTGTAGACGCGCATGATTGCTTCGACGTAGCGCAAGAGATCGATGGCGGGCACGAAGTCGCGCACCTTGATGCCGATCATCGGCGTGCGCCCGAGACCGCCGCCGGCCCAGACCTCATAACCAAGCCGGCCGCCCTCATCTTGGGCGAGGCGCAGGCCGATATCGTGAAATTTGATCACCGCCCGGTCGGCGCGCGCGCCCGTCACCGCGATCTTGAACTTGCGCGGCAGGAAGGAAAATTCGGGGTGATTGCTCGACCATTGCCGCAGCAGCTCGCAAGTCGGACGCGGATCGGCGATCTCGTCGGCGGCGACGCCCGAATAGGGGTCGGCCGTGACATTGCGGATGCAATTGCCCGAGGTTTGGATCGCGTGCATCTCGACATCGGCCAGCGCGTTGAGAATATCCGGCACGTCCTTCAGCTTAGGCCAATTATACTGGATGTTCTGGCGCGTGGTGAAATGGCCGTAGCCCCTATCGTAGACGTCGGCGATGTGCGCGAGCTGACGCATCTGCTTGGACGACAGCGTGCCATAGGGGATGGCAACGCGCAGCATATAGGCGTGAAGCTGGAGGTACAGGCCGTTCATCAGCCGCAGGGGACGAAACTCATCCTCGTTCAGCGCGCCGGTGAGCCGCCGCTCGACCTGGCCACGAAACTGCGTGACGCGCTCGCGGACGAATTGTTCGTCGAATTCATCATAGCGATACATGCTGCGCCTCGCCGCCTCGCCGCCGCGCCGGCGCACGCGCCTTGACCGGGTCCGGCCAGAAGGAGGGAATGGCGCGCACCCGCATCTTCTCCCGGTAATGCACCGGCTCCGGGTTGCCGTCCTCGTCCAGTTCGACCGCAACGAGATAGACACCCACGACATGGTTGGCCGCTTCATCGGCCAGAGCTAGCACTTCAAGCGTCGCCGCCGCTTCCGGGCTGCTCGCAATGCGCGCCGCGTGATGATCGGCCGTCCAGCCGTCCTCGCCAAGAAAGATCGAGTTCCCGTCCAAGAGATGGTTTGCCGTCACGATCTGAAGTGCAAATTTCTTGGCCATGTCCGTCTCTTTTAGCTTTCCTGGGCGATCGTCAGCTTAAGCCCGTCCAGCGAGTCGTCCCAAATAATCTGGCAGGCGAGACGCGAACTTGCGTAAAGACCTGGGACTTCATCGAGCATGTCGACCTCCTCCTCGCGCGGGGGAGGCAGGCGCCCGGCCCAGTCCTCGTCAATGACAACGTGGCAGGTGGCGCAACTACAGGCGCCGCCACAGGTTCCCTCGATCCCTAGCCTATAATCCCGGAGGATTTCCATCAAGCGCCAGCCTTCCACGGCTTCAAGATCGTGCGTCTGGCCTTGCCTATCGGTAACGGTGAGGTAGCTCAACAGCTGCTCCTTCGCCGCGAACGCAGTTTGCGCCTCTGACGAAATTCTGTTATCGGCGCCCGGCAATTTTTCCGAATTTTGTTTTCGCAAACGAACGCCGATGATAAATTCATACCAATGACGCTTGCCAATTGCATCGCCTTGCGCTTGATTGCAACCGGCAGCCCCGCCAATCTGTTCTTTTTATAGAACAGTTTTTAGATGAGGTCATCGCACGAAAATGTCAATGAAAAAGGGAGCGCCAACGGCTGACGGGCCGGAGATGGCGGCCAAGCTGGGCAAGACCATCAACCGGCTGAGACGCGGTTATAACTACTCGCTCGGTGACTTGTCGGAGCAGTCGGGCGTCGCGAAATCCATCATTTCGCAGATCGAGAAGAACGAGACCAACCCGACGCTCGGCACGCTGTACAAGCTGGCGAGAGCGCTCAATTCCCCGATCGAGGAAATCCTGCGCGGCGAGGAAGCGCCGGCGCTGATCGAAAAACTCGGCCCCTCCGGCACGCCCTTGCTGGTGAGCGACGATGGGCGTTGCCGGCTGCGGATTGTCGGCTGGATCAAGACCGTGGAATTGGTGCAGTGGTATTATCTCGAAGCCGAGCCGGGCGGCGTGCTCGAATCCGATCCGCACCCGGTTGGCTCCGTCGAGAATTTGACGGTTTTGACCGGCTCGGTGTCCGTCGTGTCGGGCGATGAGCAGTTTCTGGTCACGACCGGCGAGACCGCGCGTTACGCCGGCGACCGGCCGCACCGTATCGTCAATGACGGCGAGGTGCTGGCAACCGCGCTGATGGTCAATCTGCTAGGTCCCATTGCGGCGGCGGGCCAATCGCTGGAGCGCGGCGCGGCTTAATGGGATTGTGGAAAATTGGCTGTCGTAGGCCGGCATTGTTAGGATAAGCACGCATGAGTGTCGTTTTGCCGTTCTCGCGCGAATTCGAATACCAACCCGGCGCACTGGAAGAGGTCGCGCCGGGCCTCCGGCGGCTGGTGGCGAACAATCCGAGCCCCTATACCTTCAAAGGCACCAACACTTACGTCATCGGCACCGGCTCTGTCGCGGTGATCGACCCCGGCCCCGAGGACGAGGCGCACCGCACGGCGCTCTTGGCCGAGCTGCACAAACGCGGCGAGCGTGTTTCGCACATCTTCCTCACCCATACGCACCGGGACCATTGCGCCGGTCTTGCCGAATTCGCGCGGATCACCGGCGCGCCGGTACTGGGATACGGATCGGATGCCGCCTCGCGGCGGGCGGCCCAGCAAAATCCGGCGAGCGAAGCTTTTCTCGACGCCGATTTCGTGCCCGACCAAGCGCTCAAAGGCGGCGAGACGGTCGCGGGCGGCGATTGGGAGCTGGAGGCAGTTTTCACGCCCGGCCATGCGCCGGATCATCTTTGCTTTGCGCTGAGCGGCGGCGAGACGCTGCTCTCCGGCGACCACGTGATGGGCTGGAACACCACCGTCGTCGCGCCGCCCGAGGGCCGCATGAGCGATTATCTGGCGTCGCTGGAATTGCTGCTGAACCGGCCCGAGAGCGTCTACTTCCCAGGGCATGGCGGCCGCGTGGACCAGGCTCAGCGCCTCGTCAAAGCCTTCATGATGCACAGACGCTGGCGCGAAACGCAGATCCTGGACTGCATCCGCGGCGGACTGGTCACCATTGACCTAATTGTTCCCAAAATCTACGAAGGGATTGCGTCTTCATTGCGCGACGCTGCCGCTTATTCAGTCCTTGCCCATCTTGAGATGCTGGCCGAGACTGGGCGGATTGTGGCTGAGCCGTATCCAAGCCTGACGTCCCGCTACTCGATATCTGGCGCTCGCGGGTGAGCGCGGCGGCGCGCAGTTTGGCCCGGCGCTCCTCGCGCTCGGCCTCCTGCCGCTCCTTTTCCTTTTTCTCCAGCGCTTTCTTGACGCGCAGGTCGCGCAAGACAACGGCTTTTTCCATCGTCTCGTTCTTGTCGATCTCGCTCAGCCGCGTCTTGACCTCCGAAAACAGCACGCGGACCCGTTCGGCATTTCGGCCAAGATCGTGGTCGCCATGCCGGGAGGAGGAGCGCACATCCAAACGCGCGGAGGAATTGCCGCCGGTTACCCGGATCGCCACATCGTCGGTGAAGCCGAAGATCATCGAGCGGTCGGTGGCCTCGATGCTGCCGGATTTGCCGTTGGCGGGCGGATTTTCGGCGACGATGCGCCAATTCAGGTTCTTGACCGCTTCCCGCACCGCGCTGTAGGCGTCCGCTGTCGGGCGGTCGATCGGCAGCGGTTTGATGTCTGGATAGGCCTTGGCCTGAAGCAGCGCTTCCTCGGGCTGAAGCTTCACCGAATTGGTGCCAGGGCCGGTGCGAAACTCGGCAAGCTTGAGGAACGGCGGCGGGCTTTGAATGTCGGTGCTGACCTCGTGCAGCCGCGGCAGGGTGAGCAGGCTGGGCAGCGACCAGAGCGGACCGGCCAGGATCAGGCCGCCGAACAACAGGCCAAAGGCTGCCTTGCCCGCGCCGGTGAAGCCTTCCCGCCAAATGCTGATCAGGGCCACGGCGCCCAGCACAACGGCGATGGCGGCGCCCGCGATCGCCAGGCCGAACAGCTTCATCGCGACCGGAGTCGGCAGTTCACCTATGCGATGCAATCCGAAGGCGATCGCGAACAGCACGAGAAACAGCAGGGCGACCCGCTGACTCCACACGGCTTTGCGCGATTCATGCAGCTGATACCGCAACGGTTCGTCTCCATCCTGGACACTATTTTAGCATTCATATGTTAATAATGGCAAATTGGCGCGCGGCGCAAATCCAACCATGGGCTATTTGTGCTCAGGAAAAAAGGACAGTCGAAGATGACGGTCAAAGCCAATGCGCTTGCGCGCGATATCGAAACCCTGATCCACCCTTATACCAACCTTGCCGCTTTTAGGGAAACTGGTCCGTTGATCATTGAATCCGGCAAGGGCGTCTATGTCTACGACCGCTCGGGCAAGCCCTATATCGAGGGCATGGCCGGCTTGTGGTGCACCTCGCTCGGCTATGGCCATCCGGAGCTGATCGAGGCTGGCTGCAAGCAGCTCGCAGCGCTGTCCTTTGGACACCTGTTCGGCGGAAAGAGCCACGACCCGGCGATCGAACTGGCGGAAAAGCTGAAGGAAATCTCCCCCGCGCCGGCCTCGAAGATCTTTTTCACCTCGTCGGGTTCGGAGGCCAATGACAGCCAGATCAAGCTGGCGTGGTATTACAATAATGCGCGCGGCAAGACCCAGAAGAAGAAAATCATCTCGCGCAAACGCGCCTATCACGGCGTGACGCTGGCGGCGGCGAGCCTGACCGGGCTGCCGAATAACCATCTCGATTTCGACCTGCCCTTCACCTGGACTCGCCATCTGACGGCGCCGCATTATTACCGCGAAGCGCTGGCGTCGGAATCGGAGGAGGATTTTTCCGCCCGCCTCGCACGGGAGTTGGACGACATGATCCAACTCGAAGGACCGGATACCGTCGCGGCCTTTATCGCCGAGCCGGTCATGGGCGCGGGCGGCGTCATCGTGCCGCCTGCGGGCTACTTCGCCCGGTTTCAGGAGATTTTAGCGAAATACGACATTCTCTTCATCGTCGACGAGGTGATTTGCGGCTTCGGCCGGACAGGCCAGATGTTCGGCTCGCAGACCTACGATCTCCGCCCCGACAGCATCAGCATGGCGAAGGGTTTGACATCGGCCTACGCCCCGCTCGGCGCGCTGACGGTGTCCGAGGACATGTATCAGGCGATGCTGGATGAAAGCCGCAAGATCGGCGTTTTCGCGCACGGCTTCACCTATTCCGGCCATCCGCTTTGCGCCGCGATCGGCGTGAAGGCGCTGGAGATTTACGAGCGCGATGATATTGCCGGCCATGTCCGCTCGCTGGCGCCGGTTTTCGACACCCGGTTGAAAGCGCTGGCCGATCATCCGCTGGTGGGCGAGGTGCGCGGCGTCGGACTGTTGGCCGGGGTAGAACTTGTGGCCGACAAGGAAACCAAGCGCGCATTCAATCCGCGCAAGGGCGTCGCGGCGCGGGTGGTCAAATTTTGTGAGGACGAGGGGCTGATCCTGCGGGCGGTCGGGGACACGATCGCGATCTGCCCGCCGCTCATCATCGATAGCGGCGAGATCGGTGCGCTGTTCGACCGGCTGGAATCGGCGCTGAATAAAGGCGAGGCCTGGGTCAGCCGCGAGCAGCTGCGTGAGGCGGCGTAGGTCGTGATCGCTTCAAATTGAATCAATCACGCTCTAGATTCTTATGTTTTCGCACGATTTTTCGGGAAAACCGGCGTCCACTTTTCCCGATCTTGCTCTGAGCCTCAAATAAACAGCAGCACGATCGACAGCGCGACGAGCCCGGCAAGTCCAAAATTGACGATCCGCGCCGTCTCGGGCGTGCGGATGAGCTGGCGAATGGCGACGCCGAAAAGGCACCATGCAGCGCAACTCGGAATGCAGAGCGCAGCGAAAATTCCACAGATCACCAGCAATTCGGCGTGATAATTGCCGCCAACGGTCGTGAATGCGGGGATCGCGCTGGTCGCCATCATCCAGGCTTTGGGATTGACCCATTGAAACGCCGCGGCTTCGATGAATGTCAAAGGCTTGCCATTTGCGTCGCCGTTATCGGACTGCACGGCCGTAGCGACGCGCCAAGCCAGATAAAGCAGATAGGCCGCGCCGAGATATTTCAGCACCAAATGCGCCTGCGGATATCGGCTGAAAATTTCGCCGAGCCCAAGCCCGACGCCGAACACCATCAGCGGGAAGCCAATAGTGATTCCGATCATATGCGGCAGCGACCGGCGGAAGCCGAAGGCCGAACCGGACGCGGTGAGCATAATATTGTTCGGCCCCGGCGTGATGGACGCGGAGAGCGCAAATAGGGCGATGGGGAGTATTGCGTCAATCATGTGAGAGAGAAATCATTAAACGGACGCAGCCTGCAACCGCTCCGATCTAGACGCATGGCTGACATTCGAACAATGCATCGCAAGATCGTCATCCGAGCAAGCGGGGATGACGCGGAAGATTGCACTGCGTTAAAGCCCGCTTCGACTTCTACGCAGCCTCACATAAAGCGCGCCGTCGCCGCCGTGGTGCGCACTCGCCGCCGTGTAGCTCACCACCATGCCGCGCAGCTCCGGCTCGCCGAGCCATTGCGGAACGAGGCGGCGCAGCACCCCGCGCTCCTCGATGAAATGGTCGCGCAGCCGTTCCGGGGCGGCGCGGATGCCCTTGCCGGTGATGACGAGCACATGCCGGTGACCGCGCCCGGCGCAGGTGAACAGAAACCCCTTCAGCGCGCCGTGCGCTTCGCGCTGCCGCATCCCATGCAGATCGAGGCGTGCGTCGATAAGGTCAGGATCGCGGGCGAGCTTTCGGCGCTGGCGTTGGTCGAATTGCGCAAGGGAGGGTGGAGATTTCGGGAGCGGCGCAAGTCGCTGACCGGTCCGCGCCGGTCCGGCCGTTTCAGGCTTTGCGCGTTCGGATGGAGGCGGGGGGCTTGAGGGCGTGGGATCGGAACCAGGCGGCGCGTATTCGCCTGCGCCCAGTTCAGCCTCGGCCCTACGCTGCTCGCGGCCGCGCCGGCGCAAGCTTTTGGCCTCGCGCATGGCGATGGCCCAAAGCTCCGCCTCTTCGGCGGATAGCGGCCTTTTCCGCGACGGCTGCTCCGGGTTCATGCCGATCCTCTGCGCTTGGCACCATCTACCATGCCTCCCTTAATTTGGGATGAGTACGGTGAAATCGCAAAGGTGTTTCGTCACGCCGGCCCTCTTCCCGGCCGCATCGCCGCTGCCCCAGAAATAGTCGCCGCGCACCGGGCCGCGAATAGCCGAGCCGGTGTCCTGCGCCACCATCAGGCGGGCGACGGGCCGGCCATTGCCGTCCTTCAGCTCCGGCGCGGAGACCCATATCGGCATTCCGAGCCGATGATAGCGGGGGTCGACTGCCAGGCTCCGTTCTGGTGCAAGGGGCAAACCCAGGGCGCCGTGCGCGCCTTCGCCGGACTCGGCCGGATCGAGGACGCGGAAGAACGGGTAGGATTTGTTTTCCCACATCAGTTTGCGTCCGCGCTCGTCGTCGGCGCGCATCCAATCCAGCAACGAACTCATCGAGGCGGCGCTCGCCTGCAACTGGCCTTGCGCGACAAGGATTTTGCTAACAGACGTATAGGGATGGCCGTTCTTGCCGGCGAAGCCGACGCGAAGCGCCTTGCCGTCAGGCAAGCGGATGAGGCCGGAGCCCTGAATCTGCATGACAAAGGCATCGTACGGGTCCGCGAGATAGGCAATTTCCAGCCCCCTGTCCCTCAATGCGCCTTCCTCGATCTCCTGGCGGGTATAATACGCGACGAGACCGTCCGCGGTCGCCCGCGCCGCCGTCACGTCACCCGGCAAGCCGCCGCGATCCGCCGCCTTCGCAATGAGCGTGAGATCGTCTGGCATTGCGTAGATCGGGGTTTTAAATTCGGCCGAGGATTCGAGCGCACCTCTGATCTCGGGTTCGAAATAGCCAGTCAGCAGGGCGCCGGTTGCCGGGCGTTTGACCAAATAGGGCGTGAAATTGGCCTCGAAGAATTGCCGCGCATCCTCCCGCGACAGTTTTTCATCGAGCAAGACCGCCAGTTCGCAAACCGGCCTTAGGGCATCAGTGGATGGCGCGCTGGAAAGCAATTTGCGGCAGGATTTGCGAAACGGGGCGAAGGCTGCGGATTGGTCGTCCTCCGCCCAGCCCTGGATCGCGGCGAACGTCACAGCGGTCTTTGTTAAACTCTTGCCCCCACCCGCCTCGGCGTCGCCAAACTGCCAATGCCACAGATTCGCGCCGGACATGACAATGACCACAGCCCCCAAGTAAGAAAAGCATCGCATCGAACCTTCTCCCCAAGAAGGCGCGCGCTAAGCTGCCGATCCCGTGGCGACAAGCCGCCAGTTCGGATCGCGTGAGCTGACATCGCGTGCAAAACTCCACACGTCGGTCACCTCGCGGATGAGCTTTGAGTCGCCGTCGATCACTTCGCCGGCACGGTTTTTGGTTGCGGTAATCAGGTCGCTGACGAATTTGATGGTGATCGTCACCACCTTGTTGGCGATCTCGGCATCGATGATTTCCGAATTCGAGATGCCGACGAATTTGAAGTCGATCGTGTCACCGGTTTTCTCACGCTCGGCGATCGCGGCCGAAAAGCTATCGAAAACTTCGCGGCTCAAAAGCTGCTTCAGTGCCTTGCGGTCCCCCTCGGCGAACGCCGTGACGATCATCTCATAGGCGGCTTTGGCGCCATTCAGGAAGTGCTGCGGATCAAAGCTGCGATCCGTTTGCGCGACCGCCTGAAGCTTTTGCGCCGCGTTGCTGCCCTCGGGCGCCACATCCTTCAACCGCTTGGCGAAGGTGGCTTCGTCGAGTTCCTCACTCATCCTCGGCGGCTCTCCTCGTGGCAGGGTCACAATATTGTCCCGCAGCGGTTTGCCATTTGTATCGGGCGGCGAGTACGGATCGTAGCGAGGCCGCTCATTACCGGTTCGCCTGCCGAGAACGCTGCGAAGCCGCAGAAAAATCACGACCGCAATGACGAGAAAAAGCAAAGTCAGGATGTCGAATGTGCCGTTCATATTGCCGCAGCTTCTTTGGATGCATATGTGCGCATGGGGGCCATGATCTATCATATAGGGCGCGGCCACGATCACCGCCAGCCGAATGACGCGCGATAGAAAACATGCCGCGCATCTATAGCAAATTACGCGATCGAAACGGTTAAGCCAACCTGCAAGAATTTCTTCGCTTGCGCCGTCCGTCGATTTCGCTGTTCGATGTTGCCGATCTGGGGACTTAACAGCATGCAAATCCTTTTGTTCCTGCTCTTTATAGGGCTGCCGATCGCTGAAATCGCCGTGTTTATCGAGGCTGGGCGGCTGATTGGGGTGCTTCCGACAATCCTGCTGACGATCGGCACCGCCATTACCGGCGCCTTTCTGATGCGGGTGCAAGGCTTTGCGACGTTGAACCGCTTCACCCAAAGTCTCGAAAAGGGCGAAATGCCCGTGGCGGCGGTGCTCGACGGGGTCGGCATCATGACGGCGGGTATGCTGCTGATCACGCCCGGGCTGCTGACCGATCTGCTTGGATTTTTGCTTTTCGTTCCACCCATTCGCCGAAGCCTTGCGCGATGGATTGTCCGCAAGGCCATCGCCGGCGGCAGCGTCCGCATCCGCACTTTTGGCGGCACGGGACCGGGCGTTGGTCCCAAGCCGAGCCCGCCGCCCGGCAAAGACGGAACCTTCACGCGGTCGGACAATATCGTCGACGCCGATTTCGAGACGGTCGCGCCGGGCGACCAGGGTGCATCCACGCCACTCGATCTGGAAGACCCGGAGGCAAGCCGCAAAAAGGATCGAAACTCACCTTGGCGTAAGGGCTAGATCACGATGATTTTGGATTGAGTCAATCCAAAATCATGAACAGTGATCTATCTCTATATTTAAAGCGGGATGACGAGCGGAAAACCGGTTACCACTTTTCCTCATCCCGCTCTAAGCCCGTTTGCAGGACCGCGATGCCGGTTGCCTGCCACCCTCGCTCATGCTAGCGACGTGCCGAACCATGAATGGGGAACCGCGCTGCCCCCAGGCCATCGCAGCAAGACTCAAGGATCATAAGCCCATGTCAAACGGCACGAACGGCGCCGCTCCGGAAGCCGGTAACGCCGAGGCTCCACAGCCTCAGGTCAACGTTCTGGGGCAGTATATCAAGGATTTGTCGTTCGAGAATCCGGGCGCGCCGCGCTCTCTGCGCGGACCGGGGAAAAACCCCAACATTCAGATCAATGTCAATGTTCAGGCCCAGCCGATTGGCGATGACGTTTATGAAGTTGTGCTGAGCATGGAAGCCGCGGCTAAAAACGAAGAGGGCACGCTTTATAATTTGGAACTGATCTATGCTGGCGGCTTCCGCTTGCGTAACTTGCCGCCACAGGCGTTGAAGCCGGTGTTGTTCATCGAATGCCCGGCGCTGCTCTTCCCCTTCGTGCGCCGGCTGGTCGCCGATCTGACGCGCGAAGGCGGCTTCCCGCCGCTGCTGCTCGATCCGATTGATTTCGTCGCGCTTTTCCGTCAACGGATGACGCAGGACGAGCCGATGCCGGAAACTGCGACGCAGTAGTTGGGGCCGGGTTCTATTGATAGAGCCGCCAGACCGCCTCGCTCCCCAACTCCTCCACGAACGCGATGTGCGCCGCGTGCTCGGCCTCGGCCAGATTGACGGGCAGAGGCTGCGGGCGAATGAGAATCACGTTGGCCGCCGCCGCGCCACGACCTATTCCAGCCCTGCGCGAAGAGAGATCGAGATTGGGCTGCTGCCCGCCGATGAGCTGCAAATAGACGTCCGCGAGAAGCTCGGCATCGAGCAGCGCGCCATGCTTGGTGCGGGCGGAATTGTCGATATTGTAGCGCTTGCAGAGCGCATCGAGACTGTTCGGCCCGGCCGGATGCTTGCGCCGGGCCAGCGCCAGCGTATCGAGCACGCGCTCCGGCGGGATGGGCGCCTTGCTGATCCGGTTCAACTCGACATTGATGAAGCCCATGTCGAAGCTGGCATTGTGGAAGATCATTTTGCCGCCATCGACGAAGTCGAGGAAGGATTCGGCGAGATCGGCGAACAGCGGCTTGTCGGCGAGAAACTGCGTCGAAAGCCCGTGAACCCGGTAGGCTTCCACCGGAACCTCGCGTTGAGGATTGATATATTGGTGCCAGACGCGGCCCGTCGGGATGAAGTTGGAGAGCTCGACGCAGGCGATTTCCACCAGCCGGTCGCCCCGGTGCGGGTCGAGGCCGGTGGTTTCGGTGTCCATGACGATTTCGCGCATCGCTCAGCTCCCCGCCGGTCCGGCCTCCGCGCGTTCGCGCCAGAGATCGAATTTTCCCCCGGCGCGATCCTTCAATGATTCGAGCAGATTATCGAGCTGCGCTTGGGTTTCCCCCCAAGCCAAGCCGGTGTCGATCACATAATCCGCCCGGCCGCGCTTTTCGGCGTCGGGGAGCTGGCGCGCACGGATGGCGGCGAGCTTCTCCGGGGTCATGCCGGGGCGGGACATGACGCGCTCGGTTTGGACGGGCTCGGGGGCGCTGACAACGATGGTCACATCGACGAGCCGGTCGCCGCCCGTCTCGAACAGCAGCGGAATGTCGAGTACGCACAATGGAGCGCCCGCCGACGCCTGCTGCTGGAGAAACACCCATTGCGCCTGGCGCACCAGCGGGTGAATCAGCGCCTCGATCTTGGCGAAACCGTCCGCATCCCGCATCGCGGCCGCCGCGAGCTTCGCGCGGTCGACCTTGCCGTCGGAGGTCGTGCCTGGAAAGGCTGCTTCAATATGCGGGACGGCCTCGCCTTCATACAGCCGATGCACGGCGGCGTCCGAGTCCAGCACGGGCACGCCGCGCGCGGCGAGATGGTTCGCCACGGTGGTTTTGCCCATCCCGATGGAGCCTGTCAGCCCGACAATCAGCATGTTTTCACCTAATGCGCATGAAGGTCGGCAACGATGAGATCGCGCAGCTCGGCCGTGACCTCGGGCCGGACGCCGAACCATTTTTCGAAACCCGGCGCCGCCTGATGCAGCAACATGCCGAGCCCGTCGGCGGTGCGCAACCCCGCATTGCGCGCCCGCCGCAACAGGTCCGTTTCGAGCGGCGCGTAGACAATATCCGTCACGACGCACGACGGTGAAAGCCCGGAAAGGCCGATATCGAGCGCAGGCGCGCCGGTCATGCCGAGGGTGGTCGTGTTCACAAGCAATCCACAGCCTTTCAACATATCCGCCCGCCGCTCCCAGGGAAACACGCCGACCGCCGGCCCGAAGGACGACGCTAGCGCCTCGGCCCGGTCTGGCGTCCGGTTGGCAAGGCGGATTTGCGCGAAACCGCGATCGAGCAGGCCGCGAATGATGCCCCGCGCCGCGCCGCCCGCGCCAAGGATCGCGGCGGGAAGCGCGGACTTATCCCAGCCAGGCGTATGGTCGTCAAGATTATGCAGGAAGCCATGAATGTCGGAGTTGGAGGCGCAGAGAACGCCGTCTTCGAGCCACAGCGTATTGGCGGCCTCGACACTTCTCGCGGCGGCGTCGGGCCTGGCGGCAGCGCGGAAAGCCGCCTCCTTATGCGGCAGCGTGACGTTGCAGCCGACATAGCCGTGGGCTTCGAGATCGCGGAAGAACGCGCCGGCCGCTTCCGCCATCACCGGCTGCTTCACATACTCGCCCTCGATGCCGTAGCGCTTCAGCCAATAGCCGTGAATGAGCGGCGAGCGCGAATGCGCGACCGGCCAACCGACGACACAGGCGCGTTTCATGGCGGATCTCCTTTAGCGCCGGCTAGGATTTGAGCCAGCGAGCTTCGCGCAGATACTCCAGAAGCGGCAGCAGCGGCAATCCAATTATGGTGAAGTGGTTGCCCTCGACGGCGGCGAAGAGCTGGATGCCCGGCCCCTCGATCCGGTAGGCGCCGACGGACCGCAGGATGGCTTCGTCTTCCGCGCGGCAATAGTCGTCCAGAAACGCGTCCGAGAACTCCCGCATGGTTAAATGCGCCAGGCCAAGATGACGCCAGACGGCCTTGCCGGCCTCGGCGACGCACATCGCCGAATAGAGGCGATGCGTCCTGCCGCGCAGCGCCAGAAGCTGATCCCGCGCGGCGTCAAGGCTCGGCGGCTTATGAATGACCGCGCCGCCGCACTCCATGACGGTGTCCGCGCCGATTACCAGCGCCTCCGGCTCGCGGGCGCTGACGTCCTCGGCCTTGGCCGCTGCCAGCAAAAGCGCCAGCCCGCCCGCTTCAATCCCGCCATTGGCTCGCGCCGCTTCGGCTTCGAGCGCGCGTTCATCCACATCCGCCGGCATCTGGCGAAAGGCGATGCCCGCTCCGCGCAGAACCGCCGCCCGGCCCTCGCTCGCCGACGCCAGGATCAATTCGCGTGCCTTGCGCGTCTCAGCCATTGCCCTTGCGGTCCTCGCACAGCTTGATCACGGCGGCGGCGGTTTCCTCGATCGAGCGGCGCGTCACGTCGATCACCGGCCATTGATGTCGCCCGCAGAGCCGCCGCGTGAAGGCGATCTCCTTCTCGATCTTTTCCGTATCGGTGTAATCTTGGTTTTTTGCGTCGTTCATTCCGAGCAGGCGCTGGCGGCGGATTTCGGCCAGACGCTGCGGGCTGGCGACCAGGCCCGCGACCACGGCGTTGCGCACCGTCTCCAATTCCGGCGGCGGCGGGATGTCGGGTATCAGCGAGACATTGGCCGTCTTGAAGCCGCGATTGGCCAGATAAAGGCTGGTCGGGGTTTTGGAGGTGCGGCTGGCGCCGATCAGCACGATGTCGGCGTCGTCAAGATCGGCGGTGCGCTGCCCGTCATCATGGGCCAGAGTGAAGTTCATCGCCTCGATGCGGCGGAAATAATCGGTGTTGAGCACATGCTGCCCGCCGACGACCGGCGTGGACGGCGTGCCAAGATAGGCCTCGAAGACTTTCAGCAGTGGCTCCAGCACGGGGACGCAAGGAATATTCAGCTCCTCGCAGCGCTGTTCGAGGTGACGCCCCAGCGTCCGGTCGACAATGGTGTAGAGCACGATGCCGGGCGTAGCTTCGACCTGCTGCAGCACGCGGTCGAGATGGCGGCGGTTGCGCACGAAGGGGTGGGAGTGTTTCAGCGCGCGGATGCTGGAATATTGAACGGCGGCGGCTTTGGCGATCGCGGCCAGCGTCTCGCCCGATGCGTCCGACACCATGTGCAGGTGAAAAAACTTCGGCAGCTCCTTGGTAGTCTGTTGATAAGTCGTCACGTTTGAGACCCCGCGGAGGTTTATGGAAAATCGGCCGACCGAGTCCCGCACCCTAATTCAAAAAACACCCACAGCCAGACGCGATGGGACACAAAAATTTCGCTTATGGGGACGCTTTTGCAAAGAACGAATTTTGCGCACGGCTTATGCCACAGTTGAGCATTGCTTGTTTTGACGATATGCAATGAGCTGACAGGGGCAAGCGTTTGCTGTTTCAAGCTGAAATTCCGTGGCCGTCCCGGCGCATTGGCGGAGGCGCTTCGTAAACCCTGCGCCATGCCGCCAACCTGCCGCAAACTGTCGATAAAGGCGGGACAATCCGAGAATATCCGCAATTCACCGCCTTAGAATAATAGCCTAGTAAAAAAGCCTAAGGCTGTATTTTTAGGAAAAGCGAAGCGATGCAGGCTGCACAGCAGGGAACGCCCTCGACGCCGAAATTGATCCAGGTTCTGCAAGGCAAGGCGCTCGGCAGGCCGCCGGTCTGGCTGATGCGGCAGGCGGGCCGGTATCTGCCCGAATATCGGGAGCTGCGCGCCCAGTCGAATGGGTTCCTCGATATGTGCTACCGGCCGGAACGCGCGGCGGAGATCACCTTGCAGCCGATCCGCCGGTTCGGTTTCGACGCGGCGATCCTGTTCGCCGATATCCTCATCGTGCCCGATGCCTTAGGGCAGCGGGTCGAATTCGAGGAGGGCGCCGGACCCAAGCTCGATGCGATGGAGCCCGCCGCGCTGCTGGCGCATTTGAAGCCGGATGCGACGGGCGAGAAATATGGCCGAATTTTCGAGACCGTCGCCCGGGTGCGCGCCGAGCTTGCGCCAGAAACCGCGCTCATCGGATTTTGCGGCGCGCCTTGGACGGTGGCGACCTACATGATCGCCGGGCACGGCACGCCGGATCAGGCCCCGGCGCGGCTTGCCGCCTATCGCGATCCGGAAAATTTCGCGGCGCTGCTCGACCTCTTGGCCGACACTTCGGTCGCCTATCTGTCCGGCCAGATTGCCGCCGGCGCGCAGGTGGTGCAGATTTTCGATAGCTGGGCGGGCATTTTGCCGGATGATGAATTTGCGCGCTGGGTGATCGCGCCGACCGTAAAAATGGTCAACGCGTTGAGCGATTTGCATCCAGACGTTCCGATCATCGGCTTCCCGCGCGGCGCGGGCGCGCTCTCCGAGGCGTTTGTGCGCGAAACCGGCGTCGACGGCATTGGCTGCGACACGGCGATGCCGCTGGCGCAAATGCGGGCGCTAGGAGCGCAGGCGGCGGTTCAGGGCAATCTCGATCCGCTGCTGCTTGTGGCCGGCGGGCACTTGCTCGAAACCCGAATCCAGAGCATCTTGGCCGCGCTTCAGGGGGTTCCGCATATTTTCAATCTCGGCCACGGCATTTTGCAGACGACGCCGATCGCGCATGTCGAGCGGTTGGTGAAGCTGGTCCGGGGCGATTAAGCGCAGTCTTCGCTGATCCCTACGGAAGCGGGGATCCAGTACTCCCAGAAGCGCCGGTTTTACGGGATTTCCGCTTTCTCGGGAATGACAAGCAACTGTGGAAGACGTCAGGCAGGACGAGGGGCAGCGTGGATTCATATCTTTACATCAAAGCTTTCCACGTCATCGCGATGGTTGCGTGGATGGCCGGCATGTTCTATCTGCCGCGCCTTTACGTCTATCATGTCGACGCCAAGCCGGGTTCGGAGCTGTCCGAAACCTTGAAGATCATGGAGAACCGGCTCCTGCGCTACATCGTCAATCCGGCGATGATCTTAACTTGGGTCCTCGGCCTGGCGCTGATTTTCGCCTTCGATGTCATCGACTTGCGCACCGCCGGCTGGCTGCATGCGAAGATCACGCTTGTGATTTTGTTAACGGTTTTCCATGTAATGCTTGCGCGATGGCGCAAGGATTTCGCCGCCGACCGCAATGTGCGGAGCGGGCGCTTCTACCGTGTCGCCAACGAAATCCCGACTGTGTTATTGATTTTGATCGTGATTATGGTGATCGTGAAGCCATTCTAGTGCCGGCTTGCGAAAATGGTTAAATCTGCGGCTTTCGCGGCGGCCATTTCTTTGCTATAGTTCGAATCGTTATTCTTCAATTGGCCGAGAATCTGATTCCCTTCAGCTCGTATGAGAATTGAGCGTCCTGCGGAATGAATGCCGCACGGCTCGCCGCTCATTGCGGGAACAACCGCCTCGAATGCCCCCCAGACCTATGGCAGCGCCAGATTTAGAAGCGCGCCTTCCCTTACCAATCCCGCAGGAAAGTTCGGAGTCATCCCGAATGCAAGAAATGAAACTCCAAGACCTTAAAGTTAAATCGCCGACAGAGCTTTTAAGCTTTGCCGAAGGTGTGGAAGTCGAGAATGCCAGCACGATGCGCAAACAGGAGCTGATGTTCGCGATCCTTAAGCAACTGGCCGCCAAGGACGTCGATATTACTGGCATCGGCGTCGTTGAGACTTTGCAGGATGGCTTCGGCTTCCTGCGCTCGCCCGACGCCAATTACCTACCCGGTCCCGACGACATCTATGTCAGCCCGAGCCAGATCCGCCGCTTCGGCCTGCGCACCGGCGACACGGTCGAGGGCCAGATCCGCTCGCCCAAGGATGGCGAGCGCTATTTCGCCCTGCTCAAAGTCAACAAGATCAATTTCGACGAACCCGAGGCCATGCGCCATAAGGTTCATTTCGACAACCTGACGCCGCTCTATCCCGATGAATGGATGCGGATGGAGGTTGAGGCGCCCGATCAGAAGGATCAAAGCGGACGGGTGATCGACATCGTCGCGCCGCTCGGCAAGGGGCAGCGCGGGCTGATCGTCGCGCCGCCGCGCACTGGCAAGACCGTGCTTCTGCAAAATATCGCCCATTCGATCACCTGCAACCATCCGGAATGCTACTTGATCGTGCTGCTCATCGACGAGCGCCCGGAGGAAGTCACCGACATGCAGCGCTCAGTAAAGGGGGAGGTGATTTCCTCCACCTTCGACGAGCCGGCCTCGCGCCACGTGCAGGTTGCCGAAATGGTGATCGAGAAGGCCAAGCGACTGGTCGAGCATAAGAAGGATGTCGTGATCCTGCTGGATTCGATCACCCGCCTCGGCCGCGCTTACAACACTGTCGTGCCGTCATCGGGCAAGGTGCTCACCGGCGGCGTCGACGCCAACGCGCTGCAGCGCCCCAAGCGCTTCTTCGGCGCGGCGCGCAATATCGAGGAAGGCGGCTCGCTGACGATCATTGCCACCGCGCTGATCGAAACCGGCAGCCGCATGGACGAGGTGATCTTCGAGGAGTTCAAAGGCACCGGCAATTCGGAAATCATCCTCGACCGCAAGGTCGCCGACAAACGCACCTTCCCCTCCATCGACATCGCCCGCTCCGGCACGCGCAAGGAGGAATTGCTGGTCGCTCAAGGGCAGCTCAAGAAAATGTTCGTGCTGCGCCGTATCCTTAATCCGATGGGGACGATGGATGCCATCGAGTTCCTCATGGATAAGCTGCGGCAAACAAAGAATAATGGGGATTTCTTTGACTCGATGAATACTTGAGGCCCAGGAATTACGCCGGCATTGGCCTCATCAGTCGACAGCCTCAAGCGGTCCCGTGAGCGCCATGCGAAAGGTGAACCGGGTTTCCTCCTCCGTCGAAACCAAATCCAGCGCGCCGGCATGGGCGCGGGCGATTTCCGACGCAATATAAAGCCCCAGACCCAACCCTTCGCCGCTGGACCGTCCGGCGCCGCGTGCGAACGCCTCAAATAACCGCTTCGTCGAATCCGCCGGTATGGCAGCGCCGTGGTTTACGACCGATAGTTCGAAATTGCCGCCATCGGTTCGCGCCTCCACCCGCACCGGCCCGTTCGGGTCGCCATGCGCAAGGGCGTTGGCGACCAGATTGGAGAGGAGCTGTTGAATCCGCCCGCTATCGCACCTCACCGGGTGATCTAAAGCCAGATCATCGATAATGACCCGATCCGGCCAGACCGCGCGCAGCTCGGAAATGACATCGCCCAATATCGCCGCGAGTTCGGTATTGAGCGTGCAGTCCAATCGAATGCCGCCGCCAATTTGGCCGCGCGCAAAATCCAGCACGTTGTCGACGAGGCCGGCCATGCGGACAACGCTTTTTCGCATCAGACCCAGCACTGCGGTCGAATTAGCATCCAGCGGGGTCCGCAAAAGCGTTCTCACCCCGGCATCGACCGAGGCGAGCGGGTTACGCAGGTCGTGTCCGAGCACGGCTATGACTTGTTCCCTAAGGTCGGTTGCGCGCTGAGCGGTAGCGAGAGCGGCTTCACAGGCCGCTATCCGGTCCTGCGTATCAAGATGAAAACCGATTAAGTCGGCCAACAGCTTGAACATGCCGACAGTCTCGGGCCGGTTCAGCTGGACCGGTCTTGGGTCGATCGCGCATAGCGTGCCGAAAAATCGTCCATCGGGGGTGGAGATTGGAACCGAAATATAGCTTTCAAAGCCGTAAAGTTTAGGCGTGGGATGATCGTGAAAAATATTGTCCCGCGACACATGGTCGATAACCACGAACTGGCCGCTTTGCCGAATCTCGTTGCAGATCGTCGTCCGCACGTCGAGCTCGCCGCCGGGCTTGAGGCCGAAATTGATCTCGTCGCGAACCGCGCACGCGATCCATCGATCCTCAGTGACCCGCGCAATGGCGGAAAATCCCATTCCGGTGGCGCGGCACACCACGTCCAGAATCATCGGAACGATATCGATCCTGGCGACTGCGGCCAAATCTTCGGCAAAAGGATTGATCGCCATAGGCTGATTTGAAATTTCCGAGTGATTTCCTGGCTAGATTATCAATGACGCGTTTAGAAGCCAATCGTTCCGCAATCCGCCAGATGCGCATCAAATTGCTTGAGCCATGAAAAAACTCTGACATAAAGCGGTGGCAGAGTGATTGGGACGAGGAGAGCGGCCGCGATGACGCGGAAGACGCAGAATCGGATATTGTCGATTGTGGTGACGGGGCTGGTCGTGCTGATCGGCCTGGCGCTTGCGGCGAAGCTGTCCGGCATTGACTGGGCGCTGAACTTTTACGAGTTCATCCGCGACACCTCGCTGCTGATCGTCACCGTGATCGCCGCCTACATGGCATCGGTCTACCAGAAGCGGACGACATTTTTGCAGAATTTGCGCGAACAGTGGCATGACATTGTGCGGGCTAAAGGGGAGCTGATCTATTTCTGCCACCTGGAGAAGCCCGAACTCGAGGACTATCTGATCGCCGCGCGCGATCTTTCGGAATGTATCGACACGATGCGCATTGTTTACACCAATGTCGGCGAGACTAATGAGCTGGTCGGGCTTTACCCTTACTCGCCCCTGCACCATATGAGAGTGGTCATGGAAGGCCTCGATCCGCGCAAAGGTGTGCCGACGCCTGAACAGCGCTATGCGGCACGCGGGGAAATTTGGGACGCTTTCCTGGCAATCCGCGAGCATTTTCTCGACGAATTCGACATTGAGGAGCCTTCGCGGCCGATCCTTGTCTACCGCATGAAACGACAGAGGCGCGACGGCGCCGCGCCCGAGGCCCTCAAACGCAAGGACCTGCAAGCCAAGCTTGCCGGACAGCAGCCAAGCCCATGAATCTGAGAAATATTGCGATCATCGCCCACGTCGATCACGGCAAAACCACCCTTATCGACGTTTTGCTGCGCCAGTCCGGCTCGTTCCGCGACAATCAACGCGTCGCCGAGCGCGCCATGGATTCCAACGATCTGGAGCGCGAGCGCGGGATCACCATCCTTGCCAAGGTCACGTCGATCCTGTGGAAGGATACCCGCATCAACATCGTCGATACGCCCGGCCATGCCGATTTCGGCGGCGAGGTGGAGCGCATCCTGAATATGGTTGACGGCGCGATCGTGCTGGTCGACGCGTCAGAAGGGCCGATGCCGCAGACGAAATTCGTCGTGTCGAAGGCGCTGAAGGTGGGGCTGCGTCCCATCGTCGCCATCAACAAGATCGACAAGCCCGACGAGCGGCATGATGAGGTCATCAACGAAGTGTTCGATCTGTTCGCCGCGCTGGACGCCAATGAGCACCAGCTCGATTTCCCGATCCTTTACGGTTCGGCCAAGGAAGGCTGGATGGCGCTGTCGCCAGAAGGACCGAAGGAGGGCATGGCGCCGCTGTTCGATCTGGTGCTGAGCCATGTCGCTCCCCCGAAGACCGGGGAAGGCGCGTTCAAGATGCTTGCGACCACAATCGAGGCCGACCCGTATGTGGGCCGCATTTTGACTGGCCGGATCAGCGCGGGCCGCGTGACGCCGGGGATGACCATCAAGGCGCTGTCCCGCGACGGCAAGGTGATCGAGCAAGGCCGCGCCTCGAAGGTGCTGGCCTTCCGGGGGCTCGACCGCGTTCCGGTCGAGGAAGCTTCGGCCGGCGAAATCATTGCGCTCGCCGGTCTCGCCCAGGCCACCGTCGCCGATACGATCTGCGCGATCGACGTCACCGAGCCGATCGCCGCCCAGCCAATCGACCCGCCGACGCTGTCGATGACCTTCCGCATCAATGACGGCCCGCTCGCCGGTCTGGAAGGCGACAAGGTGCAAAGCCGCGTCATCCGCGACCGGCTGATGCGTGAGGCGGAGGGCAATGTTGCGCTGAAGATCTCGCAAACAGCCGATGTTGACGCTTTTGAAGTGGCCGGACGCGGCGAATTGCAGCTCGCCATTCTGATCGAGACGATGCGCCGCGAAGGCTTCGAGATGACGGTGTCGCGGCCGCGCGTGGTGATGCAGTCCGACCCGGTGACCGGCCAGCGGCTGGAGCCGATCGAGGAAGCCATCATCGACGTGGACGAGGAATATACCGGCGCGGTCGTGCAGAAACTGGGCGAGCGCCGGGCGGACCTGGTGGAAATGCGCCCCTCGGGCGGCGGGCGGCAGCGGCTTGTCTTCCATGTGCCGACGCGCGGGCTGATCGGCTATCAGACCGAGCTTCTGTCGGACACGCGCGGCACCGCGATTATGAACCGGCTGTTTCACGCCTACGCCCCGTTCAAGGGCGAGATCCCCGGGCGGCGCACCGGCGTGCTGATCTCCAACGGTCAGGGCGAGGCTGTCGCCTATGCGCTCTGGAACCTAGAGGATCGCGGGCCGATGATGATCCACCCGCAGACCAAGGTCTATCAGGGCATGATCGTCGGCGAGCACACGCGGATCAACGATCTCGAAGTGAATGTGCTGAAGGGCAAAAAGCTGACCAACGTCCGCGCTTCCGGCCGCGACGACAACGTGCTGCTAACGCCGCCGATGCGGATGACGCTGGAAGTGGCGCTTGCCTACATTCAGGACGATGAGCTGGTGGAGATCACGCCGCAGTCGATCCGGCTGCGCAAGCGCTATCTCGATCCGAATGAGCGGAAGAAGGCCGAACGGCTGTTGGCGGGCTAGGGCAGGGCGGCTTTAGTGACTTCGATCATCTTCGTGACGTCACGAAAATGATCGGCAATGTCTTCGTCGGCGGTTCGGCACGCGGTTTTGGCCCGCACAACGGCGGCTGCGAAATTTTCGCAGCGCTTATAGCCAAGCAGCGACGCTAGCTCTCTACCCCTCCAAAATTCGGCCCAGGACGCGATCAAAGGGCTTCGATGACACCGCCCTTCGACCGATCTTTTCTGGGGACATTCGGCATTTTGGGCATTTTCCTGCGCTCGATATCAACGACTGTGCGATGCTTAATTGCGCATGTCCGCGGTGTCTATTCTGTTTTCGTACGATACGTGTTCTTTCTATGTTCGACACAGTTAAGTCAGATTGCTCCGACTTTGCCGATTTGTCCGCCACATATGAGGCCCTCCATTGTATAGCGAAGGAAGCAGCGCCGGGGCGGTAACCAGACCGTCTCACATGCCCGATATTCGTTGGCCGGCCGGAATTAACCCCTCAAGCGAATTCGCCACGGTGATCGAGCAGGCGGGTGGCGCGCGGGACAGCTTGTTCGTCACGGGACGGGCCGGAACCGGCAAATCCACGCTTCTCCGCTGCCTCAAAAACAACCTGCCGCAGAAGACGGCCGTGCTCGCGCCGACAGGCCTCGCGGCGGTGAACGTTCATGGCCAGACCATCCACTCCTTTTTCGGCTTCCCGCCGCAGCTCATCACGGCGGACATCGTCAAACGCTGCCGGCGCGCGGCGCTCTTCCGCAGCATCGAAACGATCATCATCGACGAGGTGTCGATGGTGCGCGCCGACCTGATGCAGGGCATCGACATGGCGCTGCGGCTGACGCGGAAGCAGCCGGCGACGCCCTTTGGCGGCGTGCAGATCATCGCGATGGGCGATTTGCATCAGCTTCCACCCGTCATGCGCGGCCGCGAAATGATGGAGCAGTTCAGCGACAGCTTCGGCGGCATCTATTTCTTCCACGCGCCCGTCTTCCGGGACGCGCCGCTCGGCCTGATCGAGTTGAACACCGTCTATCGCCAGCGCGACGAGGCGTTCATCGAAGCGCTCAACGGCGTTCGCGAAGGCGAGCCGTCGCGCAACCATTTCGAGCTTCTGAACGAGCGGGTCGCGGCCTTCCGCTCGCTCCCCGATTGCGACGATTACATCGTCCTGACGCCGATCAATCAGGCGGCCGATACCACCAACCGCGTGTTTTTGGACCGATTGCCGGGCAAGGCCGAACAGTTCGACGCAATCATAACCGGCAAGTTCGACGCCTCCGCCTGTCCCACGGATCCGACGCTGGTGTTGAAAGTCGGCTCCAAGGTCGTGCTTTTGCGAAACGACCCCGACAAACGCTGGGTGAACGGCACGCAAGCGCGGATTTCGCGCATCGAGGGCCGCACGGTGTGGGTGGAGGTTGCCGGCACGGAGCATGAGCTGGAACCGGTCACCTGGGAAAGCATCCGTTACGATCAGGATACCGAGACCGGCCAGATGGTCGAAACCGTGGCGGGATCGTTCCGGCAGCTGCCGGTGCGGCTCGCCTGGGCGCTGACGATCCACAAGAGCCAGGGCATGACGCTCGACAAGGTCTATGTCGATTTCGGCCGGGGTACCTTCGCGCACGGCCAGGCCTATGTCGCGCTCAGCCGCGCCCGTTCGCTGGAGGGCCTGGCGCTGGCACGGCCGATCCGGCAGTCCGACATTATTTTCGATGAAAATGCGCTTGGGTACCGATCTGTATTCGGGCGGTAAGTCGCTACTGCGAAAAAAAACGCATACTCCGCGTCGTCCCGGAAGCCCGCAGGGCTATCCGGGACCCAATGGCCCCTCCGCACGTGCCTTGCTGTGTATCGAGGCCAATGGGTCCCGGCTCTTCGGCCGGGACGACGAAAGGCGGAAGCTGGTTTCGCAGTAGCCTCCAACGGGAGCGCGTTGGGTGAGAGGAAAAAGCAACGCTCGCCGCGAGCAGCGCTTTATGTCCGCCGGCATGGCTGCTATAGGGCAAGCCAGTAAAACCAGATATCTCGTGTCACCATGAACCTTGCAATTATGGGCGCGGCCGGACGGATGGGACAAGCCATCGTCCGCCTGCTCCACGAAATGCCGGACTGCGCAATTTCCGGCGGCACCGAGCCGGAAGGCTCGCCCAAGCTCGGCGCCGATATTGGCGAGGTGGCGGGCGTCGGCAAGCTGGGCGTGGCCATTACCGCCGACCCGCTGGAGCTTTTCATCCGCTCCGAGGGCGTGATCGACTTCACCTCTCCGGAGGCGACGGTTGAGCACGCAACGCTCGCGGCGCAAGCCCGCATCGTGCATGTGATCGGCACGACAGGGCTGTCGCCGCAGCAGCAGGACAGCATTCTGGCCGCCTCGCGCCACGCGGTCATCGTCCAATCCGGCAATATGAGTCTGGGCGTCAATCTGCTGGCGGCGCTAGTGCGGAAGGCCGCCGAACTGCTCGGCCCGGATTACGATGTGGAGATCGTCGAGATGCATCATCGGCTGAAGGTGGATGCGCCCTCCGGCACGGCGCTGATGCTGGGTCGGGCCGCCGCCGATGGCCGCCAAATCGGGCTGGAGGATCATTCCATGCGTGCGCGGGACGGACATACCGGCATTCGCAAACGCGGCGATATCGGCTTTGCCGCCTTGCGCGGCGGCGATGTCATCGGCGATCATACGGTGGTGTTCGCGGGGCCGAGCGAGCGTTTGGAACTTACCCATCGCGCCAGTGACCGGCAGCTTTTCGCACGCGGCGCGGTGCGGGCGGCGCAATGGGGCCTCGGCAAACCGCCCGGGCTTTATTCGATGCAGGATGTGCTCGGACTTTAACGCGCAAAGCAAAAGGGCAGCGATGGACAATATCCTGGTGTTGGTCCGCCACGGCGAAAGCGAGTGGAACAAGCTCAACCTGTTCACCGGCTGGCGCGATGTCGATCTGACGCAAACCGGCGTTGCGGAAGCGCGCCGCGCAGGGCGGCTGCTGACCGAGGCGGGCGCGCATTTCGATATCGCGTTTACAAGCGTCCTGAAGCGGGCGCAGCGCACTTTGGACCTGATTTTAGAGGAAATCGGTCAAGCCGGCCTCGAAACCATCAAGGACCAGGCGCTGAACGAGCGCGACTATGGCGAGCTGTCCGGTCTCAACAAGGACGATGCGCGGGCGCGCTGGGGCGAGGAACAGGTGCATATCTGGCGCCGTTCCTACGACATCCCCCCGCCCGGCGGCGAGAGCCTGAAGGACACGGCGGCGCGGGTCCTGCCCTATTACGAGAGCCGCATCTGGCCGGTGGTGCAGGGCGGTAAAAATGTGATTGTCGCCGCGCACGGCAATTCGCTGCGCGCGTTGGTTATGAAGCTGGACGGGCTGAGCCGCGATGAGGTGCTGAAGCTCAATCTTGCGACGGGTGCGCCCATAATCTACCGGCTTAACCCGGACGGCTCAGTCGCGGCAAAGCGCGATCTCGCGACCTAAATCCACCGCCCCGCTTGCCTGCTACCGCCGCAACAGGCTAAAGGAGCGGCGGCCGGGTGAGGGGATTGTGAGTGAGAGCACAGCGAATGAGGTGCTAAACTTTCGACCCCCGCACATCATAAAGCGCCGCGTCCAGCGCATGGGCGAAGCCGCGTTTTTCATCGTCGCTCAGAAAACTGCCGACCGGCAGCGCCCTTCCGTGCGACCGGAGATATAGCCGGTTGGCGCTGTTTTCGCTTTCCTGCAGCTCCAGCCGCACCCAATAGGGATTGAAACTCCAACTCTGCTCCCGGCCGGACGGGTGGATGCGCGTTACCTTCAATTCGTCCTGCGTCAACTCGATCGTCTCACGCAGCCGCGCGGCCCGATAGTTGAGGCGGAAAGCGCCGTAAATCAGCAGCACGTCGAGGCCGAAAAAGCCCAAGACCGGCCAGGCGCCCTGCATGTAAAAGGCAATGCCGGTGACAAAGCTCACCAGGCTGATGACGCCCATCAGGACGATAAACCCCTTGCGCCCAAGCGAGCGATGAGGCAGCAAGACAGCGCTGAAATGGGCTTGCGGCGATTTGGCGATGTCATTGTCGATCATAAAGGCCAAAGATAGTCGAGAAGCCCGGCCTCGGGAAATGCTAAGTTGGCGTTGAAAATCAAATCGAAATCGCGCGCCAAGGCAGGCCAACCGAAACGGCTCGGCGCCGCCCAGATCGAGGAGATTTTCCGTCGCTTCCGGCAAGCCAATCCCGAGCCGAAAAGCGAGTTGGATTATGTAAACCCTTACACGCTGCTTGTCGCCGTTGTGCTCTCTGCCCAAGCGACGGATGCGGGTGTCAACAAGGCGACGCGCGGTCTTTTCAAACTGGCGGATACGCCCGAAAAGATGTTGGCGCTCGGCCAGGAGCGGGTTCAAGACGCGATCAAGAGCATTGGCCTGTTTCGAAACAAGGCGAAGAATGTCATGGCGCTCTCGCAAAAGCTCGCCGAGGAGCATAGCGGCGATGTGCCAGGCGACAGGGCCGCGCTGGAAGCGCTTCCAGGCGTCGGGCGCAAGACAGCCAACGTCGTGCTGAATGTCGCCTTCGCGAGGCCCACCATGGCAGTCGACACGCATATTTTCCGCGTTGCCAATCGCATTGGCCTCGCCGAAGGTAAGACGCCGCTCGCCGTCGAGCTGGATCTGGAGCGCGCGGTGCCGGCGGAATTCATGCTCCACGCGCATCACTGGCTGATCCTGCACGGACGCTATGTCTGTAAGGCGCGCAAGCCGGAATGCCCGCGTTGTCCGATCGCCGATCTGTGCCTATACGAGCCGAAAACCACGTTAGCTGAATTGAAAGTTGCAAGGATAACCAATGGTGCAGCCGCTTCATGACGTCGTAGGCCTTGGCAGCGCGATCGTTGACATCATCGCCCGCTGCGATGACGCCTTCATTCAGGCGCAGGGCCTGTCGAAAGGGACCATGCGTTTGATGGACGCGGCCGAGGCGGCGCGGCTTTACGCCGAAATGGGGCCTGGCGTCGAGGTCAGCGGCGGCACGGTGCCGAACACCTGCGTCGGCCTCGCCTCGTTCGGCGGCAAGGCCGCTTTCATGGGCAAGACGGCGAACGATGCGTTCGGCGAGATTTTCGCTCATGATCTGCGCGCCGCCGGCGTCACGTTCAACACCGCGCCATCGCAGGGAGGCGCGCCGACGGCGCAATGTCTCATCCTCGTCACGCCCGACGGCGAGCGGACGATGAACACGTTTCTCGGCGCGTCGTCCGAGCTCAGCACGGCGGAACTCGACCCCGAGCTGATCGGTGGGGCAAATTTGCTCTATCTGGAGGGCTATTCGTTCGATGGGCCGGCGGCGAAAGCGGCGTTTCATGAAGCAGCAAAGATCGCGCGGGCGGCGGGCACCACCGTGTCGCTAACGCTGTCCGACCCGTTCTGCGTCGAGCGCCACCGTGAGGCGTTTCTCGACTTCATCCGAGGCGGCGTCGATCTGCTGTTCGCCAATCAGCGCGAAGTGCTGGCGCTGTACCAGACCGAGAATCTGTATGCGGCCTGCACGCAACTGCGCGCCGATTGTGCCCTGTCGGCGGTGACGCGCAGCGCGGAGGGCTCCGTCATCGTCACGCCGGACGCGATGCTCGAAATTCCGGCCGAACCGATCGAGCGGATCGTCGACACGACCGGCGCGGGCGACCTCTACGCGGCGGGATTCCTCTTCGGCCACGCGCGCGGTCTCGATCTGCGGATCTGCGGACGCCTCGCCAGCATCGCGGCGGCGGAGGTGATTTCGCATATCGGCCCGCGCCCGGAAACCTCGCTCGCCGCGCTGGCGCGGGCGCAAAACCTAATTTGATGCAGCTCCAAATCATGGAAACTGGCGTCGCCCCGGACACCGGCTCGTTGGCCGGTGCAAGCGAAGCGAAGCGGAGATCCGGGGGCCATTGGCGGATCAATTATCGATGTGCCTAACGATGAGGTCAATAGGCCCCGGATCAAGTCCGGGGCGACGAATGATGGTCTTGCGTTAATACTTCCGCCCCTCGCGCGGCTTGTAGCGGGGCAACGACCACCCGAACACTATGGCTCCAGCGCGAAGCCCAAAGCCAACAATCACGGCGATAATGGCCGCAACCCATGTCGAGGCGCTGAGGCTGGCCGCGCCAAGATAGGTCGCGGCGGAGGCGAGCGCGGCGGTGGCGTATAATTCCGGCTTGAGAATGAGCGGCCGTTCCTCGCTGATGACGTCGCGCATCATGCCGCCGAAGGTCGCCGTGATCACGCCGAGCGCCGCCGCCACGATCATGCCTGCGCCCGACCCGGCGGCGACATGCGCCCCCAGCACGCCATAGGCCGCGAGGCCAATGGCATCGAGCCAGAGCAGGACGGGATAGCGCTTTTGGATGAGGTGGGCGGTGAAGAAGGAAAACGTCGCCGCCGTAAGGCAGATCACCAGATAGGACTGATCGGCGATCCAGAACACGGGCCGGTCGAGAATGATGTCCCGCACAGTGCCGCCGCCGATGCCGGTCAACGTGGCGAGGAGCGCAAAGCCGATGAGGTCCATCTGCTTGCGGCTCGCAACCAGCGCGCCGGTCGTGGCGAACACTGCGACGCCGATGATGTCGAGGGCGTGGATGAGGGGTGGGAGCATGAACGGTCCGGGTGGTGCTTGCGGTAGGTTGGGGCAGCTCTAAAGTTTTCGCAACCGCACCGTTTCGATCAAATGATCCGCGCCCTTATCCAGGATCAAATCCGCCCGCTGCCGCGTCGGCAAGATATTCTCCTCTAAATTCCGCAAATTGATCCGGCGCCAGATATCCAGCGCCACCTTCTGCGACTCCTCATCGGTTAAATTCGCGTAACGGTGGAAATACGCCGCAGGGTCGCGGAAGGCCGTCTCGCGCAAGGCGTTGAAGCGCGTCACGTACCAATCCTCGATCACCTTCGGCGCGGCATGGATGTAAATTGAGAAATCGAAGAAATCCGACACGAACGGAATAGCTTCGCCGTCCTTGGGCAATTTCGCCGGCTGCAGCACGTTCAGGCCCTCGACGATCAGCACGTCGGGGCGGTCGATGACGGTATGCTCGCCAGCACGGATGTCGTAGCTGAAATGGGAATAGACCGGCGCGGTCACATTGGGCCGCCCGGCCTTCACATCGGCCATGAATTGCAATAGCGCCTTCTGGTCGAAACTGTCGGGGAAACCCTTGCGGTTCATGATGTCGCGTTCTTCCAACACGGCGTTCGGCAGCAGGAAGCCGTCGGTTGCCACGATGTCGACGCGCGGATGATTGGGCCAGCGGGCGAGCAGCGCGCGCAGCACGCGGGCGCTGGTGCTCTTGCCGACGGCGACGCTGCCGGCGATGCCGATGATGAACGGCGTTTTGCCGTCGCGATTGCCGAGAAATCCGGAGGTCTCGGAATGCAGTTTCTGCGTTGCGGCGACGTAAAGGTTCAACAGGCGCGAGAGCGGCAGATAAATGTCCACGACCTCGTCAGCCGAAATCCGCTCGATGACGCCGGAGAGCTGCTCGACCTCCGCGTCCGAGAGCGTCATCGGCGTATCGGCGCGCAATTTTGCCCATTCCTTGCGGGAAAAGACGCGGTAGGGAGAAAATTCAAGCAGCGAGCGCCGTGCCGGTCGGGTGAGCATTGGCTAACTCTGCGGCCCGCGCCGCGAAGCCTTCTCGGCCAGGCCGGACTGGCGCGTTCTGGCGTCGAGGATCGTCAGGACATCATCGAGCGCGACGCCGCGCACTTCCAGCAGCACCAAGAGGTGATAAAGCACGTCCGCCGCTTCGGCTTTCAGCGCTTCGCCATCATCGCCGAGTGCGGCGATAATCGTCTCGATCGCCTCCTCACCAAACTTGCGCGCGCATTTGGCCGGGCCGCCGTCGAGGAGTTGGCGCGTGTAGGACGGCTCGCCCGCCGCGTGCCGTCGCGCCCGGATCGTATCGGCGAGTGTGGACAGAGTATCGCTGGACATGACCGCGTCTGCCGTCTCACGGCGCTTGGAGTTCATCAACGACGAGCAGCGCGGGCCAACGACGACCGGCGCGCGCCGCCATCCTTAGCGGAACTTACGTTTGAAATCATCCATAGTTAGGTAAGTTCCGAGGGCGATTTTTGACCGGCGTGTCAGATTCGCTCGCCGAAGATCGCTGAGCCTATTCGGACATGGGTTGCGCCGAGCCGGATGGCGGTCTCGAAATCGGCGCTCATGCCCATGCTGAGTTGGGCGAGGCCGAGGTCCGCGGCGAGTTGCGCCAAGAGGCCGAAATGAGCCTCGGGGGCCGCGTCCACGGGCGGGATGCACATCAAGCCGACGACGTCCAAGCCGAATGCGTCGCGGCATTGTGTCAAGAAGGGCCGCGTATCCTCGGGCGCGATGCCGGCTTTTTGCGCCTCGCGGCCGGTGTTTACCTGGATGAACAGCTTCGGATGGCGTCCCTGCGCGGCGCTTTCCCCCGCGATCGCCTGCGCAATTTTCGGCCGGTCCAGCGTGTGGATGACATCGAACAGCGCCACCGCCTCGCGGGTCTTGTTGGATTGCAGCGGACCGATTAAATGCAGCTCAATGTCGGGATGCGCTTCGCGCAGCGGCGGCCATTTGGACCTTGCTTCCTGCACCCGGTT
Organism: Rhodomicrobium sp.; assembly: GCA_031399085.1. Classification (GTDB taxonomy): domain Bacteria; phylum Pseudomonadota; class Alphaproteobacteria; order Rhizobiales; family Rhodomicrobiaceae; genus R-RK-3. Next base: position 110,168 of record JANNOQ010000007.1, read on the forward strand.
CTCGCCAAAGATGCGCTGACCGGCCTCGATTGCTGGCAGAATGCCCTGAGCGTCATAAGTCTTTGTCACGGCGACCAATGTGACATTGTCCGTGGTGCGCCCCGCATTTTGAGCCGCTACGGCGATCCTCCCGCGGATTGTCCGCAGCCTGTCCGCCGCCTGGTTGCGATTTTCCATCCTGTATCCGAAAGCTCAGAATATTGTGGCAGTGGCTCAAGCGCTGCTTGACCGCACCCGGGTTTTTCGGCTGGATACCACACCGAACGGCGCCGCGTCCCATGCGCCAAACAAAAGACACTCATCATGGCCATCGAACGATACAACGCACCGGATCGCGAAAAACATTGGCGCCAGGTTTGGGCCGACGCCGGGGTCGACCGCTCGGAAGCGGACGCATCGCGGCCCAAATATTATGTTCTTGAGATGTTCCCCTATCCGTCCGGGCGTATCCATGTCGGCCATGTGCGCAATTATGTCATGGGCGATGTGGTGGCGCGCTACAAACGCGCCAACGGGTTCAACGTCCTGCATCCGATGGGCTGGGACGCGTTCGGCCTGCCCGCCGAGAACGCCGCAATCGAGCGCAAGGTTCATCCCAAGGAATGGACCTACAAAAACATCGACATGATGCGCTCGCAATTGCAGGGCATGGGGCTCTCGCTCGATTGGAGCCGCGAACTGGCGACCTGCGATGTCGAATATTATACGCAGCAGCAGCGGCTGTTCATCGACTTTTTCAATAAGGGTTTGGTCTATCGCAAGAAAAGCAAGGTCAATTGGGACCCGGTCGAGCATACGGTTTTGGCCAACGAGCAGGTGATCGACGGCAAGGGCTGGCGGTCCGGCGCGGCGGTCGAGCAGCGCGAGCTGAGCCAGTGGTTCCTGAAAATCACGGATTACGCCGACGATCTCATCGCCGCGCTCGACACGCTGGATCGCTGGCCGGACAAGGTCCGTCTGATGCAGCGCAATTGGATCGGCCGCTCGGAAGGGCTGCTGATGCGCTTCGTGCTGGACGGCGCGGCGCTGCCGAAGGGGCATGAGCAGCTGGAGGTCTTCACAACGCGGCCGGATACGATTTTCGGCATGTCGTTCTGCGCCATCTCGCCGGATCACCCGCTGGCCAAGGCGCTGGCGAAAAAAGATAAATCGCTCAAGGTTTTCATCGACGAATGCCACCGCATGGGCACGAGCGCGGAGGAGATCGAGAAGGCGGAAAAGCAGGGCTATGACACCGGTTTGAAGGCGGCTCACCCTTTCCGCAAAGCCTCGAAAGTCCCGGTCTATGTCGCCAATTTCATCCTGATGGATTACGGCACGGGCGCTATTTTCGGCTGCCCGGCGCACGATCAGCGCGACCTTGATTTCGCGCGAAAATACAAGCTGAAGGTGAAGCCCGTCGTCATCCCCGATGGCGAAGAGGCCAAGCGCTTTGCGGTCGGGGACGAAGCCTATACCGGGCCGGGCCGCATCGCCAATTCCGGCTTCCTCGACGGCCTGTCCGTCGATGAGGCCAAGGCCGAGGTCGCCGATCGGCTGGAGGAGCGCGGCGACGGCCGGCGCAAGGTCAATTACCGGCTGCGCGACTGGGGCATTTCCCGGCAACGCTATTGGGGCTGTCCGATCCCGATCGTCCATTGCAACAAATGCGGCGCGGTGCCGGCGACGGATTTGCCCGTCAAACTGCCTGACGATGTCAGCTTCGATATTCCTGGCAACCCGCTGGACCGTCACGAGGCGTTCAAGCACGTCGATTGCCCCAAATGCGGCGGCGCGGCGACGCGTGAAACCGACACGATGGATACGTTCGTCGATTCATCCTGGTATTTTGCGCGCTTCTGCTCCCCGCACGCCGATGTGCCGGTGGACGGCGAGGCGGTGGGTTACTGGTTGCCCGTCGATCAATATATCGGCGGTGTCGAGCACGCGATCCTGCATCTGCTCTATTCGCGCTTCTTCATGCGCGCCATGACGGATACTGGTCACCTCGATCTCGATGAGCCGTTCGCGGGTTTGTTCACGCAAGGCATGGTGATCCACGAGACCTATCGGGACGAGACCGGCAAATGGCTCAGCCCGGACGAGATCCGGTTCACCGGCAATGACAGCGAGAGCCGCCGCGCGGTGACGATCGATGGCGGTGACCCGGTCGTCATCGGGCCGGCCGAGAAAATGTCGAAGTCGAAGAAGAACACCGTCGATCCGGACAGTTTCACGGCGCATTACGGCGCGGACACCGCCCGCTGGTTCATGCTGTCGGACTCGCCGCCCGAGCGCGACGTATTGTGGACCGAGGAGGGCGTGCAAGGCGCTTGGCGTCTGGTGCAGCGGTTGTGGCGGCTGGTGGACGAGGCCGCCACCGAGGGGGCGAAAATCGGCACGAAGCGGCCCACGGCGTTTAGTCCAGCCGCCGAGGAGCTGCGCCGGGCGGCGCATCGCGCGCTCGACGCCGTCAGCCGGAACATCGAGGGGCTACGCTTTAATACGGCGATTGCGAGCATTTATGACCTGGCGAATAAGTTCGGCGCGGCGCTGCAAGGCCAAAAATCCGCCAAAGATGCAAGTCTAGAGTGGGCAATCAGGGAATCGGGGGAATTGCTGGTCAAAATGTTCGCGCCGATGATGCCGCATCTGGCCGAAGAGTGCTGGGCGCGGCTCGGCTACAACAGTTTGGTTGCAAAACAGCCCTGGCCCGAGGTCGAAAAGGCTCTACTCGTTGACGATAAGATTACCATTGCCGTACAGGTAAATGGTAAGAGGCGGGACGAGCTTCTGATTTCGCGCGACGCATCGACGGCGGATCTTGAGGCTGCGGCCTTGAGGTTGGACGGAGTGCAGCGCGCCATTGAGGGCCGGGCGATAAAAAAGATCATCGTGGTGCCGCAAAGGATCGTCAATGTCGTTGCTTGAGGCCGCAAGGGTGGGACCACTCGCCAAAACAATCAAGCTTGCCACGGCTGCCGGGCTTCTACTGGCCATTGCCGCGCTGGGCGGCTGCGGTGGCTGGCAGCCCCTCTACGGACCGACCGCAAGCGGCGCGCAGCTCGGCGATGTCATGCGCACGGTCGATATCTCCAGCGTTCCCGGCCGGGTCGGCCAGCGCATCCGCAATGAGCTTGTCTTCAAGACGACCGGCGGCGGCGAAGCGGCCGACCAGAGCAAATATCGCCTCGATATCGCCATTCGCGAATCCTTGATGAACACCCTCGTCACCGAGACCGGCGATCCCAAGGCACAGGTCTACCAGCTTCATACCCAATTCAAGCTTGTGCGCATCGCCGACGGTCAGATCGTCATGGAAGGCAGCAGCAATGCCCGCGCCGCTTACGACAAGGTCGACTCGGTGTTTGCCGACATTCGCGCCAAACGCGACGCCGAGGATCGCGCCGCGCGTACAGCCGCCGAAACGATCCGCACACGCTTAGCGTCGTATTTTTCCACCAACGCGTGAGCACAGAGACGCTCGCGGATTTCGTATGTCGGCCTGGCCTCCGAGCCGGGGCCCGTTTAGGTTAACCACTCGGCCCGAAAAGTGGCGATGAGAGTTGATCCCGGATAGTCGCTTCGCAAATTCCGGGACGACAGCAGGGGCAAGATCGCCGCTCCGCGATCGAGCGCGATGCTCCAACAGTCATTAGGCTCTACTGGCCGCATGGTTGCGATCAAGACCTCCGAGCTGCAAAGCTTGCTGAAATCCGCGTCGAAATTCGACGCCTTCCTGATCCACGGGATGGACAGCGGCCAGGTCTCTGAGCTTGTCGGCACGCTCGCCAAACAACTGAGCGCCGCCTCCAGCCCGCCGGGCGAAATCATCCGCCTCAGCGAGCAGGATCTGGCGCAAACGCCTGGGCGGCTCGCAAATGAAGCGCGCAGTCTTGCGATGTTTGGCGGACGTCCCGTCGTTGTCGTTAAGCAGGGGCCGCAGCTTACGCCGGCTTTATTCGAGGAGCTGTTGGGCGGGGCGCCGCTCGCTGCCTACATCCTTGTCGAAGCCGGCACCTTTAAAAAGGATGCAAAGCTTCGTCAGATCTTCGAAAAAGCCAAGAATGCCGCCGCCATCGCCTGTTACGGCGCCGACAGCCGCAGCTTGCAGCAACTCATCCGCGAAGAGCTGCAAAGCGCCGGCCTCACCATCGCCCCCGATGCGGCGCAGCGCTTGTTGCAGCTTATCGGCGGTGATTGGGCCGTGTCGCGCGCCGAGGTCGCCAAGCTCACGCTCTACGCGGCCGGGGAGCCGCAAATCACGTTGGAGCATGTCGAGGCCGTCGTCGGCGACGCCTCCGCGCATGCCTTCGATGCCGCTATCGGCGCAACGCTCGGCGGCAATGTGGCGGCCGCTCTCAGCCATCTCGATGGGCTGGCAGGCAGCGGCACCCCGGCATCGGTCTTCCTCAACCTCCTCTCCGGGCACCTGCTGAAACTTCACGCCATCCTCTCAGCGATGGATCGCGGCGAAAGCTTCGACACAGCCGCCGCGCGGATACGCCCGCCGCTGCATTTCCGGCAAAAGGACGAGGTGAAAGCGCAATGCGCGCGCTGGCGTCTCCCGGACGTCGCCGCCGCGATCGAGACCGCGCAGGAAACGATGCGCCAAACGCGGCTGAAGCCCGTGCTCGAACACGCGCTGGTTTCGGATTTCGTGATTCGCGCGGCGCGGCGCGGGGAGGGCCGCGGAGCCCAGTGAACCTTTCGCCGGCCAGGCGCGACAGAGGAGGAGGATTTTGCCACGCACCAAGGAGGCAACGATGCACCCCAAGACCCTCATCGCCATTGCCGCGCTGACCGCCATGGGCGCGGGCGTCATCGACCCTGCTAGCGCCTTTGCCGCCAGGAGCTCCAAGCCGAAGGAAATCGTCGTGGTGGGAAGCAAAATCAATCAGCAAGCGAAGCCGAAGGCTACGCCCAAGCTATATGAAATGATGACCAAGTAATCGTCTCAAGCACGATTGGCTTAGGCGGACTTGGTCGGCGCTATCAGTTTCTTTGTCATCCCCGCTTTCGCGGAGATAACAAAAAGAGAGGCGTCGCGCCGAAGCGTCAGACGTTTTCAATTGAAATGGTCGTGCTCTAAACCGCCGTCAGTTTCATCCGCACCGCCTCGAACTGCTCCAGCGAGCGGTAGCGGATGATGATCTCGCCCGCCTCGCCCTTGCCCGGCGCGATCTCGACGGCGAGGCCCAGCGCGTCGGCCATCTCACGCTCCGCCGCGCGCGTGTCCGCATCCTTCTGCAGGCCGGGCGTCACCGCCCGCGCTTTAACGCCAGGCCCATCCTTCTTGCTCTGAACCATCGCCTCGACATCGCGGACATTCATGCCCTTCTCGACGATGTCCTTCGCCATCCGTTCCGCGTCCTCGCGTCCGACCAGCGCGCGCGCATGTCCAGCACTCAGATCGCCGGAGCGGACCATGCTTTGCACGGCTTCAGGCAGCTTGAGCAGGCGCAGCGTATTGGCGAGATGGCTGCGGCTCTTGCCGATGATGTGCCCCAGCTCGTCCTGCGTGTAGCCGAAGCGGTCAATCAGCTCGCGATAGCCGCCGGCTTCCTCGAGGATGTTCAGATCGGTGCGCTGGACGTTCTCGATGATCGCCAATTCGAGCGCTTCCTGATCCGTCAGCGCGCGGACGATGGCGGGGATCACATGCAGCGAGGCGCGCTGCGCCGCCCGCCAGCGCCGCTCGCCTGCGACGATCTCGTAATGATGGCCGCCGGCGCCGAGCGGGCGCAGGACGATCGGCTGCACCAGGCCCTTTTCGCGGATCGAGGCGGCCAGCTCGTCCAACTCGGCATTGTCGAAGCTTTTGCGGGGGTTGAACGGGCTCGGATTGATGCGGTCGAGCGGGATCATCCGCTGCTCGCCCTGGCTCGGCAGCGGCTTTACGCCATTCGCTCCGGGCGTGCCGGCTTGCTGAATGTTCTCGCCGATCAAAGACGCCAGGCCCCGGCCGAGCCGGTTCTTGTTCGCGGGTAGCGGTGTGTTCATGGTCCCTCGTCCTCAATGCGCGCAATCGATCGGCTTAGAATTCACTTCTCCCCGTTGGAGAGGAGTCAGGCCGCCGACGCCCTGGCTTCACGGTCGATGATTTCCGCCGCCAGCTCGATATAGGCTTTGCTGCCAGGGCTCTTATAGTCGTAGAGCAGGATCGGCTTGCCGTGCGAGGGCGCCTCGGCGACTCGGACGTTGCGCGGGATGACCGTCGAATAGACCTTCTCACCGAAGAAGCTGCGCACTTCCGTGGAAACTTCGTCGGCCAGCTTGGTGCGGCTGTCGTGCATGGTGAGCACGACGCCGTGGATTTCCAGCGTCGGATTGAGGCTCGCCCGCACGAAGTCGATGGTTTCCTTCAGCTGCTTGATGCCCTCCAGCGCGAAGAACTCGCATTGCACCGGGACCAGCACCGAGTCGGATGCCGCCATGGCGTTAAGCGTCAGAATGTTGAGGGAAGGCGGGCAGTCGATCAGAACATAGCGGATGCGCTCGCTTTCGGGACGGTCGCGCTCGGATGCGCGCAACGAGACGATGGCGTCGCGCAGGAAATAGGCCCGGTTCGGCGCGGCTGAGATTTCCGGCTCCAGGCCCGCGAGGTCGCGGGTGGCGGGCGCGACGAACAGGCCCGGCACCATGGCGGTTTCGACCATTGCCTGTTCGAGCGCCGCTGCCCCGGCCAGCACGTCATAGGTGGAGACATGGCGCTGGTCCTCGGCAATGCCGAGGCCGGTGCTGGCGTTGCCCTGCGGGTCGAGATCGACGATCAGGGTCCGCTCGCCCGCCGCCGCCAGCGCGGTGCCCAAATTGATCGCCGTCGTGGTCTTGCCGACGCCGCCTTTTTGATTGGCGACGGCCAGGACGCGCAAATCCGGCCGCCCATACGAGAATGATTTCGCCACGATTAATCCCCTTCAGAGATCAAGCTCCTGACCTCGACGATGCTGCCCTCGCCGCTGGTGCGGCTGGGTACGCAACTGTGCTCGAACCGCCAGCGCCGCCTTGCCGCCTCGATCTCCTGCCCGGCGTCGCGCCCCTTAAGGAACAGCCCTAAGGTTTGGTCCGAAAAGAACCCGCGCGCCAATCCGAGCAAACCATCCAAAGGCGCAAGCGCCCTGCTCGTCACCACATCGGCCGGGCCGATCCCGCCCCCCCGGGCAATCTCCTCGATGCGTCCTGCGTGAAGCTTGACCGGCACCCCCGTGCGGCGGGCCACTTCCGACAAGAAGGCGCATTTGCGGCCATGCGACTCGATAAGGTGTACAACGCGATTCTCATGATTCGCGAGCAGAATGGCAATCACAAGTCCGGGGAATCCCGCGCCGCTGCCGAGATCGACCCAGGTTTTTGCCTCCGGCGCGCGCGCAAGAAGCTGGGCGCTGTCGGCGAAATGCCGCTGCCAGATGCCATTTAGCGTCGAAGGCGCGACCAGATTGACGGCGGGCTGCCAGCTTTTCAGCAGCTCGGCATAGAGTTCGAGCTTTTCCACAGTTTCACGTGCAACCGGGAAGGCGGCGGCGAAATCCTCCGGCCCGGCGATGGTGAGCGTGCCGGACGCCATGTCAGGCGGAACGCCGCTGGCGCGGTTTTTTGACATGGGCAAGGATCAGCATCAGCGCCGCTGGGGTCATCCCGTCAATGCGCGCGGCCTGGGCGAGCGAGGCGGGGCGGGCGGCCTCCAGCTTTTGGCGCAGCTCGGTGGAGAGGCCGGCGATCGCGGGGTAGTCGATCGCGGACGGAATGGCGATCGCCTCGTCCTTGCGGAAGGCTGCGATGTCGGCGTCCTGACGGCGCAGATAGACGTCGTAGCGCGCGTCGATTTCGAGTTGGGCCGCGATGGCGGGGGCGATGCCGCCAAGCTGCGGCCAGATCGCGGCGAGGCTATCCATCGACATTTGCGGGAATGCGAGCAGCTCGAACGCCGAGCGGCGGCGGCCGTCGCGGTTCATGGGCACGCCCTTTGCGCCCGCCTCGTCCGGCGTGGCAGTCAGCGAGCCGAGCAGCGCCCGCCCTTCCTCCATTGCCGCCGCCTTGGCCGCGTAAACCGCCGACCGTGCCGCGCCAACGCATCCCAGCGCCGCGCCAATCGGTGTCAGCCTCGCATCGGCATTGTCGGCGCGCAGCCGCAGGCGGTACTCCGCCCGCGAAGTGAACATCCGGTAGGGCTCGGCCACGCCCCGCGTCACCAGATCGTCGATCATCACGCCAATATACGCGTCCGTCCGCGAAAGGATGAAGGTGCGCTGGCCCCCGCCCGCCTTCAGCGCCGCATTCACCCCAGCGGCCAGCCCCTGACCGGCGGCCTCCTCATAGCCTGTCGTGCCATTGATCTGGCCCGCGAGGAACAGCCCCGGCAGGCGCTTGGCCTCCAGCGTGGGCGACAGCTCGCGTGGGTCGACATAATCATATTCGATGGCGTAGCCCGGGCGGATGATGCGCGCGTTCTCCAGCCCCGGAATGCTGCGGATAAACGCCGCCTGCACTTCCTCCGGCAGGGAAGTGGAGATGCCGTTCGGATAGACTGTATCGTCGTCCAGCCCCTCCGGCTCCAGGAAAATCTGATGGCTCGCCCGCTCGCGGAAGCGCACGACCTTGTCCTCGATGGAGGGGCAATAGCGCGGGCCGACGCCTTCGATCTGGCCGGAATAGACCGGCGCGCGCGATAGGTTAGCCGCGATGATCCGGTGCGTTTCGTCCGTGGTGTGGGTGATGTGGCAGACGGTCTGCGGCGTCGTGATGCGCTCCGTCAGGAAGGAGAACGGCACGGGCGGCTCATCGCCCGGCTGCGCGGTGAGGCGGCTATAGTCGATACTGCGTCCGTCGAGACGCGCGGGCGTGCCGGTCTTAAGGCGGCCCATGCGCAGCCCGAGCGCATAAAGCCGGTCGGCGAGGCCGATCGACGGCGCTTCGCCCGCGCGCCCGGCGGGCAGGCGCGTCTCGCCAATATGAATGAGGCCCTTGAGAAATGTGCCCGTAGTGACGACGACAGCCGCCGCGCCGTATTTCGCGCCGCTCGCCGTGACGACGCCCGCCACGCGCCCGTCCGCGACGATCAAATCCTCGACCGGCTCGGCAATGACATCTAGACCCGGCGTAGCCTCGACGGCGGCGCGCATCGCCTGGCGGTACAGCTTGCGGTCCGCCTGCGCGCGCGGCCCCTGCACGGCCGGGCCCTTGGAGCGGTTCAGCATGCGGAACTGAATGCCCGCCCAGTCGGCGACGCGCCCCATCAGCCCGTCCAGCGCATCGATCTCGCGAACGAGGTGGCCCTTGCCGAGCCCGCCGATTGCGGGGTTGCAGGACATCTCGCCGATGGTTTCGACCTTGTGCGTGATGAGCGCCGTGCGAGCGCTCATGCGTGCGGATACAGCCGCCGCCTCACAACCCGCGTGGCCGCCGCCGATTATGATCACATCATAGGTCGTGTTTCGCATTCCGCGTCCAAAAGCCAAAATTCGGGGATTCGTGCGACATTACCCGCTTCTCGCCGCGCCGTCAAAACGCGGGTTGTGTGTTTTTGCTTGGGAGCCGCGCATCCGCGCGGCACATGGGCCCGCTTGCGGGCCCCGGGAGACCGCCATACGAACCGTGCCAGTTGCCGACACTCAGCTGGGTTCGGCACCCGGGGGGTTCTTGGCTTGGGAGCCGCGCCTCCGCGCGGCACAGGGGCCCACTTGCGGGCCCCGGGAGACCGCCATACGAGCCGTGCCAGCTGCCGACACCTAGCTTGGGTTCGGCACCCGGGGCCCACCGAATAGGTGGGCAAACCCATCGGCGCGGATGCGCCGATGCAACAAAAAACCCAGCCAAGTCATACTAATCCAGCGTTAACCGGCTATGGAGGAAGAAACCTGAATGAGACGTCACGAAACATCGACCTGACGTTTCCATTCTCTGCGCTTGGAAACGCGCCGCCTAACGCTGCGAAATCTTCAAAGCCCTTGCTGAGTAACGATTTGTCGCTCAGTTCGGGAACAGCCCCGCACAAGTTTCACGTGAAACCGACGCGATTCGAAACACTTATTTTCCGATGCAAAAATCGGCGAAAATCTTGTCCAATATGTCTTCAGCATCGACGCGGCCCGTAAGGCGCCCGAGGGCTGTGGCGGCGTCGCGCAAATCTTCGGCGCGCAGTTCGAGCTGGGTGAAGTCGCCCGCCAGGAAGCGCTCCAGCGCGGCGGCGCAGCGTTCGAGTTCGCGGCGATGGCGGGCGCGGGTGATGGCGGGGCTTTCGCCGATGTCCGCCGCCTGCCGGACATGCTCGGCGAGAACGGCGATCAGGCGGTCCAGCCCCGCGCCGGTCTTGACGGAGAGGGCGAGCGCGTCCCCCGCAGCCGATGGGGCAAGGTCGATTTTGTTCACGGTGAGGATCGTGCGCGGGCCGAGTTCGCCGTGAGTGGCATCCGGGACGGTGGCATCGGCGAGCCAGATGACCAGATCGGCGTGTTTGGCCCGCTCCAGGGTGCGCCGCACGCCCTCCCGCTCCACCTCGCCGGCCGCCTCGCGAATGCCCGCCGTATCCATCAGGATCACCGGAAAGCCGCCGAGATCGAGCCGGACCTCGATCACGTCCCGCGTGGTCCCGGCCTCGGCGGAGACGATGGCCACATCGCGCCGGGCGAGCGCGTTCATCAGGCTGGACTTTCCGGCATTGGGCGGCCCGGCGATCACCACGCGCAGACCATCGCGCAGAATTTCGCCGCCGCGCTTGTCCGCCAAATGCGCCGCGATCTCGTCCCGCAACCCGCGCACCACCGACCGCGCGCGCTCCGCCACAGCGTCCGGCACATCGCCCTCATCGGAAAAATCCAGCTCCGCCTCGATGCTCGCCAGCGACTCGATCAGCCGCTCCCGCCAGCCATCGTAAAGCGCCCGCAATGCGCCGCCGGACTGCCGGATCGCCTGCCGCCGCTGCGCCTCGGTCTCGGCGTCGATCAGATCGGCGAGACCTTCGGCTTCGGTGAGATCGAGCTTGCCGTTGTCGAAGGCGCGGCGGGTGAACTCGCCCGGCTCGGCAAGCCGCAGCCCTTCGAATGATCCCAGCACCCGCAATATCGCTTCAATAACGGCGCGCCCGCCATGAACATGCAGCTCGGCAACGTCCTCGCCGGTAAAACTGGCGGGTGCGGGAAACCATAAGGTTAGGCTATGATCCAGGACATAATGGGTTTGCGGATCGCGCAGCGTTCTAAGGCTCGCAATGCGCGGCGCGGGGAGCGGTCCGGCAAGACGGCACAGAGCCGTGCCCGCCGCCGGTCCCGAAATGCGAATGACCGCGACGCCCGCCTTTCCATGGCCGCTTGCAAGGGCGTAAATGGTGGTCACAGTCAACTCCGAATGAGCGGCAAAAAGAGGAACCAGCCTTGTCCTACAATCGGCTCAGCCAAGAGACCAGCCCCTATCTCCTCCAGCACAAGGACAACCCCGTGCATTGGTGGCCCTGGGGGACCGAGGCGTTCGCCGAGGCGAAGCGGCTGAATAAGCCGGTGCTGCTCTCGGTGGGCTATGCGGCTTGCCATTGGTGCCATGTCATGGCGCATGAGAGTTTTGAAGATGCCGGCAGCGCGGCAGTAATGAACGAGCTGTTCGTGAACATCAAGGTGGACCGCGAAGAGCGCCCCGATGTGGACGCGCTCTATATGAACGCGCTGCATCAGCTCGGCGAGCAGGGCGGCTGGCCGCTGACCATGTTCCTCACAGGCGACGGTGAGCCGTTCTGGGGCGGCACCTATTTCCCGAAGAAGCAAATCTACGGCCGTCCAGCCTTTACGCATGTGCTGCGCGAGATAAGCCGTCTCTATCGCGAGGAGCGCGACAAGATCCGCCAGAATGCTGACGCTTTGAAGGAAGCAATCCAGCCGCGCCTGGAACCGGTCGACGAGGACAATGTAAACGAAAACACACTGGCAGATTTGGCGTACCGGCTGTCGAAGGCGCTAGACCCGATGAATGGCGGTCTCGCAGGCGCGCCGAAATTTCCCAATTGCGTCATTCTCGGGTTCATGTGGAAGCTAGGCCTGCGCCACGGAATTCAGCCGTGCGTGGACGGGGTCGAGAAGGCGCTGCTGCATATTTCGCAGGGCGGCATCTACGATCATCTCGGCGGCGGCTATGCCCGCTATTCGGTCGACGAGCGTTGGCTGGCGCCGCATTTCGAGAAGATGCTTTACGACAATGTGTTGCTTATCGACCTGATGACCGAAGTTTGGAAAGAGCGGCGCCACCCGCTACTGGAAACCCGGATTGCCGAGACTGTTAAGTGGATGCTGCGCGAGATGATCGCGCCGGATGGCGGTTTCGCCTCCTCCTACGATGCCGATTCCGAAGGCGAGGAAGGCAAGTTCTATGTCTGGGGTCGGGAAGAGGTCGTTAGCGTGTTGGGTGCGAGCGACGCGGCTTTCTTCGGTGAGGTTTATGATTTGTCCGACGCGGGCAATTGGGAGGGGACGAACATTCTTAACCGGCTGCGCAGCATGGAGCTGCTCTCTCCTGTCGAGGAGGAGCGGCTCTACGCGCTGCGCGCGAGGCTGTTCGCCGCAAGGCAATCCCGCGTGCCGCCGGGCTGGGACGACAAGGTGCTGGCCGATTGGAACGGTCTCGCCATTGCCGCGCTCGTCAACGCAGGACTTGCCTTGGCTCAGATCGGCTGGATTGACGCAGCCGCAAAGGCCTACCGTTTTGTGATGGAGCGGATGACCGCCAACGGACGCTTGCTGCATAGCTACCGGGCGGGGCGAGCCAAGACCCCGGCGGTTGCGAGTGATTATGCGAACATGATCCGTGCCGCGATCGCGCTTTATCTGACGACCGGTGAGGGGGCGATGCTCCGAGATGCGCAAATCTGGAGCGAGGTTTTGGATGCCCGATATTGGGCCGACGGCCAAGGCGGCTATTTCCTCTCCGCCGCCGATACTAGCGACATCATGATCCGCACGCTGTCGGCCCGCGACGACGCCACGCCAAACGCAAACGCGGTCATGCTGAGCAATTTGGCGGCGCTCTATACAATAACCGGCGAGGCGCGCTACCGCGACAGGGCGGAGGCATTGCGTCGCAGCTTCATGGGCGAAGCGCTCCGGGTCGCAAGTCTCCACACGGGATATTTTAGTGGTCTGGCGGATCACACTTTGCCCCAGCATATTGTGCTCATTCGCGGCGCGGGCGAGGCATCTATGCGCGACGCTCTCAATCATATTTCATTGCCGGGGGCAGTCGTCCAATGGCTGCAGGACGAGGCCAGGGCCTCGGAAAGTTCCCCAGCATTCGGTAAGCGCGCGGTTCAGGGCAAGGCCACAGCGTATGTCTGCGTCGGACCGCAATGCTCGCCGCCGGTGACGACGCCGGATGAGCTGCTGGCGACTTTGCGTGGAGGCCGGAGCGCTTGGCCTATCGAGGCAGGACTATGATGCCGGCTTGCGAATTGGACCATATTGTTATCGGCACCTCTTCATTGGAAGAAGGCGCCGCCTTTATTCACGAGCGGCTCGGGGTAAAAATTCCACCAGGAGGCCGGCATGAAAGCATGGGTACGCATAACTGCCTCATGCAGTTGGGAGCAAATTGCTTTCTCGAAGTCATTGCCATCGACCCAGCAGCCGAGACCCCAGGACGCCTGAGATGGTATGCGCTCGACGATCCTAAGATGCGTACGCGGCTGGCGCGAAGCCCCGGTCTCATTAGCTGGGTTGTGCGAACGGCGGACATTACCGCGGCGGTTCAGGCGGCCGCGATGCCGCTCGGTCCGGTGACTGTCGTCAGCCGGGGGGCGTTAAGCTGGCGGCTGACCGTGCCGGAGGACGGCCATCTGCCGGGCGGCGGGGTCATTCCGCATGTGATCGAATGGAACGGCGGCGTGCGCCCTTGGCAGACAATGCCGGATCGAGGCTGCAGGCTCGAAGAACTGACGCTCACGCATCCCGATCCGCTCTGGCTCAACAACGCCCTCCGCTCGTTAGGCGCAGCAAGTCTTTCCTGCGTCAGGGTTGCCGGAGGAGCGGAAACAGTCCTGTCAGCGAAGATCCGGACGCCGACCGGAATCTTAGCAGTGCTTTAGTGAACAATCCCTAGCGCGCGGCACGGCCAACAGGCTCCCACAGAAAGGCGATGCGGCTCAAGGTAACGTTGCCGTAATGCTCGGGCGCGGTGGCGCTGCGCTTACCGCCAAGACGGCCGTAAAAGGCGCAGGCCGCCTCGTTTTCCGCGAGCGCCCAGACCACGAGGCTGCGCCGCCCCTTCAATTCCAGCGCCCGTTTGGCGGCTAGAAAGAGCATCTTCCCGAAACCCATGCCCTGGAATGTCGGCGCCAGATAAAGCTCGAAAATCTCGCCCGTTCGGGAGTTTGGGGCAATACGTGCCGCGCCGTACGACACATAGCCTTGGACTTTGCCGTCGAAGCTGAGAACCAGCAATCCGGAACCCGGACGCCGCAACGTGCGCGCCCACCAGGCCGGGCCACGATGGATGATAATTTTTGCTAGATGCAGATGGGGAATAATGCCCTGATAAGTCGATCGCCAAGCATCTTCATGCACGCGCGCGATCTCGGCGGCATCGCTGCGAACGCCCTCACGAATTTTAATCAACTCCTTACCCATACGAAAATATAAGCCGGTCTAAGCCCCATTGCGAGAGTCAAGTGAGGGCGTTCCCGAGAATTTGCAAAAACTCAGGGCTGCTGCGCGGACCGCACGATGTTATGGATGAAATCAAGTTTTTGGGCCGCCGCCGGTGACACCACGAAGGGATAAAAATCCGACAGCCCCATGCTGCGATTGAGGCTGTTCATGGCGAGGGCCAATGGGACCCAGCGTTCAATCAGTTGCCGAGCGCTGGCGGCATCGTAAGGGTCAGCGGCCGCGAGAGTCGACCCGGCGCTTGCTTGGTGGTTCGGCAGGGCCGGCGCAATGCGGTAGTCGTCTGCCGTATCCAGCACCTCGACCATGTGAAGATAATGGGCCCAGCTTTCAGCCCAGTCTTCCCAAGGGTGCGCGGTGGCATAGGCCGAGATGTAGTTGTCTGCCCAGTCGGGTTTTGGCCCGGTCTGATGATAGGCAGCAAGCGCCTGGCCGTAGTCCAAGCGCTCGTCGCCAAACAGCTCGCGGAAACGCAACAGCGATTGACTGTCGGTTACCAGCGCCATCCAATAATAATGTCCGCTCTCATGGCGGAAATGGCCGAGCAGCGTGCGATATGGCTCATTGAAATGCGCGCGCGTTTGCTCGCGGATGTGGGCATCGGCTTCCGCGAGGTTCAAAGTAATCACGCCATCCTCATGGCCGGTTTTTGCGCCAGTGAGAATGTCGAATGCGAGCGGGTGCACGCCGTTGCGCGCGCCGGACTGTTCGACCGGCAGGCGAAGTTTTAAAAGCTCATAGATCAGCCGTCTTTTCGCTTTTTCAAATTCAAACCACCGTTGCAAATTACCAGCAATGTCAAGATCAGGAATGGTGCGGTTTAGGCCGCAACTAACGCAGAGCGCCCCTTCCCGCTCGACAGGCACCAGCCAATTGCATACTTGGTTTTGGAAGTTGCCGCAGTAGACATTGCTGCTATGGCCAGAGCGCGTTGCAAGCGTGCCATCGGGCTGCGGATAAAGCGATTGGACCGTCAGCGTTGGCACATCGAATCCAAGCGCGGTCCCGCAATTCTTGCAGACGACGTTGTCGAAATAGACCGCCTGCCCACAAACACCGCATGAAAAGACCCGCATGAAATTCCCTCTGAAACGAGCTTGGACCGGCTGAAGGATCGCCAAAATAACATTCCTGCCTGCGGGCGGTTCCTAGCCCTCCTTAATCCGGCTGGTGTTTTCGTGCGCGGGCGCCGACAAGCCTTAGTCGAAGCGCGTTCAATTTGATGAAGCCTGCCGCGTCTTGTTGATCGTAGGCGACCGCACCTTCCTCGAAGGTGACGAGATCCTGGCTGTAGAGCGAAAACCGGCTTTCACGTGAAACAATCGTGGCCGAGCCCTTATACAGTTTCAACCGCGCCGCGCCGGTGACGAATTCCTGCGATTTGTCGATCAACGCCTGAAGCATCTCCCGCTCTGGCGAAAACCAGAAGCCGTTGTAAATCAGCTCGGCGTATCGTGGCATGAGCTCGTCTTTGAGGTGCGCCGCGCCGCGATCGAGCGTCAGGCTCTCGACGCCGCGATGCGCGGCCAGCAGGATCGTGCCGCCCGGCGTTTCATAGACGCCGCGCGACTTCATGCCGACATAGCGGTTCTCCACCAGATCGAGACGACCGATGCCGTGTGCGCTGCCCAGCTCGTTGAGCTTGGTGAGCAGGCTGGCGGGGGAAAGCCGCACGCCATCGACGGCGACCGCATCGCCGCGCTCGAACTCCACCTCGACGATCTGCGGCTTGTCCGGCGCGTCCTCCGGGCTGACCGTGCGTTGGTAGACATAATCCGGACATTCCTGGGCCGGGTCTTCCAACAGCTTACCCTCGGACGATGTGTGCAAGAGGTTGGCATCGACTGAAAACGGCGCATCGCCGCGCTTGTCCTTCGGGACGGGGATCTGGTTCTGTTCCGCAAATTCAAGCAGCGCGTTGCGGCTCGTGAACTCCCATTCGCGCCACGGCGCGATCACGCGGATATTCGGCTCAAGCGCGTAATAGCTCAACTCGAAGCGCACCTGGTCGTTGCCCTTGCCCGTCGCGCCATGGCACACAGCGTCGGCGCCGGTCAGCTTTGCGATTTCGATCTGACGCTTCGCAATGAGCGGGCGCGCGATCGACGTGCCAAGCAAGTAGACGCCCTCGTAAAGCGCATTGGCCCGAAACATCGGGAAGACATAGTCGCGCACGAATTCCTCGCGAAGGTCTTCGATAAAGATTTCCTTGATGCCCAGCATCTCAGCCTTGCGCCGCGCTGGCTCCAATTCCTCGCCTTGACCCAGATCGGCGGTGAAGGTGACAACCTCGCACCCATAGTTGACCTGTAGCCATTTCAAAATGATCGACGTGTCCAGACCGCCGGAATAGGCAAGCACGACTTTCTTAATGTCGGACATCAGATGAGGGCTTTCTTCGGTTGTAAGCGCCCACTTTTATAGAAGCCGGGATGATCGGCTCGCAAGGGATTTGCCGCTGCCGTAGACTGGGCGCGCTGTTTCTGGCTGGCAATTTCGTCCTAAACTTTATGAGCACGCAAGGAGATCGGAATGGCCCAACTCGAATTTTGGTACGAATTCGCCTCCACCTATTCCTATTTGTCCGCCATGCGCATCGAGGCTACCGCCGCCGGCCGCGGCGTCACGGTCCGGTGGAAGCCGTTTCTGCTTGGGCCGATCTTTCAGTCCCAAGGATGGGACAACACGCCCTTCCGGCTCTATCCGAGGAAGGGCGACTATATGCTGCGCGATCTTGAGCGAATCTGCGCGGCGCGGAATCTGACATTTAGATTGAGCCCGCTATTTCCTCAGAATGGGTTGCTGGCGGCGCGCATTGGCATGATCGGCGCGGAGGAGGGCTGGGGAGCAGCATTCACGCGCGAAGTGTTTCTGATGCAGTTTCGCGATGAGGCAGATATTTCCGATCGGACCGTACTGACGCAGGCACTTAGGCTGGCGGGTCAGGACGCCGCTGTGGTGATGGAGCGGGCGCAGGACCCGGCGGTGAAAAATGCATTGCGGTCGCAGACCGAGAGCGCTGCCGCCTTGGGCATATTCGGAGCGCCGACATTTGTCACCGAAGATCGCGAGCTGTTTTGGGGCGACGACCGCCTCGATCATGCGCTGGAATGGGCCGCAACCGTACGGGGCGGCGGCGCCTCCGCTTAATTACGCATAAGCGATTGCCGCAATTCTTCGCGGACGTGTGGGCGTGCTATTCGTAGACTTCGTGGCGAAGAGGGAAGCGTTATGCGTTTGATTGTCAGACTGACTGCCATCGTGGCATTTGCGGCGATGGCGCACTTTGGCCCGGTGAGCGCGCGGGCGGCGGACTCAGCCTGCAAAGGCCTCGAACAGACTCGATGCGAGTCGCAAGGCTGCTCCTGGGTAAAGTCTTATAAGACAGCCAAGGGACGAGATGTTTCGGCCTTTTGCCGGAAGAAGCCGGAAAAGAAGAATACGAGCGCCGTCTTGCCAACTCCTAAAGGCTAGCCTCGCTGCGCCTTCAGAGTGCAATCCGCCAAGCATCCATCGCCGTCGGCACCAAGGCGAGAAAGCTCGCTGGAACCGCCATCATGGCGGCAAAGACCGGGAAGCTCGTCTGGGCGAGCGCCAATGACTGCGTGGCATCGTTGCCGCGATAGGATTGCGCAATTGGGAGCGCCGGATTGGTGCCCCAGAATGAGAGAAGCTGCGGCTGCGGAGCGCTAAGCAGCCAAGGCTGCGGCATTGCAAAGCCAGACGCAGTAGCGCTTGGGACCCCCCAGCTAAGGAAAGTCCGCATCATCCGCTCGAACATCAGCATTTGATTGAGATTGCTGAAGAAGCTGTGAGCATCGCCGGAAGCCTTGGTCAGCGACGTCGTCGCGCCGAGGAGCGCGTTGCGCGTTACGTAAACCAAGTAACCCGGCAAGTCGTCCGGCAAGCGTGCTTCGGTGACGGTTCGCCGGCGCGGTTGAAAGATCGGATGCGGCGTCAGGAGGTGGTAAGGACCCGGCACTTTACGTGGAAAGTCAAAATACTGATTTGCCGCCCAGTTCATCATCTGAATTCCCATCGCCAACATCTGAAAATGGACGATAGACGCATTTATGGTGCAGTGCAACAATAATGTTGCATAGCACAAAATCAGTCCGCGTCGAGATAGAGGCCCGATTCAACCGGGCCTTGTTATTCTATCGATATTTCTCCGCACGGACCGATACCGGCGCCCAAACCGTGCCTTCAGGTTGGATCACGACCCGCTCCCGAACATAGGCATGGCGCGCCCGGTTATAGATTGCGATGTTCTTATAGGGGCGAAGCAGGATACGCTTTTCCACCGTGCCATAGACCGGCGCTGACCGCTCTTTCCATCGACGCGCGGGCGAAACCAAAACCTCCCGGTGCGTCCAAACCGTCTTGCCGGGCACGCGAACCTTGCACATCACATATTTGCCGTCGATCCAGCGCTTCTCCCAGGTCACGCGACTCTTCAGATGCTGCCGGACCTTAACGGTTTTGTAGACGGCCGGACGTTCACGCCATTCGACGCCGCTATCCAAAAGCACTCGGCGGGTTGCCCTCCCGTAGAGCGAAGGTTCGCGTGCAATCTCATAAGCGCCTGGCTCGATTTCGACCCGCCGCTTGAATGTTGCACTATAGGCGGGCGCCGGCACTTCTTCATAGCATTGACCCTGGCAGCCCTTTTCGCCAGCGTGCGGCGCTGTCGCGGATAAGGCGAGCGCCAAGGACGCGCCCATCGCGATCGTCCAAAGAGTATAAGTGAAACGCATGACTTTGTTCCCTATGCCCCGTTTGCCGCCGGGCGCCCCAGCGCTCCGGTTCCAATGAACTTTGCCGAGGAATTTTGCCTCGGGCAAGCTGCTGAATCGTTGTGAGAGGAGATGAACGCTTTACTACCGCCTCAAGACATTCACAATCGCGCGAAATGTTTAAAAACGTGTCAAAACAGAACCATTCTTTCGCTTTCTCGTTCCACTGCATCATTGCGCGACAACAACCTTCGCGCCATGTAATGGCCGCGATAGGCCGTGAGCGAGAATAGCCCGATGACGATCACCATTTATACGACCATGTTTTGCTCTTATTGCCGGTCGGCAAAACGCCTGCTGTTCGACAAGGGCGCGTCATTTACGGAAATAGATGTCAGCTTGGACGCGGGTAAGCGCGATGAAATGATCAGGCGTGCAGGAGGCAGCCACACGGTGCCGCAAATCTTCATCGGCGCTCGCCATATTGGCGGCTGCGACGATCTCTATGCGCTGGAGGCGAAAGGTGAACTGGACGCACTCCTTGACAAACTGAACGGATCGAAACCGGACCTCGCATGATGCAGCCCTTGCCGAAATTTCGTGCCGCCCTCGTGCAGCTTCGCTCGGGACGCGAGATCGGGCCGAACATGGCGGCAGCCGAGGATTTGATCCGCGCCGCGGCGGCGGACGGCGCGCACTACGTTCAGACTCCGGAAAATACCCCGCTGATGGAAATGCAAACGGAGCGCTTGTTTGAGCGCATCCGACCCGAGGCCGAGACCGCGATTCTGGATGATTTCGCGCGGCTGGCGCGCGATCTGCACATCTGGCTGCATGTCGGCTCGGTCGCCATTCGCATTGGCGAGAGCCAAGCCGCAAACCGGGCCTTTGTATTTTCTCCCGATGGGTCCGTCGCGGCGCGCTACGACAAGATCCACATGTTCGACGTCGATTTGCCGGGCGCTGAGAGCTATCGCGAGTCGAAAAACTACGCGCCGGGGGCGACGGCGGTCAATATGCGCCTGCCCTGGGGCACGCTCGGTATCACCACCTGCTACGACCTGCGCTTTCCTGAGCACTACAAGGCTTTGGCGAAGGCGGGAGCAGATTTCCTCGCCGTACCATCGGCTTTCACCAAAGTTACGGGCGAGGCGCATTGGCATGTGCTGCTGCGTGCGCGGGCAATCGAAACCGGCTGTTTCGTGCTCGCCGCCGCCCAGGGCGGAATGCATGAAAATGGCCGTGCGACCTACGGGCATAGCCTGATCATCGCGCCTTGGGGCAACATTCTGGCCGAAGCCGGAGACGTGCCTTGCGTTATTGCCGCCGACATCGACCCGGCCGAGGTCGCCGCCGCGCGTCACCGCATTCCGGCCTTAAGCCATGAGCGCGATTTTGCAGTCCGCCGGTTCGAGCCGCAAGCGGCGGCGGGTGAGGCGGCCAAGCGCGCATGATCAAATATTCGCTGCTATGCGCCGGCGGTCACGAATTTGACGCCTGGTTTCCCAATTCCGGCGGCTACGACACTCAAGCCGAAGCGCGTCAGATCGCCTGCCCCGTTTGTGGGGGGAACGAGGTGCGGAAGGCAATCATGGCGCCGAGCGTGGTGTCGAGCCGCGCCCGTGCCCCTTTCGCCCGGCCCGCGCCGGCGGATAATGCCGCCCGCGAAGTACTTGAGCTGATGCGCAAGCTGCGCGATCACGTCACGCAGAACGCTGAATATGTCGGCCCCCGATTTGCCGAAGAGGCAATGAAAATTCATCATGAGGAAACCGAGGCCAAGGGTATTTACGGCGAGGCCTCCCATCGCGAGTTGACACTCTTGCGCGAAGAAGGCATCGAATTCCATCCGCTGCCGGTCCTGCCCGAAGATCATAATTAGCGGCGGTCCGTGATAGGCGCCGCAGGCTCGGCGGATGTCGCCGCATCAAAGAAGACGTCATACATGAGCCGTCCTGGCAACAGCGTAAACAACCCGGTTATGATCAGAGCGCCAAGAAACAGCCCCGTCATGGTCTTGCGATGGGCGTTGACGCGATGGCGACGAGCGGCGATCACGGCGGCGGGCAGCATGACCAGCGTCAAGATGGAAAGCCCATGAATCCAGCTGAAATCGCCGAACTGTTTGATGCCGTGGATCCAGAATGAGCTGATCGCCAGCGACGCCATTGCAATCACCCAACTCCAGCCGAGCACCCGATGAACATTTGTGCCCTTCGGACCGGCAAATTGCACCGTGCCAATGACGAGCGCCAATGCCGCGGCGGACACGTGAAAGATGATGATTGGCGATGCCGCGAGGAGAGGCTGGAGTGTCATGTGATCGCTCTTGGCTATGGTTGACTTGACGCGGTCCTCAGCTTTTCCAGCTGCTCAAGGGTCTGATCGCACCATTCGATCGAAGCGCGATAAGAGAATTCGCCATTGCTGATCGTCATGAGCCAGAATGGCAGGCCTGGGTGGTGCTCATGGTCGATCCGTAGCTGTTCCTTACTGCGCGTCACTTTAAGAAGCTGGCTTTCATGCTGTCGCTTCAGCTCCTGGACATATTCGATCAAACGGCCCAGCTCTGCTTGCGGCCCGAAAAAGAGCTTCAGCAAAAGCTCGTTCCTTGGCGGGCGATGCCTGGGCGGCTGGGCCAGCCACGTCTCCAACGCCGCGCGCCCCGCTGCGGTGATCGTATAACGGCGCTTTGACTTGGGCGTTTCGCCCTGTTCACGTTCCGAAGTGACGAAGCCGGTTTCCTCCAGCCGGCGCAGCTCCGGATAGATTTGACCAAAGCTTTCGCTCCAAAAATTGCCAATGCTGGTCGCAATCGCCGTTTTCAGTTCGTAGCCGGTCATCGGCCGCCGGGCGAGAAGTCCAAGGATCGACGGCGCGGTGCCGCTCGTTAGGTCTGTTTTCATATGCCTTATAGATATATCTATTAGATATAAAATTCCGAGTCAATGGCTTCGTTTCGCTCACCCATAAACACTCGGCGGATTCGCTATGATCGAGGCTTAGCCGCCGACGCGAGGTAGTTCACGTCACAATCGCCGCTCAGGCTCCATGTCCCACCGATTGGATCGTAACTCATGCCGCGCTCGCGCAGCGGCTCAAGACCTGCCTCGCGGAGCTTGGCCGCCAGTTCAGCAGGGGAGACGAAGCGTTGCCATTGGTGCGTGCCTTTGGGTAGCCAGCCGAGCAAATATTCGGCGGCGACGATGCCGAGGGCGTAGGACTTTGCAGTGCGGTTCAGCGTCGAAAGCAGCAGTAAGCCCCCAGGCTGCATCAGTGCCGCGCAGCTCTTGAGAAACGCCGTCACATCCGGGACATGCTCAACAACTTCCAATGCGATCACGCAATCGAAAACCCGGCCTTGCGCAGCGAGCTCGTCCGTCGTGCCCGCCAGATATTCGATCGGCAAGCCCTGCATTGCGGCGTGACCGCGCGCGGCTGCGATCGTTTCCGGCGACGGGTCGAGGCCGGTCACGTCCGCTCCAAGGCGCGCGAGCGGTTCGGAGACCAATCCGCCCCCGCAACCCACGTCCAGAATTCGCAAGGCTGAGAACGGTTTGACGGCGTGACCGTCGCGGAGCGTATGTCCCAAAATTTCCTCACGCAAAAATCCGAGCCGCACCGGATTGATCTGGTGCAGTGGCCGGAATTTGCCCTTCGGGTCCCACCATTCCCCCGCCATCGCGGCAAAACGTTCAACTTCTGCATTATCCACAATATTTGCCATCGAAGGTCCACCAATGACTTCCGGATGTGCGCCGCTTCGCCAGCCTACGCAATTCCACTTATGCACCGCGCTGTTTGCGAAAAGCCAACTTAGGCCTTATAAGCATGGCGCGGGGCAATTGCCAGTTTGTGCGGTCGCGGTCAGGGTTTCTCAAGGCCGATGTGAGAAACAGCGCCCTCAGCGCATGGCCGACGCCGCCCCGGCCGCCGTTCAGGACAAGCGACAGCATGGCCGTTCTGGTGATGAAATTCGGGGGGACGTCGGTTGCCGACCTCGACCGGATTCGCAATGTCGCAAAACATGTTAAGCGCGAGGTGGATGCGGGGCATCGCTGCGCCGTGGTTGTGTCGGCGATGGCGGGGCATACGAACCAGCTTGTGGAATGGACTCGCCACGCCTCTGCGCTGCACGACGCGCGGGAATATGATACAGTGGTGGCCGCGGGCGAGCAGGTAACTGCGGGTCTGCTCGCCATCGCGTTGCAGGCCATTGGCATTTCCGCCCGTTCGTGGCTGGGGTGGCAGATCCCGATCAAGACGGACAATGCGCATGGCGTCGCCCGGATTGCCGACATTGCCGCGAACGAGTTAAGGGACCGATTGGGCCGTGGCGAAGTGGCTGTCATCGCCGGCTTTCAAGGTATCAGTCCAAACGGACGCATTACAACGCTGGGCCGTGGCGGCTCCGATACCAGCGCGGTGGCGGTCGCTGCGGCGCTCCGGGCTGATCGCTGCGACATCTATACGGATGTGGACGGCGTCTACACGACTGACCCTCGCATCGTCCCGAAAGCGCAGCGCCTCGACAAAATCTCCTATGAGGAGATGCTGGAAATGGCCTCGCTTGGCGCCAAGGTCTTGCAGACCCGGTCAGTGGAGCTGGCGATGGTCCACAGGGTGCGGATTCAGGTCCGCTCGAGTTTCGAAGCGCCTGAATCCTGCCCAGCCTTTGGGGATAATCAGGCCGCTCCGGGCACTTTGGTTTGTGACGAGGAAGACATTGTGGAACAGCGTGTCGTAAGTGGAATTGCGTATGCCAAGGATGAGGCAAAAGTTACCCTGCTGCGCGTCGCCGACAAGCCTGGGGTTGCCGCGCGGGTGTTTGGGCCGCTGGCTGAAGCGAACATCAATGTCGACATGATCGTCCAGAATGTCTCGGATGACGGCCGCTTCACCGACATGACCTTTACCGTGCCCGCCGCCGACCTGCACCGCGCGATGGCGGTGCTTGAAAGCGCAAAAACACAAATCGGTTACTCTGATTTACGCGGAGCCACAGATATAGTAAAAGTCTCGGTGATCGGTGTCGGCATGAGAAGTCATGCGGGGGTAGCAGCCCAAATGTTCAGTGCACTTGCAGAAAAAGGGATAAATATCGAGGCGATCTCAACCTCTGAAATTAAAATCAGCGTGCTTATTGACGCTGCCTATGCGGAGCTTGCGGTTCGTACGCTTCATTCACTTTATGGTTTGGACGCGGCTTAGCGCGCAAGTTCCGACATGATCTATAAAAAAACTTCGCACCCAGACGTCAGCCTGCAAGATGCAGACGCGGGAGGGACCGGGCGGATGCCCTGGACATCGAGCGCACCGCGAGTGTTGCTGAGACAATTGCGCGAAGTCATGGCCAGGCCCGGCGTCGGTCAGGCCAAGCAGGAAGATATTCAAGCGCGTCTCGATCGTATCGTGCGCCTGATCGCGGCGAATATGGTTGCGGAGGTGTGCTCGATCTATGTGCGGCTGACCGACGGCTCCTTCGAGCTTTACGCGACCGAAGGGCTGCGCAAGGAGGCCGTCCACAAAACGCATATGAAGCCGGGCGAGGGCCTTGTTGGACTTGTCGCCCGCAATGGCGAGCATGTGAACCTCCCCGACGCGCAATCGCACCCAGCCTTTTCCTACCGGCCCGAGACAAGCGAGGAAATCTATCAATCCTTCCTTGGGATGCCCATCATTCGAGGCGGGCGCACCATTGGCGTGCTGACGGTGCAGAACGCGATCGCGCGGACCTATTCCGAGGAAGAGGTTGAGGTTCTGCAGACCATCGCCATGGTCACAGCAGAAATGATGGCGAGCCTTCTGGAAAGTCTCAACGTCGTCACGGCTGAGGCGAGGCGCGGCCAAAGCCAGACGATCAAGGGCATCACAATGTCGGACGGCATCGCGCTTGGCCATATCGTCCTGCACGAACCGCGCGTGCACATTACCAAGCTGTTCGCCGAGGACATCCCGGCCGAACAAGCCCGGCTCGACACCGCGCTCGGACAATTGCGCGAAACCGTGGACGTCATGTTGTCCGACGGCGAGATCGCGCGCGCCGGCGAGCACCGTGACGTTCTTGAAGCTTATCGCATGTTTGCCCACGACCAGGGCTGGGTGAAGCGCTTGAACGAAGCGATCGCGGCTGGGCTGACGGCCGAAGCCGCAGTTGAGCGCGTGCAGAGCAATCAACGCGCGCGCACAATGCGCCAGTCCGATCCGTTCTGGCGCGAGCGGCTACACGATCTCGACGATCTCGCTAACCGGCTTCTTCGCCTTTTGACCGGGCGCTCCGCTACGGCGGCTGGGACCGATCTGCCTCGCGATACGATCCTTGTCGCCCGCACGATGGGGCCAGCCGAACTTTTGGATTACGATCGCAAACGGGTGCGCGGCCTGGTGCTCGCCGATGGCGGCGCGTCGAGCCATGTCGCCATCGTCGCCAAAGCGCTGGGCATCCCGGCGATCGGCTATGCGCGCGACGTGCTGGAAGAAGTCGACCCTGCCGACCCGGCAGTTCTGGACGCCGAAGCCGGCTTATTCCACATACGTCCGTCGCTTGAAGTTATTCGCGCCTATGCTGACAAGGCGCGTTTCCGCGCGCGGCGGCAGGCGCAATATGAAAAGCTGCGCGACACTCCGGCCGTCACCAAGGATGGCCAGCGCGTGATGATGCACCTCAATGCCGGTCTGCAAGTGGATCTGCCGCATTTGGTCGAGTCTGGCGCCGATGGCATCGGCCTATACCGGACCGAGCTGGAATTCATGGTCGCCTCGACCTTTCCGCGCATCCAGCAGCAAACCGAGATGTATCGCAGGATCATCAGGGGCGCCGCTGAAAAGCCGGTGGTGTTCCGCTCGCTTGATGTCGGTGGGGATAAGATTTTGCCCTATCTCCAATCCATCAAGGAGGAGAACCCGGCACTCGGCTGGCGCTCCATTCGTATTGCGCTCGACCGGCCAGGCCTTTTCCGGACGCAAATCCGGGCGCTGCTTGCCGCTTCCGCCGGCCGCGAATTACGGCTGATGCTGCCGTTTCTGACCCAGGTCTCGGAATTCATCGAGGCGCGCAAGCTGATCGATAAGGATCTTGCGCATTTGCGTCGGCATCACCGGCCTGGCCCCTCCAAGATCGCGCTCGGCGCGATGGTCGAAGTGCCCGCCATTTTGTGGCAGCTCGACGAATTGCTGTGCCGCGTCGATTTTATCTCCGTCGGCAGCAACGACTTGCTGCAATTCATTTTCGCGGCGGACCGCAGCAACAATCGGGTGAGCGGCCGTTTCGATGTGCTCTGTCCGGCGGCGCTGCGAGTGTTGCGGCTTATCGTCGTGCAGGCCGAAAAGCATAAGGTCCCCGTCACGCTGTGCGGTGAGATGGCCGGGCGCCCGATCGAGGCGATGGCGCTCATCGGGATCGGCTTTCGCTCCATTTCGATGGCGCCGGCCTCGGTCGGTCCGGTAAAGGCGATGATCCTCTCGCTGAGCGCGGCTGAAATCCAGCGTTACGTGCTTGATTTGCTCGATCATGGTCGAGAAGACATCCGCGATCGCCTCAAGGATTTCGCTCGCGCTCACGACATCCCGCTCTAGCGACGCACCGTCCAACGCGCTTCTTCGACGAAGGCGTGAGGCTGCGCGCGGCTTCAGGGCGAACCGCTGGAGTCGCGCAGCCGGCCACGCATTTGCCATTCACTCGCTGAGCCAAAAATGACCCAAGTCCCCGAAGAGAAGCTCGACAAGCTCGTCGCGCGTTGGAAGTCCATCCAGACGGCGCTGTCCGAGGCGCCCGATCAGGAGACCTTCGTGCGGCTCTCAAAGGAGTTTGCCGAGCTGAACCCGTTGGTTGACATAGTCCGCCGGCTGCGCGAGTCGGAGGGCGAATTGGCGGGACTGCGGTCTATCGTCGAGGATACCCAAGCCGATCCTGAAATGGCGGAACTCGCCGACGCTGAAATTCCGGCGTTGGAAGAGCGCGTCGATGCGCTCGTGCAGGAGCTTCGCCTCGAGTTGCTGCCCAGGGACGCCGCCGACGAAAAGAGCGCCATTCTCGAGCTGCGCGCGGGAACGGGCGGTGAGGAGGCTGCGCTGTTCGCGGGCGATCTTTTCCGCATGTATCAGCGCTACGCGGCCCTCAAGGGCTGGAAAGTGCAGATCATTTCGGAGAATGAGTCCGGCAAGGGCGGCTATCGCGAGGTGATCGCCAATTTCAGCGGCAAGGGCGTCTTTGCGCGGATGAAATTCGAGTCCGGGGTGCACCGGGTTCAGCGTGTGCCCGAGACCGAGACCAGCGGGCGCGTCCATACTTCGGCGGCGACGGTCGCCGTTCTGCCCGAGGCCGAGGACGTGGATATCGAAATTCGCGATCAGGATTTGCGCATCGACACCATGCGGTCATCCGGCGCCGGCGGCCAGCACGTCAATACGACGGACAGCGCCGTGCGGATCACGCATCTCCCGAGCGGTCTTGTTGTCACCTCCAGCGAGAAGTCCCAGCATCAAAACCGGGCGCGGGCGATGCAGGTGCTCCGGGCGCGGCTCTATGACATGGAGCGCAGCAAGATCGACGAAGCGCGCGCGGCGGAACGCAAGATCCAGGTCGGCAGCGGTGATCGTTCACAGCGCATCCGGACGTATAATTTCCCGCAAGGGCGCGTGACGGATCATCGCATCAACATGACACTCTACAATCTGCCGCAAGTGCTGCAGGGCGAAGGGCTGGACGGCCTGATCGATGCGCTGACGACCGATTTTCAGGCAAGTCAGCTCTCGGCGATGGAAGGTCTAGCGGATGCCTGATCTCCAGGCGTCCGCTGCCAGTTTCCAGACGGCGGGCGCGGCTGCGATGTCGCTGGCCAAATCCTTCCGCACCGCAAATTTTCCGACGCCGGAACTCGATGCGCGGCTGCTGGTCCTTCATGTTTGCGGCTTGTCGCACGAGGCTTATATTCTGCGGCCGGATCATCCGCTGAGCCGCGCCGAGATCGCGACTGTCGCGGCCTTTCGCGAGCGCCGCCTTGCCTACGAACCGGTGTCGCGCATTATCGGCTTTCGCGAGTTTTGGGGACGTAATTTCAAGATCACCCCTGCCGTGCTCGACCCACGCCCCGACACCGAGACGCTGATCGAGGCCGCTCTTGCGCTTTTGCGCGAGGAGAACCGGCTCGCAGAGCCTTTGAGGATTCTCGATCTGGGCACAGGTTCGGGGTGCATTTTGCTAACGCTGGCGGCTGAGCTGACGCAGAGTTGGGGTGTCGGCTCCGATCTGGATGCCGGAGCGCTTGCGGTTGCCCGGGGCAATTCTGAGCGCCTCAATCTTGGCGGGCGCTGCTCATTCGTGCGTTCGGACTGGTGCAAAACATTTCGCGGGCAGTTCGATGTAATCGTCTGCAACCCGCCCTATATCAAGAGTGACTGTATTGACGGATTGAGCGAAGACGTTCGCCGCTATGACCCTAGTGTCGCGCTCGACGGCGGTGCGGACGGCCTCGAAGCCTACAGACAGTTGGTCCCTGATGTTTTCACGGCCGCGGCGGGTGGGGGCTGGATTTTGCTAGAAGTGGGATGTGGGCAAGCCGTGAGTATTTTCCGAATTTTACAAGCCGTAAAGTGCGCGGGTCAGCCGGACAGTTGGCGCGTCTTTCGCGACCTGTCTGGAACAGAACGTGTGGTGGCTGTAAAGCGACAGAAGCGGTTCGATAAACCTTCGATCAAAAAAACAGTTGGAAATTCCTTGCGATCAGGCTAACTTTTACGCACGGATTCGGCAGGCCACGAAGGAGCATATCGGCGCCGCACTTCACGATCAATGAAGGACGCTTGGCGCTGAGGTTCGTTGGCATAGTCGCTGCAAATCGTTCGATTTTCTGAAATAAGAGGATTGGCTAAACCGCTTCATATAAGCGATGAGCGATCGCGATATGAGCATTCCTGCTTAAAGACAGCCAATTGTCCAAGAGTTGGGATCGCCTGTGGCGGTTCGGCGGCGAGGCAGGTAATTCTCGGTAGCCAGGCGGGGACGCTGACCAGACATCGGTGACACCTCAATTTTTGCAAACTGAAAGCGCATCGGCATTTGATTGTCTTAAGCCGCTCGCTTTCGATAATGATGATAGACGGGAGCCCATGAGGCAAGGACAACAAAACAGGCGCGGTAGGGGCCGGAGCAACAATAACACCCCAACCAACCACAACAGCAGCAACAATAACAACAGCAATAATAATAACAATAATAACCGGAAGCCGCAAAATCCACTGTCGCGGAACTTCGAGTCGAGCGGTCCAGACGTTAAAATTCGCGGCACGGCGGCTCAAATCGCTGAGAAATACGTTACACTCGCGCGTGATGCCGCGTCTTCCGGCGATTATGTGATGTCTGAAAACTATCTTCAGCACGCCGAGCATTATAATCGCATCATCATGGCGGCGCAGGCGCAGGCCGCCGCGGCGTCCATGGGCCATCCTGGTGTTGAGAATGGCCACGCCCTGAACGGAACGCATCGCGGACCGGGCGAGGGGGGACAGTCGATGCGGGATCAGCCGCAACCGCAGATGCATCAGCCCTCCGCGCCGCAGCCGCAAGTCCAGTCGCTCGGCTATGGTCAGCCCGCGGATAATGAACCGGCTCTGGGTGAGCTTCCCGACTTTATTCAGCAGCCGGTGCGTGAGCCGAAAGCGGATGTCGGCAAAGAGAGCGCGCCCGGCGATACCGATCCGGCCCGCCGTCGCAGACGGCGCTACACGGCAAATGGCACGGCCCGTGCCGGTTCCCCCGAAGCCGCGAATGGCAACGGAGAAGCCGTCGAAATTTCCGGCGATGCCCCCTCGTCCGATTAGGTGCTGGCGACGGAGCCGCTAGTTCAGCAAATGCGACTCGGCCGATCTCAAAAGACAGATGCGCGCGGCGAGACGCTTAGCTCTCAACTTCGAGGCGGTCGCCAGTTCGAACCTCGCCCGCTTCGATCACTTTTGCATACACGCCGAGACACATATCTCCATAAGTCCGCTGCAAGGTGGGAGGTATGGCGGCGTCCCGTTCGGCCGTATCCGGATTGACGTTCGTCGCCTCGCAGCGAACGGTTTCGGAAAACACTTTTAAGCGCGCGCTTCCGGCCCGCAGCGTGCGCCCGATCCACTTCTTTTCCTCCCAAGCGCCGGCGCCCTCAAAATAAAGATTGCCGCGAAAACGCAAGGGGTTGAGCGGGGCGTTTACGACGCTTTCAAGATCGCGCACGCTCGCCAAATTCACCAGATGCAGGCATTTGGCGGACACGTCCGAAAAGCTGTGCCCCGGCGCTGTGACAATGCGCGGTGGACCTTTGAGTTCACCCTGCATATAACCCGCGAGGAATTGCTCGACGAGCTGGCGTCCCAGCTTGGTATTGAGCGCACCTCGCGTGATCTGCTTGCCGTCCCGGGAAATAGTCAGAATCTGGGTTTCATCGTCAAACTGCGTTTGCAGTGCCGCAAGCCTTTCATTCCTCATCAGCATGAGGAAATTGACCTTTGGTAAATATTTCGGATTGTCGGGATCGAAACGGCCGGGTCCGTTCTCGATCGCGTAGGCCCGGTCCGACCGGATGGTTTGGCCCGGCTGCAGCAGGGCCGCGTCGAGCTTTTCCGGGCTGAGCCCCTTCACCGGGTAGCGGTAAAGTAAGACAACTTCTAAAGATTTTGCTGCCGTCATGGACGAGTTGCCTATAAGCCGCTGACGCTGGATGATGCCCTCTTTCGAGTTGCCGCCGCAATCTTATATTAGCCAGTAAAGAACGCCGTTTTTGAGTTGTCGATCTGCGGCATTGTCAGGGCGCTAGAGCGGGATGAGGAAAAGTGGGAACCGGTTTTCCGCTCGTCATCCCGCTCTAAATATAAGAATTAGATCACGATGATTTTGGATTGATCCAATCCAAAATCATCGTGATCTAATGGCCGCGCTAGCTGGTCGCCATTCGCCTGCCAAGGAGAACAATCATGAACTTCGAAAAATTCACCGACCGGGCGCGAGGCTTTTTACAATCGGCGCAAGGCTTGGCGCTGCGGGAAGGCCACCAGCGGCTGGCGCCCGAGCATCTGCTGAAGGTGTTGTTGGACGACCCCGAGGGGCTGGCTGCCGGATTGATAACTCATGCGGGCGGCCGTCCCGGTGACGCGCTTGCCAAGACGGAGCGCGCGCTTGCCAATATGCCTAAGGTGTCAGGCAGCGGCGCTGGGCAAGTCTTCATGGCGCCCGCGCTCGCCAAGGTTTTCGACCAGGCCGAAAAGCTCGCGGAGAAGGCAGGCGACAGCTATGTGACCGTCGAGCGCCTCCTGCTCGCGCTGGCGATGGAGAAAGACGCCGATACCAGCCGCACGCTTGCGGATGCGGGCGTCACGCCTGTCGGTCTCAACGCCGCGATCAACGACATTCGCAAAGGCCGCACGGCGGACAGCGCCTCGGCCGAGCAGGCCTATGACGCGCTTAAACGCTATGCCCGCGACCTCACCGAGGAAGCCGCCAACGGTAAGCTCGACCCGGTGATTGGGCGGGACGAGGAAATTCGCCGCACGATTCAGGTGCTTTCCCGCCGTACGAAAAACAATCCGGTGCTAATTGGCGAGCCAGGCGTCGGCAAGACGGCGATCGTCGAGGGGCTGGCGCAGCGCATCATCAATGGCGACGTGCCAGAAAGTCTCAAAAACAAGAATTTGCTGGCGCTCGACCTGGGCGCGCTGATCGCCGGCGCCAAATATCGCGGCGAGTTTGAGGAGCGTCTAAAGGCGGTGCTGCTGGAAGTCACGGCGGCGGCGGGCGCGGTTATTCTTTTCATCGACGAGATGCACACTCTGGTCGGCGCCGGGAAGGCGGAAGGCTCGATGGATGCGTCGAATCTGCTCAAGCCGGCCCTGGCGCGCGGCGAGCTGCACTGCATCGGAGCGACGACGCTCGACGAATACCGTAAGAACGTCGAGAAGGACGCAGCGCTCGCCCGGCGCTTCCAACCGGTCTTTGTTTCCGAGCCCAATGTCGAGGATACGATCTCCATTCTGCGCGGCTTGAAAGAGAAATATGAACTGCATCACGGCGTGCGGATCACCGATAGCGCGCTCGTTGCCGCCGCGACGCTGTCCAACCGCTATATCACTGACCGTTTTTTACCCGACAAGGCAATCGACCTGGTCGACGAAGCGGCGAGCCGTCTGCGAATGCAGGTCGACTCCAAGCCGGAAGAGCTGGACGAGTTGGACCGCCGCCTCATTCAGCTGAAGATCGAGCGTGAGGCATTGAAAAAGGAAAACGACGCGGCGTCCAAGGATCGGCTCGGGCGGATTCAGAAAGAAATCGCCGAGCTTGAGGAAAAGTCCGACGCGCTGGCCCGCCGCTGGCGCGAGGAAAAGGACAAGCTGTCCTCCGCCCAGAAGATCAAGGAGGAGCTGGACGCCAGCCGCATTGAGCTTGAGCAAGCCCAGCGCAAAGGCGATCTTGCGCGGGCAGGCGAACTCGCTTACGGCATCATTCCCGAGCTTGAGAAGACGCTGAAAACGACCGAGGGCACCGATGGACGGCCGACCGGGCGGATGATGGAAGAGGCCGTGACGCCCGACCATATTGCCGGGGTCGTATCGCGCTGGACAGGAATCCCGGTCGAAAAGATGCTGGAGGGCGAGCGGGAAAAGCTGCTTGGCATGGAGCAAGTGCTGGCTAAGCGCGTCGTCGGCCAAGCGGAAGCCGTTCGAGCCGTGTCAACGGCGGTCCGCCGCTCCCGCGCTGGTCTTCAAGACCCGCACCGGCCGATGGGCTCGTTTATGTTCCTCGGGCCGACCGGCGTCGGCAAGACCGAGCTGAGCCGGGCGCTGGCGGCATTCCTATTCAATGACGAGCAGGCGATGATTCGCATCGACATGTCCGAATATATGGAAAAGCATTCTGTCGCCCGTCTGATTGGCGCGCCTCCCGGCTATGTCGGCTATGAGGAAGGCGGGGCGCTGACGGAAGCGGTTCGCCGCCGGCCTTATCAGGTCGTTCTGTTCGATGAGATCGAGAAGGCTCACGCCGATGTCTTCAATGTGCTTCTGCAAGTGCTCGACGATGGGCGGCTTACGGACGGCCAAGGCCGGACCGTCGATTTTCGCAATACCTTAATCATCATGACTTCCAACCTGGGCGCCGAATATCTAGTCCAACAGGCGGACCAGGAAGATCGGGAGATTGTGCGCGCCCGCGTTATGACGGTTGTGCGCGAGCATTTCCGGCCGGAATTCCTCAACCGCGTTGACGAGATCTTAGTCTTTCATCGCTTGCAGCGCGATCAGATGGCGACAATCGTCGATATCCAGATCGGTCGGCTGCAAAAATTGCTGGATGAGCGCCACATAAATCTTGAGTTGGACGATGCGGCCAGGAATTGGCTGGCGATGGAGGGGTACGATCCAGCTTATGGAGCCAGGCCGCTAAAACGGGCGATCCAGAAGAACGTGCAAGACCCGATGTCCGAACTCATTCTGCAAGGCAGGCTTAAGGACGGCGATATTGTGCGGATTTCCGCGGACGATACCGGCCTGGTCATTAACGGCGAGGCGGTCAGTCGCGCCGCGGCGTGATCAAGCCGGGTGAGAGGAAAGTGCGGCGGCCCTGTGGGCCGCCATCGGTTTTCGTTGAGCTTAATTCGTGTTCGGAAGCTTTATCTTGGGAGCTTCCAGTTCGATGGTGACATCGTTCCGGGTTTCTTCGTAATAAAGATAGCCGAGCACTGCGACGGCGACAAAGAGCGCCCCTATGACAAGTCCGCGCATAGTCTTGGTCCTTTCTTGAGATGAACTGATCGCGGCCGCTCCAATCTCCTTAGCGCCGGTCTCCGATCAAACAGATGCCTGCCGCAAAAGTTCCGGGGCGGCAAGGCGCGCTCGCCGGTGCGTCCCAATGCTTGTGGCAAACGATCCCCGAAACCCGCCCCCCGCTTGACAACGGCCAATTGAACCGTTGCCATGAGACCCTCCACGAATCGGCGGCGCGGCGAGGCGGCTCATGCCATCATATCTTCCCATCAGGCGGTGGATGGACGCCGGCGAAAAGGTGCGAACCTCCGAAAGGCTGCTGGCCCTGCGGCAAAAGCTGCGATCCGAAGTCACCGAACGGGCGGGCCGGAATTCGCTACTGATCGCGACCTGGAATTTGCGCGATTTCGATTCCAATCGGCTCGGCCATGGCCATAGGTTGCGTGAATCCTTCTACTATATCGCCGAGATCATTTCGGCCTTCGATATCGTCGCGGTGCAAGAAGTCAGCCGCAACCTCGATGCGCTGGAAGCCCTCTTATCCATCTTGGGGCCTGAGTGGGATTACCTCGCCACCGACACCGTCGAGAGCCGCAGCGGCGCGGACGAGCGCATGGTTTTTCTGTTCCGCCAATCGAAGGTCATGTTCCGCAAAATCGCCGGCGAGATCGTCTTGCCCGGAGGTCAGACGATCGCGGCGCGGGACGGCACGGATACCCCGCAGACTGGAGAACTTGCCTTCAACCGCGCGCCGTTTTTGGCGGCTTTTCACGCCAGCGGCTTCAACTTCAATCTTTGTACGCTGCATTTGCGGTATGACGGTTTGAAGGCGCAGGATCTGGTTCGTCATGCCGCGCAATGCGAGGCGCTGGCCCGTTTCTTTCGCGAGCGCCGCGACCGCGACCGCGAAGACTATATTCTACTTGGCGATTTCGGCGTTGGCGCGCCCTCAGATCTTTTGGCCCGCGCATTGGAACGGAACGGGTTCAACGTGCCCGAAGCGCTGACGAAACGGCGCGCCAAGCTCGACGCGCAGCATTATTACGATCAGATTGCCTTCGCCAGCACCGACGATCGCGTTGAGCTTGCGGGCAGCGGGGTGTTCCGGCATTTCGACGCCGTCTTCCGCGATCACGACGATGATTTCGTCGCCTATCGTGAGCTGATGCCGCCGGAAAAGGCCGACGACCTCTGGAATGGCGGGCCTCGCGGCTATTATGCGAGCCAATGGCGAAGCTGGCAGATGTCCGACCACATGCTGCTTTGGGCAGCGCTGAAGGTGGATTTCTCCGATCACTATCTCGACGCCATCCGGAAGACGGCGGCGCCACTTTAACGGCCCGCAGAACGAACTTATTTCTCCACCGCCGCAATGCGCGTCTTCACCGGCGCGCGGTGCATCAGCTCGTCGATGCGCTGCGACTCCTTTTTGAACTCGGCGAACATCCGGCCATTCAGCTGGCGGCTGCGCGGGACGTGGAGCTTCAGCGGGTTGGTGAAGCGGTTGTTGATTAGCACCTCGTAGTGTAGATGCGGGCCGGTTGAAAAGCCGGTCGACCCGACATAGCCGATCAGCTCGCCTTGCCGAACCTTCATGCCTTTTTTCATGCCGGGCGCGAAACGGCTCAGATGGCTATAGGCCGTTTTGTAGCCATTGCCGTGACGGATGCGGATGTAATTACCATTGCCACCGTGGCGGCCCGACATCTCAATCGTGCCATTGCCGGCCGCCACGATGGGCGTGCCCACTGCTGCCGCCCAGTCGATGCCGGTGTGCATCTTGTTGATTCCAAGCAAAGGATGGCGGCGGTAACCGAAGCCGGAAGTAAACCGGCCGGCCTTGATCGGCGAGCGCATCAAGAATTTCCGCGAGTTGGAACCTTTCGAATTGTAAAAATCGATCGCTCCATCCGGCGTGCGGAAGCGGTGGTACTTAAGCGACTCGCCGCCGATGGTCATTGCGACATAGAGCAGCTCGCCCGGCGTTTCCGTGCCGTCTTCGGCGTGCTTTACATCGAAAAACGCCTCAAAACTATCGCCCGGCCGGACCTTCTGTTTGTAGTCGACGTCGTAGGTAAGCACGCGCAGCAGCGAGGTAATCGAATCCGGCTCCAAATCTTGAGCGAGCGCCGCGCTGTAAATGCTGCTGTAGAGCGTTGCGCGCTCTTCATTGGCATCCTCGTCCTCGGCTGTCGCCGTGATTTGGATATGATCGTCCGACAGGCTGTACTCGCCATCGCCCGTCCGTGCGGCAGTCGCCTCGGACTTTATGCCGGTGAAAATGCTGACCTTGACCGGCTCCTTGACCGATGGATCAGTCGCGGCGGGAGCAAGCTGCATGCGGACCTCCTGACCGGCGCGCAATTTCAGCCCGCCAGGCGCGGCGGCAAGCACCTCCCCTATCGATTGAGCCTGCCAAGCCTCGGCTCCTGCCGCTTTGAGCACGCCTACGATCGTGTCGCCGGGCTTCACGATCACCGCTTGCAATTCGTTGTCGTCGCCCGCGTCCTCATCCTCAGGAATCTTTTCCAGCACCGTGGTGCGAACTAGGGCTTCCGGTTTCTCCTCCCGGCCATCGGCGACCGAGCCGTCGGCCCCCGCTACACCTTCTCCGTCCTCGGGCATAATTCCCGGACGGAGCTGAGCGGCGCTTTCGGCGTAAACCGCGTCGGCTTCGGCAACGTGCCGCTCGACTTCGTCATCGGTGAGTTCCTGGCGATCCTCCTCGGGCAGGAAGCCTCCGGCAAGGTCGAGCAGACGAGCCGTCAAATATTGATTGAGGCTGGCTTTTTGAGCCTGTGGCTGAAGCATGAGCCGGCCGTCATTCGTTTTTTTCTCGGCATATAGATCGAAGGGATTGAAAGGCGGGATGGCATCGGTATTCTCGGGCTTAACCGTCGAGAGTGTCGCCGCGATCCGAACATAGGGCTTTACGGTGATGAATTCGCGGGCATTGCGCCGCTCTACCACGCTGTCCTGAATGATGAATTTGGTCGTCAGCCCCTTAGTGGTAATGGCAATCTTGTCGGTTTTCTGGCCTGTCTGAGCCACCCTGTCTTCAATCAAATTCCCCGCAACTTTCGGCCGCAGAGCTGCAAGCCCCGCGCTGCGCAGCGAGTTCACCATCCCGCTGCCATCTTCCATATTCGTCGAGGCATACATTGCAACGCCGATAATGCAAAGCCCGGCGGCGCCGACTATGCAGGTGGAAATAAACCATTTGAGACGTGAAATCAGCCGTCTGGCGTTAGCGTCACGCAGGTAAAGTTCGGGCAGGGTGCCTTTGCCCGCTGGAATGTAAATTTGCGGCAGGTTGCGCACGCCGCCGCGACGGACGAGCGCACGATGTTTGTGCAGGCCGGAAAATTGGCTGTTACGATCCAGCAAACCTGTCTCCCCCGCCGGCGGTCATCGCGTGAAGCAATGACTCGGTTCGGAAAATTTGGCACGGTATAGTCAGTGAATGGCCCCGCTGCGCATGGATCATAGGTCGCCGCAAACCCCTTCATTACCATCATTAAATGCAACCCGGTACTTGAAACTTGCTCGGACGACCTAACTTTCGGTAGGCGAGAACACAAGACCGAACGCAATTCCTTTGGGCGCACTATTATAAGCGATCTCAAACATCCCGCCCCGTGCCTCCAAATTGTGCGCGGTTCGTCCACAGCATGTCAACAGATCGCCAGCCCGGCGGAACAATCTTGCAAAAACGAACTGACGTATCGTCACGAGAAAAAAGAAATAAAAAAAATCGCAAAATTCGCAATTTTTTCAACGCGTTAACAATTTTTTAATCGAATTCGCTCAAATTGCTCCTATCGCAGTCATTGACCGGTATTCGGGCCTTAGTATGGCGTGACGTTGTGTGACGAATGCGCGGCGCGAAAAAGTTCTAAAACAAGTGTTGACATCAGCGCGTGCGTGTCCCTAAATAAGGACATCGACGACAGCGTCGGCCGACAACGGCTTTGCTGTCTCTGTATGACTGCCCAAAAGAGAACGGGGTATTTGGCTAGTGATCGAAACGATCGTGGTCCCTCGAGTATCGATTGGCACGGGGAAGGCTTATTTCCCCAAAGCGCTGCGCATCCTATCGCAGCGTGGACGTTCTTTGACAAGTGAATCGAAGAAAGAGAAACGTAGGCGGCGGAGTTCTGGCTTTCCGCTCTTCGGAGCGGACAGAAGAGACTTTGGCGGTCCTGCGTTTCGGTCAACACCATGCAAGCGTCCAGCTTAGCTGGACGTATGTAATTGGCCATAATAGGACTCTAATCAATTCCTAGAATGCAGTGACCACTTGGAAGTTTTCCCTTCCAAGGTGACCAAGATCGAATCTTTCAATTTGAGAGTTTGATCCTGGCTCAGAACGAACGCTGGCGGCAGGCCTAATACATGCAAGTCGAACGCACCTTCGGGTGAGTGGCAGACGGGTGAGTAACGCGTGGGAACCTTCCCAATAGTACGGAATAACTCCGGGAAACCGGTGCTAATACCGTATACGCCCTTCGGGGGAAAGATTTATCGCTATTGGATGGGCCCGCGTCGGATTAGCTAGTTGGTGAGGTAATGGCTCACCAAGGCTACGATCCGTAGCTGGTCTGAGAGGATGATCAGCCACACTGGGACTGAGACACGGCCCAGACTCCTACGGGAGGCAGCAGTAGGGAATCTTGGACAATGGGCGAAAGCCTGATCCAGCCATGCCGCGTGAGTGAAGAAGGCCTTAGGGTTGTAAAGCTCTTTTGGCGGGGACGATAATGACGGTACCCGCAGAATAAGCCCCGGCTAACTTCGTGCCAGCAGCCGCGGTAATACGAAGGGGGCTAGCGTTGTTCGGAAT
>JANNOQ010000044.1:0-2072 GCA_031399085.1 Rhodomicrobium sp.
TGCATCATCTGCTCCGCCATGGACTTTGCGCCCTCGCGCAGGCTGTCGACCGCGCTTGCTTCCTGACCTGCGGCGCTATCGGCATCCTCCTGCCCGAGAGACTGGGCCGCCTCCTCCATCGCACGGGCGGCGTCATCGAGTTTTTGCCGGGAGCCCGGGTTGACGCCCTGCATGCCCTCGCGAAGTTTATCGAGCTGTTGGCGCAAGGCTTCCTGCCGTTCGCGCAACTCCTGCAACGATGCGCCCTGCTGCTCGCCTTGTTGTCCGGACCGGCCCTGCTGGCCGCGCTCGGACGACTGGCCCTGCTGGCCCTCACGACCCTGCTGCTGGCCGCGCTGGCCCCTCTGACCTTGCTGACCCTGCTGACCTCGCTGACCCTCCTGCTCGCCGCTTTCGGCGCCCTCCGACTTCCGTTTGGCCTCGTAGGTTTCCTCCAACAGCTTTTGCTGCTCGGCCATAAGGTTGCTCAACTCGTCGAGCTGGTTCATCATTTCCTGAGACTGAGCGTTCTGCGAGTTCTGCCCGGTCTGCGCATTTTCCAACATCTGCTGGAGTTCGCTCAACAGCTGGCGTGCGGCGTCGCGGGACCCGGTTTTCGCCAGATCCTCGATATCCTTGAGCATTTTTTCCAGCTCTTTGGATGTAACCTGCTTTGTCGGCTGCTGGCCATTCTGCTCGTTCTGCTGCGCGTTCTGGCTGTTTTCGCGCATGGCGTCCATGAACTTGGCCAGCGCCTGGCGCAACTCGTTCATCAGCTTCTGGATTTCTTCCTCGGACGCATTTTCGTCCAGCGCCT
The DNA here is from genome assembly GCA_031399085.1 of Rhodomicrobium sp. GTDB lineage: Bacteria > Pseudomonadota > Alphaproteobacteria > Rhizobiales > Rhodomicrobiaceae > R-RK-3. The sequence goes on from JANNOQ010000044.1 coordinate 797, forward strand.
TGGCGAGCCGTTCCTGGGCCTCACGCAATTCACGCTCCGCCTCGGGCAGATCGCCATCCTCGATCTTGAGCGCGATCGTCCAGAGCTGCGCGACGGCGCTTTCGATAGCGGGCAACTGGCCATCGTTGCGCAAGCGCCAGTAAACGCTGCGCACGCCCAGATAGATGCTGAATTCCGGGAATATGCCCTCCGGCTCGGTCGTCAACGCGTCGAGCGCCTTCAAAACCCGCTCCGGCCTGTCCGGGCGGTTCACCAGAGCCTTGCGCTGCTCGATAAGCGCCCGGGCGAGCGGTTTCCTGAATACGCGCTCGGGCAGAACGAAAGTGCCGGCGTCACTGCCGCCGATCTGACCGGCCTGATCTTCGGCAATCATGGTCATCACAACCGGCAAACCTGCCCATGGATGCGCCGTCAGATCCTTGAAGGTTTGCCCGCCCCCGGATTTAAGGCTTGCCCGAGGCAACGGCAACGGAATGACCGGCGCCTCGCCAAGGCGTTTGGGCGCTTGCGTCTGGGCGCGCGCGCCAGGCGCCAGTTCGCCGCCAATATCGTTCGCCTGTTTGATCAAGGCTTTGGCCGAGGCGACGCCGTAATCGTCCTCGACGTGATACTTGATCTGGATCGCGCCACGCGCCGCCACGGACACGGATTCGGTCACCGCAATGGACGGCGCCCGGTCGTCGAGAACATTCAGCCTCCACCGGGCGATAACGACGCCGCCATCCGCGATTTCAAGCGTCGTCGATGTCCCCAGCTTGGCGCGAAACTCCGCAAGCGACGCCGTCGACACCGCATCGGGCGCTAGCGGCGGCGCGTCCGGCGTTGCTTCGTCGACGAGGCGGGTCGTGAAGCCGGTTGCATCCGGATGATTGATCCGCACCACAAGCTCGCTGTTCTCCGGCGCGGTCACTTCCGGCCGCGACTCCGTCAGACTTGTAAATGCGCGTATGCCGTCCGCAATCATCACGGGCGCCTTGGCGGTGTAAGCCGGAGGCGTTATCCATGCGTCGATCCGCGTCGCAAGAGTGCGCGCGGACGCGGGGATCGTGAAGGCGGCGGTGACGCGCTCTTTCACCTCGCCGCCATGAATGATGAAGCCAAGCGCTAGCGCGAGGATCAGAACGGCGCGCAATGCAAACGGGTCGCGCCGGTCGACACGGGCTTCCGGCCACCCAGCGCGCAATTTGTCGAATGATCGCGTCAGGCGCTCTTTGTGCGCGGCCCATAAATGCTGTGACGCCGCATCGCCGCCGAGCGAAAAAGTGTCGTTGAAAGA
>JANNOQ010000060.1:0-1841 GCA_031399085.1 Rhodomicrobium sp.
GTGAGCGTATCTGCCGCCATGCCATCGCGCCCTGCGCGTCCAACCTCCTGATAATATGCCTCGATGCTTTTCGGCAGGTTGGCGTGCGCCACGAAGCGCACATCCGGTTTGTCGATGCCCATGCCGAAAGCGACGGTTGCGGCGACAATCAGCCCGTCCTCCTGCAGAAACCGGTCCTGATTGCGCGACCTAAGGCCCGATTCCATGCCGGCGTGATAGGCGAGCGCCGCAAATCCCTTGCTTTCGAGATGCGCCGCCAAATCCTCCGTCTGGCGGCGGGCGCTGCAATAAATGATGCCGCTTTCACCTTTGTGCGGCGAGATGAAATCGATGAGCTGGCGCCGTGCGTCGTGTTTAGGGCGCATGGCGAGCCGCAGATTTGGCCTGTCGAAGCCATGGACAAAAATGCGCGGCTCGCGCACGAACAGGCGGCTCTGGATATCAGCGCGGGTGGCTGCATCCGCCGTTGCGGTCAGCGCGATCAGCTGCACGCCGCCAAGTTGGGCGACCGCCGACCCGATGACAAGATAATCCGGGCGAAAATCATGCCCCCATTGGGAGACGCAGTGCGCTTCATCGACGGCGAACAGCGAGACCTGCGCCCGCTTCAGCATCTCGAGGGTGCCGGACAGCGCCAGCCGCTCGGGCGATAGATACAGAAGGCGGAGTTCGCCGCTTTGCATGCGCGTGAATGTCGCCTGCAATTCATCCTCAGAGTTCGCGGAATTCAAGCTGGCCGCCGCAACGCCGTACCCTTGCATTTGCGCGACCTGATTGCGCATTAACGCGATCAGCGGCGATATGACGACCGTCAAGCCGCGGCGCATGATTGCGGGGAATTGATAACAAAGCGACTTGCCGCCGCCGGTCGGCATCACGGCAAGGACATCGTGTCCGGCAAGGACTGCCTTGATCACGTCGTCCTGCCCTGCGCGAAAGCCGGAAAATCCGAACACGTCGCGCAGTTTCTCGGCTGCCGTTTCAAGTGATGTCGTCACGCGTTGATTAACCGCTTTTGAATCATGCCCGCCCTCAGGCTTGGCTCCGATGGGCGGCGCATGCAATGGCTATCTGAAGTTACCCTTGTAAACTGCATTCTGAATGGAATATGCCTCGGCTGCGGCGATGATAAGGAGCGGCAACATGAAAATCGGAAGCGCTTCGATGCAGCCGCAATCGATGGTGACGCCGTGCCAGGCCTGCCCGCTTAGGCCGCTCAAGACGTTTCGCGAGTTCACGCCTTCAGAACTGGAGTTTGTCAGCCATTTCAAGATGGGCGAACTGGTGGCCAACCCTGGCGCAACTATACTCGTCGAGGGCGAGAGCAACGATCATCTATATACGGTGCTTTCTGGCTGGAGCTTTCGATATAAAATTCTCCCCAACGGCGAGCGGCAAATCCTGAATTTTGCGCTGCCCGGTGATTTTCTGGGGCTTCAGGGTTCGGTTTTCACCTCGATGGGCCACTCGGTGAATGCGCTGACGAGGACCGTGCTGTGCATGTTCCCGCGAGCCAAGCTTTGGGTTCTCTACGAGAAACATCCGGAACTGGCTTTTGACATCACCTGGCTCGCCTCGCGTGAGGAACGAATGATCGACGAGCATCTGCTTGCCGTAGGGCGGCGATCGGGTACTGAAAGGGTGGCTTTCCTGCTTCTTTCGCTCTTTTATCGATGCAAGCATGTGGCGATGGTGACGGACAGCCGAACGAGCTTTCCCCTCACGCAACAGCATATCGCCGACGCGCTGGGATTATCGGTCGTGCACACAAACAAGATTTTGAGGGGATTAAGCGACAGGGCTTATGTCGTGTTGCGCGCTGGAACGCTTGAGATAACGAA
>JANNOQ010000061.1:0-124048 GCA_031399085.1 Rhodomicrobium sp.
TCCGCATCGGCATAGTTCAATCTTGATCGAAAACCAGGCTGGCCAGCGAGCCAATGAAAAAAGTTTTTCAAGACGGCGAGCGTCCGTTGCTGCGTTGCCTTACTCAGCGGCTTGATCCTCTGCGCATTTAGCTGCTCAGCAAGCCAGCGCTTGAACGCGATCGCCTGCTCAATATGGAATTTACGGAAGTCTCGAAATTTGTTATAGGTCTCGAAGCGGTGAAGAGCTTTTGCGACTTCATCGACCGAACTTTCGCTATAGCGTCTCGCTTCCTTTAGATAAGCGAAATATCGACGCTTAAGCCGCTCATTTTCTGCATTGTGTTTTAACGCAGACATCTCAGTTATCCTTTAATTCACATTTTGGGCTAGGTACGGAGCGATCATTTATACGTGACCTCGCCTGCCTCTGCGTAATGGTTAAAACGGTGCTGAATTCATGCAATCGCGCAATTGAAACGCGTCGGCAAAGGATACTGAGGCACGCAGAACAGCGCCCCTGTAGGTTGCCACCCCAGTCTGTCAGGGGGATGTAGATTGCCTTTCCATCGAGGGGGCGCCTCGGAGCTCGACACTTCAGACAGTACATTTCCTCGACTGCGCACCGTGCCCGGGTACTCTTGCGCCGCTCCTCCAGAAACTCTCGAAGGACCCGGCCTTGGATAAGGATTGGGCGCCGATCGTCGATTGGATGAAGACCGTTCTTTAGCCAATTTGAAATCGTGTTTTTATGAACGCCGAATGCGCGCGCGGCCTCGTCGATCGAGTAGGTCCGATGAATCTTTATGAGGCGAGGATTTAGTCGGCGGACGGACATCAGGCTGCGCAGCGTTCGATGAGAGCCCGAATGTCCTCGACGCGCCAAGCCGTGATCCGCGGACCTAACTTAACCGGGCGGGGGTAGCGTCCCGAACGCACGCCCTCCCACCATGTCGATTTGCTAACGGGTATTGGCCGGCCCGGGCCAATGATGTCGTTGAGTCGGACAAAGCCGGTCTTTGGCAGGTCGTATTGGTTTCTCATGAATCGCTCCAGCCTAATTCGGATGGAGTGATACCGGCGCGCGGCGACGACTTGGCCGAATTCGTTTATCTGTTAACTAATTCGTCTCAGGAAGGGGCAAATCGTTTAAGAGGATCGCCGGGCGGAAGAAGCCCTTGTATCGCGGCGCTTAGCCCTCTTTTTGGGGCGCTCTCCGGCTGTCGCCGACGGCAAGAACTCCGCACCAGCACGAAGAAATTTTCGCAACGTATCTACGCACAGCAAAATGCCCGCTTCCGCCATATCGTCCATTATTTCATTGATAACAGGGCTTCGCTTTTGAGCTGGATCATATCCATATCCGCCCACGGCCAAACCGATCGCCATCTTTACGAGGCTCTCACGCTCCTTCGTGTGCAATGGCTTGTCGGGTCGGATGTAGTTGTCGCTCTCCGCTTCGCCGTGAGCGATCTCAAGGAAGTGCTGGCATTCCCGAAGTTGTGAAATCGAGTTATCGCGTTCTGTGATTGCCTTTCTAAGTTCATCGACATCATCAGCCAGCTCCTGTCGTTCCGCATGCAGCGCATCGAACGCAGATTTCCATTTGCCAATCTGATCGTCGTAGTGGGCCTTTTGATCGTAACAGAATTGCCGCCAATTGACCGTTTGATGCCATCGTTTCGAAACCGCCTCTACCAATGCGACGGGAATCGGAGTTTCCGTCAGTTGAGCCCATTCTATGTAATCTGTGGGATATGTCCGATCGGATAGCTGTCCAGTGGCTTGGTATCTGAGTACAAGCCGGCGGCAATTCCAGAAATCTTGGGCGATCGGGGAAACCTTTCGATAGATTTCTATCAAATCCCAATCCACTTGGTCGGGATTTTTGCCGAAACTTAGCGCGATGGCCTCATTTAGGGTCCACACGGGCATTTTCGCCCAATACTCGAAGTCCGCAGCTGACTGAGGCTGTGGAAAGAGATCCATCTCATATTGGGACGGGTCATCGATCGGGTCGATTTCGAAACCCATGGGAAACGGAACATCATGTGACGTTTCCACCGCCGTATCGGTGTTCTCTCTGGCATCTGGGGCGCTGTCGACGCCTTTGGCTCCGTTCACGACGGAACGGCTGGTGAGATCTGAGTTCTCCGCGGGGCATTGCGATTGGAAAGGCTTTGGCTTGATCGGCACGGTGCTATATTTGCTCAATGAATAAGAATAGGCGTGCAATAAATGAAATTCTGCTGATCGCCTAGCAATCAGCGCGGAACCTGTGGATGGCCTTGGGAAAAAGGCATTGCTCTGACGCTTTTGTCGGCGCAACTACATGAAAATGATAGAGTTTTAGAAACTGCAAACGTAGTTGCTCCAAACTTCCATAAGCTTTCTCCGTTTTCCCAGCAAATCTCCGCGCCTGTAAGCTGCCTCCGCTTTATCGCGAATCGCATGCGCTAAAGCCATTTCACAAACTTCATTGGGAAAACTGGTTTGCTCAGATGTCCAATCGCGGAAGCTGGACCTGAAGCCGTGCGGAACCGCAGCAAACCCCATTCGCCGCATAAGCATGAGGAAAGTCATATTGGACAAAGGCTTTTCGGAGGACTGTCCCGAAAAAACAAACTGCGAAGTTGGCCGAAGGGGTTGGGCAATCCAGAGGATTTCGACACTCCTTTTGGAAAGCGGAATGACGTGCTGTCTTTTCCCTTTCATCCGATGAGGCGGGATCGTCCAAAGCCATTCAACATCATTTATTTCATCCCATCGCGCACCGATCACTTCGCCGGTGCGGGCTGCCGTTAAAATTAAAAATTCAAATGCCAATTTGGTGGCCGGCGCAGCATCAGATTCGCGGAGGAGCTGCACGAAGTCAGGGACATCTTGATACCGAACCGCTGCGTGATGGTTCTTGCCCCGATCGTGCTTCGGAAGCCCCTTCGACACTGCATGGACGGGGTTGTCCTCGGAGCGAAAGCCAGCCGCTCTTGCCCAATCCATCACGGTCGAGATCCGCTGGCGCAAACGTCTCGCAGTCTCGGCTTTCTCTAGCCAGATCGGAGCAAGGACGTTGAGCACGTCTGCGGTATCGATTTGATCAACGCGCTTTTTTCCGATTTTTGGAAAGGCGTAGTCTCGAAGGGTATTGATCCATTGGGCTCGGTGCTTGGGATTGCGCCAAGCACTTGCTCGCCCCTTATGGACCTCAATCGCAGCCTCCTCAAAGGTCGGAGTCAGTTGCTTGGCCTTTTGACGTTCAGCTAGCGGATTTCCACCTTGTCGAGCGACTTTGCGAAGTTTTGCGGCCTCTTCTCGCGCCTCAGCCAGGCAAACGAGGCTTAAGCCTCCAAGTCCAATATCGCGGCGCTTACCTTGAACCATAGTGCGAAGCATCCAGCGCTTCGCCCCGGATGGATCTACGATCAGATAAAGGCCGTTTCCGTCTGCAAAGCAGCCGGGACCAGCTATATTGCGGACGAACAAAGCTGAGAGGCGTTTTTGGGGATGAGGTCCTTGAGGCTTCATACTTGACGCACCCATCAATTGACCCCACATTTCTTGTCGGATATGCCTGGATTTGTAAAGCCTCTGACGGACAGGGGAACTGCACAAACACACGTATTTTAAAGGTTATTTGCACAAGGTCGGACATCTCTGGATCGCAACTAGGCGGACACCCTATCCGCCATTCGACTTTCTAACTAATGGCTTTGTCAGTATTTTTGCCGCCATGCGATCGGCCTTGGCACCGGTGAGCATATTGACGCTGCCCGGGCAATGGTCAAGCCGCACTCGCTGAGGTTCTCCCTTTGACGAAGGCGGCTTCGATGCCTCGTATGCCACGCCCTTGCTGACAAACTATTCCCAAACGCAGTTAGCGGCCGAGTTTTCAGCAGTTGCTAGCGACCGGGCCAGCCCAGTTCGTTAAGCTGGCTTTGGAAATCGCGGCTGCTTGGTGCGCGTCGCACAGTCGGTCCAGCAGCCGGTCCCAGATGTCGGAAAAAGCCGGAGGTCGGGATGTGGCGCCCTCTTCCAGACCCCAGATTGGCGCCGGAAAGCAGTCCTTCCAGTGAGGCCAGACTTGCGGCGCGATCGACAGGTGCCGGTGTGCGAGCCGCGAACGCTGCGATCCGAGGCAGCTTGCGTTGGAAGTTGGTGTCGGTCTTCAGTGCTCCCCGCATGAAAAGCTGCCAAATCTGTGCTGGAAAGCTGCCGCCCGTGACCCGCTTCATCGGGGTGTCATTGTCATTGCCGACCCATACGCCGACGACCAAATTTCCGGCAAAACCAATAAACCATGCATCTCGGTGCCCCTGGCTGGTGCCGGTCTTGCCAAAGGCCGGTATCGGCAGCCGGGCGGTAAGGCCGGACCCGCTTTCAACGACGGAGGACAGGAGATCGCGCATGCTCTCCGCCTCAATCAGCTTCCAAAGGCCCGCGTCGAGAGGAGGCTCGCCGCCGCCTGCCGGTTTCGCACCCAAACCGGCGACGCCCCAAGGCTTGACGGGATAGGCGCCGGCCGCAATAGCCGCGTAGGCAGCCGTCATTTCAAGCAAGGATACCTCGGAGGTTCCGAGCGAAAGGCTCGCATTGGGCGCCATTGGCGAAGAAATGCCAAGATCTCGCGCCGTACCCATGACGGCTTCGCGCCCGACGGCTTCGGACATCATCACTGCGACCGTGTTGATGGACGAGGAAAAGGCCTCGGTGAGCGTAACGTTGCCGCGATGGCGATCGTCAAAATTTTTCGGTTCCCAGCCGTCGATGGAAATCGGCTCGTCCACCATCATCATGTCCAACGGCGCGCCTGCCCGCAACGCAGCCAGATAGACGAAGGTCTTGAATGCGGAGCCTGGCTGCCGCCGTGCCTGGACCGCCCGGTTGAACTGGCTGGCTGCCCACTCCCGACCGCCGATCATCGCCACGACCCGGCCGTCGGTGCGCATGGCGACCAGCCCAACCTGGCTCGCATTGCGTTTGCCGCCCTCCTTATCGAGCACGGATCGAACGGCCGTTTCGGCGATTCGCTGAAGCACGGGTTCGAAGGTGGTGTGAACACGAAGCGGCTGCAGCGAGCGCGGATCCACCGTTTCAGTCGGCACCAACCCAGCCAGCCAATCGGCATAGTAAGCGCCGTGCTCGTCTGCCCGGGCGGCATTGAGTTGCGCGGGCTGGGTGTCACCAAGGCGCGCTTTATCGAGACGGCCGTCGCGGATCATCGCCCGCAGGACAAGCGCCGCGTCCTGGCGCGCGCCGTCAAGATTTTTCGTCATCTGAGTGGGCGAGCGGATCAGGGCTACCATGAGAGCCGATTCCGAAAGGGTTAACGCGCCCATCGGCTTGTCAAAATAGTGCCGGGCGGCGGCGCGTACGCCAAAACAGCCCTCGCCAAAATAGACGCTGCTCAGATAACGCTCCAGAATCTGATCCTTTGTCAGCCGAAATTCGAGCCATATGGCCAGCAGCGCCTCTTCAAGCTTGCGCTCAATTGTAGTGGCGCTGGTCAAGAAAGAGATCTTTACCAATTGCTGCGTAATGGTGCTCCCGCCCTCGCGGACGCCGCCAGCCTCATAATTGCGCTTTGCCGCGCGCAAAATGCCCCGAGGGTCGATGCCGATGTGACTGTAGAAGCGGCGATCCTCCATCGCGATCAGAGCGTCAATGAAATGCCGTGGCAACTCATCGAGCGTTACCGGTTCGGCCGTGCACTCGCCGCGTTCGGCAAAGGGTTTGCCGTCAGCCGCGAATAGCAGCAGCGGACGCTTGCTGGCAGATCTGAGCGTGTGCTCGATGGGATAGCGCTTGATCGGCGGGGTTTCGGAAGCGGTGGCCACACCTAAAAGCCCACCGCTCAGGATTAAAAGTGCGTTGGCGAGTCCGGACAGATACCCCACACGCTGCCTGATGGCGGCGGATCGGATGATTACGATGAACGCTGGGATCACCGCGCGCCCGAGGCCATAGGGTCCGATCATTGTCACTACCGTTCAGTCTCCCATCCGGCAAACTCGCCAACGTGGCCGGGGTTGCCGTAAGTTCCAGCCAAAGGTAAACAAATTTTCGTCGGCGGGTCTCGATCTGCGAAAAGCTCTGACGCGCTTGTTAAATTTTGACACCCGCGCCAAGTGCTCTGTACAGCGCAGTCGGGCCAAAGTACTAAAAGCCGAACTGAATTGAAGCGCCGGTTTGTGCATCGCGGCCGGCACGCGCCTCCTAACGGACAATCCGCAATCGGCGCAAGACCTCGAATTCCGAAAGACACCGAATGACACAATTCGAAGGCATCGTTCCGGCGCTTGCGGAAGCCTTGACCAAACGCGGCTACTCCGAGCTGACCCCCGTGCAAATGGCGGTTCTGGCCCCCGAACTCAGCCAAGCGGATGCGTTGGTTTCGGCGCAGACCGGGTCAGGCAAGACCGTGGCATTCGGCTTGGCGATTGCGCCCACATTGCTCGGCGCCGCCGGCCGCTTCTCTGATGCAGGAGCGCCGCTTGCACTGGCGATTGCTCCCACGCGAGAACTGGCATTGCAGGTTAAGCGCGAGCTGGAATGGCTCTATGAGCCCACCGGCGCGATCGTCGTGTCATGTGTCGGCGGCATGGATATGCGGACCGAGCGGCGCGCGCTTGAGCGCGGGGCACACATCGTTGTCGGCACGCCGGGGCGCTTGTGCGATCATATCCGGCGAAATTCCTTGGACATCTCGGCGCTCAAGGCGGTGGTTCTCGACGAAGCGGACGAAATGCTCGATTTGGGCTTTCGCGAGGATTTGGAATTCATTCTCGAAGCCACGCCTCGCGAACGCCGCACCCTCATGTTTTCCGCCACCGTGCCGCGCTCGATCGTCGACCTGGCCAAGCGGTATCAGCGCGATGCGGTGCGCATTACTGCCTCAGGGGAGCAGAAGCAGCATCTCGACATCGAATACCGCGCCCTTACCGTTGCGTCGCACGAAAAGGAAAACGCGATCGTCAACGTGTTGCGCTATTACGAGGCCAAGACCGCCCTAGTGTTCTGCGCCACCCGCGCCACGGTCAGCCATATGGCGGCCCGCTTCAACAATCGGGGTTTTTCGGTGGTGGCCCTATCGGGGGAGTTGAGTCAGAACGAACGCACCCATGCCCTGCAATCCATGCGCGACGGGCGCGCCCGCGTCTGCATCGCCACCGACGTGGCGGCGCGCGGCATCGACCTGCCGAATTTAGAGCTGGTGATCCACGCCGATCTGCCGACGAACCGCGAGGCCCTTCTACACCGAAGCGGCCGGACGGGCCGCGCCGGGCGCAAGGGGGTGAGCGTGCTGATCGTGCCCCCTAACGCGCGTATGCGCACCGAGCGGTTGCTGAACAGCGCCAGCATCAGCGCCATTTGGGCAAAGCCGCCCTCGATCGACGACGTGATGCGGCGAGACGACCAGCGCATTCTCGCCGACCCGGCCTTAAGCGAACCGCTGAAGGAAGATGAGCAATCCTTGGTCCACAAGTTGCTCACGCGCCACGGGGCTGAACAGATCGCGGCGGCCTTCGTGCGCCGCTATCGCGCCGGGCAATCGGCGCCGGAGGAATTGCTGGATATTGCGCCGCGAGACAGCGCGAAAAAGCCACGCGACGATTTCGGGGATAGCGTTTGGTTCTCACTATCCGTGGGGCGTAAACAAAAGGCCGAACCTCGATGGCTGTTGCCGATGCTATGCGGCGCGGGCCAGATCACCAAGCGCGACATCGGCGCGATCAAAATTTTAGACGACGAGAGCTATGTCCAGCTTGCGGCGAACAGCGCGGAGCGCTTCTTTGCAGCGATAGGACCAAGTCAGACTTTGGAAAAGACCATTAAGGTGAAGCGCTTGGACAGTGCTCCGGAGATCGCCAACGAGGCGAGCGACAAGCGCTATGGTGGCAAGCAACCATACCAGACGCGGGCGTTCGCCGGGCGCGGCGCGACGGAGCCGAAACGAAAGTTCGGGCATCAATCCGTCAAATCGTCAGGTCAAAATGATCATTCGGACACGCCAGCGACGAAGCCGAGCGGTGGGAAACGCGGTAAGCTGAAATTTGCAAAAGCGCCGCGCAGGGCCGCGCTACGGGCGCGGCCCTCGACAGGCGGTTGAAATTTCCGTTGCGAAGGAGCCCGGCGCCGCGGGCGGAAAGAGCGATTGGCTACCAGCGCCGGCCCCAGCTACCGCGCCATCCGCCGCCGCCGCGAACAAGGCTGAGGATGAACAGCAGAACCAGCGCGCCGATGGTGGCGTTGATGATCGCCGAAATGATGCCCGACCCAAGCTGGATATCGAGTTGCGGGAGCAACCAACTGCCGATGAAGGCGCCAACAATACCGATGATGAGATTGCCGACGATCCCAAACCCGGTACCTTGCACGATTTGACCCGCCAGCCACCCGGCAATGAGGCCGACTAATAGAATAATTGCGAGACTTTCGCCCGACATTTGCATCTTCGTATCCTCGATCCAAGAGCCAGAAAATCTGCCTCTCATTGCAGGAAAGCGAATTCCGTCGACAGAGTTCAGCCTGACTGCAAATAAACATTTGCCTGTCAGCGGTAGGAGGGCGGCGGCGCTTCACAGCTTAGCGCGAGCGTGGCTCGACCTTGCGCGTCTAGGCCATTGGCGCTACTTTTTCTGAGCCATCCAGCAATCGGTCTGGCATCAGCGTCCGTTGCATCGGAGTTCCATGACAGAGACAGCGATTTCCCTTGCCGCCGCGCATCGGACCGGCAGCCTAGCCTTGCGCAGAACCATCGAGCGAAGCTTCGAACGCATTGACGCCGTTGGCGATCCTGCGATGTTCATTGCCTTGCGGGATCAAGCCGATCTGCTCGCCGAGGCGGAAGCGCTTGGCAAAAGGGATGGTGTTGATCTGCCATTATACGGCGTGCCGGTGGCGGTGAAGGACAATATCGACGTCGCCGGACTTCCCACCACGGCCGCCTGTCCCGCATTCTCATACACGCCCGACCTGGACGCGGTAGCCGTTGCGCACCTGAAGGCCGCGGGCGCCCTCATCATCGGCAAGACCAATCTCGATCAATTCGCAACCGGCATCGTCGGAACGCGGTCGCCTTACGGCACGCCGCGCAACGCCTTGCGGCCCGACCTCATCCCTGGCGGATCGAGCTCGGGATCGGCCGTCGCCGTGGCGGCCGGCATCGTGCCGCTCGCGCTGGGAACGGACACTGCGGGCTCGGGCCGCGTGCCGGCCGGCCTCAACAACATTGTCGGGCTAAAGCCGAGCCTCGGCCTCGTCTCAGCGTCGGGCGTGGTTCCGGCTTGCCGCTCGCTCGATTGCGTGTCGATCTTCGCGCTCACCGCCAGCGATGCTTTCGCCGCCTTGTCGGTCATCGCGGGGCAGGATGCCGGCGATCCGTTTTCGCGGACTCTGTCCCTGGGCGATCTGGCTACGATCCCTGCTGGCTTGCGGGTCGGCATTCCGAGGCGCGCTGATCGGCATTTCTTCGGCGATGGCGACGCGGAAACGGCTTTCCTGCAGGCGATCCGCCTCGTTGAGGGGATGGGCGCCAGCATTACCGAAATCGACCTGACGCCGTTCTTTGAGACCGCGCAGCTCCTCTATCACGGCCCGTGGGTCGCCGAGCGCACGGCGGCCGTCGGAGATTTCATCGCGCGGCATCCCGAGGCGATCCATCCGATTACCAAGACCATCATCGCCCAGGGCGTCGAAAAATCGGCCGTCGAGGCGTTTCGCGCCCTGTATCGCCTGCGCGCACTCAAGCGAGAAGCCGACAACAGCTTGCGCGGGATTGACAGCGTCATGGTACCGACAATACCCCGTCCCATAACGCTGGCTGAGCTGGAAGCCGATCCGATTGGACTGAACACGCAGCTCGGCACATATACCAATTTCGTTAATCTGCTCGATCTTGCCGCTATTGCGGTCCCAGCCACGATCGGAGCGGATCGCAGACCGTTCGGCGTAACCTTCCTGGCGCCGGCAGGGCGGGACGCCGAACTCGCCAGCCTCGGCGCAGCGTTCCACGCGGCAAGCGGCCTGCCGCTCGGAGGGCTTGGCATTCCTCAGCCGCCGCATTCCGTGTCCGGCTCGGCGCTGCGAAGCGGTGAAATCGCTGTCGCCGTCGTCGGCGCGCATCTTTCCGGAATGCCGCTCAATCATGAGCTGAAAAGCTTGAACGCGCGATATCTCGAAGACGCCGTCACGACGCCCGACTACCGGCTGTTTGCGCTTGGGAACACCCAACCCGCAAAACCTGGATTGCTGCGGGTCGCGCAAGGGAGCGGGGCTGCCATCGCGCTCGAACTCTGGGCCATGGAGGCGGAAGCCTTCGGCCGGTTCGTCGCTTCCGTGCCGCCGCCGCTCTCATTCGGGACTATCATTTTGGCTGGCGGACGGCAGGTCAAGGGCTTCCTCGTGGAGGCGGAGGCCGTCGCCAATGCGCGCGACATCTCAAGCCATGGCGGCTGGCGAGCTTTTGTATCGGCCAACATGCCCGGAGCGTGATCAGATGCTGCTTGTGAAAGCCCCGTAAGCGGCGTGCACGCGCTCAATATGAACGCGCATCGCCGCAGCCGCCTCGGAGCGGCAGCCTGAAATGATGCTTTTTACGATCTCATCGTGCTCGGCATGGGACTTTTCCAGCCGCCCGAGGGTGGTGAACTGGGCGCGGCTGAACGGCGCGATGCGGGCCCGCGTTTCCGTCGTGATCTTCTCAAGATAGGCATTATGCGAGCCGGCGTAGATGGCCGAATGGAACTCCACGTTCAATTCATAATATCGCAGGGCGTCGCCGGCGCGGACAACCTTGCGCAGCGCCAGATGGACCTCCTGGAGTCGATCGCATTCCGCATCGGTCATGCGCTCGGCGGCGAATCCGGCGCAAATCATCTCCAACTCGCTGAGCGCCTCGAACATCCCCATGAGCTGCGCCTCGCCCGGCCGGGCGACAACGGCGCTGCGATGCGGGCGGACATCGACCAGGCCGCTTGCCGCGAGCAGGCGGATTGCCTCGCGCACCGGCGTTCTCGATACCTTGAAACGCTCGGCGAGTTCCGTCTCATCGAGCGCGATGCCGGGGGCCAGTTGCCCACGGACGATTTCGTCCGAGATGCGAAGCCGCAACCGCTCGGCCAGCGTCCTGGCCTCTCCCGTGGATGGCTGATCGTCCGGGGAACGGCTCATTTGCGAAAAGCGAAATGCGGAAAAAAGTGGGCTGGTTTTCCGCTAGAATCCTGCTTTAAATGATTAAAATCGATCGCTGTCATGATTGATCCAATCCACAATCATCGCGGTCTACGACGCGCGCTTCGTCGATCAGGCTGACATGGGCGGCGACCACCTTCCATTCGTCGCCGAATTTCACCCAACTCTGCATCTGCCTGCCCACCTTGGCGGGATTGGCGGCGCGGTAAAACAGCGTCGATGCGGTGGCGAACTCGCGGCCGTAGGTGGTGATCACGGTGCGCGAAAGATCGCGCGCAAGACCCTGCGGCGAGCGGCCGGCGCGAAAGGTTGCAATCTCCGCATGGCCGTAGAGGTTTTCGCCAGCGCCATAGCGGATGGTGCGCGGATCGTCACGAAACATCGCGTCCAGCGCTTCAACCTGGTTGCCCACAAGCGCCTGTTCATAGCGCTCAAAGGCAGCGCTCACCTCCTTCACCACGTCCGGCAAATCGACCTCCATCGGGTCTCCTAGAGCAAGATCGTTATCATTCGTCGCGCCGGACTTGATCCGGCGCCTAATGAGCTCACCGCTGGGCGCATTGATCCGCCAATAGCCCCCGGATCTTAGCTTCGCTTCGTCCGGGGCGACGCCGGTTTCCATCTCAATTGGTCCAGTCATAAAGGGCTGATCTGGGTGCGAGCGCGACACCTGCCTGTTCCAGCGCGTAGGCCGTCCGCAAAGCAAGATCCTCGCGCCAGGGTGCGGCAATGATCTGCACCCCGATCGGCAGAGGCGAAAGCGGAACGGGAACGGCGACGACGGGCAGGCCGATGAAGGAAATCGGCTGGGTATACAGGCCTATATTCGGCCGCACCGGCATCTCCACGCCGTCGATGACGAAACTCTGCTGCCCAATCGCCGGGGCTGTGCAGGGGGTAGCAGGGGCAAGGATGATGTCCACCTGTTCGAACAGCGTCAACACGGCTTGCCTGTACCATCGCCTGAATTTCTGCGCCTGCACCACCAGCGCCGCGGGAACGATTGCGCCTGCGATCAGCCGGTCGCGGACGGCAGGGTCGAAATCCCGCGCGCGCTTGCGCAGCCGGTCGAGATGAAGCGCCGCGCCTTCGGTCGCGGTAATGACGTAAGCCGCGCTGCGGGCGCGCTGGGCTTGGGGAATTTCGATCTCGTCGATAGCGCCGAGCGCGGTGGCAACGCGATCGAGCGCCGTCAGTGCCTCCGGAGTCGCGCCGCGTTTGAAATAGCCGCCCGCCACGGCAATACGCAGCCCTTGCGCGCCGCGCTGCAGATGAGGTGCGACTGGCTCGGCGGGGCGGTCCGAGCAGACCGGATCATTCGGATCAAAGCCCTGCATGGCGTCATAGGCGAGGGCGAGATCGCCCGAGGAGCGCGCCAGCGGTCCCAAATGGTCGAGGCTAGCGGCGAAGGGAAAGCTCCCCGCGCGCGACAGCCGGCCATAGGTCGGCTTTAATCCGAACAATCCGCAGAAGGATGCCGGCACGCGGATCGAGCCGTTGGTGTCCGATCCGAGCGATAAGGGCACCAATCCGCCTGCCACCGCCGCCCCCGAGCCGCCGGATGAGCCTCCAGCCATGCGCACGGTGTCATGCGGATTGCGCGATGGGCCGTCATGCAGGTTTTCGCCGGTAAAGTCATAGGCGTATTCGCCCATATTGAGCGCGCCAACGAGCACGCCCCCGGCCGCTTCCAGCCGCTGAATGAGCGGGCTGTCGGCTTGGGCTGGAGCGCGATCGCGATTGATCCGGGAGCCCGAGAGGGTTGGCAGGCCGGCGATGTCGAACAAATTCTTCACCGCGAATGGAACGCCCGCGAGCGGCCCCAGCGGCTCGCCTCCCGCGCGCGCCTCGTCGACAGCATGGGCTTTGGCGAGCGCGCGTTCAGCGGTGACGGTGGTGAAGGCGTTCAGCGGTCCGTCCCGTTCAGCGATTCTTGCGAGCGCGCCCTGCACCACGGTCAAGGCGGAAGTTTCACCCGCGGTCACAGCTTTCGCGATATCGCCCGCAGATGCCCATTCATTCATGTCTCATGCCCTGAAAATGGGAGCGGGCTCGGCCTCGTCGGCCAGTTCGAAATACGTGACTGACAAGGCGTGGCTCATGGTCGCTTCAAGATTGGCTTTGATCGCGGGCATCCAGGCGGGGTCGAGCGGGAGCGCCAGGGCTTTCGCGCCGGCATGAATAAAATCTTCAAGCGAGTCTTCGTCGGTTTCGGCCATTGTCGTCTCCCGACCGTCACATCGGCGGATGCGGAATCGCCGCCAGGAGCTGGCGGGTATAGTCATGCTGCGGCGCCGACATCACGCGCTCCGCAGGCCCTTCTTCGACGATCTTGCCGCTTTTCATCACGATCACCCGGTCGCAAAGCAGGCGGACGACATTGAGGTCGTGCGAGACAAAGAGATAGCTCATTCCCAGCGTCTCCTTCAACTCCTGCAGAAGATTCAGCACAACCGCTTGCACAGATACGTCCAGCGCCGCCGTCGGTTCGTCGAGGATCACGAGGTCTGGGCGCAGCGCGATGGCGCGGGCGATGCCGACGCGCGCCTTCTGGCCGCCGGAAAGCTGATGCGGAAAGCGGCCCAGCAATTCGGCGGGCAGCCCCACCTGCCGCGCCAGGTCCTCGCAACGCGCACGGACAGCCTTCCTACTCTTTTCCTTGCCGAGTTGCAAAATCGGGTCGGCGATGGCCCGCGCGGCGGTGAAGCGCGGATTGAGGCTGTCGGTTGCATCCTGAAACACCATCTGGATGCGCTTGCGCTGCGGCAGCCGGGCAAAGCTGCGCGCCGGGATCGCGCCGATGTCCTCGCCGTCGAACAGGATACGTCCGCCGCTCACGTCGATCAGCCGCATCAGCATGGTGGAGGTGGTGGATTTGCCGCAACCGGATTCGCCGACCAGCCCGACGCTTTCGCCGCGGGCGATGGAAAAGCTGATGCCGTCCACGGCGCGGAACGGCGGCGGCGTTTCGATTTCGCTGTTGCGGTTAAACAGCCGGGCGAACGGGCCGCCCCCGGTTTTGCGGGGATATTCCTTCACCAGGTTTTCAACGAGCAACAGCGGTTCGTTCCGGCCGTCACCGGCTGCGGCCCAACCGTTCGGCTTGGCTGGGGCGGCGGCCCCGTTGCCCTCCGGCAGCAGGTCCCGGAGATGCGCGCCGACCCTTGGCGTTGCGCGCATCAGCTTGCGCGTATAGGCGTGCGCGGGCGCCTTGAAAATCATCTCGGCGGCGGCGGTTTCCACCACCCGCCCTTTCTCCATCACCACCACGCGGTCGCAATAGGCGGCGGCCAGGCCCAGATCGTGAGTGATGAGGATGGTCGACATGCCGCGTTCGCGCGTCAGCTCGGTCATCAAATCCATCACCGTTTTCTGCGTGGTGACGTCGAGGCCGGTGGTCGGCTCGTCGGCGATGAGCAGTTGCGGCCGGCAGGCGAGGGCGAGCGCAATCACCACGCGCTGGCACATGCCGCCGGACAGCTCGAACGGAAAGGCGTGATAGCGCTCGGCGGGATTGGCAATGCGCACCTTCTCCAGACACGCGATAGCCATGTCCTTGGCGTTCTTCGAAACGGCCAGCGCGTGCTCGCGCAGCACATCCTCGATCTGATGGCCGACCTTGCGGATCGGGTTGAGCGCCGCGCGGGGGTTTTGGAAGACCATCGAGATCTCCCGGCCGCGCAGATCGCGCATGTATTTTTCACTCGCCGCCCCGACATTGACGCCGCCGAATGTCACCGAGCCTTCCGCGATGCGGCCGGCCCGGTCGAGAATGCGCATGACCGCATAGGAGGTGACGGATTTGCCCGAGCCGGACTCGCCGACGATGCCGAGCGTTTCGCCTTTGGCGACGCTGATGTCGATATGCTGGACTGCGCGAACCTTGCCGCGCCGCGTCGCAAATTCCACCGTCAGATCGCGGATGTCGAGTAGGGGAATGGGGGTCATGGGAGCCTCCTCAGGTGCGCCGCTGCGGATCGACGATATCGCGAAGGCCATCGCCAAGCAGGTTGAAGCAGAAAACGGCGATCATCAGCGCAAGGCCCGGGAAGAAGGCGATCCACCATTCGCCGGAGACCATGAAGGCCGCGCCTTCCGCGACCAGGATGCCCCATTCCGCGGTCGGCGGCCGCACGCCGAGGCCAATGAAGGACAGCCCGGCGGCGTTAAGGATCGCATAGCCCATCGTTAGCGACATCTGCACGATCATGATCGGCATGATGTTGGGCAGAATATGCGCCAGCAGAATGCGCCCCTCGCTGTTTCCCGAGAGGCGCGCGGCCTGCACATAGCCGGCCTCGCGGCGGACATTGGCCTCGGCGCGGGCGACGCGGGCGTAGAGTGGAAAGTTCACGATGGCTGTCGCCAGCACGATGTTTTCCACCGTGTTGCCAAGCGCCGCGACGATGCCCATCGCCAGAACGAACAGCGGGAACGCCATGATCGTATCGGTGAGACGGCTGACGATGCGGTCGGTCCAGCCGCCGAAGAAACCTGCCGCGACGCCCGCCAGCCCGCCCATCAGTAAGACCAACACGACCGAGAAAATCGCGATCAGGAAATCGAGCCGCGTGGCAACGATGACGCGGCTGAACACGTCGCGGCCGAGCTGATCGGTGCCGAACCAATGCCGGGTGGAGGGCGCTTGCAAGGCGGCCGCCGTGTCGCTGGCGAGCGGATCGTAGGGCACGATGTAAGGCCCGATCGCCGCCGTGACGACGATCAGCAGGAACAGCGCGAAGGCAAAGCCCGTCACCGGATTTTCACCGAGCACATAGCGCGCATGGGCGAAAGCGCTGGCAAGGCCGGACGGCGCGGGCGTCACGGCGTCGGTTGTTGCGTCGGTCATGCCTCGATCCTTACGCGCGGGTCGATCAGCCCATAAAGGATGTCGATCGTCAGATTGAGCGCCACATACATCACCGCCATGGTCAGCACGAAGCCCTGGACGGGGGCGAAGTCGGAGGAAATCAGCGCCTCCACCGCGTAGGAGCCGATGCCTGGCCAGGCGAAGACCTTCTCAACCAGCACATTCGCGCCGAGCAGGAAGGAAAATACCATGCCAAGCGTGGTGACGACCGGCAGCAGGGCGTTGCGAAGCGCATAGGTGATGATGACAGTGGTGGGCGCGAGGCCGCTTGCGCGAGCCGTGCGCACAAAATCCGAAGCCAGCACCGCCAGCATCGAGGCGCGAGTGATACGCGCGATCGGCGCGATGGAGAAGATGCCGAGCGTGAGCGCGGGCAGGACGATCTGCTTCAGGCTCGCCCAAAAGACCTCCCCGTCACCGATCAGGAGGCTGTCGATCAAGTAAAAGCCGGTGACGGTAGGCGGCGCGCTGTAGAAGAAATCCAGCCGTCCGAGCGGGGCGGGCGCCCAGCCGAGCAGATAATAAAACACATAGACAAGGATCAGGCCGGTGAAAAATACCGGCAAGGAGACGCCGGCCGTCGCGACCACCCGGCAGGCATGGTCGACGAGCGAACCCGGCTTCAGCGCCGCGAAAACGCCGAGCGGTACGGCGAGCGCAATCGAAAAGATCAGGCCGAGCAGCGTCAACTCCGCCGAGGCGGGAAGCCGCGCTGCGATGTCCTGGGTGACGCGCTGGCCCGTCGTCAGCGAAACGCCGAGATCGCCCCGCGCCAGATCGCCCACATAGCGGACGAATTGCACCGGCAAGGGCTGGTCGAGGCCGAGCTGCTTGCGCACCTCCTCCACAGCCTCGGGCGTGGCAGCCGCGCCGGCGAAATAGGCCGCCGGATCGCCGGGAAGCGCCCGCGTCAGCAGGAATGTCACGATGACGACGCCGATCAGGCTCGGAATAACCGTCGTCAGCCGTTTCAAAATCATCACCAGCATGGACCGGCCTCCTCAAATCACTTGGCTGTCAATTGGTTCCACCCAAGCCGCCTCTACGCTTTTGCGAGCGAACGATAGTCGAGCTGGCGGTGGAACCAATATTGATAGCCAGAGATATTCTTCTGGATCGCCACGTTCAGATAGGGCTGGAACAGCGGGATGCGGGGCACCTCCGCGAAGGCCTGGCCGATGAAGCCCGTCACGTCTTTCTCATAGGCGGCCATATCGCCGGCGGCGGCGGCGGCGCGCGCGGCGTCGATCAGCGCGTCCATGCCCGCATTCTGGTAGCTCATGGTGTTGAAGACGGCGTTTTGACCGTGATAGCACCAGAAGAAGAAATATTCCGGATAGTCGAGCCAGCCCGAGAAGAAGTTGGCGATCATTGGCAGCTCCTTCTTGATCAGCTCGCTGCGCCAGTTCGCTCCCGGCACCTTGTTGATTGTTGCCTTGATGCCGATCTGGCCAAGGCTTTCCTGAACCAGCACGGAGAGCGGCTCGCCGATCACGCCCAAGCCAAGATCGAAAGAGAGCGTGGTCTCGAACCCGCCTGCCACGCCTGCCTCGGCGAGCAGCGCCTTGGCTTTCTCGATGTCGGTGTTGTAGCCATGCGGCTGCGGCCAGCTCGTGTCGGAGGCCGCGTTGCTTGCCGCGCCGTACATCGGTTTGGCAAGGCCGAACATCACCGCGTCCATGATCTTCTGAAACGGCACGGCATAGGCGACGGCTTGGCGCACCTTGACATTGTCAAAGGGAGCCTTCTTGACGTTCATACCCAAGTACCAGATGCCGTTGCCGATTGGCGTGGAGGCGACGTTCACCTTGCCGGCGCTTCTCAGCTCGGCGAAATCCTTTGAGGGCAAATCGAAAGAAATGTCAGCGTCGCCGCGCTCGATCAGCGCCCGGCGGTTGCCAGCCGAGGGCACCATCCGCCATACGACCCGCTTGATTTTCGGCAGCGGCCCGGATTTCCAGTCGTCATAGCGTTCGTAGACGACCTCGCTGCCCGGCTGCGAGCGAACCACCTTATAGGCGCCGCCGCCAGCCGTATTGACCTTGGTATATTCCAGACCCCAGGGGTCCTTCTCCGTGACGTTTTGCTTGATCAGCTCGGAGTTGTAGACCGCCGGCACGATGACCCCGAGGTCCGGCATGGTCAGCCGGTCCTTGCGCAGGAAATCGACGCGGAAGGTGTGATCGTCAACGGCGACGAACTGCTCGGGCTTTTCCAGGGAGCCGGCCTTCATCTGAAAGGTCGGGAAGCCGCCGACCGTCACCGCGCGGTCGAACGACCATTTCACGTCCTTCGCCGTGATCGGCGCGCCGTTGTGGAATTTGGCGTCTTTGCGCAGCTTGAAGGTGACGGAGTTCTCGCCTGTGGTCCATTCCTCGGCGAGTTCCGGCACGAGCTTGTCGCGATCATAAGACAGCGTGCCGTCGGCAAGCGTCTTCGACCCGTAACTCATCAGGCGGTCGTAGCAGTTCCACGATACTTCATAGCCGGGACGATTCGTGCCGACGCCGTGAATGTCGAAATTGTTCGGCCCGCTTTCCGTCACGAAAAGCAGCGTTTCCTGCCGTGACTGAGCCTTTGCGGCGGATCGAAGGGCCGGAGCGGCAAGCGCACTCACAGCGGCGGTTGCGGCAACGGATTTGAGGAAGTCGCGGCGCTTCATGGCGGGCCTCCAAGCTGAGCTTCACGCAATCAACTAAGCAAAGCCTGTGCCAAACGCATAAGTCAGGCTTCGCCGGGATTTCGTCATCATCCGCAGTTCTATTGCATACAAGATTGCATACAAAACTGGCAGCGCCGCGCAAATTGCAGGCATGGCCGAATGGCATAGGGCGCGATAAGGCAAATGCTCGGGCCGAGCTTTCGCAGTGGGCCAGTTCCTGCTATGACCATGCTGTATTAGGGTGGGGAGGAGCACGACGTGGAACCGGCAGGGTCTAATGCTCGTGTTTCGGGCTGGGTCGATTGGCGGCGCGGGCAGCGGCTGGCGCTTTGGGCATTGGCGCCTTTTATCTGGATCGCCATGATGACCGCGCCGGGCGTCTTCGCGGCGCCGGACGAGGGCAGCGCCAACGCGACGCCTTTCAACATCGCGGTCTTCATCAATTCCCGCTCCACGCAATGCTTCGACTCCGGGAATGCGGCCGCCATCACGCGGCTCGCTAAGGAAGCTCGCGATCAAGTCAATGAAGCTGGAGGCATCGCCGGGCGCCGCTTGAACCTGCAATTTCTCGATGATAAGGGGGACGCCAAACAATCCATCGTCAATGTCAAGGCGGCGCTTTCCGACCCGCAAACTATCGCTATGATTGGGCTTACCAACCCCGACCGGGCCAAGGAAGTTTTCGACACCGCGGGCACGGAGATACGAAACAGCGGCGTCCCGTTCATTTCTAACATTGCGGTCAGCAGCATCTTCGCGAACTATCCGAACGTGTTCTCCATGCGTGCCTCGCAGGATGACGACAATGTCCCTGTGCTCTCCCGTTTCACCAAGGATCTTGCCTTCCGCCGGCCAGCCTTCATCGGCCTGAAGGAGCAGCTTTCAAGCTCGGCCTTTGGCGATGGCTTGAAAGAGCGCTTGGAGGCACCCGGCTTCATCGCCGACTACCGGCTGACGATCACCGACAACAAACTCGATCCGGCGGAGATCGCGGCGGCGATAGACGATCTCAAAGCCAAAAATCCCGATTTTGTTATCATGAGCGTGGGCGGCAGCCGCTCCGCCAATGTGCTCAACGCGATGAGTAAGGCAGGCATTGAGCCGCCGGTTTTCGTGACTGGACGGATAGAGACGATGCTGGAATCCGAAGGGTTTTCCTATTCCGGAGACCTTTACCAGCTGAGCTGGGACGGCGTGCCCGATGCCTTTAACGACCGTCTACGCAAGCGTATTTCCCTGTCAGACCCGCATCGATGGGTCTTCGAGGGCCGGCGCAATTCGGACGCGCCAGGCTGGAAGTCCGGCGAGTGCAAGGAACAGCGCAAGCAAACCCCATCCGCGAGCGCGCTGTCAAATGCCAATCTGAGGGCGGTGGCGACCGGTGCGCAATATGCCGACATGGTCGCTCTTATCGCCAAGGCGGCTCAATCGGCCGGGCCGTCGGCGGGCGCGGCAGCGCTCCATACGCAGGTCATCAAGACGCTGGCGACGGATTTCGCCTCAGGCCGTGGCACCTTTCCGGGGACGATGGAGAACTGGTCGTTCAGGGCGGCATCCCGCACGGCGGCTCGCACGCCCTTCATTCTGATGCGTCCGAAGGGTCAGCGCGCGATTCAACTCGCGCCGATCCAATATGTTGGCTTGAAAAACGATGCGCTCAGGCAAATCCGGACGCTCTATCTCGACATCGACCTCACCCGCGCCTTCCGCGTCGACGACAATGAGAAAAGTTTTGCCGCGGAATTCTATATCTCCATGCATGAAGGCAAGGGACAAAGCATCGATCAGATCGAATTCGCCAATGCCTTCATCGAACCCAGCAATAATCAGCGGCAACTCAACATCCGAACGGTCAATGAAGGCGGGAAAAGCGTCGTCTACCCCGACGGCATGAAAATCTACGCCGTGTCCGGCAAGTTCATGTTTGAACCGCATTTCATGGACTACCCATTCGATACGCAGCGTTTTGCCATCGATCTCCGGCCGAAGGACGGGAATGCGCCCTTTATCGTCCAAGCGCCACCGCCGCATCTGCGCGATCGGCAGGTCGCCACCGATGGCTGGCGGGTCAGTCAAGACTATGTCGGCTATGACGAAGATTTCCTGCCTATCATCGACGCGATGACGCACGACCAAAGCGTAGTGCCGTTCTACAAGGGCAGTTTCGTCTGGGTGATGCAGCGGCAGGCGACGGATTACTTTCTCCGCGTGGTAATCCCGCTGATGTTCATCATGGGCATCGCTTACCTGGCGATCTTCATTCCGAACACGCATTTCGAGGCAATCGTAACCATCCAGGTCACCGCGCTTTTATCCGCCGTGGCGCTTTATTTGACCATCCCCAAGGTCGACTCCGATGTCGCGACGCTCTCGGACCGCATCTTCCTGTTCGATTATATGATCGTCAGTCTGATGATCTTCATCTCGATTTTGCGTGTTAATCGGCGGCTTGAACGGGCGCATCGCGTACGGGACGCCCTGTGGTATTTCCACGTCATATTCATTCCCGTAATGGCCGCTTTGATGGGCGTCTATGTGATGAGTTCGAACCTTGCGAGCGGCGAGCCTGCCGTGGCCTCTCTACCCGGCTTGCGTTCGGCCTTCGGCTATTGAGGCGCGGCGCACCCGGGGAGCATCAAGGGCGCATTTATTTTTCCCCGCATGTCGAAATCGGCAGAGGTCGCGGCTCATGGATGCAGGCGCAGGGTAAATCCATTGCGCCAGAGCCGAATGCCCTTCTAAACTCGCATGAAAGGACCGATCCCATGCAATACATGCTCATTTTCAAGGAAATGCAGGCGCAGTTCGACGAGCGCAACGATCCCGCTAAGGCCGGGGCTTATTGGGGCGCCTGGAGCACTTACATCGCCGCGATGAACGAGGCGGGCGTTGTGGTCAGCGGCAATGGTCTGCAAGGCCCGCACACCGCGACAACCGTGCGCGTGCGCGACGGAAAACGCCATGTCGAGGACGGCCCCTTCGCCGATACCAAGGAGCAGCTCGGCGGCTATGTCATCATCGAGACCCCCAACCTGGACACGGCGCTCGATTGGGCCGCGCGCAGTCCATCGGCCGTCTATGCGAGCGTCGAAGTGCGGCCGGTCATGCCGCCGATGAGCGGCGCTCAGACCGGATGAACGATGGCGATGCGCGCCGCGTGGCAGCGACGGCGGCGCGCACCTCCTACGGCCGCCTGTTGGCGATGGTTGCCGCGCGCAGCCGCGACATCGCGGCGGCGGAGGACGCGCTCGCCGAAGCTTTTCGCACCGCGCTCGAAGTCTGGCCGGAGCGCGGCATTCCGGACAAGCCGGATGCCTGGCTGTTGACCGCTGCCCGCCATCGCCTCAGCCACGCCTACCGCCATGATTTGACCCGCGGCGCCGCGCAGCCCGTGCTGGAGCTGCTCGCCGATGAGCGCCAATCGCGGGGCGAGGCGGCGGACGATTTTCCGGATGAGCGGCTGAAGCTGATGTTTATCTGCGCTCACCCCGCCATCGATGAGGCCGCGCGCACGCCCCTGATGTTGCAAACCATTTTGGGCCTCGACGCGGCGCTCATCGCTTCGGCTTTCCTCATCGCGCCGTCCGCAATGGGCCAGCGTCTCTCCCGCGCCAAGGCCAAAATCCGGGACGCCGGAATCGCCTTCGCCGTGCCTGGCCGAGACGAGCTTCCCGACCGGCTGTCCGCTGTGCTCTTTGCGGTTTACGCCGCCTATGGCGCTGCGTGGGAGGATTTGAACGGCGCCGATCCGAAGCGGCAGGGCCTTGCCGAAGAGGCCATCTATCTGGCCCGGCTGCTCGTCTCGCTGATGCCGGAGGAGCCCGAGGCGCGGGGGCTGCTGGCGCTTCTCCTATATTGCGAAGCAAGGGTCCTGGCCCGCCGCACGCCGGACGGCGCTTTCGTGCCGCTCGCCGAGCAAGACGCCAAGCTCTGGTCGCGCGCGCTCATCATCGAGGCGGAAAACCACCTGACCCTGGCCGCACGTCGAGGTGTTTTCGGGCGCTTCCAGACGGAGGCGGCGATCCAATCCGTCCATGTTCAGCGGGGCGTAACCGGTGTCGCCAACCATCAGGCTTTGATGGCGCTTTACGATCTGCTGGTGAGCCAGGAGCCGAGCACCGGCGCGCTGGTCAGCCGGGCGGCCGCTTATGCCGAGGCGCTTGGACCCGAACGCGGCCTGGCGCTTCTCGACGAGTTGCGGCCCGAACCTATCCAGACCTACCAGCCCTATTGGGCCGCGCGCGCGCACCTTCTCGCCGAACTGGGACGGTCTCAGCAAGCCGCCCACGCTTTCGATCGCGCCATCGCGCTCACCGAGGACCAAGCCGTGCGGAATTTCCTGCTTGAAAAGAAGCGGGCCTGTTCAGGTTGCGATTGGTCGCACGTTTAGCGCCCCCCGCCTTCGCGGAGACGACGACATTTGAAGAGCCCAATCGATTCAATCTCAGGCAATTATGGTCTTATTCGCCTGGCGGCGCCGCTGCTCCGCCTCGTCCCAGACGGTCAGCGGCTGGAAGTCCGGTACGAAGCCAAGGCCCTTTCTGGCATCAGATGAGACGGCCGCCTGCGAGGTTATGATATCGAGCAGCGCGGGTGTGTTAGCCAGCGCGCGCTCCAGGGCGGCGGGCAGAGCGGCTGGATCGTCGACCCGCTCCGCATAAGCCCCAAGGGCCTTGGCCATGCCGGCATAGTCGGAATGGCGCAAAGTCGTGCCTACAACCCGCCCCCCGTAATTGACCTCCTGATCGTAGCGCTCAATATTCCAGGCCGCATTGTTCGACACAATGAAAACCGCTTTTGCGCCGTGGCGGACGGCCGTATCGATCTCCATCGCATTGATGCCGAACGCGCCGTCGCCGGTGACGGATATGACTTGCCGTTCGGGGAACGCGAGCGCAGCGGCAATGGCGTAGGGAACACCGACGCCCAAGCAACCGAAGGCTCCAGCGTCGAGATAAGTCCGCGCCTTCAGCCCGATGCGGGCAAAGCTGAGCAGGTCGCCCCCGTCCGCCACGGCGATGAAGTCGGGATCGGCCACATGAGCGATTGCCGCGAAGATCGCCTCGGGATGGATTTTTCCGTCAGCACCGACGGTTTTGGCCTCAGTGGCGGAGGCCGCCGCCATCCGCTCGCTATGGCGGCGCTTTAGACCTTCCGCCCAACCTGCCTCAATGGCGGGAGGGCGATTGCCCGCGCCCTCAACGAGAGCGGCCAGAGCGCGAGACGGCGTCGCCAAAATCTCTGGTTGGCCGCGCCGGTTATCGAGCAACTCGCCCGCTGTTTCGGCGATGCGGACGAAACGCGCGTTAGGAAACACGGCTGGCGATCCATAGCCGAGCTGATAATCCAGCTTGCGGCCGATCACCAGTACGACATCCGCCTCAGTCATGGCGGCGGCGCGCATAGCCCCGACGGCGGAAGGGTGGTCCGCAGGCACGAGGCCCCGGCTTTCCTGCGTATCGAGATAGAGCGCGCCGGTCGCATCGAGCAGCCGCACAATCTCGGCGCCTGCCTGCATCGCGCCCCGGCCCGAGATCACCAGCGGGCGCTTCGCCGACCAAAGCGCCTCGATGGCCTGCTCGACCGCGTCAGGGTCCGGCATCAGGACGCGCGCGGGCTTTGGGCGCATCCAATCGTCGAGGACGAGCTGGGCGGGGAGCGACGCGCGAAGCACGTCGGTCGGGATTTCGATATAAACCGGACCTGGCTCGCCCATATCGCCCATCGCCCTGGCGACAGCTTCGTCCAATTCCCGGATCACCTGTTCGGGGACGCGCGCCGTCCGCGAGGCTCGTGTGATCGGGCGCATGATATCGACATGGGGAATGTCCTGGAGTGGCCCCATATTCGCTTGCGGACGCGAGGTGCAGCCGCCGATGAGCAGCACCGGCTGGCGCGCGAGCGAGGCGTTCGCCATCGCCGTCACGGTATTGGTCACGCCCGGCCCCGCCGTCACCATCGCGACGCCGAGTGTGCCCGTAAGCTCCGCATGGGCGTGTGCCATATGGACGGCCGCTGCCTCGTGCCTAACGTCGATAATCCGGATACCGAGCCGCGCCGCGCGGTCCCAGATCGGCTGGATATGACCGCCCTGGAGGCCGAAAATCCTGTCGACGCCGCGCTCCTTCAGGAAGCGCGCGACCCAGGCGGCGCAGGCGGTCTCATCGGCGTTCAAATCTTGGACTTGATCGGGCGATGTCGTCATGGCGCTTCTCCCTTTGCCGCGCGGATTTGCGGGTCTTTTTTTCGGTGTTTACTCCGACAGGCCGCCGATTTGACGAGCCTTAAGGAGACGGTGCTGGACCTTGCCAGTTGCGGTTCTCGGCATCTCGGCTTCGGTAATGAAAGAGACAGAGCGCGGGCGCTTGTAACCGGCGATCCGGTCCTTGCACCAGTCCAGCACCTCCTCCTTGGTCAGCTCCATGCCCTCCTTCGCGATGATGACCGCGTGAACCCGCTCGCCCCATTTCTCGTCGGGCAGGCCGATCACGGCGACGTCGTTTACCTTCGGGAAGGACCCCAGCAGCGCCTCGACTTCGGAAGGATAAACATTCTCGCCGCCGGAAATAATCATGTTGCTCTTGCGGTCGACGAGTTGGATGTAGCCGTCGGAATCGCGCAAGGCCATGTCGCCGACGGTGCAATAATCGCCGCGAAAGGCTTCCTTCGTTTTCTCCGGCAGTTTCCAATAGCCGTCGAATGTGTAGGCGTTGCAGGAATGGAGTTCGCCGGCTGCGCCGTCTGGAACCTCATCCCCGTTCTCATCGAGCAGTTTGATCGGAGCCGAGCCGACACATTCGCGGCCGACTGTGCCGAGCTTGGTGAACTGCTCCTCGGGATGCAGCATCGTGACCCATCCGGTTTCCGTCGAACCGTACAGTTCGAACAGACCTGCATTCCTAAACATGTCCATGATGGCCAGCTTGGTATCCCGACGGGCGGGCGCGGACGAGATCATCAACTTCGTCAGCCGGTCCACGGCATATTTGCCGCGCGTCGAGGCGGGCACGTCGAGCATCATCGTGTAGTGCGTGGGCACCAGCGAGGTAAAGGTGGCAAAGCCTTCGGACAGCGTTTGCAAGAGGTGTTCCGGGTCGATGCTCTTCCGGCTGTACACCGAACACGCTGCTCCGCAATAGCTGAAGGCGCCGAAGAAATAGAGCGAGTTCGCATGACACATGGGCATCACCAGTAATGCGGCATCGTTCCGGGTGATGCTCAGCTCGATTTCGGTCACGAGCGAGAGAAGCGCGCTGCCCTTGTGGCTGCGGATCGCACCCTTGGGCTTGCCGGTTGTGCCGGAGGTATACATCAGCATCCACGGATCGTCGGGATGAACGCTTACGTCCGGTTCGGCATCCCGCGCCGCTCCGATCAGCTCTTCATAGGCGCGGTAGCCCGCGGGACAGGACGCGCCGCCGAAATGGATGAATTTTCCCTCCGGCAGAGACAGGTTGGCGCGAACCGCTTCGATGCACGGGGCCAGTTCGTCCTGCACGATCAGCGCGGAAGCTTCGCAATTCTCGACGATATAAGCGATCTCGGGTGGGGTCAGACGGAAATTGACGGGAACGGCCACCAGCCCAGCCTTAGCGGAGGCGGCATAGATTTCGAGCCATTCGACGCAATTATAGGCGAGCACCACGATCCGGTCGCCCTTCGACAGCCCAATGCCCAGCAGCGCGTTTGCGAGACGGCAGGCGCGCGCATTCCATTCATGGAACGTCATGGACCTTTCAAGATCGCGGGCGCCGGTCTTGCCAGGGAAGAGTTTGGCATTGATGCTGAGAGCCTGTCCCATGTTCGGCAAGCACTTCATCGCTTAACCCACATTGCGGCCCTCCCTGGCGGCGGTCGACAAGCTCACCTAGAGCATCGTGCGCAAAAGTGGGAACCGGTTTTGCGCAAAAACGATGCGAAAAACAAAAAATTAGAGCGCCATGCATGATTTAATTTATTCGCATGGCGCTATAGAATAAGCCCGGTTAATTACGTTTACCAGAACGGCTTTTAAGCGCCTGCTTCAGCCCTTTTCCGGGCGCACGGCGAGGCCGCGCAAGATGATCTCCAGATGCGCGTCACGGAGCCGGTCGAGATCCATCGGCTCAATCTCGTCGAACAACAGCTTCCAGATCGCGCCGACGAGCGCCGGCCCCATGACGACCTGCGGATATTCGATGGCTGCGGAAGACGCGAATTCGCCTCTCTCGACGCCATAGCGCAAGACATGCCGGATCGCGGTCATGCCGCGCGTGAGCACTTCCGCATGATAAAAAGCAATCAGCTTGGGAAAGCGCGGGCCTTCGCCGATGAGCAGGCGCATCAGCCGCCTACGCTCGGTGCCGATCACATCGCGATAAAAAGTCGAGATCATCGCGCGTAGAATGTCCTCCGCGGAGCCTTGCGGCGCCAGAGCAACCGACTCGATCCGGGTCAAAATCGGCGCGATAACGCTGCGCACGGCTTCTTCGAACAGCACGTCCTTGCTGTCGAAATAAAGATAGATCGTGCCCTTGCCGATGCCGGCCCGCTCAGCGATCGACTCCAGCCGCGCCGCCGCAAAGCCTTGCTCGAAAAACTCTTCGAGCGCAGCCGCGAGGATATTGCTTACGCGCGCGCTCTTGGGATCTTTTGCGTCTGGCGTTTCACTTGAACTGCTCAATCGGTCCTCCGGGCAAGTACAGACTTTCGCAAATGGGTGATTGACAAGGCCAATCGCAAGGTTCATCTATGACTGACCGGTCAGTCATAACAGGGATTTACACGCGTGACCAGGCGAATTGCCATAATCGCCGCATTGCTGGCGGTGTCGTCGATAGGTGGCTGGTTTATTTACAGCGCGTATTTTGGCGGCGAAGGGAAGCCCTCCGTCTTCTACGGAAATGTGGATATCCGCGATGTTTCGCTGGGCTTGCGGGTCGCGGGTCGGGTCGCGCAGATGACCGTCGATGAGGGCGATACCGTTGTGGCCGGGCAGTTGCTGGCCAGCCTCGACAAAACGCCATTCGAAAACGAGGTCGCGCTGCAAACCGCCAATGTCGATCAGCAGGCCGCGAACGTCGCGAAATTGGACGCGGGGAACCGCCCGGAGGAGATCGAGCAGGCGAGCGCGGATGTCGCGGCGCGCAAGGCTACCCTGGAAAATGCCCGCGGCGTGTTCGGCCGGCAGCAGGAACTGGCCAAGAACGACTATGCTTCGAAACAATCCTTCGACAACGCCGCCCAGCAGCTTCGGGACGCGGAGGCCCAGCTCAGATCGGCGGAAGCGGCGTTGAAGCTGGCGGTAGAGGGTCCGCGCAAGGAGGATATCGCGGCTGGCCGTGCGGCGCTGGAAGCCGCCCGCGCTGAGAAGCAGGTCGCCCAGACATCGCTGGCCGATGCCGAATTGCGCGCCCCCGCCGCAGGAATCATCCTTACCCGTGCGGTCGAGCCGGGCGCCATCGTCGCCTCCGGCACGACTGTTTACACATTGTCGCTGCAAGACCCGGTCTGGGTCCGCGCTTATATCGCCGAAGCCCAGCTCGGGCTGATCCATCCCGGCGCGCCCGTCAAGCTGTTCACCGATACCAAACCCGGCCAGCCTTACGACGGGCAGGTCGGCTTCATCTCGCCCGTCGCCGAGTTCACGCCGAAATCGGTCGAGACGCCTGAGCTGCGCGCCGACCTCGTCTACCGCTTCCGCGTCATCGTCAAGAACCCCGATAGCGCGCTGCGCCAAGGGATGCCGGTGACATTGCGGCTATCGAACGGCGCTCCAGCGGTCGCATCGAGCAAATAGGAGCGCGGATCGATGGCCTCCCCGCTTATCGCGCTCAACGGTGTCGGCAAGAGCTTTGCCGGGAAAGCGGCGCTCACGGCGATCAGCGCCGAGGTGAATGGCGGCGTTGTGACGGGGCTGGTCGGCCCCGACGGCGCGGGCAAGACGACGCTGATCCGGCTGATCACGGGTCTTCTCGCGCCCGACGAGGGGCGCATCGCAGTCCTGGGATTCGATACGCGGGACGACCCTCAAGCGGTGCAGAACGAGATCGGCTACATGCCGCAACGCTTCGGCCTCTATGAGGACCTGACCGTTCAGGAAAATCTGAACCTTTATGCTAAATTGCGCGGCCTGCCTGATGCCGAGCGCGCTGCGACGTTTGAGAAACTTCTGCATTTCACCGCGCTCGAACCCTTCACCCAGCGCTATGCCGGCAAGCTCTCCGGCGGCATGAAGCAGAAGCTTGGCCTCGCCTGCGCGCTGATCCGCACCCCGCGCGTGCTGCTGCTAGACGAACCGAGCGTCGGAGTCGATCCGATCTCCCGGCGCGAATTGTGGCGCATGGTGCAAGAATTGAAGGGGGAAGGGATCGCGGTCGTTTGGTCGACGGCCTATCTCGACGAGGCGGAGCGCTGTGACCGGGTCCTGCTGCTCAACGAAGGCAGGCTTTTGTTCGAGGGCGACCCGGTGGAGTTGACGGCCCGTGTCGCCGGCCGCGTCTTCCAGGTAACCGCGATCGAGGGCGAGCGGCGGGCGGCGCTCACCGAGGCGCTGGACGCCGCCACGATTATTGATGGGGTTATCCAAGGCAACGCGCTCCGGCTGGTGACCGGCGAAAAGCCGGAAGGCGGCGTGGAAGGGTTGCGCAGCGCCTTAAGCGCGCGTTTCGCCGCTGTCGGGATCGCCGCCATCGAGCCGCGCTTCGAGGACGCCTTCATCGACGCGCTGGGCGGCGCGCCCGGCGGGGGTTCAGCGCTGGCGGCGAATGTCGCCCCGCAGACGGGACAGGGTCCGGTCATCGAGGCGCGCGGCCTGACGAAAAAATTCGGCGATTTCACGGCCGCGCGCGACGTGACGTTCTCCATCCCGCCGGGCGAAATCTTCGGCCTGCTCGGGCCGAACGGCGCGGGCAAATCCACCACCTTCAAAATGCTTTGCGGGCTGCTGAAGCCGACCAGCGGCGAGGGCCGCGTGGCGGGCTTCGATCTGCGCCGCGCCGCCGCCGACGCACGGAACCGGCTTGGCTATATGGCGCAGAAATTCTCCCTCTATGGCGATCTGAGCGTCGGGCAAAATCTCGAATTCTTCGCCAGCGTTTACGGGTTAGGCAGCGCGCGCAAGCGCGGCAAGATCGAGGCGATGATCGAAGCCTTCGACCTTGCCACCTATCTCAACACCAACGCCAAGGACTTGCCGCTTGGCTTCAAGCAGAGGCTTGCACTCGCCTGCGCTGTCATGCACGAGCCGGAGGCCTTGTTCCTCGACGAGCCGACCTCCGGCGTCGATCCGATCACGCGGCGCGAGTTCTGGACGCACATCAACGGCCTCGTCGCCAAGGGCGTCGCCATTCTGGTTACCACCCACTTCATGGACGAAGCTGAATACTGCGACCGTATCGCCCTGATCTATCGCGGCGAAACCATCGCGCTTGGCTCGCCCGATGATTTGAAAGGCAAGGCGGCGTCGGAGGCCAACCCCGAGCCGTCGCTGGAGGACGCCTTTATCCATCTCGTTAACGCATCGGAGAGCGCGGAAAGGGCGGCGGCATGAGCGGCGGGGCCAATCCGAACGGGCGCGGCCGCCGATTCGCCGCGCTGCTCGTCAAGGAAACCATTCAGATCGTGCGCGATCCGAGCAGCATCCTGATCGCCTTCGTGCTGCCGCTGATCCTCTTATTCCTGTTCGGCTACGGCGTTTCGCTCGATGCCAATGTGGTTCGGATCGGGGTGGCGGTGGAGACCGCGAGCGAGCCGTCGCAGAGCCTTGCCGCCGCATTCCGCGCCTCCCGCTTCTTCGCCGTCACCGACGCCCGCGACCGGCGGGAATTGGAGCCTTTGCTGATTGCCGGCGGCATCCGCGGCATCATCATCATCCCCGCCGCCTTTGGCGAGGAGGCCGAGCTTGGCCCGAACGCGACCCGAATTCAGGTCATCACCGACGGCTCGGAGCCGAATACGGCAAAATTCGTAGAAAATTACGCGCAAGGCGTGTGGAGCAATTGGGCCGCAGCGCAGAGCGGATCGGGCGCGACGCAAACCATCAGTCTGGAGCCGCGCTTCTGGTTCAATCCAGAGCTGAGAAGCCGCTACTTCCTGGTCCCTGGCGTCATCGCCATCGTCATGACGCTGGTCGGCACGCTGCTCACCGCCCTCGTCGTCGCGCGAGAATGGGAGCGAGGCACGATGGAAGCCATGATGGCGACGCCGATTTCGACCACCGAGATGATCCTTGGCAAGCTGATCCCCTATTTCGTGCTCGGCCTCGGCGCGATGGCGATGTGCACGACGATCGGCGTCTTTCTGTTCGGAGTGCCGCTGCGAGGCTCGATTCTCGCGCTTGTCTTGATCTCCTCCGCCTTTCTCGTGCCCGCCCTCGGCCAGGGGCTTCTCATTTCCTCCGCGACCAAGAACCAATTTGTCGCCTCTCAAGCCGCACTGCTTTCAGGCTTCCTGCCCGCTTTCCTCCTATCCGGCTTCATCTTTGAGATCGGCTCGATGCCGGAAATCATCCAGCTAATCACCTATATCGTCCCTGCCCGCTATCTCATCCCCAGCCTGCAAACCGTCTTCCTTGCGGGCGATATCTGGCCGCTGCTCCTCGGCAACATCGCGGCGATGCTGGGGATCGGCGCGGTGTTCCTGGTCCTGACCGCCCGCAGCACAAGAAAGAGCCTGGAATAATGTGGCGCCGCCTCCGAGCCCTGATCGTGAAGGAATTACTGGCGGTGTTTCGCGACCCGCGCGGCCGCTTCATCCTGATCGGCCCGCCGCTGATGCAAATGTTCCTGTTCAGCTACGCCGCGACACTGGACGTTACGAATATCGATATCGGTGTTCTCAATCGCGACGGCGGGCGGTGGAGCGCGGAATTCCTGCAACGGCTGGATGGCGCGCCGGCCTTCCGCAGCATTCAACGGCTTTCCAATCTCGATGAAGCGCGTGCGGCGATCGACAACCGCCGGGTGATCGCCGTTCTGCATTTCGGGCAGGATTTCTCGCGCAATGTCGTCGCAGGCCGTCCCGCCGAAATGCAGGTGATCCTGGACGGCCGGCGCTCGAACGCCGCGCAAATCGTTCTCGGCTATTTGACAACCATCGCCGGGGGGATATCCAGCCCGGTGTCGGTAGCGCCCGTCAGCACCGGCGGGGAGAACGGGACCAACACGCCCATCGTGGTGCGGCACTGGTTCAACGCCAATCTCGATTACATTTGGTTTACAGTACCGAGCCTGCTCGGAACACTCGGCCTCTTGATCGCGCTCGTCGTCACCGGCCAATCGGTCGCACGGGAACGGGAATTGGGCACCTTCGACCAGCTCATGGTCTCCCCCCTCCGGATCAGCGAAATCCTGATTGGCAAAACGCTGCCGCCGCTCATCATCGGTCTCGCCCAGGCCACCGCCTTTCTAGCGGTTGCAATCTTCTTTTTCGAGGTGCCGTTTCGCGGCTCGCTGCTTTTGCTTTACATCGGCATAATCTTCTTTCTCGCTTCGGTGGTCGGGGTGGGCCTATTCATTTCCTCGCTTGCCCAAACCCAGCAGCAAGCTTTCCTCGGCACCTTCCTGTTCGCCTCGCCCGCGATCCTGCTTTCGGGCTTTGCCACCCCGATCGAGAACATGCCCGTGTGGCTTCAACTCATCACCCAGGCCAACCCCTTGCGCCATTTCCTGGTGATCGTGCGCGGATTGTTCCTAAAGGACATGCCGGCGCTTGAGGTTGCGGCGAACATTCTGCCTCTGATCCTCATCGCCGCCTTTACGCTGTCGGTCGCTGCATGGTTGTTCCGCCGCAGGATGGAATAGCGCTTCCCGCTGCCGCAAATGCCGCCTCTGTTATCGACAAACACTTAATCAGTTTTTCGTGGTATCGGGCGAACTGTTACGAAAACCGCGCTGTTGCAGCTATTCTTCCGGATCAAGCATCACAATGGAGGCAGCCTATGCCGATGATCGAAACCAGCGACAACACCGAGATCTATTTCAAGGATTGGGGCCAGGGAAAACCCGTCCTGTTCAGTCACGGCTGGCCGCTGAACGCCGACATGTGGGAATATCAGATGCAGTATCTGGCTTCCCAAGGCCTGCGCTGCGTGGCGCATGACCGCCGCGGCTTCGGGCGCTCCGGCCAGCCTTGGACCGGCAATGATTATGACAGCTTCGCGGACGACATCGGCGCGATCATCGAAGATCTCGACCTGGAAGACATTACGCTGGTCGGCTTCTCGATGGGCGGGGGCGACATCGCCCGTTATCTCAGCAGCCACGGCACGGACCGGGTGTCGAAGGCGGTGCTGATCGGCGCCGTTACGCCGTTCCTGCTCAAGACCGCCGATCACCCCGAAGGCGTCGATCGCTCGGTGTTCGACGGAATGCGCGCCGGAATCACCGCCGACCGCCCGCAATTCTTCAGCGATTTCGGCAAGGTTTTCATGGGCGCTGACAAGCCCGGCTCGAAGGTGTCGGAAGGCATTTTGAGTTGGACGCTCAGCATGGCGCTGCAAGCGTCGCTGAAAAGCACGCTCGATTGCGTCGGCGCGTTTTCCGAGACCGATTTCCGGCCGGACATGAAGGCCTTCACCATGCCGACGCTGATCATTCACGGCGACGCCGACGCCATCGTCCCCATCGACATCACCGCCCGCGCTGCCGCGAAAATGATCCCTGGCTCACGGCTGGAGGTATATGAGGGTGCGCCGCACGGGCTGTGCTACACGCATAAGGACCGGGTGAACGAGCAGCTTTTGGCGTTCATCAACGGCTGAAAGGCTCATTTTTAGCAGTAGTGGCTCGTCAAGTACGAAATCCCTGCGCTTGCGCGGGGATTTCGACAAAACAGCGTCTGCTGAATTCGTGTAGCCGGGCTTAAAGAATAAACTTGCTCAGATCTGTATTCCTGGCCAGTTCGCCAATATGGTCCCGCACATAATCGGCGTCGATGGCGACGGTCCCGTTGCCGCGGTCGGACGCCTCGAAGCTGATCTCGTCGAGCACGCGCTCCATCACCGTGGAGAGCCGCCGCGCGCCGATATTCTCGATGCTTGAATTCACCTGCACGGCGATATCGGCAATCGCGTCGATGGCGTCCTCGGTGAATTCCAAGGTCACGCCTTCGGTCGCCAACAGCGCGATGGTTTGCTTGATGAGGCTGGCCTTCGGCTCGCGCAGGATGCGGCGGAAATCGTCGCCGGTGAGCGCGTTCAGCTCGACACGGATCGGCAGCCGGCCCTGCATTTCCGGCAGCAGGTCGGACGGCTTGGCGACATGGAACGCGCCG
This sequence comes from Rhodomicrobium sp., assembly GCA_031399085.1. Classification (GTDB taxonomy): domain Bacteria; phylum Pseudomonadota; class Alphaproteobacteria; order Rhizobiales; family Rhodomicrobiaceae; genus R-RK-3. The sequence continues at coordinate 33,953 of JANNOQ010000061.1, forward strand.
GACGCGATGAACAGGATGTGGTCCGTTTTCACCGGCCCGTATTTCGTGCCGACGGTCGTGCCTTCGATGAGCGGCAGCAAATCACGCTGCACGCCTTCGCGGCTGACATCGGCGCCGATCCGGTCCGAGCGCGCGCAGATCTTGTCGATTTCGTCGATGAAGACGATGCCGTTATTCTCGACGACCCCGATGGCTTCCTGCACGATCTGATCGGTATCGAGCAGCTTGTCGGATTCCTCGTTGATCAGCAGCGCATAGCTTTCCCGCACGCTGGTCTTGCGCTTCTTGGTGCGTCCGCCGAGCGCCTTGCCGAGCATCTCGTTGATATTGATCATGCCGATCTGGCTGCCCGGCATTCCGGGGATTTCGAAGCTGGGCATTCCCGAGCCGGTATCGGCGACGTCGACCTCGATCTCCTTGTCGTCCATCTCGCCTGAGCGTAGCCGCTTGCGGAAGCTCTCGCGCGTCGAGGGCGAAGAATTCGGGCCGACCAGCGCGGTTATGACGCGCTCCTCCGCTTGCAGATGGGCGTTCGCCTGCACCTCCTTGCGCCTGGCCTCGCGGACGAGACTGACGCCAATTTCCATCAAATCACGGATGATCTGGTCGACATCGCGCCCGACATAGCCGACCTCGGTGAATTTCGTCGCCTCGACTTTGAGGAACGGCGCGTTAGCGAGCTTGGCCAGCCGGCGCGAAATCTCAGTCTTGCCGACGCCGGTCGGGCCGATCATCAGGATGTTCTTCGGCAGCACTTCCTCGCGCATCTCGCCTTCGAGCTGCTGCCTGCGCCAGCGGTTGCGCAGCGCAATGGCGACGGCGCGCTTGGCGTCGTTTTGACCGATGATGTAGCGGTCAAGCTCGGAAACGATTTCACGGGGGGAAAAATTCGTCATTCAGGACCAACCAACTTTCGCCTCAACCCCCAACTGAGGAAGGGAGGCTTTCCACAATGAGATTGTTATTCGTATACACACAGATGTCGGCGGCGATCGCCATGGCCTTGCGCGCGATGGCTTCGGCGTCCATGTCGGTATCGAGCAGCGCCCGCGCGGCGGCAAGCGCGTAATTGCCGCCGGACCCAATGCCCATCACATGCATCTCCGGCTCCAGCACATCGCCCGTACCGGTGAGAACGAGGGTGTTCGACCGGTCCGCCACGATCATCATCGCCTCAAGCCGGCGCAAATAGCGGTCGGTGCGCCAGTCCTTGGCCAGATCGACGCAGGCGCGCAAGAGCTGCTCGGGATATTGATCGAGCTTCGCCTCCAGGCGCTCAAGCAGCGTGAACGCATCGGCGGTCGCGCCGGCAAACCCCGATATGACGTTGCCCTTGCCGAGGCTGCGGACCTTCCGGGCATTGCCTTTTATCACCGTCTGGCCGAGCGAAACCTGCCCGTCGCCGGCGATCACCACCCGATTGCCCTTGCGGACCGTCAGGATGGTCGTGCCGTGCCAATTTGCGAAGCTGGAGGTGGGTTCGGTCATGTTTTCCGACTTGAAAATGCTGCGATCCATATCGTAAACGGTGTATCCGATATCAAGCTTTCGCTGGTAAGGTGCGAGCGCAATTGGAAAGTTTGCCGGCAACGCCACGCCGCGTTTATACCTGGACGAAATTATGCGCAATGCCAGCATCGACCGTAAGACCAACGAAACCCAGATCACCGTCGAGGTGAACCTCGATGGGACCGGTCTCTATGACATTAACACGGGCATCGGGTTCCTCGACCATATGCTGGAACAGCTCTCGCGGCATTCGCTGATCGACATCAAGCTGAAGGCGGAAGGCGACCTTCATATTGACCAGCATCACACGGCTGAGGATAGCGGTATCGCTCTGGGCCTGGCCGTGGCGAAGGCGCTCGGCGACAAGCGGGGCATTACACGCTACGCCTCGGTGCATCTGCCGATGGACGAGGCGATGACGCGGGTCGCGCTCGATGTTTCCGGGCGCCCGTTTCTCGTCTGGAAGGTTGCGTTTCCGGCGGCCAAGATCGGCCAAATGGATAGCGAACTGTTCCGCGAATGGTTCCAGGCCTTCGCGCAGAATGCCGGCATCACTCTGCATGTGGAAAATCTTTACGGCGCCAATTCGCACCACATCGCAGAAACTTGCTATAAGGGCCTGGCAAGAGCCTTGCGGGCCGCGATCGCCATCGACGCGGCGCAGGGTGGCCTACTTCCCACGACCAAGGGCACGCTTGGCGGATAATCACGGCGGAAAGGACAGCCGGTGCAGACCTACACCGTTTACGAACCCAAAGTGGCGCCGGAAGACACCGACGAGCGCGCGCTTAATCTGGTCTTTGTCAAGGAAGGCTTCTCGTTTTGGGCGCTCCTCGTCCCGGGGATCTGGCTGCTGCTGAACCGGCTGTGGCGCGGGCTGCTGCTTTACCTGGCGCTCAGCATCGGGCTGGTCGTGGCGCTTTCGGCAATGGGAGCGAGCGAGCAGGTGATTGCCTGGGGCGGTTTTGTCATCAACCTGATCTTTGCCTTCGAGGCGCGCGACATTTACCGCGCCTCGCTGGAGCGGCGGGGCTATGTGATGAAGAGCGTCGTTTCCGGCCGCAATCTGGAAGAATGCGAACGCCGCTATTTGATGGAATGGCTGCCCGAAGCAAGGAGCGACCGTCTCCGCATGTCCGCCCTGTCGGCGACAGGCGCGCCGGTGGCAGGTGGCGCCGTGCAAGGGCCGGGCGTGCCGGTGATCGGGATGTTTCCGTCGCACGGCGGTTGAGGCATGAATCTCGCTATCGTCGATTACGGTTCGGGCAATCTGCATTCGGCGGCCAAGGCATTTGAACGCGCGGCGGCAGAGGCTGGGACCGGCCACCGCATTCTTGTGACGTCGGACCCCGAGGCTGTGCGGCGCGCGGAACACATCGTCCTGCCCGGCGTGGGAGCTTACGCCGATTGCTTGGCGGGCCTGCGCGGGGTGGACGGAATGCTGGACGCGCTCCAGGCCAGCGTGCGGCGTGAAGGCAAGCCGTTCCTCGGCATCTGCGTCGGAATGCAACTGCTTTCCGAGCGCGGCTATGAACACAGCGTGACGGAGGGGCTGGGCTGGGTGAAGGGCGAGGTTCGAATGATCGAGCCTGGCGACCCAAGCCTCAAAATCCCGCATATGGGCTGGAACACGCTCAATCCCAATCGAGAGCACCCATTGCTGGAAGGCATCCCAGCCGGGGCGGACGGCTGGCACGCTTATTTCGTGCATTCATACGCCTTGACGAAGGCGGACGGCGGCGAAGTCGTCGCGAACGCGGATTATGGCGGCCCCGTCGCCGCGATTGTCGCCAAGGACAATGTCGCCGGCACGCAGTTTCACCCTGAGAAGAGCCAGAAACTGGGCCTCAGGCTGATTGCCAATTTTCTCCGGTGGCGGCCGTGAGCAGATGCGACGAGCGCGTTTCGGCCTTTCGCGACAGCACATTGGCGAGCAATTTTCCGGGCGCCCGCTCATTGGCTGAGATCGCGGTCATCCGGCAGGGAGTACCCGGCGCGATGTCCATGCCCGCGAAATCGCCGCCCGCTTCGCAAATATAAAGCTTGTCGCCGGTGATGAGGTGAGCGCCGAGCAAGCCGCGAATGTCCGCCGCCGAAAGCTCGGTCTCGACAATCCAAAGATTGGCGAGCGGGTGCTCCCAATCATCGCCGAGCCGCTTGATCTCGCGCGTGAAGTCAGAATAGTTATTGTCGGGCCGGTAGAGGTCGTAAGAGATGATATAGCGCCGCATTGGATCCTATCCGATCAAAAACTCGGAAAACTCGGCTCCAGACGCGGCTACAAAAAGGAGCGCACACTTAACGCGCGACTCAACAAGGGTATTGTCCCAAACACTTATGTCTCATTTTAGGCGATTTTAACGGATGCGGCTGTTTCCCGCCATAGATTTGAAAGACGGCCAATGCGTGCGTCTCAGACAGGGCCTTATGGAGGAGGCGACCGTCTTCGGCGACGACCCGGCCGCCCAGGCGCGGGCGTTCGAGCAGCTCGGTTTCGACTATCTGCATGTCGTTGATCTAAATGGCGCTTTTGAGGGCGAGCCGGTCAACGCAGCGGCGGTGCGGGCGATATTGGAAACGCTATCAATCCCGGTGCAGCTCGGGGGCGGCATCCGCTCGATGACGCAGATTGAGAGATGGCTCACGGAAGGGGTCGCCCGTGTCATTTTAGGCACAGTCGCCGTCCGCGACCCGGAGCTGGTGCGGGAAGCGGCGGCAGCGTTTCCCGGCAAAGTCGTTGTCGGCATCGACGCGCGCGACGGGCTGGTCGCTATCGAAGGCTGGGCGGAGACGAGCGAATTGACGGCCACCGAGCTAGCCAAGCGTTTCGAGGATGCTGGCGTCGCCGCGATCATCCACACGGACATTTCCCGCGACGGGCTGCTGACGGGCCTTAATCTGGATGCGACGGCGGCCTTGGCGTGCGAGGTGTCGATCCCCACGATCGCTTCGGGCGGCTTGGCGGGGATTGAAGACATTCGGCGGTTGATGCAACCGGACTATGCCATGCTGGAAGGCGCAATCGCTGGACGCGCACTATACGATGGGCGGCTGGATGCGAAAGAGGCGCTGGTACTGATCGGGGGGGCATGAATTGGGTCGCGGGGCCGGTGACTGTGCCAATTTATGATAGACTGCTTTTGGAGGAGCGTGACGATGTCCTTGCCCGATCCGCTGATTACCATCTCGCCTGACTATCTGAGCGGCGCACCCGTGTTCACCGGCACGCGCGTCCCCGTGCGAGCCTTGTTCGACTATTTGGAAGCTGGCGAGTCTTTGGCCGCGTTCCTTGCCCAATTTCCCGGTGTGAGCCGTGATCACGCGGTTGCGGTTATCAAGCTGGCGGCAAAAACCGTCACGCGCGGCGAAGGCGGCTCCAAGGCTGCATAACAATGAGAGTGCTGCTCGATGAATGCATCCCGCAGGACTTCCGCTACGAATTCGGCGGGCTAGAAAACGTTGAGGTTCAGACCGCGCGTTTTGCACAGCTTCACCAATGCACAGACGCCGACCTTTTGGACGCAATTGCGGGCCGCTTCGATATATTGGTCACCATCGACACCAGTCTTCGCTACCAGCAAAATATCGCCGGTCGGCCATTTGCGGTGATCGTGCTTCGCGCGGCGAGCAATCGTCTGTCTGACTTGCTGCCGCTTGCGCCGGAATTGCGTCGCGCGTTAGACAAGGTCAATCCAGGCGAATTTCGAGACATCGTTTAGACGAAATGCTAAAGATCCGCATCATCCCGTGCCTCGACGTCAAAGACGGCCGCGTCGTCAAAGGGATCAATTTCGTCGACCTGCGCGATGCGGGCGACCCCGTCGAGGCGGCGACCGCCTATGACGCCGCCGGGGCCGATGAGCTCTGCTTCCTCGACATCACCGCCAGCCACGAAAATCGCGGCATCATCTTCGACGTGGTGACGCGCACGGCGGAGCGCTGTTTCATGCCGCTGACCGTCGGTGGCGGCGTACGCGTGGTCGAAGATGTTCGCCGCCTCCTTCATGCGGGCGCGGACAAAGTCTCCATCAACACCGCCGCCGTGACCGACCGCCACTTCGTCGCCCGCGCAGCGGAGAAATTCGGCGTGCAGTGCATCGTTGTCGCCATCGACGCCAAGCGCGTCTCGGCCGTTGACGAGCCGCAGCGCTGGGAAATCTTCACGCATGGCGGGCGCAATCCGACCGGTCTCGACGCCATCGCCTATGCCAGCGAGGTGGTCGCCCTCGGCGCTGGCGAAATCCTCCTCACCTCGATGGACCGCGACGGCACGCGCGCAGGCTTCGACATACCGCTGACCCGCGCCATATCCGACGCCGTGACTGTGCCGGTGATTGCCTCGGGGGGTGTCGGCACGCTCGACCATCTCGTCGAGGGTGTGCGCGATGGCCATGCCAGCGCCGTGCTGGCGGCCTCCATCTTCCATTTCGGCGATCATTCGATCGGCGAGGCCAAAGCGCATATGGCCGCCGCCGGCATCGCGGTCCGGCTGGATTAAGCCTGCGTTGGCTGCTCTGCCTCGTTGGCCGCCGCCAGAACGGCGTCGAGCAATCCTGGGAACTGTGCGTCGAGCTCGTCGCGGCGCAAACGGTTTATGATGTAGACGCCTGATTTGCGCGTAAAAATCACCCCCGCCTCGCGTAGCAGCCGGAAATGATGATGCTGAGTCGATTTCGGCAACTCCAGTCCGCATACAGCGGCGCTGCAGGGCAACTCGCTGGACCGATTGAGCGCCTGCACGATTTTCAAGCGCGTGGAATCGCCAAGCGCGTAAAGCACGCTCTCGAGCTTCAGCTCTCCGGCGGGGGGATGATGAAAGGGTCGCATACACTAGAATGTGATGGCTAACATTCAGAGTTCAATAGTTCGAAAAACTTGAACTATCGAACTCTGTCCTTATTTGAAGTTTCCCAACAATCATGGAGTACAGCGATGACTGAGAAAAATCATAATTCCGAGCGCTTGGCCGGCAGGGTCGCCGTGGTCACGGGCGGCAGCAGGGGCATCGGCGCGGCTATCGCCAAACGCCTCGCTGCGGACGGCGCCTCGGTCGCCATCAGCTATTCCGCTTCCCCCGAAGCCGCCGAGAAAATCGTGGCTGAGATCGAAGCGCAAGGCGGTAGGAGCCTGGCAATCAAGGCGGACGCCGCCGACGCCGGACAGGTACAAACTCTGATTGCGCTTACTGTCAAACAATTCGGCCGACTAGACATTTTGGTCAACAATGCCGGCGTGTTTATTGCCAAGCCTGTGACCGACGTCACGGATGCGGATTACGACCAGGTCTTTAACGTCAATGTCCGCGCCGTGTTCACCGCAGTGCGCGAGGCGGCCAAGCATATGGGCGAAGGCGGGCGCGTCATCACCATCGGTTCGGTGAATGGCGAGCGCATCTCCTATGTCGGTGGCGCGCTCTACGGCGCCAGCAAATTTGCCGTGAAAGGTTTCACCAAGGGCTGGGCGCGCGAACTCGCGCCGAAGGGCATAACGGTGAACGTGGTCCAACCTGGCCCGATCGACACTGATATGAACCCAGCGGCGGGCGAATTTGCCGGTTACATGGCACCTCTCACTGCGCTCGGCCGCTATGGCAAACCGGCGGAAGTCGCGGAAGTGGTGGCATTCCTAGCCGGTCCCGAATCATCCTATGTGACGGGCGCGGCAATCAATGTTGACGGCGGCATCGAGGCGTAAGAAAACGCGCAACGCGGCCTTTGCTATATCCCAACCTGCTGCCGGTGACGACCGCTGGACGCATATCGCGCTTGTGGATGGCTGCTCTTTTGCCGTCGCCGCCCGTGGCATTGTCCGGGCGGCTTCGGCACCATACGCCAATGATTCGCGGACCAGGGGGAGCGGCGATGACGGCGAACTTGGCTTACAGTAAGTATACTGTCGATCTCTGGTGGACCGACCTCAACCCAACCGAGATCGGCCTGTTTAAGCATTCGCGTCAACGCGCGAAATCGCGCCAGTTCAGCAAGGATTCCGACGTCATCGGTGAAGTCGATGTGAATGGTGAGCGCACCGGGTTGCTCACCTATCGTCGCGGCCTCTGGGAGGAGGCGGAGGGCATGAAGAAGCGCCTCGTCATCAAGCTGTTCTCCGAGGAAATGAATTGGCGCGGCACCATGGACATGCTGCTCGGCCGCAGCTTGCAATTGACGCTCGGCGCGAATGGCTTTCCGGTGGCGGCCTTCACGGTCAATCTTTCAGGGCATGAGCAGCTCGTCAATGTCGAGCGCTCGGCGCGCAAATGGCCGTTTATACCGGAGGATTATTCGTTTTTCCTCATGCATGACAGGCAGGCGCGCTTCTACCGGCTGCGGCGCGACTGGATCAGTATTGGCGCCGATTACTCGCTTTTCGACGAGCGCGGCACGCGGATCGGCCATTTGAACGGCCGCATTCTCAACCTTGGCGGCCGCTGGGACGTGCGCATCCGCGAGGATCACGATAATCCCCGGCTGAACGGCGTGCTGCAGCTTTTCTGCGGGATGCTACGTTTTCGCGCCGTGTCCGAGCGGCATATTCGCAGGCTTTCCCGCGAGATCAGGCGCGGCAAGCTCGACGCCCAGATCGAGACGCATGAAACGGATCTTTATCTCAATCCGCGCCGGCACAATGCCTGAGGGCGTTCGAGTCGCAGAACGTCAAAACGTCTGTGACGGCATCCTTTCATCCCCTTTCGCGGATTGCGAGGAATGTTGTCGCCTGACTTGATCCTTCGCTAATCGCAGAAGCAAAACGGTTTCCATGCAGCGCCCATCGTCCCGCATTTGAGGCAATCTTGCTTATTCGTTTTAGGCTTCACCTCTTGCTCCTTGGCTGGCGATTCAGGCTTCGCCTGCCGGGGCGTTGAGGTTTTGGCGGTTTGCCGGTCATTCGCACCAACTGGAGCTTTCTTGGGCTGGACGGCGGGCAGCGCTTCACGCTCAGGTTTGCAGACCAGCTTGTCGTCCGGCGTCATCATTCCAAGATTTGCCGGCGTGGCCGTCAGCGTCGAGAAAGGCTTGCCCGAAGCGCGGCCGTATTTTTCCATCGCCGACTGCGAGGACTCGCTCCAAACACCGTCGATCGGCCCGGCGTAGCAGCCCGCCTTTTTGAGCGCCGTCTGAAATTTTTTGATCAAATCGCCTTCAGCCTCGGGGAGGACAATTGCCGGTGGTTTCGCTACGCTGAGAGCGGCTGATTTTCGTTTAAGCTCTTCTATCTTGATGCGGGCAAGACTGAGAAACCATCCGTCCGGAAAACGTTCTAAATAGGCATTTAAGCTGTCGATGTTGTTGCTTTCCTTAACGCTATTCCAGAACTCCAGCTCAAAACTTTGATCGAAGCTTGTTGCACGTCCGGGCGTTTGTGTGGCCGGCTCGATGGCCGCCACCGGAGCCGGCTGCTTTGGGGCTGGCGGTTCAGGGGCAATGAAATAGAACCTGCTTGACAGCGACGAATGATCCCATGGGATTTGCCTGCCCTCGGTTGCCGCCATGACGTCATTGCGCACTTGGATCAAAATGCTCGAAATGTCCTCGCCTTTTTGCGGTAAAAATTTCAAAAGCGCCTGAGTGAAAGGGGAATGTTTGCCCGACCCGTCCGCCGCGACGCTGCCTGGGCTGGTCGCATAGGCGATCAAGGTGCCCGCGCCCGATTCCGATGGGGCCAACCCTCGCCCGATGGTGATCGAGCGGGTGGAAACCGCCCTGGCCAAATTGCGGGACAGCGGATTATCGCGGCAAGCGTCAAATATAAGAATATTGGCCGACGAAATTCTCTCCATGCTCGCTTGGATAAGGTCCAAACGGACCATTTCAAATTCCAGAGAGGCGGCGCTAGCCAGCTCGGCGTCGATCGGCACCAGATAATTCCTGCCTTCCACCTGAAGGGCATGACCTGCGTAAAAGAATAGCCCTGCCTTTGGGTTCTTTTGTAAGGCTACCGCAAATGTTCTAATGAGCTCATCCGTCTGAGCCTTCGTTAAATCCATCCCCTGGATCACTTCGAAGCCAAGACGCCGTAGAGCTTCCGCCATTTCCAAAGCATCGTTTTTTGGATTTCGTAACACTGTAGTATGCCGGTACTGGGAATTCCCAATGATGAGAGCGGTTTTCGCATCCGCAAGTGGGGTGAAAGCTAAAAGATATGAAAAAGCAATTATCAAATATATTGCAAGCAGGCGCCGTGAACGGATCATCCTTGGATTTCCCTGCGCAAAACAACCCGACTAAACGAATGCTGTTAGAAATTTATGTCATTGCCCGCCGAACGCCATACCCGCTTGAGGTTGGCATATTTTACGGAATTATGGCCGTGATTAGATTATTATTCGAGCGCTTTTATCGGGCGGCGAGACGGTATCAATTAGGCAAGTGTAAGTTTGCACCACTTCTTGCGGCGCTCCGTCCGCTGCAACCACGCCGTCATGGATCAGGATCGCGCGGTCGTAATGGGCGATCAGATCGAAATCATGCGTTATTGTGATTACGGTCTGCTCCAATTCGTCCATGAGCCGCGAAAGCCGGCGGCGCGTCGCCAGATCGAGCGAGGTCATCGGCTCGTCAAAAACGATGTAGCGTGGTTCCATGATGAGAACTGAGAGCAGTGTCAGCAGCTTCTGCTCACCGCCGCTGAGAAGATGCGCCGCCGAAGACCGCCGGTCGGCCAGCCCATGCGCCAACAGCATCGTGTCGACACGGGCGGCGATCTCGGCCTTGGGCAGATTCATGTTGTGTAATCCGAAGGCTAGATCTTCCTCCACGGTCGGCATGACAATCTGATGTTCGGGATTCTGGAATACATAGCCGACAAGCTGGCGCACCTTGGTCCCGTCCTTGCGGGCTGAAACGCCGTCGACGAAAATTTCGCCCTTTTTCGGCGCGACCAGGCCATTCAACATGCGCGCCAGAGTGGTCTTGCCGGACCCATTGCCGCCGATGATCGCGATACGGCGCTCGGTGAGGACAAGGGATATGTCGCGGAGGACGGCACGCTTATCGAAATGGTGGCTGACGCGGAGAATTTCGATCACCGTGCGTCCGTACCGAGTGTGGCTAAGGTCATGACTTACCTCTCCCGATCAGATGCGCATGCAATCTGGGTGAGGTTCCCGGTTTCACCGTCCCAAGCGGGGTCTGAATTACTTGTCGCTAACCTTGCTCTTGCCGGGCGCGGGGAGCCGGTAAGACGGGTCCAGCCTCCTGTCCAAATAGCCGTTCACCGAACCCATCAGCTCGTCGACCCGGTCCTCGAAGAAATGATTGGCGCCGGGGATGGTGTCGTGGCTGATGACAATGCCCTTCTGCGTTTTCAGCTTGTCCACCAGCGTTTTGACCGCTTCAGGCGCGACAACCCGGTCGTCAGCGCCGTTCACCATCAGGCCAGATGAGGGACAAGGCGCGAGGAAACTGAAATCGTAGAGATTGGCGGGCGGCGCGACGGCGATGAATCCGTCGATCTCCGGGCGGCGCATCAAGAGCTGCATTCCGATCCAGGAGCCGAACGAAACGCCCGCGATCCAGCAAGAGCGCGCATCGGGGTTATAAATCTGCAACCAATCGAGCGCGGTCGCGGCATCGGCAAGCTCGCCCGGACCGTTGTCGAACAGACCCTGACTGCGCCCCACCCCACGGAAATTAAACCGCAAGACCGAAAAGCCGCGTTGCGCGAAGGCGTAATAGAGCTGATAGACGATCTGGTTATTCATCGTCCCCCCGAATTGCGGATGGGGGTGCAGAATGACCGCGATCGGCGCGAAATTGGCCGGTTCATGATGGTAACGGGCTTCGATGCGGCCAGCCGGACCGTTGAGGATCACTTCAGGCATATGGATTGCTTTTCATAAAAATGGCGTCCCAAAAGGGGCGGTGATTCCGACGGCTCAGCGGGCATGAATGACGCAGGGGGAAGGTGGTTTTTTGCGGTGCAAAAACTTGACTCCTGTTGTCAGGATTCCTATACATCATAACACGAGTTTAGAATCGTTCGAAAGAGCCGTCCGCCTAGCCGCAGGCAGCGAGTGCCGTTTCATAGCACAAATGCCCGCAGCGCTCGCAAGAGCAATCGGCGGCAGGCCGGCCGGAAAGGGTGAATCATCATGCAGCTTAGCACGAAAGGCCGTTACGCCGTCATGGCGATGGTGGATCTGGCTGAGCACGGCGCCCGTTCTCCCATTACGCTTGGCGCAATTGCCGAGCGGCAGCAAATCTCGATCGACTATCTGGAGCAGCTCTTCATGAAGCTGCGCCGCGCCGATCTCGTCAGCGCCACGCGCGGCCCTAAGGGTGGATATCGGCTCGCGCGGCAGCCGGCGCAAATTTCCATCGCGCACATTATGCAGGCCGCCGACGAGACGGTCCGGATGAACCGCTGCAGCGTCGAAGGCACCGATTGGTGCTTGGGATCGAGGCGCTGCGCCACGCATGATTTGTGGCAGGCGCTTGGCCTTCACATCAGCGAATTTCTCGGCAGTGTCACGTTGCAGCATGTATTGGACGGCACGATCGCCGCGCCTTCTATGCGAGCGGTGGCCAATATCGAAGCTCAGCGGAGCGTTGTGGCTGAGTAAGATGAACAGAGTGTATCTCGACCATAATGCGACATCGCCGCTGCGGCCCGAGGCGCGGGACGCGATGCTTGCGGCTTTGGCTCTGCCTGGCAACGCATCGTCCATCCACGGGGAGGGACGAGCCGCGCGCGCCGTTGTCGAAGATGCGCGCGAAAAAGTGGCAAGTCTCGTCGGGTGTGTGCCGCGCCAAATCGTCTTCACCAGCGGCGGCACGGAGGCCAATGCGATGGCGCTCTCACCCAGCTGGCCCGATGGCGGCGGACCGAAACGGCTTTTCCTGTCGGATGTCGAACACGCCTCGGTGATGCAGAGCGGCCGGTTTGCGGCGCATGAGGTCGAGCATCTGGCGGTGGATCGCGAAGGGATCGTCGATCTGATCGCGGCGCGGCGGCGGTTCGAGTTGTTGCGCCAGGCTTCGCACGATGCGCGTTTCCTTGTGTCGCTTATGCTCGCCAATAACGAGACGGGCGTCGTGCAGCCGGTCACCGCAATGGCTGAACTAGTGCATGAGTTTGGTGGACTGCTGCATAGCGACGCCGTTCAGGCGATTGGCAAGCTGCCGATTGAAACGCTTTCCTTAGGGGCCGATCTCGTAACTGTATCGGCCCATAAGTTCGGCGGACCCAAGGGAGCGGGCGCGCTGATCGTTGCGCGCGATGGGTTGCCGGTCGCCGCGATGTTGCGGGGCGGCGGTCAAGAGCGCGGCTATCGGGCTGGCACGGAAAATGTCGCCGCAATTGCAGGCTTTGGAGCCGCCGCGGAAGCGGCCTTACCGGATTGGAACAAAGTCGGAGTACTTCGCGACCGGATCGAGGCAGAAGCAGTGCAAATTGCGCCGGAGTTGACGGTTTTCTCCCGCAACGCGCCGCGGCTACCCAATACAAGCTGTTTTGCGGTTCCGGGAATGCAGTCCGAGACCGTCATCATCGGCCTCGATCTTGAAGGCGTGGCGGTCAGCTCGGGTGCGGCGTGCTCGTCGGGCAAGGTGGAGCGCAGCCATGTGCTGGACGCGATGGGCGTGACGCCGGAGCTTGGCGGGGCGGCGATCCGGGTCAGTCTTGGATCGAATACGGGCGAAGACGACATTGAGAGATTTATCGCGGCTTGGGCGCGCGTCTACGGCAGGTTTGCCGAGCGGCGGCGGGCGGCATGAGGTTGGCGGACGGCGATTGCCGTGTTGGCCGGTCACGAGGTGATAGTGAGGTAAGATGACGATTGATTCCGAAACGATCGACCGCGTCAGCGAAATCGACGTCGATAAATACAAATACGGTTTCACGACCGAGATCGAATCCGTCCGCGCGCCGAAAGGGCTGAACGAGGACACAGTGCGCTTCATCTCGGCGAAGAAGGGCGAGCCGGACTGGCTGCTCGAATGGCGTCTGGCGGCCTATCGGCGCTGGGTGACGCTGACCGAGCCGACCTGGGCGAAGGTTCACTATCCCAAGATCGACTTTCAGGATCTTTATTATTATTCCGCGCCGAAATCGACCGAAGGGCCGAAGAGCCTCGACGAGGTCGATCCCGAGTTGCTCCGCACCTATGCGCGTCTCGGCATTCCGCTGATGGAGCAGGAATTGCTGGCTGGCGTAAAGCGCACGCGCGTCGCGGTCGATGCGGTGTTCGACAGCGTGTCGGTGGTGACGACATTCAAGAAGGAGCTAGGCAAGGCGGGTGTGATCTTCTGCTCGATTTCCGAGGCCGTGCGCGATTATCCCGAACTGGTGCGCAAATATCTCGGCTCCGTTGTGCCCATCACTGACAACTACTATGCGACCCTAAATTCGGCGGTTTATTCGGACGGCTCGTTCGTCTACATCCCGGAAGGCGTGCGCTGCCCGATGGAGCTGTCCACCTATTTCCGCATCAACGCGGAGCAGACTGGCCAGTTTGAGCGCACGCTGATTATCGCCGACAAAGGCTCCTATGTGAGCTATCTCGAAGGCTGCACCGCGCCGATGCGCGACGAGAATCAGCTGCACGCCGCCGTGGTCGAGCTGATCGCGCTGGACGATGCGGAGATCAAATATTCGACAGTGCAGAACTGGTATCCGGGCGACAAGGACGGAAAGGGCGGCATCTACAATTTCGTGACGAAGCGCGGCGATTGCCGGGGCCGGAATTCGAAGATTTCCTGGACACAGGTCGAGACCGGCTCGGCGATCACTTGGAAATATCCCAGCTGCATTCTGCGCGGCGACGGCTCGCGCGGCGAGTTCTATTCAATCGCCATCTCGAACGGCTATCAGCAGGTCGATAGCGGCACGAAAATGATCCATCTCGGCAAAAACACATCGAGCCGGATCATCTCGAAGGGCATCGCGGCGGGGCGGTCGGACAACACTTATCGCGGCCTCGTCTCGGCGCATCGCAAGGCGTCGGGAGCGCGTAATTTCACTCAGTGCGACAGTTTGCTCATTGGCGACAAATGCGGCGCGCATACGGTGCCATATATCGAAACGAAGAATGCATCGGCACAGTTCGAGCACGAGGCAAGCACGTCAAAAATCTCGGACGATCAGCTGTTCTACGTAATGTCGCGCGGGCTTTCGCAGGAAGAAGCGGTAGCGCTGATCGTCAATGGCTTCGTGCGCGACGTGTTGCAGCAGCTCCCGATGGAGTTTTTGGCCGAGACGCAGAAGCTGATCGGCATCTCGCTGGATGGGTCGGTTGGCTAGTGGCCCTCTCCCAACTGGGAGGGGACGATGTGACGAACGATGGCGAACGATGAAAAATGGTTTACGCAGAACCGGCGCTTTGCAAGGCCGCTCGTCAAAAACTGGAAGGGCGCAGCGGCGGGCGGGATCTTTGTGCTCACCTTTTTCGGACTGGCGGTCTTCTTCCTCAGCCTGGAGCCGTTCGCGCCGCTCGACTACTGGCTGCTCGGTCTATGGTGGCTATCGGTGCTCGCGCTGATGGCGGGTTTTAGCTGGTTCGCGCGGTCCAGGACCGAGCGGACATGGGAAGCGCGAAAACGTATGGGTGAACGACGATGATCGTCAGGGTTTGGCATGGATGGACGGCGCCGGATAAAGCCGATGCTTACGAAAATCTGCTCAAGAAGGAGATTTTCCCCGGTATCGCGGCCAAGGACATGCCTGGTTATCACGCCATCGAATTGCTGCGCCGGCCTGCCGAAAAGGAAGTGGAGTTCATCACCATGATGCGCTTCGACGACCTGCAAGCAGTAAAGGATTTCGCCGGAGAGGATTATGAGCGGGCTTATGTGCCGGAAAAGGCGCGGGCGCTGCTGACAAGGTTTGACGAGCGCTCGCTGCATTATCAAATTCGGGAAATGCTGGCCTATTGATGCGGCCGCAGAAGACAAGTTTGAGAATAGGAATCGTTGATGCTTGAAATTAAAAACCTGCACGCGGAGATCAACGGGAAGCAAATTCTTCGCGGCCTCGACCTGACCGTGCCGAATGGCGAAGTTCACGTGATCATGGGGCCGAACGGTTCCGGCAAGTCGACGCTCGCCTATATTCTCGCGGGCAAGGACGATTATGCGGTGACGGAAGGCTCAGTGACCTGGGACGGCGAAAACTTGCTCGGCATGGAACCTGACGAACGCGCGCGGTCGGGCGTGTTTCTGGCCTTCCAATATCCGATCGAAATCCCCGGCGTCGCCTCGATGACTTTCCTTCGCACGGCGCTCAACGCGCACCGTAAGGCGCGCGGCGACGCGGAACTGTCGACGCCCGATTTTATCCGGCTGGTGCGCGACAAGGCGGACAAGCTCAGCATTTCGATGGATATGCTAAAGCGGCCGGTCAATGTCGGCTTTTCGGGCGGCGAGAAGAAACGGCACGAAATCCTGCAAATGTCGCTGCTGGAGCCTTCGCTCTGCGTGCTGGACGAGACCGATAGCGGCCTCGACATCGACGCGGTGCGCATCGTCTCCGACGGCGTGAACGCGCTGCGCTCGCCTGCCCGCGCCTTCCTGCTCATCACGCATTATCAGCGCCTGCTCGACTACATCGTGCCGGACAAGGTGCATGTAATGTCGGCCGGACGCATCGTGCGCTCGGGCGGTAAAGACCTGGCGCTGGAGCTTGAGAAATCCGGCTATGCCGAATATGACGCGACCGCCGCGTAATGGAGGACGCCGTGAACATTCCAGCATTGAATTTTGAAGCGGCGGGCGAGCCGCGCAGCCGGGACGCGACGGCCGAGCTGATCGGCCATTATCAGCGCGTTGCGGCGCGGCTCCCCGGCGCGGATAGTGCCGCCCTTCGAGCCCGGCGCGACCAGGCCATTGCCGATTTTGCGATTAAGGGGCTTCCCAATCGCCGCGTCGAGGCTTGGAAATATACCGATCTGCGCCGCCTGATGAGCGAGGCCTACGCTCCCGCCGGCCACGAGGCGAGCGTTACGGCGGCTGAGGTCGAGAGCGCGCTCGGTGAGGCGGCCGGGATCGACGCGATCAAGCTGGTTTTTGTTAATGGCGGGTTGCGGCGCGATCTGTCCAGCCTTGGCGCAATTCCCAAGGGTGCGGAAATCATCAGCCTCGCCGACGCCCTGCGATCGCCACCGGAATGGCTACTGGCTGCTCTTGGAAAGATCAATCCCCAACAAGGCGAAATCGTCACGCAGCTCAACACGGCCTTCATGACCGATGGCATCGTTCTTCGGTTGGAGAAAGGCGCCAAACTGGCGCGTCCGGTTCACCTTATCCATGTGACGGCGGGCGACATGCCCCTATTGGCATCGTTGCGCAATGTCATTGTCACAGGCGAAGGCGTAGAAGCCTCCTTCATCGAAAGCTATGTCTCTATTGGAGCGTCAGCAGCACAGGTCATCGCCGCGACGGAAGTCCGGCTCGCAGCGGACGCCCGGCTGCGGCACTATAAGATTTCCGGCGAAAACGAACGCGCGCAGCATTTGGCGAGCGTGATGGTCGAATTGGCCGAGGGGGCGGATTATCTGGCCGTGAATTTCGCCGACGGCATGGCGCTCGCACGGCATCAAAGCTTCCTGAAATTCGCCGGCAACGCGTCGCGTGCGCATTTTTATGGCGTGCAGCTCCTCACCCAGCGCCAGCATTGCGATATGACGCTGCTTATCAACCACGATGCTGTCGGCTGCGAGAGCCGCGAGCACGTGAAGGCGGTGCTAACCGGCCACGCCCAGGGCGTGTTCCAGGCCAAGGTGATCGTTCAGCCCGGCGCGCAACAGACTGACGGCCGCCAGATGGCGCAAGCGCTGCTATTGTCCGACAACGCCGAGTTCGACGCCAAGCCTGAGCTGGAAATCTACGCCGACGATGTGAAATGCAATCACGGCGCAACTTCGGGGGCGCTCGACGAGGATTTGATGTTTTATCTGCGGGCGCGCGGCATTCCCGAGGGCGAGGCGAGGTCGCTGCTAATCCAAGCTTTCATCGGCGAAGTTCTGGAGCAGATCGAGCATGATGGCCTGCGCGAGGCGCTCGGCAACAGGGCAGCGCGCTGGCTGGCTTGACCCCAGAAGAGGCTAAGGGGATCGCGATGAACGTGCCGCAGACATGCCCTGAGCTTTCGGTGGATGAAGTCGCCGAGCTTATTGCCCAGGGCCGCGCCATCATTATCGACGCCAATCCGCGCCGCCGCTGGTCGAGCGGTCATCTGCCTGGCGCGATCAATCTCGACCCCGCGGAGTTCTCAGAGGCGGACATTCCCGGCGGCAAGGATGCGATGATAATTTTCTATTGTGGCGAGCCGGGCAGCGCCGCGAGCCGTTATGCGGCACAGAAAGCTGCAAAGCTCGGATTCGCTCATGTCTTCACAATGCCGGCCGGATTAAGAGGCTGGATGGCCGCGGGCCGCAAAGCGATGGCCGGGCGCTAGAGCATGATCGCTTCAGATTGAATCGATAACGCTCTAGTTTCTTATGTTTTCGCACGATTTTTCGGGAAAACCGCCGTCCACTTTTCCCGATCGTGCTCTAAGGAGTTGTATATGGCTTCTGACAGAACATCCGCGCAAACTGCGAGCCGCGTCGCGCTGCCCGCCTACAATGTGGCGAAGATCCGAGAGGACTTCCCGATCCTTGCGCGCCAGATTTACGGCAAACCGCTCGTCTATCTCGACAATGCCGCTTCGGCGCAAAAGCCCCGGGCGGTTCTCGATGCGATGCAGCGCGCCTATGGCGAGGAGTACGCGAATGTGCATCGGGGGCTGCATTTTCTCGCCAACGCCTCCACCGACAATTACGAGGGCGCGCGCAAGACTGCGGCACGCTTTCTGAACGCGGCGTCGGAGCATGAAATCATCTTCACCAAGAACGCGACCGAGGCCATCAATCTCGTGGCGCAGTCCTTCGGGGGGATGCGGATCGGCGAGGGCGACGAAATCGTGCTGACGATCATGGAGCATCACTCCAATATCGTGCCGTGGCATTTCCACCGCGAGCGGCATGGCGCGACGCTAAGATGGGTGCCCGTCTCGGATGACGGCGAGTTCCGCATCGAGGATTTCGAGGCCGCGCTCAGCCCGCGCACCAAGATGGTTGCGATCACCCATATGTCCAATGTTTTGGGGACGGTGGTGCCGGTCAAAGAGGTGGTGCGGATCGCGCATAAACGCGGCATCCCGGTGCTGATCGACGGCAGCCAGGGCGCGGTGCATCTGCCGGTCGACGTGCAGGACATCGATTGCGATTTCTACGTGTTCACCGGCCATAAGGTGTACGGGCCCTCCGGCATCGGCGTGCTTTACGGCAAGCACGAGCACCTGAAGGCGATGCCGCCGTACCAGGGCGGCGGGGAGATGATCGAGAGCGTGGCCGAGGATAATGTCACGTACGGGGTCCCCCCACATCGTTTCGAAGCCGGAACGCCCCCGATTGCTGAAGCTGCGGGGCTCGGCGCCGCGCTGGAATACATGATGAGCGTCGGCAAGGAAGCAATCGCTGGGCATGAGGCTGAATTGGGCGCCTATGCGCAAGAACGGCTCAGCGCTATGAATTCCGTGCAAATTTTCGGCAGCGCGCCGGGCAAGGGCGCGATCGTCGCCTTCGCGGTCAAGGGCGCGCACGCCCACGACATCGCCACCATCCTGGACCGATCGGGCGTCGCCGTGCGGGCCGGCACGCATTGCGCCGAGCCGCTCCTTGCCCGCTTCGGCGTGACCTCGACATGCCGCGCCTCGTTCGCCATGTATAATACTCACGAGGAAGTGGATGCGCTGGCCGAGGCGCTGATTAAAGCTCAAAGTTTTTTCGCGTGAGGCGGGACCAATGACCCACGACTTTAAGAATTTCGATGCAAAGCCGACCCTTGAGAAAGACGCGGCGGTGCAGCCTCCTAAGCCGGCGGCGGCGTCCGGTTCGTCCCTGCCGCCGGAAGAGTTGGAGCGGCTTGGCAACGACATCATCGCCGCGCTGAAAACCGTCTACGACCCGGAAATCCCTTCCGACATCTATGAGCTTGGGCTGATCTACAAGGTCGATGTGGACGACGACCGCAATGTCACCATCGACATGACGCTGACCACCGTCGGCTGTCCGGTTGCCGGGGAGATGCCCGGCTGGGTGGAGAATGCGGTCAGCACGGTCGAAGGCGTCAAGGAGGTTACGGTCAATCTCACCTTCGATCCGCCTTGGGATATGAGCCGCATGTCCGACGAGGCGCGGGTCGCGCTGAATATGTTTTGAGCGATGGCCGGGTGGCTGAGCTGAGTCGCAGGTCGTTTCAGCCGATAAGCTTCTCCAACGCCTCAAGCTTATCTGCCTCCTCCACCGGCTTGTCCCACCGGATCCGGTTGATGCGCGGGAAGCGCATGGCTACGCCAGATTTATGCCGTGTCGATGCATGAACGCTATCGAAAGCCACCTCGAACACCAACCCTCTCTCCACCTCGCGCACCGGGCCGAAGCGGTTTACGGTATTGTTCCGAACCCAGCGATCGAGTAGGCGCAATTCCTCGTCTGTGAAACCAAAATAAGCCTTGCCGACCGGCAGCAATTCGCCGTCGCGCCAGAGGCCGAAAGTGTAATCCGAGTAAAACGACGAGCGCTTGCCGCTGCCGCGCTGTGCATACATCAACACGGCGTCGACCAGCATCGGATCGCGCTTCCATTTGTACCATTGGCCCTGCGGACGCCCGGCGACATAGGGGCTGGATTTACGCTTTAGCATTAGCCCTTCCACATATGCCCCGCCCAGCTCCGGCGCGGAGGCGCGCAAGGCAGCAAGGCGTTCGGGACCGTCGAAGGCGAGCGGCTGCGCCAGATCCATGCGGCGCGGCTGGGTCTCGATATACCAGCGGTCGAGATGGGCGCGGCGCTCGGTGAGCGGCAGGGCGCGCAGGTCGATGTCGGAAAGCCGCAGCGCGTCGTAGAGCACGAGATGCGCTGGCGCGTCGGCGATCAGCTTGGTGCTCGGCGTCTTGCGGTTGAGCCGCTGCTGCAAATCGTTGAAGGAGGCGACCTCGCCCTGCTTGCGGATAACCAGCTCGCCGTCGAGCACCGCGTGAAAGTCCACGCCCTCCAGAAGATCGGGGAAGGCTGCACTGATGTCATCGCCGGAGCGCGAAAACAGCGCCCTGCCCGCCGCCAAGCTGACGAGTTGCACGCGGATGCCGTCATATTTCCATTCGGCCTGAAACGCCTCCGGCGTGATGAGGCCGACATCCTCGTCGTCGAGCGCGTTGGCCAGCATGACGGGGTGAAACACAATCTGCGCGGTTGTGTCCGGTTTGGCCGCGCGGCCTTCCAGCCAGCCGAACAGCGACTCGTAAGGCGGGCTGAGCCCATGCCAGACCTCTTCCACTTCCGAGACCGGAACCCCGCCATATTCCGCAAGGGTCCGTTTCATGAAGCGGGCCGAGATGCCGACGCGCAGGCCCTGATTGCCGAGCTTCAACAGCGCCCAGCGCTGCGCCGGCGTCGAAGCGTCGAGAAGCGCGACGAGATAGGCGCGGATCTCCGTCTTGCCCCGGTGGCGGAACTCTTCAATCACCTCATGCAGCAGCGGCAGCTCGCGTGCCTCGGCCTGCGAGGGCGGCGTGGGCCAAAGATGCGCGACCGTTTCCGACAGTTCGCCGACATAGTCGTAGGACATGGCGAATAAGACCGGGTCGGTGCGCTCGACGATCAGGTCGCGAACGATTGAGCGTTTGAAGAGATCGAAGCGCAATTCGCCCGCGATCGCCGCGACCGCCCAGCCGCGATCGGGATCGGGCGTGCGGCGGAAGTAGTCGTGCAGCAGAGCCGCCTTGGCGAGAGTGCTGTGGCTGAAATAGAGGTGGTCGAGCAGTTCGGCGAATGCGCGCATGGGTCAGAGATAGCGATCCAGTCGCGCAAGGCAAGCCCGCGTCGGCACTGAAGCCGGCGAGGTAATGCGCGCTATGGCCCGTTATTCCTTAACGGCCGGCGACCGCGAGCGGCAGATCGCGCGATGGCTGGATCGAATGCAGCACCGGATGCTGGCGATTGGCGGTCAGCTCCTTCACGCGGTCGCCAACATAACGGTTCAGCTCGGAAAAGGTGATGATCCGGTCAGGCGGGTTGCCGTCCGCGGCTCCGTTCAGCGCCTCCAAAAGCGCCTTCGTGAACGCGCCGGCCTTCCATTCGTCGCGCTCCTGGCTCGACTCGCGCCCTTCCGAACTCGACAGCACGAGCACACCGTTTTCGGCCGATCTGAGTTCATTGATGAACGGCACCAGGTCCGGCACGCTGCGCATTGCGACGGTCGATGTGGCGCGCGCCGCGTGGCAGGTGTCGAACAGAAACAGTGCGTGCCCTTGCGTCTCGCGCAGGCTGCTGACGATGTCGGTCCGCTTCACCGCGGTGCTGCGGCGTGGGACGAACAGGCCGCTCGATTTGTCGATCTCGGCGTTCGAGGGGAGGAAATAGTAATCCTGCCGCTCGTCAGTGACGCCGTGACCGGCGAGGAACACGATCACACGGTCGCCTTGCGAGGCCGCCCGGGAAATCCAATCGAGTTCATCGAGAACGGCCGCGCTCGTCGCCGTCTCGTTGGTGAGCAGCTTCACCGTCACCTTGTCGTAGAGAAAACCCTCCTGAGCCTGTAGCGCTTTGGCCAATTCGCTCGCATCGCGTGCGGCCCAGCGGAGATCGGGAATGTTTGGGTCGCGATAGTCGCTCACGCCGACCAGCACCGCGTAGAGCTTGGGCTTCGGCGCGGCGGGTTCGGAAGCGCCCGCCCATTTAAGCTGGATTTCGGCGGGCTCGCTCGAAGACTGGTCCGTTTCGGCGATCAGCGACAGCATCGAATCCCGCGGCGGCATCGGCAGGCTGAGGGTGAGGCTGGTTTCCTGGCCGCGAATGCCGTCAAGCCCGCGCGTTTCCACCTCGATGGGACGTCCATCCACCAGCGCGCGGACCCGGCGCACCGGCAGTCCAGACGGCGAACGCACCGAATAATTGACGTTGATCGCCGGCTTGCCGAAGCGCTCGCCGTCGGTCGGCGAGGTGATGGTGATGACCGGCGGCAGACGTCTGCGGATGTCCTCATCCTCGCGGTTGCGGTTGGTCTCCGAATTGGCGCGGCCGACCGCCAAATCTTCGTCGAGGGTCTTCAGCACCAGCTTGACGATGTCGGGCCGGTTAAACTCGTTGCGGAAGCGGTTCGCCGGAAAGAAGTCCGCCGCCTGTTCCCAGCCGCGGTTAATGTGCCAGCCGATCAGCTCTTCAGCGCCGGCCGAGGCCATGTAGTAGCCTTTCGGCGTCCAGGCCACCCAGCGCCGGTCTTTTGCCTGCACAAAAAGTGTCAGGAGTTCCTGACCGTCATTGAGCCGATACCAACGGATCGTGCCGTCGCCGCAGGCAACGAGGGCGAGCTTGCCGTCGGCCGTGATGTTCACGCCCCACGCGACGCCCGGCATCGGCCGCTCCCAAAGCTCCTTGCCGGTTTTATCAAAGCCGCGCAGGCGGTACTCCGTGCCGAGCACGAAGCGCGACCCGTCCGGCGCGATGGCGAGGGTGCGCGCGCGCTCGGCATTTTGCATGGTCAGCGCCTTGCCGCCCAGTTTCGGCGTGAAACTGTCGCTCCAATCGGTGACGTCGATCCCCTCCAAACGCGCTTGCGTCAAGGAGGCATCAAGTTCTGGGGAATTGATCAAATCCTGCTCGGCCAGATCGAAGATGACCGGAATGTCGGCCGCGTAATCGAGGCCGAAGCGGACGCGTGTCCCGTCCTTCGAGACAAGAAACTTATCGCCACGTTTGCCGCGCTGATCGACAATGACGTTTTCGCGGTGCAGCAGCGGTATCCCCACCTCGCTATAAGTGCCAATGGCTGGATCGGCCGAACCGGCGACCATCCGCGTCGCGCAGGGCAACACATGCATGACCGTCGAGCCGCCAAGCCGAATTTCCCGCCGGGCGCCTTGTCCGCCATTCTCCCAGATCACGACCGGACGTCCGCCGCCGGAGGCGTATTTGCCGCCCGCAAAAAGCCGCTTGCCGTCGGGCGACCAAGCCACGGTCGAGAGATCGCCTTTCATGTTGGTGGTATCCACCTTCGCCATTTGCTGAAGCGCGGCCGTTCCGAAAAGCTCGATGCCCAGATCGCCGTCGAAGGCCACGGCCAGATTATCCCCGGCATGGTTGACCGCGACCTGAAAGGGCCGGCGTCCAGCCGTTGTCTGCGCCTTGGCCTCCAGCTTGAACCGGCGTCCATAGCGGCGCACGAAACCGTCGTCGGCCACCGTGAACAGCGCGTTGGTCTTGTCGAAGGCGGCGCCGTAGCTGTCGGCTGTGCCGTAATCGCCATCCTGCGCCGTAAGTTGCCATGTGGTTGTATCCCACACGCGCATACCCTGGCCGCTGCCCAAAGTGGCGGCAAGATAGCGACCGTCCGGCGAGAACGCGATGTGATAGACAACGTTTTTGAGCTGCCCGAGCCGGCGCAGCATTTTTCCCGAGCTGGTATCGAAAAGATACACCCAGTGGTCGCCGCCGGAACGGTTAAAACCGCCGGCCGCCGCAATCTTGCCGTCGGGCGAGAGCGCGACCGAATAGACCTTGCCGTGATTGCCGGGACCTATCGGCAGGCGGAGCACGCGCAGCAGCCGGGGTTCCTCACGATCCGGATCCGCTTCGGAGATGTCCCAGAGCCGCGCCGTCTTATCGTCGGAGCCAGAAATCATCATCTTACAAGCGGCGTCAACGCCCACACGCACGATCGGCGCGGTGTGCATTTCGGTCTCAATCCTGAGAATCGGATCCTGCGGCGGCAGATCGTTCTGCTGCGCTTTGCCCGCTCCGGTCAACGCGGTCAGAGCGCCTAAGGCGACCCCCATCCCGATTGTCAGCCTCGTCAAAATGCGCAATGTGGCCTCCCGCGATCCCGGTCCAGATTCTGGCAATTTACACTGGTGCGGGGCAAGACAAAAGCCCGGCGCGCGGTTATGTGTGGAATGAGCGAGCGGCGCATTAAAAACTTGGCGATAGGCAGCGTGAAAATACGCCTTTTTTGTCACAACGAACTAGCAAGGCCTAATGTTTGAGCGCTATGCGATCTACTGGTCGCCCGGAGCCGACTCGCCCTTGGCAGCGTTCGGGCGGGACTGGTTTGGCGGCAGGTCGTCGGAGGCGAGCGAGTTGTTCGGTCTCGACGCCGATTTCGTTAAGAGGGCGACGATCTCGCCGCGCCGGTATGGCCTGCATGCGACAATTAAAGCCCCCTTCCGTCTTGCCGAAGGGCGAACCGAAGCCGAGCTGTTGAGGGCGCTCGGTGCATTCTGTGCACGCCGGCGGCAAATTCGAGCTGGCCCTCTGCGCTTACACCGCTTCCCGAGCTATCTGGCGCTGACGCTTGCGAGCGGGCAAGCAGAGGTCGACTGGCTCGCGGATGAGTGCGTCACCCATTTCGACCGCTTTCGCGCGCCATTGAGCGATGCGGATCGCGCGCGCCGCGCTGGGCATCTCTCGGCTGAAGGCCAGCAAAATCTGGAGCAATTCGGCTATCCGGATATCTTCAGCCGTTTTCTCTTTCACATCACCTTGGCCGGTCCGCTCGCGGCTGAGGAGCTCGACCGCGTCGAGGCCGCCATTCGCCACGCGCTCATGGCGCTGACAGAGGTACCGTTTCAGATGGACGACCTCTGTCTGTTCGGAGATCCCGGCAATGGGGGTATTTTCCAGTTGCTCGGCCGGTTCCCGCTCAAGCTTTAGCCAGCTTCAAGATCAACGCATTAAATGCCGCAATCCCGTCCGCGAGATCGCCGGAATTGTCTAGCACGCTGATCCAGTCCGCCTGGCTCGACCCGATTTCGCCCGCGCGCTCAAGCCTTAGGCCGATCC
The DNA here is from genome assembly GCA_031399085.1 of Rhodomicrobium sp. GTDB lineage: Bacteria > Pseudomonadota > Alphaproteobacteria > Rhizobiales > Rhodomicrobiaceae > R-RK-3. The sequence continues at coordinate 59,274 of JANNOQ010000061.1, forward strand.
CTGCCTCGGTTTCGCGGCCCCTGGCCTGAAGCCGTTGCCGCAGAACCTCCGCGCTCGCCGTAATATGAAGCACATGGGTGTTCGGCCATTTCGTGCGAGCCTCGCCGATGACACGGCGGGACACATTGACGACAACCGTTTTGCCGGCGGCAAGCACATCCAAAAGATCGGCGGTGATGCCGTAATGCAGACCATGTGCGCGCCAGGAGAGGAAAAAGCCGCCAGCATCCGCGATGCGCGAAAACTCGGCCTCGGTGACGGCGGCGTGCCGCTCGCCGGTCTGATCCTCACGCGTGATGATGCGCTGCCAGAACTGAATCGCCTCCTGGTCATGGAAATGCGCGCGGGCGGCGTCGATAAGAGTGTCCTTCCCCGCGCCGGACGGTCCGGCGACCAGGATCAGCTTGCCCGAGCCCCGCCCGAGGGCAGGCCGTAATGCCGGTCGCCCTTCAGGCCCGGAGCGCGGCTCAGGCAATCTTCCGGCCTCCCCGCCAGACATCGCGGATGATCGGCGCCTTGCCGGTCACATGAAAACGAACGAGGTCGCCGCGCAAGCCGACGGCGATTTCGCCGCGATCCTCAAGCCCGACCGCAAGGGCGGGGTTGCGCGTCACAGTGGCGACCGCCTGCGGCAAGGTGATCGCATCTGCCGATTGCTCCAGCAGCAGCGCGCCGTAGAGCAGCGAGCCGGGAACGTAATCGCTGGACAGGATGTCGAGCACGCCGTGCCGGCCGAGTTCGCGCGCCGACACATTGCCGGAATGCGACATGCCGCGCACGATGTTCGGCGCGCCCATCAGCACGCGCAAGCCTGAGTCGTGCGAGGCTTTCGCGGCTTCAATGGTAGTCGGAAATTCGGCGATCGCCATGCGGTCGCGCACGGCCTCTTCGACATGCGGCACCGTGGCGTCATCATGGCTTGCGAGCGCCAGGCCGCGCTCATGCGCCAGGGAAACTACCGCCGCGCGGTTGCGGACGCTGTGATTGCGCTGATCCTCCTCGCGCCGCGCGATGAAGGCTTTCAGCTCCTCGTCGCTCATGCCGTATTTGCCCTGGTAATATTCGATATAGCGATTGAGGTCGGTAAATTGGCGCTGGCCGGGCGTGTGGTCCATCACCGACAGCAGCCGCAGCCGTTTGTAATCCATCAGCGGCTCAAGCAGCTCGATCATGCCGCTATAGCTGATCTCACAACGCCAATGGAAATAGTGATCGGCCTTCAGCGCGCCAGCCGCCATCTGCTCCTCGACGGCATCGCTCATCTCATTCAGGAGCTGTACGCGGGCGGTGCGGCTGTGCACCTCACCGACACAGAGCGCATTGAAAACGGTCGTGATGCCTGCCGATGCAATCTCGCGGTCATGGCCGAGCACGGCGGCGTCACAGGGCCATAATGTGCCCGGACGCGGGGTTACGTGGCGCTCCAGATTGTCGGTATGCAGCTCGATGAGGCCGGGAATGAGAACGTCGCCCTCGCAGTCGATTGCGGATGGGAGCTGCGAGCGGCCCTCGGAAATGCCGGTGATGTTGTCGCCGCGCGTCGCAACAGTGCCGTGGATCACACCGTCGCTCAGAACCACGCGGGCATTGGTTAAAATCGTTTCCGTCATTCGCCTTCATCTTCCTCATAGCCGAGCAGCGACAATGCCCGCGCCTTCATGCCATGCAACCCGGCGTAATGCACCAGCGCTTCCTCGCGCCCATGCGTCACCCAGATTTCGCTCGCCCCCGTCTCGGCCATCGTCGCGATCAACTCATCCCAATCCGCGTGATCGGAAATCACCAGCGGCAATTCGACCAGCTTCTGCTTTGCCCGCGCCCTGACCTGCATCCAGCCCGAGGCCGCGCAGGGCACCGGATCGGGCAGGCGCCGCGACCAGCGATCCGCGATGGCGCTCGGCGGCGACAGCACGATCTCGCCTTGCAACTCCGCCTTCGCCACGCCCGCGACCGCGCGGATGTCGCCCAGCTCGACGCCCAGCTCCTGATACAGCTCCGACAGCCGCATCAGGGCGCCGTGCAGATAAACCGGCCTATCGTAACCCGCCTGGCGCAATTCCGCGATCAGCCGCTGGCATTTGCCAAGCGCATACACGCCCACGAGATGGCACCGCTCCGGAAAGATAGCGCAGGATTTTAACAGTTTTGCTATCTCGTCGGCGACCGGCGGATGGCGGAATACGGGGAGGCCGAACGTCGCCTCGGTGATGAAGACGTCGCATTTCACCAGCTCGAACCCGGCGCAGGTCGGATCGGCGCGGCGCTTGTAGTCGCCCGAAGCGACTGCGCAGGCTCCGCCGTGCTCGATAAGAATTTGCGCGCTGCCGAGGATATGACCGGCTGGGAAAAGCGTGATCCGCGCCTCATGGCAGTCGATCACCTCGCCATAGGCGGCGGCTTGGCGGCTGGCGGTGAAGGCCTCGCCGTAACGGACTGCCATGATGCGCAACGTTTCGTCGGTCGCCAAAACGGCGGCATGACCGGGTCGGGCGTGGTCGGCGTGTCCGTGGGTGATGATGGCGCGGTCCACGGCGCGGGTTGGGTCGATGTAGGCGCGCGCGGGAACGCAGTACAGGCCCTCGGGGCGGACTTCCAGCCAGGTTTTGGGATGGGTGGATTTGTTCGTGGTGTTCACGGGGATAAAGTAAGCAGCTTCGGCCCGTTCGCCAACCACTCTGAGCTGACGGCGGACCGCAGTGGCGTAATGAGTAGGTGCAAAAATGAACCCGCCAGATTGCATCGGCCCAGCGACTCGGCTTCAACTTTCCTAGAGTGAGTCGCAGTAGCGCGGCGTCTAAAGGGATATGAGAGATGGAGCCGGCCGACGAAAATTTTCAAGCCGCCTTCATGTCGCTATTCGCTGATATTCAAGACGAGCAGGAATTTCCAAATCAGCGGCCATTATTGGCGCATTACACTTCTGTCGAAACATGCGAACAAATTCTAAAACACAATCAGATTTGGTTTTCTAACCCACTGCTCATGAATGACAGGCAGGAGTTGCGCTGGGGCATTCTTGAGGGAACGCGGGGGGCGATAACCAACGAGAGAATTAGAGAGGCCTGCGGAACGCCTGATCGGGCAAATGAGCTTGAAAACCAAATAGAACGCTATCAGTCCAAATTTGAAGATGAGCACGCGCTGGATACCTATATTTTTTGCCTTTCCCAGCACGAGCCAAATGATAGCGACGGTCTGTTATCCATGTGGCGCGGATATGGTGCCAGTGGCGGCGGGATCGCCGTTGTGCTCGACACCGCCAAGTTCAACGGTCAGGAAGGTCAGCGGCTCGTTCTCGCCCGTGTTCATTATGCGTCAGATGATGAACGCCGGAAGTGGTTGGACAGCCTCTATGAGCGGTTTGCCAACATATTAATGGACACAGCAGTGCCAACGGATAAGCTTTTCCTAGCGGCTTATTGGCTATTCGAGCGCCTGAAACTGTTCGCACTTTTTTCTAAGCATAAAGGCTTTCGCGAGGAGCGGGAGTGGCGCGCAGTTTACATGCCATGGTGGGACGATGACGGGCACTTTAAAAAGTATCTCGGCTATACCGTGACGCCTAGCGGCGTGCACCCAAAGCTGAAGCTTCCCATCAGCGAAATTCCGCTTATAGATCAAAGCGAATGCGTTCTGGAAAAGATTGTCGCCCGCATAATTTTGGGCCCAACTATTTCTTAGCCGTTGGCTAAGGCCGGAATTGACCGAATGCTCGACTGCCTTAAAAGACCAGACCTAAAAAAAATGGTGCACGCATCTGGCATCCCGTTTCGACGAGCCTAGCCGACGTACAATTGGCTAGGAATCTGCATAACTCTGCCAGGCCGACTAAGCCTCACCAGTGCCATGCTCACCGCCCAGCACTCCGCCCATCCCCATAATTCGGCACAACCCTCACCTGCGTCCCCACTCCGGCCAGCGTCGCCAGATGGGTCACATGCTCGTTCATCATCCGGAAACACCCCGAGGACGAAGCCCTGCCGATGGATTTCGGCTCATTGGTGCCGTGAATTCGGTAGAGCGTGTTGCCGAGATAGAGCGCCTTTGCGCCGAGCGGATTGTCGATGCCACCGGTCATATTAATGGGCAGGCCGGGCTGCCGCTCGCGCATTTCCGCCGGCGGGTTCCACTCCGGCCAGGCCGCGATCCGGCTGATCGTTTCCGTGCCGGTCCATTCGAAGCCCTCGCGCCCCACGGAGATCGGATATTCGTAGGCCTGATTGCCGGGCAGCACATAATAGAGCCGCCGCCCGCCCGTATCGATAATGATGATGCCGGGTTTCTCCGCTTTTGCCAGCGGCACGATCGGCGGCGCTTCGGGGACGATATCGGGCCTGGGACCGCCCTGCGCGTATGGGGGGTAGACCACATCATAGGTCTTGCGCCGCGCTTCACGCTCGCGCCCCAGACGCTGCTGCTCCCGAAGAACGTCGCTGCGAAAGGTGGGCCTGCCATCCAGCCAACCATCTTGCGCCATGGCCTGGGGAGACGCCGCGATCATCAAGACGCCCCATAGCCCTACGCGGACGAATGCAAGTTCTCGGATATTCAATTGAACACGCCCCTCATCAACTTACTTCTACAATAGCGCCAATTCACGTTCTGGTCCTAACGGCAACCATCGGAACGCGGGAATCATACGGGTAACGTATGAACCGTCGATGAGATTGCGATGAGCAAAATCTCGTGTTCTGCCTCGCGCCGCTCGCATTATGGGATCATTTGCCGCAATGCCTCCGGGAGCGGGCAAGTCCGTCGGTGCTGGATGGCACTTCCGAAGCAGGAGCTTTATATAGGTCGTCAAGGATCAGGGCGGCGACGTTTTCGCGCGGAGCAGCAGAACAGTTTTCATGGACAGACTGCTAACACGGCCGAGCGCCAAAGCCGCCGTCCCCGACTATGTCGAGGCGTGGTTCGCGGGCAATGGCTGGGAGCTGCGCCCCTACCAGCGGCAGATGATCGACGCGTTCGCCCGCCGCCAATCCACGCTGCTGGTCGCGCCGACGGGCGGCGGCAAGACGCTGTCGGGCTTCCTGCCCTCGCTGATCGACATTCATGAGACCCGGCCGGCCGGCCTGCACACGCTCTACATCTCGCCGCTAAAGGCGCTCGCCAATGACATCGAGCGCAATCTCACCCGGCCAATCGCGGAGATGGGGATCGACGTCAAGGTCGAAAGCCGTACCGGCGACACGCCGCCATCGAAGCGCAAGCGCCAGCGCGAGCGGCCCCCGCATATTCTGCTGACGACGCCGGAATCGATCATGCTGATGCTGTCCTTCCCCGATGCGCGCAAGCTGTTCGGCAATCTGCGCTCGGTGATCGTCGACGAGGTGCACAGCTTTGCCCCCACCAAGCGCGGCGATTTTACCGCGCTGGCGCTCGCCCGGCTCGCCGAATTCGCGCCGGGCCATATCCGCTTCGGACTTTCAGCGACCGCGGCGCGGCCTGAAAAACTCGCGGAATGGTTGTCCTCCGGCAGTCGCCCGGCGACGGTTCTCAAAGCCGGGCTGACCGTAAAGCCGAATGTCCGCATCATGCGGGTGAAGAACCGGATGCCGTATGGCGGCTTCATGTCGCAATATGCCGTGCCGGACATCTATGAGGCGATCAAAGCCCGGCAAAGCTGCATCGTCTTCGTCAATACGCGCGCCCAGGCCGAAATGCTGATGCAGATGCTGTGGGAAGTGAACGAGGATTCGCTGCCTATCACCGTCTATCATGGCAGCCTCGATCGCGAACAGCGCCGCCGGACCGAAGCGATGATGGCGGCGGGCAAGCTTCGCGCCGTGGTGGCGACGGCGGCGCTGGAGTTGGGCATCGACTGGGGCGATGTCGATCTCGTCATTCAGGTCGGCGCGCCCAAGGGCGTCAGCCGCCTGTTACAGCGGATCGGGCGGTCGAACCACCGGATGGACGTGCCGAGCGAGGCGCTGCTCGTCCCCTCCAATCGCTTCGAAAGCCTTGAATGCCACGCCGCGCTTGCCGCCATCGCCAAGGGGGCGCTCGATGGTGACGAGCCGATCGAGGGTTCGCAGGACGTTATCATTCAATTTATTGTCAATTGCGCCTGTGGCGAAACCGTCCACCCGGATGAGATTTACGCCGAGGTGAAGGGCGCGCTGCCCTATCGAAACCTGCCGCGTGACCAGTTTGACCGGCTGTTCCGCTTTGCCGCGGATGGCGGCAACGTGCTGTCCAATTATGAGCGCTATCTGCGGCTGAGGCGCGACGCCGACGGACGCTATGCCGTCGCCTCGAACGCCGTGCGCCGGCGTCACCGCATGAATATCGGCGTGATCGTCGAGGCGGCGCGGCTGAAGGTGATGCGGCTGAACAAAACCGGTAAGACCGGCCGCATCCTCGGCGAGGTGGAGGACTCTTTCGCGCAAGGGCTAACCGCCGGTGACACCTTTATCTTCGCCGGCGAATTGCTTGCCTTCGTGCGCATCCGCGACCTGACCATCGAAGCGCGGCCCGCAACCGGCGGCCAGCCGAAGATCCCAGCCTATGCGGGCGGGCAGATGCCGCTCTCCACCTTCCTCGCCGACGGCGTACGCCATGTGCTCAGCACGCCTTCGACCTGGCGGCGGCTCCCGGCGGAGACCCGCGAATGGTTGCGGCTTCAGCAAGCGTTTTCGGTCATCCCGCCCGAGGATACGCTGATGATCGAGCATTTCCCCCGCCGCAGGCTGCGCTACACGGTTTTCTATACGTTCGAGGGCCGCCGCGCGAACCAGACGCTCGGTTTGCTCGTTACGCGCCGGATGGAGCGGCGGCGGCTTAAACCGGTCAGCTTCACGGTGACGGATTACGGCCTTGCAATCGCAAGCCTTGAGGAGGTTGGAGAAGACGCGGCCAAGGCGCTGCTTTCGCCAGACATTCTGGGCGATGATCTGGAAGAATGGATCATGGAGTCGGCCATGCTGCGGCGATCCTTTCGCCATGTCGCGACGGTCGCGGGGATTGCCGAGCAGCAACATGTAGGCGCGCGCGCGACCATGAGGCAGCTTACCGTGAACACGAATTTGATCTATGACGTGCTCCGGCGGCATGAACCGGACCATGTGCTGCTCACGGTGGCGCGGCGTGACGCCGAACGCGAGCTTCTCGACTTGAAGCGGCTTTCGGATATGCTGCAACGCTTTGCAAGCCGGCTGCTCTACTTTGCGCTCGACCGGGCTTCGCCGCTTTCGGTTCCGGTGCTAACCGAAGTGCGTACAGAGCAAGTGAATGGCGCCGGGGTCGAGGCGCTCTTGTCGCAGGCAAGCATGGCGCTTGAAGCGGAACAGATGATCGAGGATGTCCGTGCTGCCCTCGCCTAAGCTCTCGCCTTGTCAGACGCAGATCGAGACCGTCTTCGCAGGCCAGTTGGCCGTGCTCGATGCCTGCGGCTCGCTGTTCCTCGTCGAGCACGAGCTGCTGGTCGTTTCGGATTTGCACCTTGAAAAAGGGTCGTTCTTTGCGGCGCGGGGCAATCCAATCCCTTGCTACGACACGCGCGACACGCTGATCCGGCTGGCGGAAGCGCTGGAATGCTATCGCCCGCGCGCCGTCGCTTGCCTCGGCGACAGCTTTCACGACGTCCGCGCCGGAGAGCGCATCAATCCGCAAGACTCGGCCTTTGTGCAGGGCTTAGTGGCATCGGTCGATGACTGGATATGGGTGAGGGGCAATCACGACCCGGACATCGCCACGCGTTTTCGTGGCAGGGTGGCGGATCGCCTTCGCGCCGGTCCGCTCACCCTTTGCCATCGCCCCGAAGACGCCGCGCCGCCGGTGATTGCCGGGCATTACCACCCCAAGCATCATGTGCGTCTTGCCGGCCGGCACATCACCGCGCGATGTTTCGTGCTGGGGGTGGACCGGTTACTCCTGCCTGCATTTGGAGCTTATGCTGGCGGCCTCAGCACATCGAGCGAAGCAATAGGTGCTCTATTTGCCGAGGGATATCGTCAGCACGTCTTGATCTATGGAAATAAACTATGGGCGTTGGCGCCTAGCTAGCCAATATTGTTTAATACTTGTTGAAGCCGTTAGAACCGTTCTAAATTTTGCTTAGAACAATTCTAAACCAAGTTTTTATTTCAATTATTCTGTCGCAAGGCATTCCGAAAATGCCGATAATTGTTGACAGACACACTCGGGATTAGCTTCTGTAGAACCGGCTGAGATCGCTTCGGCCCAAATCGTTGAGCCCACCCGGCACTCGGGTGGCTATCCTAAGTGGTGGAGGAAACTATGAAATTCAGCAGATCGCGCTGCCTTAGCAGTGCATTGATTCTTGCAGCTTTGTCCGGCCCGGCGCTGTCGCAAACGAAGCAAGTCAACGTCTACTCCCTGCGCCAAACCTACCTTATCCAACCGCTGCTTGACGGTTTCACGCAGAAGACCGGCATCCAGACCAAGGTCATCTTCGCCGATAAAGGCTTGATCGAGCGCATCGCCGCCGAGGGCGTAAGCAGCCCCGCTGACGTGTTGTTGACCGCCGATATCGGTTTTCTGACGAGCGCCGTGCAGCAAGGCGTTACACAGCCGATAAAATCCAACGTGGTCGAAGCCAATATTCCTGCAATCTACCGCGACCCTGATGGCCAATGGGTGGGGCTGACCGCGCGCGCCCGCATCGTCTACGCCTCCAAGGATCGCGTCGCGCAGGACACGATCACCTATGAAGAACTGGCCGATCCGAAATGGAAGGGCAAGATCTGCGTCCGCTCCGGCCAGCACGCTTACAATCTGGCGCTGCTCGCCTCGATGATTGCGCATAAGGGCGAGGCCGAGGCCAAGACATGGCTTCAGGGGGTGAAGGCAAATCTTGCCGCCAAGCCCGCCGGCGGCGACCGCGAACAGGCCAAGGCCATATTTTCGGGGCAGTGCGATCTGGCGCTGGGCAACACCTATTACATGGCGCTGATGGCCACCAACGATAAGCAGCCCGAGCAGAAGGAATGGGCAAAGGCCGTGAAGGTGCTGTTCCCCAACGCCGCGACCAAGGGAACCCATGTCAATGTTTCGGGGGTCGTGCTGGCGAAGAACGCGCCGAATAAGGACAATGCGGTCCAGCTGATCGAATATCTGACCTCGGACGAGGCGCAGAAGATTTACGCGGATCTGAACGATGAGTATCCGCTCAAGAAAGGCGTCGCGCTGTCGGCTGTGGTGAAATCCTGGGGCGAACTGCAGGCCGACGATCTGCCGCTCTCCGAGATCGGCAAGCACCGCAAGCGGGCCTCTGAATTAGTCGACGAGGTCGGTTTTGATCAAGGCCCCAGCTCGTAAGACTATGCCGGTGGAAGCCGCAGGTGGGCGAATCGCCCGGCCCCGGCTCGTTTGGGGAATGGAGTGAGTCGTGTCCAGACATGGGATTGAGTTTGGAGCTGATTCCAGCAGCGCAACGGCGCAGACGCTGCAAAAGAGCGAGGCTCTTGTCGGCCTCGGCTTTCGCTGCTGGCTGAGCGGCTATAAGACCGGCAATATCCAATGCTGGGAAAGCTGCTGGCTGCATTATAGCCGCGAACTCGGCAGCCGCCACGCGCGCGAGGCGATGACCGATCTTTCAAGCTGGGTGAACGCCGTGCGGTGCCATGCCCTGCGCGATATCGAATTGCTGCCGCGCAATTGTCAATCCTTCTGCCGGGATGAGCGGCTGGCCGTCGCGCTGGTCGCCGCTAATCACAATGCTTGCCCGGCTCTCCGGGCCTGTGCTGTTGCGCTGCTGGGCACGGAGCAGGTGGAGCCGGTTTTGCGCACGGCGGCGCATTTTGCCATCACATTGGAAACCGCCGGAGTTGGATTTGCGCCCCGACTAATAGCGACATCAACCTGCCCCCCAACAATCTAGCGCCGCAACACGGAAAAAAGGCCGCCTCTTTGGAGGCGGCCTTAGTTTTAGCAGGGACTTTAAATGGGGGTGAGAGGGCGGGCCGATGGGGGGCATCGGGGGGCAGAAGTCCCGCACCTCTCGGGGGAATCAAATAATCAGTATCTTCTTTCTATCGTCGGCAGACGAAGCTGTGCTTCGTCTGCCTAGGGTTTCCGGCCAGGGCTGCTCTTGCATCGGCCCCAAATTCAGTCACAACGCGATACCGACCTTTTTTGGGATACTAAAACTTGACCTCAACTCCAGCATGTCTTGGCTTACGGCTGGTAAACTCGACGCAACGAACGCAACGCTTACAAAACCCATGAATATAAACTAAATTATAATTTCTTGTGCACTACTAATTCGATCTGAAACATTTGCTTTTCAAGGTCCGTCCATAAAATTTTTTCTGCACCCTTAATTTTCTGATCTCTACACTTCCAAACTCGCAAGGCGGTAGAATTCGTCTTACCTATTAATGTGACCTTTATGCACCTTGCCTATGTCGAAATTAAGGCGTCTTCCCGAATGCGCTTGACACTGGCTTAAACATCACGCCCGTTCCCTCACTTATCCACAATAAAGCTGGGCGTCAAGCGCGACCTGAATAAAGCCTGCTGGCATTTCGTCTCCACCGACTTCCTGTGCATTGCACTTCCGCAGCCGCCCGTTGCATCGGCGAATCGCCTAATCTCTCATCGAATTCCATCGAGGGGCGCAGCATGGCGGATTTCGCGACACATCTTGGCTGGGGCGCAATAGGCGCGGGATTGGCGGCATCGGCCACCTACGCCGCCGACATCGTGCCTGCTGGCGAACTCCTGACGCTGACCACCGCCGGCGTCGTCGGCAGTTTGCTGCCCGATATCGACCTGGAAAAAGCGGTTCCCTCGCGAATGCTATTCACCGGCCTTGGACTGCTGCTGGCCTTCATCGTTCTCTTCACCTTCAAGGCTGCCTATTCGATCACGGAACTCTGGCTGATCTGGTTCGCCGTTTTCGCGATCGTACGTTACGGGGCCTATAATGTGTTCCACAGAACGGCGATCCATCGCGGCATTTTCCATTCCCTGCTGGCGGCGCTGTTTTTCATGGCGTTCACCACGGTGATCATCGCCTACAGCCTGGGACGCGACCCGGTCGTGGCCTGGATGGCGGGGGCTGTTCGTGCTGTTCGGCTACATCATCCATCTGGTGTTGGATGAGGTCTATTCGGTCGATATCACCGGCGCGCGGATCAAGCGCTCCTTCGGCAGCGCGCTGAAGCTGTTCGAATACCGCTCCGCCAGTGCCTCGCTGCTGATGGCCGGAGCGCTGATTGCGACGCTAATGATTACGCCCCCATCCGCTGACTTCCGCCACATCATGCAGCCTTCACAGGTCTCGCAATTCTTCCGCGAGCGCATGTTCCCGCAGAACGGTTGGTTCCAGTCCCGTTTGGCGGACGCTAGTGCAATCCCGCAAGGCGATCAGGCGGCGGCGGACGGAATCGCGCCGCAAAGCCATGCCGAGTAGGGCTTCGAATAGCGAGCGTCCAGCTATAGATTTGGCTAATCAGATGGATGCCACGGGAATGGTCGTCCCGCGGCTCCTATTTCTCATCCGACATAAGGGGATGATTTCAATTTGTGACCTAGACCATACCGAGCAGCATTGCCGCAAGAAAGCTGAACGCCAGAATGGTCGCAAGACCTCCGGTAAGTCCCATTGTTGCCTCCTGTCATAGCCGATGTCTGCAAATTGCTTTCGCCTTTCAGCAAGAATTGCAGCCAGCTAGATTATTGAACGAACCGTTTGCTTTCTCAGACGGGCAAGATGCTGCGGTTCGCTGGATACGGGACACCGATGGTAAGGTCTTCTGCGGCAATGCCGCAAGAAAATCTTATCCCGCGTTGCAGCAAATCCGTGGATCGCTTGATCTTTGTCAATATTCCACGAAAAATTGGCCTTAAATCACCCTGCTTATGACAAGAACGGCAGGATTTACAAACTGCTGCAATGCTTTTTCTTGCGCGGATTCGCTTGATTCCGAGTTCCGATTGCTGGCAGGTTCGCTAAGGCGAACTCAATTCGAGGACCTTGGTGCATGACCGCATTCGACGCTTTGCTGATTTCGAAATCTGGCGGCGGTCAGAGTGTCGAGTGGACCCGCCTTAGCGAAGAAGAACTCATGGATGGCGATGTTACCGTTTGCGTTAGCCATTCCACGATAAACTATAAGGACGGCCTGGCGATAACCGGCGGGGCCCCGGTTGTGCGCCGCTGGCCCATGATCCCGGGCATCGACTTCGCCGGAACGGTGTCCAGCTCCTCGCATTCGGATTTTGACGTGGGCGACGAGGTCATCATCAATGGCTGGGGGCTGGGCGAGACCCATTATGGCGGCTATGCGCAGATGGCGCGCGTGAAGGGCGATTGGCTGTTGCCCCTCCCGGCCGGTCTCAGCCGGGCGGACTGCATGGCGCTCGGTACGGCAGGCTATACGGCCATGCTCTGCGTACTCGCTTTGGAGGCCCACGAGGTGAAGCCCGAGAGCGGCCCCATCCTGGTGACTGGAGCGGCGGGCGGCGTCGGGAGCGTCGCCATCGCGCTGCTGACGGGGCTCGGCTACACCGTCGCCGCGAGCACCGGGCGGCCGGAAACGGCGGACTATCTGAGATCGCTTGGGGCCAGCGAAATCGTGCCACGCGAGGAGCTGAGCGGCACGCCTCGCCTTATCGCTAAAGAGCGCTGGGCTGGAGCCATTGATGTGGTCGGCAGCGCCACGCTCGCCAATGTTCTTTCGCAAATGAAATATGGCGGCACGGTCGCGGCGTGCGGATTGGCCAGCGGCATGGATCTGCCGACGAGCGTTGCGCCGTTCATTTTGCGCGGCGTGACGCTTACGGGGATCGACTCGGTAATGGCCCCGAAGCCGAAACGCCAGGCAGCCTGGACGCGGCTCTCGAGCGTCCTCGACCTCGCCAAATTGCAGGCCATGACGCAGACCCGCCCCGTGCGCGATGTTGTCGCCCTCGCTCCTGACATTATCGCGGGAAAGGTCAAAGGCCGGATTGTTCTGGAGGTCGCCTGATTTATCGACTCCCGACCCGATTAAATCACGATGATTGATTGGATCAATCCAAAATCATGAACAGTGATCTATTTCATTAGTTTAGAGCGGGGAGACGAGCGGAAAACCGGTTCCCACTTTTCCTCATCCCGCTCTGGCGGCTGCTTCAGATCGGGTCCCAAGTAAAGACATCGCCCGAAGTATCGAGCGGAAAGAAATCCGCCGTCAGCGCCGGAAGCGCATGCTCGGCGACGGATCGCGGCGTCCAGCCCTCCGAGCGGTGAACCGAGCGGATCGGGCGCGGCTGGCTGATCAGGAAAATTTCGTTGTTGCGGACCGAGAAAATCTGCCCGCTCGTCCCAACAGCCGCGTCTGAGGCCAGGCAGACGGCCAGCGGCGCGATTTTGGCCGGAGTCATCTGGCGGAATTTGGCGAGGCGCGCCTCCTCTTCCGGGTTTTTTGCAGGGATCGAGTCGATCATGCGGCTCCAAGCGAAGGGCGCGATGCAGTTGGAGCGCACGTTGAATCTCTGCATGTCGAGGGCAATGGATTTCGACAGCGCCGCAATGCCAAGCTTGGCGGCGGAATAATTCGCTTGGCCGAAATTGCCGATCAGCCCCGAGGTCGAGGTCATGTGGACGAAGCAGCCCGAGCCCTGCTCCTTAAAATGATTTGCCGCCGCCCGGCTTACGTAATAGGCGCCGTAAAGGTGCACCTTGATCACCGCATCCCATTCCGGCTCGCTCATCTTGTGGAAGATGCGGTCGCGCAAAATGCCTGCGTTGTTGACCACAACGTCGATCCGGCCGAAGGCTTGCAGCGCGGTTGCAATGATATTCTGGGCGGGGGCCGGTTCTGCAACGCTATCGGCATTTGGCACGGCTTCTCCACCGGCCGCACGGATTTCCTCGACCACCTTGTGAGCAGGGCCTTCGTCCACGCCGTCGCCGCTGACCGACGCGCCAACGTCGTTGACCACGACTTTCGCCCCCTCGGCCGCCATCAAGAGCGCGATATCACGGCCAATGCCGCCTCCCGCGCCGGTGACGACAACGACTTTCCCGTCAACCATGCGATCACCGGTCATGCGTTTGGCTCCTTCGATCTTCTGGATGGATTATAATGCGTTGGTAGTTGTCACGTTACCGCGCCGGGCGCCAAGGCTGCGCCGAAATCGCTAACGCCAAGCGAACTTCCGCCGTCAACGGGAATGACCGCGCCGGTCACATAGCTGCAAAGCGGCGACGACAGCAGCAGCGCCATGTTGGCGACATCCTCTTTGGCGCCAAGCCGCCCGAGCGGCACGGACCGGGCGCTCCTCTCGAGCGCTTCCAGCGTTGGAGCCAGTCTGCGCATCCCCTCGGTGTCCGCGATCGGGCCGGGCGAAATTGAGTTTACGCGAATGCCGTCCGGCCCCCATTCCATCGCCAGCACGCGAGTGAGCATATCGACGCCCGCCTTTGCCGCGCAGACATGCACTTGATATCGCATCGGGTTGGAGGCTTGCGGCGCGGAGATGTTGATGACCGAGGCACCGGGCCGTTTCAGGAAAGGATGGGCGAGGCGCAGCACATTGAACGAGCCGTTCAGGTCGATATCGACCACCGTCTTGAAGCCGTTCGGCGACATACCGAGCGCGGGCGCGACGAAATTCCCGGCTGCCCCGGAAATCAGCACGTCGATCGTGCCAAATTGGTCGTGCACGGCCGTCAGCGCCGCTTGCACAGCCGCCGGATCGCGGACATCGCCGGCTGTCCCAAAAACCTGTCCGCCATGCGCCTTGAGCCGCTCCACCGCCGCCTCGACCCGTTCCGCCGATCGGCTCATGATCGCGACCTTGGCGCCCCGCGCCGCGAAGGCGTCCGCAATGCCGAGATTGATGCCGCTGCTCCCGCCCGAGACGAACACCACCCGATCGGTGAAATCGAGAAAATCGGTCAACACGGTCTCCTCCCCAAGATGCCCGGCCCCTTCTCATTTTTTTGGGCGGCCAAAGCAATCTTGCACTTTCGTCCATGACTCTTCCAGCGCCTTGCGCTCATGGACCGATTTGATTGGAGAAGACCAGCCCCGCCCAATAGGCGGGGCTAAGTTCGTCAGCCCACGATTACTGAACCACGTAATTGCACGGCTTGGCGCTCGCCAAGCATGTCCAGTTCGGGCCGGATTTGTTGCAATTCACGCTCTTGGCGGCAGAGATCGACCAAACCGACCAGGAAAGGCCGAATTGATTTTTTGCCGAGTTCGTCCAATTGGCGCGGGATTTAGTTTGCGCCTGGAACTTCATTTTGTAGGTCGCGGTCGCCTGGGTCGGATGGTTTTTGCAGGCATAGGCGTTGGCGTTGGCGCTCATCAAGGAGGACGACGCCATCAGCACGGCAAGCGCGACTAGCGAATGCCGGAATTGAATGCGAGGAAAAGTCATTTTGGATTCTCCGATGCGTGATTGGGATATGCATGGCGGCAGGGGTCTGCGCCGCCGGAACCTCAGTCGCGCCAATGCCGGAAAAGGTTCATCGCTCTCCAAAATTCGCTAGCGATGATCCAATCAGCGTCTCCGGGGCGCTCGCCCCATCCACAATCCCTCGTCTTTCCCTTTAACCTCTCCGCGCCCGCGCCTATAGTTGCGCCATGACCAAGACCATGACGCGCGATTCGCAAATCCAGGCCACCTGTCCGGAGCCGCAGCCCGTTAAGGCGGGCGATCATGTCTATCTGATCGACGGATCGACCTATATTTTCCGCGCTTATTTCGCCATGTTCAAAGCCGCCCAGGCGCGCGGCCGCAGCTTTACCCGCTCGGACGGCACGCCCGTTGGCGCGGTCATGACGTTTGCCAACATGCTTTGGAAAATTCTTCGCGAAGGGATCGACGGCGGTAAGCCCACGCATCTCGCCGTGATTTTCGACCATTCGAGCGAGACCTTCCGCAACACGCTGTACGATCAGTATAAGGCCAACCGAGATGCGCCGCCGGAGGAGTTGGTGCCCCAATTCCCGCTGATCCGCGACGCGGTGCGGGCGTTCGGGTTGCTCCCCATCGAGCGGGAAGGCTTCGAGGCGGATGATCTAATCGCGACCTATGCCAAGCAAGCTGTGGCCGCGGGCGCGCACGTCACCATAGTGTCGGGCGATAAGGATTTGATGCAGGTGGTCGGACCTTCGGTCGCGATGTACGATCCGATGCCCGGCAATGAGCGCAGTATCGGCCGCGATGAAGTGATCGCAAAATTCGGCGTCGGTCCCGAGCGCGTCGTGGATGTGCAGTCGCTTTGCGGCGACAGCACCGACAACGTCCCAGGCGTGCCGGGCATCGGCGTGAAGACGGCGGCCCAGCTCATCGGCGAGTACGGCGATCTCGACACGCTGCTCGCAAACGCCGGCAGCATCAAGCAGACCATGCGGCGCGAGCGGCTATTGCAATATGCCGATCAGGCGCGGCTCAGCCGTGAGCTGGTCCGGCTTAAGGACGATGTGCCCTTGGACGTGCTGCTGGAGGAAACCTGTCTGCGGGAGGTCGAGCCGAAAGCGCTTTTGGCATTCATGCGCCTGATGGAATTCACCACGCTGACCAAGCGCGTGGCGGCGGCCTTCGGCGTCGATATTCCCGGCGCGGCCGAGATCGAAACGCCGGCCGAGCACGACGCGGCCCTCGCCAAGCCGGTCAAAATCGAAACCGGTGCCGGCAACATGCCCGCCGCCTTCGCCGCGCGCCGCAAGGCTGAGATCCGTGCCATCCCGTTCGACGTCTCGGCCTATGAGACCGTAACCACACTGGACCGCCTCGCCGAATGGATCGCGATGGCCGTCGAGCAGGGCTATGTCGCCTTCGATACGGAGACCACTGGGCTTGACCCGATGCAGTGCAATCTCGCCGGCTTCTCCCTCGCGCTGACGCCCGGCCGCGCCTGCTACGTGCCGCTTGACCATCGCCCGGCGACCGACGGCCTCGACCTGGACAATACCGGCGCCGTCGAACAAGCGCCGAAGCAGGCCGCGCTCGCCTTGCTGAAGGGGCTGCTCGAAGATCCCGGCGTGTTGAAGATCGGCCAAAACCTCAAATACGACATTCAGGTGCTGCGCCGCTGCGACATTGAGCTGGCGCCGGTCGATGACACCATGCTGATGTCCTACGCGCTCGATGCGGGCGTCGGCTCGCACGGCATGGACGAACTGTCGCAGCGCCATCTCGGACATAAGCCGATTGCGTTCAAGGAGGTCTGCGGCAGCGGCAAGTCGCTGGTCACATTCGACCGCGTCCCCGTCGCCAGGGCCACCGAATACGCCGCAGAGGATGCCGACGTCACGCTGCGGCTCTGGCATGTGCTGTCGCCGCGCCTTGCCGCCGAGGGCATGGCCAGCGTTTATGAGCGGCTTGAGCGGCCGATGATTCACGTCCTCGCCGACATGGAAGGCTCAGGGATTCGCATCGACCCGTCGCTGCTGAAAAGCCTGTCGGTGAAGTTCACCGACGCGCTCGTCGATATCGAGAAGGAAGTCCATGAGCTGGCGGGCGAAAAATTCAATGTCGGCTCGACCAAACAGCTTTCTGAAATCCTGTTCGGCAAGCTCGGCTATCCCGGCGGCAAGAAGACCGGCACCGGCGTCTGGAGCACCGGCGCGACCGTGCTCGACGATTTGGCCAATAGCGAGAACCTGGCCGAGGAGGCGCGCCGCCTGCCGCTGAAGCTGCTAGAATGGCGTCAGCTTTCGAAGCTCAAAAGCACCTATACGGACACGCTGCCCGCCCATATTCACCCCCAAACCGGGCGTATTCATACGTGCTATTCGCTGGCCTCGACCTCGACCGGGCGGCTCGCCTCGACGGAGCCCAACCTGCAGAACATCCCCATCCGGACCGCCGAAGGCCGCCAGATCCGCATGGCGTTCATCGCCGAGCCAGGCCACAAGCTGATCTCGGCGGATTACAGCCAGATCGAGCTGCGCGTGCTCGCCCATGTCGCCGACATCCCGGCGCTGAAGCAGGCTTTCGCGGATGATCTCGACATCCACGCCATGACGGCCTCGGAAATGTTCGGCGTGCCGATCAAGGACATGCCGGGCGAAGTCCGCCGCCGGGCGAAGGCGATTAATTTCGGCATCATCTACGGCATCTCCGCCTTCGGCCTGGCGCAGAATCTGAGCATTTCACGCAGCGAGGCGGGCGAATACATCGCGAAATATTTCGAACGCTTCCCCGGTATCCGCGCCTATATGGACGCAACGAAGGAAAGCGCCCGCGCCAATGGCTTTGTGACGACGGTGTTCGGCCGGAAAATCCATTTTCCGGACATCACCAGCTCCAACCGGGCGATGCGCAGCTTTTTCGAGCGCGCGGCGATCAACGCCCCGATCCAAGGCACCGCCGCGGACATTATCCGCCGGGCGATGATCAGGATGCCGGACGCGCTGGCCTCGGCGGGGGTTTCGTCCCGGATGCTGTTGCAAGTGCATGACGAATTGGTGTTCGAGGCGAAGCAGGCCGATGTCGAGGCAACGATCGCGACGGCGAAGACCATCATGGAGAAGGCCGCCGAACCGGCCGCCTCGCTCTCGGTGCCACTGAAGGTCGACGCGCGAGCGGCGGGAAATTGGGATGAGGCGCATTAGACGCGGCGCAATGCAAGTCGATCCAATTGAAAACCCGAAGGGATGGCGCATATCACTTTTATGAGTCAGCAATCGCCGAAAATGACTTCGATCAATGAAATCATAGAGAATTTTGCCCTCCTCGACGATTGGGAGGACCGCTATCGCTACGTCATCGAGTTGGGAAACGGGCTCGACCCGCTAAGCGGGGCGGAACATTCTGCCGAGAATAAAGTACGTGGCTGCGCCAGCCAGGTCTGGCTTCTTTCGCACGTCGACACCAGCCGGGCAGGCGAGCCCCGGCTGTATTTCCGCGGCGATAGCGACGCCCATATCGTGCGCGGCCTGATCGCCATTCTTTTCGCCATCTACTCGGGCAAATCGGCGAAAGACATCCTGGGTTTCGATGCAGAGGGCCTTTTCGCCCGATTAGGCCTCAGCGACCACCTCACGCAACAGCGCTCCAATGGCCTGGCCTCGATGGTCGGGCGCATCCGCGCAGACGCCACGGCGGCCGTGGCCCAGGCGTCATGATCCCGCGTTGCCGCCGCCCAGTTTGGGGCGATAGTCATCGGCGCCCCAATGCTCCAGCTTGCGCTTCAGACCGGCGGCAATTTGCCCGTCGCTGATCAGCCCGTAATGACGCGCGAGCCGCGTCAGCGCAATTTGCAGGACGATTTTTCCAGAGCGCTGCGGCCACCCTTCCAGTTTCTCCGCTTCTTCCAGGCCTTTCAGATGACAGCAGACATCGACTAGAACGCCGGCGAGCTCCGGGCCTACTGACGCAAGCGCCCGCACCACACGCTGGCGGGCGGCCATGACGTTGTCCTGTAACGCGGCCATATCGTGTCCAGATCCGCCATTCGAGCCACTGCTCCGGACGGGGTTCCAACTCGCCGTCACTCTCGCGGTCAGCCCCGCGAACTGGTAATCGGAGCGAAGCCTTTCACCAGCCTGAAATTGAAAGGGAGCAAGTAAGGCCACTCCATTCTTGTCCTTGCGATTGGCCAGCCAGGCGAGCGGACTTTCGGCCTCGTTGACAATTGCAGGCCGTTTCGCTCCCTCAAAGTCGATCACGCGGGCGGCCCGCTTCTGATGTTGAGATTGAAATTCCTGCCCTGTAGACAGCTGGCGTTTCAGCCAGAATACCCCTTCGCGCGACAGGCGATAACCCGCCTCGTACCGCTCGATCAAGCCGTCCGCCAGCCAGGCGCGCAACTCATCGTCCGCCACTGTCAGCTTTGGATCTGACCGTTCATCGCCCATGGCAAGGGCGTAGCTGGCCCAGGGTTCATTGCCGTCCGCTGATCGTTGCGTGGCAATGAGCTGGGCGCCTTTCCGGGTCAAGCGTCTAAAAATTGCCAGCTGTTTGTTATTATTCATAATTTATATGATACTTTCGTAGAATTATTCAAACCGGGGCATTGGGGTTGCCCATTGAAATGACGACGGCGCGCTCCAGCATCGTCAGTGCGCGGTCCATACCGGGATCGTCGCGCAGCCCTTCGATGACGCCGCAGCCATGCGCCACGGTCGTCCTGTCTCGCGAGAACAGCCGGCCGATTTCGGTGAAGGAGAGGCCAAGTGCCACATGGGCCAAATACATGGCGATCTGCCGGGCAAGGGCGACGGATCCCACGCGGTTGCGCGAGCGCAACGTCAGCGTCGAAACTGCAAACACCGACAGCACGCATTGTTCAACTGAATGATGGATGTGGCTACTATATATTGATGGCTGGAATGAACCCGCATACCATGACTCCGGCAGCGCGGGGTCTCGCATCAAATCAGGGAAGTCCGTCAAACCAATCTCCCCACCAGGTTAACTCGCCTATTCAGACCATCGGTTCGACTAATGGTCCCACATCTACGTCGATCCCTAAAATTTACGGCAAAAGTTACAAGCGGGGATAAATCTTTCGCAAAAAATCTCGTCTACAGTGAAAAAATAGTAAGAGTACGCGAGATGCAAACGAGAATAAGAGAGTTTCGGAAGCTGCGGGGTATGACCCTCAAGGAGCTCGCCGATAAGATCAAGACCACGCCGCAGACGGTCCAGCGTCTGGAAACGGCAAATATGACCGTCTCCACCGATTGGCTGGAGAAAATCGCTCGCGCGCTTCTGGTCGAGCCGGCGGATCTGATTGGCACGCGTTCAAGCCGGGAGATCCAGCTGATCGGACGTATCGGCGAACATGGGCGAGTGAACCGCATTCAGAATGGCCAAACGAACATTCATCTGGAAGTTCCGGCCGACAATCCCATCGCGGCGCGGCTCGATACGACGGTCGGCACGTTCGAGGCGGGCACCGTGCTGATTGCCAACCGATTACGCGAGGAAGATGTCGACAATGCGCATGGCGTCGACTGTTTGGTTGCCGTGACCGACGGTCCCATCCTCTTGCGCAGGCTCATACGCGGACGGAACAACGGCTGGACGCTCGTTCCGCATGAAAATGGCGGCGAAGTTCAATATGATCAGAACATCGCTTGGGCTGCGCGAATCATCATGGCGATAAAGTATTATTAAGACTAGGTTCTGAAAAGCGTCTCGAACTTATCCCCGCGCCTTTAGCCTATGTCACGCTCCGCTTCCAACTGGTACGGAGCATTTTATGAAGTCTTCCCAAAACCGTGAACTTATACAGATTGGTCGAAAGCGCGCCAACGCTGTCCGTCCGCCTTATGACCGCGAAACGCAACTTCCTGGTCTGATCGGCCTCTGGCCGTCCGAGCTTCGTGATCAGTCACTCCTCGGCACCACCAAAATCACCGCGCTGCTCCGAAAAGCGCTTCGATCCGAGCGGCTACGCGGACGCGCTGGGCATTGGACCTATGATCTGAACCGGCATCTGGCGCTGGTTGAGGCTTTGAAGGCGGAACGTGCACGCTTGCTCGATCTGCAATCGGCTTCGTCCAGGCTTCCCCGCGCGTTACGCGCCGCAAACATCGAGACTGAGGGCAGAATTCTTGCCTTGCGTGGCGATTGCCGCTGCGCCGCGCGAACCCTCGATGCTGGCCGATAATCAGCTCGCGTTTTTCTGCGATGTACTAACGGAGTCCAGTTCATAGGCCACGCTAACCGGCAGCGTCACATCGTGGCAAAGGATCTTGTTCACCTTCGCGCAATCGTCCGAGAGCGGCAAGCGCATCCAGAACAACACGACATGGTCGCGATCCGCAACCGGCCCCTTGATCGCCCCTTGCATCGGCACGCATTCCTCGATCACTTTCCGGTAGACCGCCAGCCAATAGCTGCGCTTTTCGCCAAACTCCAGATCGAAAACCGATTTGCCCGTCACCTCGCGACCGAAAATGTCCCGAAGCCGCGTGCCCGCCAGCTTGTAGATGACGTCCTCGGGTTGTTTTCCGGCCTCCAAAATGCTGATGCCCGGCAGTAAAGCCGGGATCGCCGCCGGATTAATGCTGGCGCGCGACGGCATGGCGCTGCCCTTAGCGCAGGCGCGCCAATAGTCAAACAGTTCGCGCTGCTCGCGAATCACGAGCTGTGCCCGAAAAGCAAGTTCGGACAGCATTGGCCCCCTCGAATTTCAAGTTGGCGGCGACGGTCCGCCCCCGCGCCGCTTAACTTTATTTTAAGCAAAACTATGAGTGATTTGGCCGAGCCGGCGCAAGGTGAAGATCGCCAGAAAATTCCATTATTTAGCCGCGATGTGGCTTGTTGACCGGCAAGCTCTCGACTATGGCTGAAAAGAGTCTGCATGCGGAGTTTTACCGGTCACGCCGCGCGCGCTTCGGGATCGATCAGCCGCACGATGCCCGCCATGATTTCGTTGAGCTGAAAATCCTTCGGCGTATAGACGGCGGCGACGCCGGCCGCTTTCAGCGCCTTCTCGTCCTCAATCGGAATGATGCCGCCGACAACGACGGGGATTTGATCGAGACCGGCAGCCCGCATCCGGTCGATGATGTCACGGACCAGCGGCACATGACTGCCCGACAGGATCGACAGGCCGACGACATGCACGCCTTCCTCCAGCGCGGCATTGACGATCTCGGCGGGCGTGAGGCGGATGCCTTCGTAAACCACTTCCATGCCGCAATCGCGTGCCCGCACTGCGATTTGCTCGGCGCCATTGGAATGGCCGTCGAGGCCCGGCTTGCCGACGAGGAATTTCACCCGGCGTCCAAGCATCGCCGAGACCCGTTCGACATCGGCGCGGACCTCGGCAATGCCTTCGCTGGTCGCTGCGCGGACCTTGGCGACGCCGGTCGGCGCGCGATATTCGCCGAACACGGCCCGCAGCGTTTCGCCCCATTCGCCGGTTGTCACCCCTGCCTTGGCGCAGGCAATGGAGGGTTCCATGACGTTGCGGCCTTCTTGCGCGGCAGCGCGCAGTTCGGCCAGGGCCCTTGCAGCAGCATCCGCGTCGCGGGATCCGCGCCACTGTTTGACTTGCTCGACCTGCTCCTGCTCGACCCATTCCGGCACGGTCAGAACGCCGCCGTCTTGGCCGCCCGACAAAGGCGACATCGCGGTTTCCGTCCAACGATTAACCCCGACGACGACCTGTTCGCCGCTCTCGATGGCGCGCAGCCGCGCCGCGTTCGATTCAACCAGCCGCTGCTTCATATAGCTGGATTCCACCGCCGCGACCGCGCCGCCCATCGCGTCGATGCGCTCCAATTCCTCGCGCGCCGCGCGCTTCAACTCTTCGACCTTCGCGGCGATCGCGGTAGAGCCGTCGAAAATATCCTCGAATTCGAGAAGATCAGTCTCGTAGGCGACGATTTGCTGCATTCTCAGAGACCATTGCTGATCCCAAGGACGCGGCAGGCCGAGAGCTTCGTTCCAGGCCGGAAGTTGCACAGCCCGGGCGCGCGCATTCTTGGAAAGCACCACCGCCAGCATTTCTAAAAGGATGCGGTAAACATTATTCTCCGGCTGCTGCTCCGTGAGCCCGAGGCTGTTCACCTGAACGCCATACCGAAAACGCCGCAGCTTCTCGTCGGTGACGCCGTAGCGATTGACGCAAATCTCGTCCCAAAGATCGACGAAGGCACGCATTTTGCAGATTTCGGTGACGAAACGCACCCCGGCATTCACGAAAAAGGAAATGCGCCCGACGACCTGCGGAAAGTCCTTATCCTCTACCTCACTCGACGCCTTCACAGTGTCGAGCACAGCTTCGGCGATTGCGAGCGCGAAGGCCAACTCCTGCACGGGCGTCGCCCCCGCTTCCTGCAAATGATAGGAGCAAACATTGGTCGGATTCCATTTCGGAACCTCGCGCCAGGTGTAGACGATCACGTCCTTGATAAGCCGCATAGAGGGCTCTGGCGGGAAGACATAGGTGCCGCGTGAGAGATATTCCTTGATAATGTCGTTCTGCACCGTGCCGGTGAGCGCGCTGCGGGGCGCCCCCTGTTCGTCGGCGGCGGCGATATAGAGCGCGAGCAGCCAGGCCGCCGTCGCATTGATTGTCATCGACGTATTCATGCTCTGTAGCGGAATGCCCTCGAACAGCGCCCGCATGTCACCAAGATGCGAGATCGGCACGCCAACCTTTCCAACCTCGCCGCGCGCCAGCGGATGATCCGGGTCATAGCCCGTTTGTGTCGGCAAATCGAAAGCGACGGAAAGGCCCGTCTGGCCCTTTGCCAGATTGTTCCGGTAAAGCTCGTTGGATGCCTTGGCGGTGGAATGGCCGGCATACGTCCGGATCAGCCAAGGGTTGTCGCGCTCTGCCCGCCGCTCGCTCATGAAGGTCCTCGCTGCATTGCGATAAGGCCGCCTCGATCGCCAGGCGGCGGCGAAATCATACCTCAGCCGTTCGCATGTGCAAAAACACTAATACGAACAGGCTCGCCGGAACCGGTTCGGCAAAACGTTTGCAGCTGTCAGCGGCGCATCCAGCCTGCGATGAACAGCAACGCAAATGCGCCGATTGCCGAGGTGACCACCGCGCCAATGATACCGCCAGAGAAATCCATCCCGACGAAGGTCAAAAGATAAAAACCGGCGAATGCGCCGCCAACGCCTGCCGTCACATTGCCCCAAAGACCGAACCCGTTGCCCTGCGTGACCAACCCCCCAAGCCAGCCAGCCACGGCGCCAACAACGAAAATCGCAACCCCTGCCATTCCCACCTCCGCTTCGCGCTCGCCTCAGCGTCGCCGCCCGGTTTTTGCTATCTTTACGTTGGCAACAGCGACATAAGTCCATATCCGCTATGGCCGCTCCCCTCGAGTGGAATGAGGAAAAGTAGGAACCGGTTTCCGGCTCTTCTTCCACTTAACCTAATGAACGATCAGTGTTCATGATTCTGGATTGATCCACTCCAAAATCATCGTGATCTAGGGCCACAATGATGCCAAAAGCAGCGAAACATATAAGCATTCTCAGCATTTCTAGTTTTCAAGATCCACGCAAGCGCGCAGTGCGCCGATGCGAAGCACCAAGAAAGAGTGAATCATGCGGATATTATTTTCTTCCCTCTCTTTTTTCGTGACGCTCATCGTCGGCGCAATTGCTTTTGCGGCAACGGCGATCGAGTTTCCGGCGATCATGCGTCAGCTGATCGGGTGGGCGCAGCAGCTCCCGCCCTATTTGGCCCAGGTCGGCTTGTCTGACAATTATCTAGTGTGGACGGACATTCTTCTGAGCGGCGACAAATTGGTGCTGCTCGGGTTTGTGCTTGTCACGCGCATTATCTTTGCGCTGATCGGCATTGTCGTTGGACCGCTTTTCGGCTTCGGCTCGGGCGATCAGAAAAACGACTCGGCCTTCCATCGCTGGGGTTGATGACTTGCGCTACAACGCAATCGACGCGGTGGAGTCGCGCCAGCAAGTTTAAGATAAATGTCGATCGATTGCGTTTGGTCAATTAAGCCGACGCGGGAGGCGATGGACTACGACGAGGCGCCGAACCGGTGCAGCTCCGCGCCATTCAGCTTCAGCCACGCCCGGGCTTTTTGCATCTCTGGCATGGTTTCACGAACCAATCGCCAGAACCTGGGGCCGTGGTTCATTTCGCGAAGATGTGCCACTTCATGAGCGGCGACATAGTCCAAAACGAATTCGGGCGCAAAAATCAAACGCCAGGAGTAGCAGATCGTGCCCGTCATGGAGCAGGAGCCCCAGCGGGTGCTTTGATCCCTGACGCTGATGCGTTTGGGCCGGCAGCCGAGATTGGCGGCGTGGTGAAAAGTGCGGAGCGTCAGATCGCCTTTCGCTTCGGCGCGCAACCAATCGGCGAGACGGCGCGGACCGTGCTTATCGCCCCCTGAAACGCAAATACGCGGGAGGGCCCGCGTATCATTTGCAATCCAATTGTTGGGTTTTTGCTGAATTTGACATGTCGCGCTGGTATTCCACTGGGAAACCGGGTTTACCGCGTCTGCTTCTTCGGCCCATACGACGCCTTGATAACGAACCTCGCCGACATAATTCACGCGGTGAGAAATGCCTCGCAGGGGAAGAACGGCGCCATCATCGAAGGGAACGGGCTCGGGAAGACGATCAAGTTGGCGTTTAAGCCATTCCTTATGGCGAGCTAGAAAATCGCCGGCTTCTTCGATCTTAACTTCATGAGGTAAAGTAAGGATTGCCGCGCGTTCGGTATGGCTCACTTTCAGGGAAAATCGCCGAGCCCGGCGGGAGCGTCGCAACTCAAGCGGACAGTCGAACCCTACAAGCCTGACCTTAAGGGGCGCTTCCGGCGCATGTAGCTGCGTTAAAAACATGGGCTCCTAATTCCCCAATACCCGTAACAAGTTAGAATCATTCCCTACAAGGAGAAACCTTACCATGTGCACAAGCGGAACGCTGTTGCACATCCACGACAGTCAGAGAAATAAACTCTAAGCATACCACACATTCTGCGGCACGCTACACGCGTTATGCCTCACCCCGGAACAGTCCCTAAGTGAT
Source organism: Rhodomicrobium sp. (assembly GCA_031399085.1). Lineage (GTDB taxonomy): Bacteria > Pseudomonadota > Alphaproteobacteria > Rhizobiales > Rhodomicrobiaceae > R-RK-3. The sequence goes on from JANNOQ010000061.1 coordinate 85,674, forward strand.
CATAATCCAATCAGCATATCCACATAGGACTCGCTAAAGGGTAAACAACTCCAAGCGTGGCGAGTTCTTGGTGGCTTCCTGCGGTGAAAGCGCAGCGTTAGCCGATTTCGAAGCAGCCATGCCCAACGCCGCATTTAAATCGGGCGCGGACGCATAGGTTTTGAAATTGGGATGCTTGTCCGCTTCCGGCTCGTTGCCTGCTGCCAAGCCGGCGGAGGCGGGCGCAGGGAATGCCCTAATTCGGCGCTTCAACAGACCCTCGCGCGGATTGTGCCGCGCGTAACGGAGTAATGGCCGGCATTCGCTTTCAGCCCAGTTCAGCCAGCCACTGCTTTTGACAGGCTCTCGGCAAGCTTTTCGCGTGTGACGCCATAAGGGAAATGGGTCACGTATTCTCCCTCGCGATTCATCAAATACATGAAGGTCGAGTGGTCCATCAAATATTCGTCAGGGGAAGAGGCGCCGTCGGCTTTAGTGTAAAACACGCGGTAAGCGCTCGCCGCCGCCTTGATCTCCACCTCGGTCCCGGTCAGGCCGACCATGCGCGGCCCAAAATTGGCGACATAGCGCCCTACCTGCTCAACCGTGTCGCGCTTAGGGTCGATGGTAACGAAAATCGGTACGATCTGCTCAGCCTTCGGCCCGAGATCGTCCAAAGCGCTGGCGATCACTTGCAATTCGGCAGGGCAAATATCGGGGCAATAAGTGTAGCCGAAGGCGACCAGCATATATTTGCCGCGGAAATTCTGCTCGCTAACGCGCTCGCCTTTGTGATTTGTCAGCTCGAATGGCCCGCCGATCAGCGCTTTGCCGCTATGCCTGACGCCGCTTTGCATCCCCGGCCACATGGCGAAGGCGGCAAGCGCTCCGACCGCAAATGCGATCAGAATGATGAGCGGCAAACGTGCGGGCATGACATTTCTCTCACGGTTGAATCCAAACTTGCTGCGCTATTCCCCGATCTGCATCAGCGAACCTTTAATGCGGGCCTGACGCAGGAAATGATGGAACAGTAGATACGCTCCGGTAAAGTAGACGACATTCAGCGCCAAAGCCTTGAGCATCAAATCCGGGCGGAAATCCTGCTCGATCACGAGCGCGCGCAGCCCTTCAAAAACATGCGTCGGCGGGAGTGCCGCAGCAACGGGCTGGAGCCAAAGCGGAAGCGTCGTCAGCGGATAATAGACACAGCAGAGCGGCAGAAGAAAGAACACCGCGACCCAGGTGAAGGACTCCGCGCCGAGCCCGTAGCGAATGACGACGCCGTTGGCGGCAAGACCGATCGCCCAGCCGGTGAAAACCAGATTGGCGAAAAACGCCACCAACGGAAGGCCCAAACCAAACAGATTATAACCGAAAAAAAGATATGCCAGCAGCACCACCGGCAAGAGGCTGATTCCGAGCCGGATCAGGCTGACCGCCATCAGCGCGCCGATATATTCGTTCGGCCGCAAGGGGCTCATCAGGATATTGCCGAGATTGCGCGACCATACCTCCTCGAGGAAGGAGAGGGAGAAGCCGAATTGCCCGCGCAGCAAAATATCCCAAAGCAGCACCGAGCCGATCAGCAGCCCGGCGGCATTGGCAAACATCGAGGTTGAGGCAGCCAGATGCGTCTGCAAGAAGCCCCAGAGCAGCATCTGCACCAGCGGCCAATACATCAATTCGATCATGCGCGGCACGGAGCCGAGAATGAGGAAGGCGTAGCGGCGGACCATCGCGGCGATCCGCCGCCTCGAGGCGCGAAAGCCGTGGACTTCGAGCATGAAGTCATAAGGCATCGCCCGCCTCGCCTGGTTCAGCGCCGATTGCCGGCTCTAGCGTTCCAGATGCGCGGCTGCGGGTGCGTCCCCGCGCGATATCGAGGAACACATCCTCCAGATTGCTGCGGCCGAAGCGCCGTAACAGCTCTGCGGGTGTGCCGTCCTCCACAACCCGGCCCTGTTCCAGCATCATGACCCGGTCGGCCATACGCTCCACCTCCAGCATATTGTGCGAAGCCAGCAAGACGGTGGCGCCGCGCCGCTGCCGATATTCGAGAAGCGTAGCCCGCACCCAGTCAGCGGTGTCCGGGTCGAGCGACGCGGTCGGTTCGTCCAGCAGCAGCAGCTCCGGCGCGTTGATCAGCGCCTTGGCGAGCGCGGACCGCGTTTTCTGTCCGGCCGAAAGCTCGCCCGCAGGCCGCTCCAAAAACTCATGCAGGCGCAATTCATCCGCGAGCGCGGCGATCCTGCCGGCCGGATCACGCACACCGTAGAGATTGGCGAAGGTTTCCAAATTCTGTCGCACCGTCAGCCGCATCGGAATGTTCACATAGGGGCTTTGAAAGTTCATCCGGTGTAGTACCTTGTAGCGGTCGCGGGTCATGTCAGCCCCGAAAACCCGGACCTGGCCCGATGTCGGCAGAACAAGGCCGAGCAGCATGGCGATGGTGGTGGTCTTGCCCGCGCCGTTGCCGCCAAGCAGCGCGGTGACTGAGCCGCTTTGGACGGAAAAGCTGATCCCGTTCACCGCCGTGACGTCGTCATAGCGCTTCACGAGATCTATTACGTTTATCGGCTGCATGATGTCCTACTTAAGCACGTCGCTTTCCGCTATTTTGTCACGGCCCCAGCGGAAACCATTTGCTCCGATGCGGCTGGTGGAAAAACGCACAGATACCTATATTACTGATGGTTACATAATCACTTTGCGGTCAGGCTTTAACCGCCGCACTGGATGATTTCACAGCTTCGATCCACACCAACATGGCTCTTGAACGCTTAGATTTCGGCGAAAGCCGCTTGCGGCTGCAAACGCTCATCAGACTCCGGTGGGTCGCGGTGTTCGGGCAGACCGTGACCGTACTGGGGGTGTATTTCGGCCTAGGCTTTGTCCTGCCGCTCGCCGCCTGCATTGCAGTCATTTGTATTTCGGCGCTCTCGAACATCATCCTGCAGCGGTATTTCCCGCCCAGCCAAAGGCTGAAGGGCACCAACGCGATGCTGATGCTGGGCTTCGACCTATTGCAGCTTTCCGCCCTGCTCTATCTCACCGGCGGGCTAGAGAACCCATTCGGGCTTTTGATGGTAGTACCCGTCGCTGTCTCAGCCTCAACGCAGCCCTTGCGGATCACCTTCATCCTGGGAACGCTTGCGGTTTTCTGCGCCACGCTGCTCGTGCTTTATCACCAACCGCTGCCCTGGACGCCGGGGGAGATCAAGCCGTTGCCGCTTTTGTACATGTCGGGTGTTTGGACCGCGCTGGTCTCCTGCATCGTATTCATGGCGACCTATGCTTGGCGTACGGCGCAAGAAACCCGCCAAATGTCGGATGCGCTGGCCGCAACGGAGTTGCTTTTGGCCCGCGAACAAAAGCTGTCCGCGCTTGACGGCATGGCTGCGGCGGCCGCGCATGAACTCGGTACGCCGCTTTCCACCATTGCGCTCGTGGCCAAGGAGTTGGAGCGGGAGGTGCCGCAAGACAGTCCGCTGCGGGAGGATATCCAGCTTCTGCGCAGCCAAGCGGCGCGGTGCCGCGATATTCTGGGCGCGCTGTCGCAGAATACGGGCGAAAACGATGCGATGTATTCGCAAATGTCGCTAGGTCACCTCATTGAAGAAGTGGTCGAGCCTTTTCGAATCTTCGATGTCAAAATCGAGGTCGTGTTGCAACGCCCGCCGGCAAAAAACGGCCATTCGGCGCCCGATCCTGTCATTGCCCGCAACGCGGGTGTGCTTTATGCGCTCACAAATCTGGTTGAAAATGCCGTCGATTTTGCCTCCTCGAAAGTAAAAATCATCGCGAACTGGAATGCGGCTGAAATTCATCTCGCGATCGTCGATGACGGTCCGGGGTTTGCACCCCATATATTAGGTCGGCTAGGCGAACCTTACGTCACAACGCGGGCGCGCCTTCCTAGTGCTGAACAGGACGGCGAGTCCGAAGGCGCCGGGATGGGTCTGGGCTTCTTCATCGCGAAGACTTTACTTGAGAGATACGACGCAAGGCTCAAGCTAAGGAATTGCCATCCGCCTGAAACCGGCGCCATGGTCGAGGTGACCCTGAAGCGCGCCGGGCGTGACAGCTTGTGGATGGTAGCTAGAAATTAAATGCCGTCGTGGCATAAACATTCAGAACTGGGTGAATCAGATTATAGTATCATCCGCCTATCCAGGAGATGAAACAGTGGTTAGCCAGATGAGCGCCGGTGTTTCGCCACATGAGAATACCTTGCTCATCGTCGATGACGACAAGTCTTTCTCGACGCGATTCAGCCGGGCAATGGAAGCACGTGGTTTCGAAGTGCGCGTTGCCGATACCGTTCAAGACGGTCTTTCGATGATCCGCACCAAGCCGCCGGCTTATGCCGTTGTGGACATGCGCCTTGAGGACGGCAATGGCCTCGACGTGATCGCGCTGTTAAAATCGCTAAAACCGGATGCGCGCGTCATTGTGCTGACCGGCTACGGCAACATCGCAACGGCCGTGACGGCGGTCAAGCTTGGAGCGGTCGATTATCTCGCCAAGCCGGCCGACGCCGACGATATTTTCGCTGCGCTGATGGCGCCGCCAAATCAAAAGGCGCTGCCGCCTGAAAACCCAATGTCGGCTGACCGCGTTCGCTGGGAGCACATTCAGCGCGTTTACGAATTATGCGACCGCAACGTGTCCGAGACGGCGCGGCGGCTGAACATGCACCGCCGGACTTTGCAACGAATATTGGCGAAGCGCGCACCAAAATAATCAACGATCAGGCCCATACCCGCCTCCGGTGGGTGTGATGACCGTGATTGCCTCGCCGGGCTCCAACACCGTCTGATCGCAACCGTTCAGCTCTTCCATTCGGCCATCGATACGGCGGACGACATTGCGGCCAAGCTGACCCGGCTTGCCTCCTTCCAGCCCGAACGGCGGCACGCGGCGGTGCCCGGTGAGCAGCGCGCAGTCCATTCGCTCGCGGAATCGGATCGTGCGGCTGGTGCCGCTTCCCGCATGCCAGCGGCCGCTCCCGCCGGAGGCTTCCCTAATATGAAAATCCTCGAGCACGACCGGGAAGCGCCATTCCAGGATTTCTGGGTCGGTGAGGCGTGAATTGGTCATGTGCGTGTGGATCGCATCGGCGCCGTTGAAGCCGTCGCCCGCAGGCGCGCCGGAGCAAATCGTCTCATAATATTGATAGTGGTCATTGCCGAAATTGAGGTTGTTCATCGTGCCCTGCGCGGCGGATAAAGCGCCGAGCGCGCCGAAGAGACAGTTCGTCACAGCCTGGGAAACCTCGACATTGCCGGCCACCACCGCCGCGGGCCATTGCGGCGACAGCATGGTTCCATCCGGGATGATGATCCGGATCGGACGCAGGCAACCGGCATTCATCGGGATCTTGTCGTCCACCATGACTCGGAAGACGTAGAGCACCGCCGCGCGGGCGACAGGCTCGGGCGCGTTGAAATTATCGTCGCGCTGCGCCGAGGTGCCGCTGAAATCGACGACCGCCTCGCGCCGTTCCCGATCCACTCCGATGCGGACCTTGATGAAGCAGCCCTGATCCATTTCGTAACTGAACGAGGCGTCGGCAGGCAGCCGTTCGAGGACCTTGCGCACACTCTCGGCGGCGTTGTCCTGCACATGGTTCATATAGGCTTCGACGACATCCAATCCGAATTGCGCCACCATCCGCCGCAGCTCGGCGACCCCCTTTTCATTGGCGGCGATCTGGGCCTTGAGGTCGTTCACATTCTGCACGACATTGCGCACGGGATATTTCGCGCGCGTCAGCAGAGCAATCAGCGCCTCCTCGCGGAATGCGCCCTGATCGACCAGCTTGAAATTGTCGATATAGACGCCCTCCTCTTCGATGGTTCGCGCCAGCGGCGACATTGAACCCGGCGCGATCCCGCCAATATCGGCGTGATGGCCGCGCGAGGCCGCCCAGAACAGCAGGCTTTCACCCGCCTCGTCGAAAACGGGCGTGCAGACGGTAATGTCGGGCAGATGCGTGCCGCCATTATAGGGCGCGTTGATTGCGAAGACGTCGCCGGGGCGGATCACGGCATTGTTGCGGATGACGCTTTCAACCGAGCGGTCCATGGACCCCAGATGCACCGGCATGTGCGGCGCGTTCGCGACCAGGGCGGCTTGCTTGTCGAAGATGGCGCAGGAAAAGTCCAGCCGCTCCTTGATGTTCACCGAATAAGCGGTGTTCTGCAGCGTCACGCCCATCTGCTCGGCGATGGACATGAAGAGATTGTTGAAGATTTCGAGCATCACCGGATCGGCGTGCGTGCCGATTGCGGTCCTCGTCGGCAGAGGAATGACGCGTTCCAGCAGGAGATCGTCGCGTGCCGTCAGCTCCGCGCGCCAGCCCTGCTCGACGAGGACCGTTTGATGGTCTTCGATCAGCAGAGCCGGGCCTTCGATGATATGGCCAGGTCTCAGTTGATCCCGCGTGTAAACGGCAGCCGCGCGCCACTCGCCGTCCGAGAAGAAGCGCGCCCTACGCGTCGGCGCAAGCGGCGCAGCGGTGACGGGCGGGGCGCTTTCGTCGATTGACGAGCCGCCGCCGACGGCTTCCACCGAAATCGCTTCGACGATTAGGGTTTTCGTGCCGTCAATGAACCCGAAACGGGCCTTATGGGCCGCTTCGAAGGCGCTTTTCATCGCATCGGCGCTCATCGCATCCGCAGCTACGATAAAAACGTCCGCCGCCGACGCCGTGAAGGCGGGAATGTCGAGGGCGGTGTCCGTACCGGCATAGCGAATATGGGCTGTTACGTAAGCCGTCAGATCCGAACTCGAAATCAACTGGCCGCGCACCTCGTCAACGGCGTCTTGGCCTATCGCGGAAGCGACAGCAGCGATTTCGGCGAGAGCCGGCACGTCGAGCTCGCGCTCCAGCGCCTTCTGACGCACAGCGCGAATATCGGCCAGCCCCATGCCATAGGCGGACAGCAATCCGGAAAATGGGTGGATCAGAACTTTTTTGATCGCCAGCGCGTCGGCGACCTGACAGGCGTGCTGCCCGCTCGCGCCGCCGAAGGCGTTGAGCACATAGCGCGTCACATCATAGCCGCGCTGAACGGAAATCTTTTTGATCGCTTCCGCCATATTCGCGACGGCGATCTTAAGAAAGCCGTCCGCGACCTCTTCCGGCGTCCGGCCGTCGCCGATCTCCTCCGCCAGCCGCTCGAACTTGCCGCGCACGGCGGCTGCGTCCAACGGCTCATTCTGGTTCGGCCCAAAAATCGCCGGGAAGAAATCCGGGATCAACTTGCCCGCCATGACGTTGGCATCAGTCACGGTCAGCGGTCCGCCGAGGCGATAGCACGCCGGCCCGGGATTGGCGCCCGCCGAATCCGGGCCGACCCGGAACCGCGCGCCGTCATAATGCAGGATCGAGCCGCCACCCGCCGCCACCGTGTGAATAAGCATCATCGGCGAACGCATCCTGACGCCCGCGACCTCGGCCTCCAGCGTGCGCTCATAGACGCCGTCGAAATGCGCGACATCGGTCGAGGTGCCGCCCATGTCGAAGCCGATGACCTTATCGAAACCCGCCGCCGCACCGGTCCGCGCCATCGCAACGACGCCGCCGGCCGGGCCGGAAAGGATGGCGTCCTTCCCCTTGAACAGGTTCGCCGCAGTCAAACCGCCGGATGACATCATGAACTTTACGCGCGCGCCGGTTCGTGGCGCATCCAACTCAGCTTCGACCTGCGCCACATAACGGCCAAGGATGGGCGAGAGATAGGCGTCGACAACGGTCGTGTCGCCGCGCCCGATCAGCTTCACCAGCGGGCTGATTTCATGGCTGACCGAAACTTGGCGGAAGGACATTGCGCGGGCGATTTCTGCCACGGCGGCCTCGTGCCGTGGATATCGATAGGCGTGCATGAAGACGATGGCGAGCGATTTGAAGCCGTCTGCCTGGATCGCCGCCAGCGCCTCCCGCGCTTCGTCGAGGTCGAGGGGACGCTCAACCGTGCCGTCCGCCAGGATACGCTCGCCGATTTCGACCACGCGGCTGTAAAGCTGATCGGGCTTTATAATGTGCCTGGCGAAAATGTCGGGCCGGGCCTGGTAGCCAATCCGAAGCGCATCGCGAAAGCCCTTGGTGATAAGAAGCGCGGTCCGCTCGCCGCGCCGCTCCAATAGGGCATTGGTGGCGACGGTGGTGCCCATGCGGACCTCGCCGATGCTGCGGTCCGGAATGGGTTCACCGGGTTTCAGGCCGAGAAGCTGGCGGATGCCATGAACCGCCGCGTCGCGATAAGCGGCGGCGTTTTCCGAGAGCAGCTTGGCGGTGTGCAACGAGCCGTCTGGCGCGGAACCGATCACATCGGTAAACGTGCCGCCGCGATCCACCCAAAAATTCCACAGGCGTTCTGTCATAATTATGAGTCCGCATTCTAAGGATCGCCGATGCAGCCGGAGCAATCCGCGCTCGGCAATTGCCGGCTGCGCGATGCATTTGCGCGATAATGCCATTGTTCGCCGCCAATGATGAGGCATAAACTAGAGGCGCGTTTGTCGCGGCGGGCGGCTCATTGAGAAACGCTTAAGGCGCTGCAAAAACCGCCTATCTGGAGGAGCAAAACAATGAGCGAAGATATTCTTATCAAGCGAGAGGGCGCGGTCCTCGAAATACGCTTCAACCGGCCATCTAAAAAGAATGCGCTGACGAACGCAATGTACGGCTCGGTCGCCGATGCGATCGAGGCGGCGCAAAACGACCCGGACGTCAGGGCCGTGCTCATCAGTGCGGAAGGCGACATGTTCACGGCGGGCAACGATCTGTCCGATTTCGCGGCCATTGCCAGCGGCGCGCTGGGCGACGCACCGCGTCATGTGGAGCGTTTCTTGCGGGTGATCGCAACGGCGGAGAAGCCGCTGATCGCTGCCGTGGCGGGTCATGGCGTCGGCGTCGGCGCGACCATGCTTCTTCACTGCGATATCGTCGTCATTGCCGAGGACGCGCGGCTGACGACGCCGTTTACGAGTCTCGGCTTGGTGCCGGAAGCCGCCTCGTCCTTATTGCTGCCCGCCCTGATCGGGCACACGCGCGCCTTCATGATGCTGGCGCTGGGCCAGCCGATGAGCGGCAAGGACGCGGCGCTCGCCGGTTTGGCGACGCAAGCGGTTGCCCGCGCCGAGGTGGACGCCCGCGCCCGCCAACTCGCCCAAGAATGCTGCGCCCGCCCCGCCGAGGCCATCCGCATCACCAAGAAGCTGATGCGCGATGTTGAAGCCATTAGCGCGCGGATCCAGGTGGAAGGGTCGCATTTCAACGAGCGCTTGAAATCGCCGGAAGCGCGTGCGGCCTTTGCGGCATTTTTGCAACGTTAGCCCACGCAAGCGCTCGCAATAGTTGATGCCATCGGTAAAGCCGGAGGCATCAAAATGCATAGGCGCGTGATCAGTTGCCGGTGTGGAAGCGGTAGGCAACGCCAATCAGCCCAATAAACTGATCCTCGCTCTCGACCACCGGGCTGTCGCCGGCATCGCCGAGCAAATGGCTGTAGCGAAGGCTCGCCCGCGCCGACCAGCGCTCATCCAGATCGGCCTTGATGCCGACCTGCACATGCACATCCTTGAACCCGGCATCGGCGTCATAAGCGGTCAGCCCGGCGCCTGAGCTGAGCGCCTGATCGTCGGTGATACCGAAATAGTTCTGCATGTAGCTGTCGTCCGCATAGGTCGCGCCGATGCGGCCGGTAAGGGTAACGCGTTCGCTGACCGGCCGTTCGGCCTCGACGCCGAACCGGATCTGATAGCCGCCATCGTCGCCAAGCGTGTGATGATAAGAGACGTCGAACAGGAGCGACTGCCAGCGATAGCCGACGAACCCGCCCAGCACGACGCCGCCATCGACATCGCCCAGCCCATCGAGCAGATCGCCGTCATCCTCATCGCGGCCAAGATTATAGCCCGCGAGCGGCCCGGCGACAAACCCGTTGCGCTCGATCAGCTTGAAGCGGACATCGTCGAGACCGCGCGCGTCAATCCGGCTGAAAAAGCCCGGACCGCCGGAAAATTCCGGGAAAATATAGGGAAAGCCAAAGGCTTCATATTCGTCGGAGCCTTCATATTTGGGCTTTACGATCAGAATGCCGCCGACCTTGACCGAATTGAACGACCAATCCGACGCAGGATCGCCGCCGTCCTTATAACCGCCGCCGAGATCAGCCGCCGATGCAGGGCTGGCCGCTCCCAAAATCGGCGCGCAAAGCGTAAGCGCCCTTAGTGAAACTGTAAGTCGGCGCATGATTCCCCCGAATTTCGCCGTAAGATGCTCGTTCCTTAATAGCTAACTAGCTCTTAAGGGTAAACAATGTTCCAACAATACGGCCGCGGCGAGGCCCTTCCGTCGCAGAGTGATGCAAGGCAAGCACAAGAACGACCGCGAAATCCCCGGAACGGCCAAATCGCGATATGCCTGCGGCTAGACACCCCGCGCGAGCCGATGCTAAGTAGCGCTTGAAAGGCGGCGCAAAGGCCTGCCACATATTATCGACTTTCCCGGCGAATGGCGAACTCCGCTCCGGCAAGCGGCGCTCGAAGGGGGCATGACTATGGATATCGCGCACGCGCATGTGCAATCGCTCGGCGAGGCTGAAAGCGTCTGGTTCAAGCTCGGCTTGCTTACGAAAGAGACGCATCCGATGCAGGTTCTGATGCGCCTCAACGACCGCTATGGCGGCTGCGTGCCCATCAATCTCAAAAACGAGCGCATCTTCTTCCTGAGCGATGTGCAATATTTCGAGCAGGTGATGGTGAAGGGCGCGGACAAATACGCCAAATATTTCGATGGCCTGCGCCCCATCTTCGGCAACAGCATGATCACCATTGACGGCGCGCTCTGGCAGAAGATCCGCATGCCGCAGCAGCCGGCCTTCACGCCTAAGATGTTCACCGAATATTTGCCTTACCTGCTGTCATCGGTGAAGGATAAGACGCGCGAATGGGAGCGGTTCGCCGAGACGGGCGAAACCATCAACATGCTGGAAGAGACTTGGGGCCTGGCGGCAAGCATGATCTGCAAGGCTTTGTTCGACCGCGAGGTGCCGTTCAACCCGCAAGTCATTTTCCGCGCGGTAAAAACGTATACCGATGTTGGGCACCACAGCTCGATCCGCATGAAGAAGGTGAACGGCGCGGCTGAAGTCTCTCAGGAAGAGGCCGCTGCGGACGCCATCTTGAAGTGGCTCTCCGTGCCCAGCACGGTGCTGGCCGCCAAGGGCATCGGCGGACGCGAAACGACATTGCTGAGCATGATGCGCAAGGCCGCCGACGATCCGGCGGTCCCCGAATTCACCGAGGCGCAGATCATCGACGAAATGAAGCAATATCTTTGGGCCGGCACGGAAACCACCGCGCTGACGCTCGCCTGGGCGTTCTACCTGCTTTATCTGCACCCGGAGGTCGCCGAGCGGGTCCGGCGCGAGGGTGTGGAGACTTATGGCGACCGCGTGCCGACATGGGAAGACATTCACGGCCTTAGCTACACACGCGCCGTGATCCAGGAGACCATGCGGCTTTATCCGCCGATCTGGAGCTTCATCCGCCAGGCCGTCGCCGAGGACGAGATCGGCGGGCACAAGGTCAAACCGGGCGATAAGATGGTGATGTGCGCCTATATTGTACATCATCATCCGAAATATTGGGAAAACCCGGAGCATTTCGACCCGGACCGTTTTTCGCCGGAAAATGCGACCAAGCGGGCGAAATACAGCTATTTGCCGTTCGGCGCTGGCAAACGCTCCTGCATTGGCGGGGCGTTGTCGCTGGTGGAAAATACTCTTGCGCTGACCCAACTTCTCCGCCGCTTCCGTCCCGAATATGTTGGCGAGACGCCGGCCGGCATCAGCGCGACGGTGACGTTGACGCCGGAAAAGGGCGCCTTGCCTTTCCGCATTCGGGCACTGTCGTAAGCCGCGTTTTGATTTTCAAGCGGCGGCTACGGTCTGGCGGCGGATGCGCGTACGGGGCTGAAAGGTGCGGGCTTCGATGAAGTCCATGACATGGCCGGCAATGTCGACGCCGGTGGTTTTTTCGATTCCTTCCAGGCCGGGGGATGAGTTGACTTCCAGCAAGAGCGGCCCTTTCTCAGACCTGAGCAGATCGACACCGGCGAATTTCAAGCCCATCGTGCGCGCGGCCTTCACGGCGATCTTGCGCTCCTCCGAGGTGATCTTCACCTCATGCGCCGAGCCGCCTTTGTGCAGGTTAGCGCGGAAATCATCGAGCGGGGCCTGACGCCGCATCGTTGCTATGACCTTGCCGTCGAGCACGATGCAGCGAATGTCCTGCCCGGCAGCGTCGGCGACGAATTGCTGAACCAGGAAATTAGCTTCCGCGTTACGAAAGGCATCAATCACCGATTGCGCGGACTTCTTATTTTCCGCGAGCACAACGCCCTTGCCCTGCGAGCTGTAGAGCAATTTCACGATCAGCGGCGGGCCGCCGACCATCGCGATGAGATCGTCGGTGTCACCCGGCGAGCTGGCGAAAGCCGTGATAGGCATGGGCAGGCCGTGCAGCGCCATCAGCTGATGCGCAAGCAGCTTGTCGCGCGAATTGGCGATCGCGGTTGCCGAGTTCAGGCAGTAAGCCCCCGTCATTTCGAATTGTCTGACAACCGCCGTGCCATAGGCGGTGATCGAGGGGCCGATGCGGGGAATGACCGCATCGAATGATGCAAGCGCCGTGCCGTCATAATGGACGGTGCTGGCAAGAGAATTAATGTTCATGTAGCAGCGGGCGGTCGGCACCTGCTCGATAACATGATCGCGCGACTCGGCGGCGGCGATAAAGCGGCGATTGGAATGGTTATCCGGCTCCATCGTCAGCAAGGCGATCCGTAGCGGCCGATGAATCGGCGGCTGCCCGGCCATTGCCTTGTAAACATCAAAATTCAGCCGCCCATGCTTGTACTCTGACCACGGCTCGACCACCGCTTCTTGCGGTTCGAGCGCGGTTCGCCCCAAAAGCATTCGGTGGGCCATCGTTTCGCGATTGGAAAGCGAGATTTCAATAGGCCATTCCCGATCGCCAATCTTGACGGGTGTGCGAATAATGTAGCGCATTTCCGACTGGCCATTAGAACTGATGACCTGGCGGCGGTCGATGACCTTGGCCGTGCAGTAAACCTCAATATCGTCGCGGTCCTCGACCGGATGAACCCCGAAACGCACCTTCGGTTGGTTTTCGGGTCCAAACGTCTCGATGGAAAAGGCGTGCAGCGCGGAAGTGCGCGCACCAGTATCAATCTTGGCTCGAATAGCCGGCAGGCCAAGCTGGGGTATCGACACCCACTCCCGCCAACCCAATACAAACTTATCCATCGGATGATCCATTGACCAACATCCATGGCCCTGGCGAGGGCTTACCGATCTAAATGCTTAGCAACGGCCAAAGGCCGCGTCCGGTGGCGGAGACACGCGACTCAAAACGCGCATGGCGGACGTTAGGTTCAACGGCGCCAGCTACAAAAGGAAGATTTAACGCTGTCCACTGCGATCCGATGCGCGCCGCGCAAAACGCGAAGCTTTGCTTACAGCGATTAAGCAAAGATACATATGCGGCGCACGCTCGGTCAGAACCCCAAATAAAGTATAGGGTGAAGATGTGACGAATTTGCGATAGCCGTTAATCGGCTGCGATAGAGCGGAAAAGCGCGGCGACGCCGAGACCGCCGGCGGCGGCGACCATCGCGACCCCGGCTTGCGGGGTGGCAAAAGGCGGGTTTCGGATCAGTTGGGTAAAGAGCCGCACGACCAGGAGCGCGCCGCTGGCTCCAAAGGGATGGCCGTAAGCCAGCGCGCCGCCGAGCCTGTTGAGGCAAACGGCGTCGAAGCCCAGCAAGTCGGCCGTGGCGATGACCTGAGCGGCGAAGGCCTCGTTCAATTCGATCGCCTGCAGATCAGCGGCGCTGACCCCCGTGGACGCGCAGAGCTTTTGAAACGCAGGCACTGCCGCAATGCCGAGAATGCGGGGTTCGACACCGCCCGATGCCGCGCCTGCAAAGACCAGGCCGGGCGGCGCGCCGAGACGCCGGTGCAAGTCGCTTGACACCAGAATCGTCATCGCCGCGCCGTCGTTAACCTGACAGCTATTTCCTGCGGTTACCGTGCCGCCGACTCCCTGAAGCGGCGGCATTCGAGCGAGCACCGCTTCGCTTAGCGCCGGGCGCGGTCCTTCGTCGCGCATATCGGCGCTGGCGGTGCTTAACGCCACGATCTCAGCGGCCAGCATTCCAGATGCTTCGGCTTGGACCGCGCGCCGATGGCTCTCCAGCGCGAAGGCGTCTTGCCGCTGGCGGGAAATGCCGACCTGGCGTGCGACGGTCTCCGCCGCCTCGATCATCCCGGGATCGCCGTCCTCCTGCGGAGCAAAGGCGGGCTGCGAATAGAACTCTGGCAGGCCGGAGTAGAGATTTGACGGCTTGGAAATCCGCCACGGCGCGGTCGACGCCGACTCGGCGCCGCCCGCAATGACCGCGCTCGCCGCGCCGGCCTCGATCATTCTTGCACCGTGGATGATCGCGTCGAGGCCGGAGGCGCATTGCCGGTCGAGCGTCAACGCCGGGACGGAGCTTGGGAGTCCGGCCGTCAGCGTGATCAGGCGGGCCGGATTTCCGCCGCCACCCACCGCATTCCCCAGAACGACTTCGTCAATCGTCTCGGGCGCGAGGCCCGAGTCCGCGAGCACGGCGGTCATCAGCGGTGCGGCCAGTTTTTCAACCGGGCGATGTCGATGCAGCCCGCCGAGCTTGCCAATGGCGGTTCGCCGCGCCGCGATGACAATGGCTTGCTGACGGCTCATCGGAGTTCCCGGAATGCCGGGTCCTTGGCGAGAAGCGCAGCCTTTATTTCAGCAACCGCAAGCTTGCCGCTGCGCGTGACCGGCAGACGCTCGGCAGTGAAATAAAGGCGCGGGCAACAGCGCGGTCCAAGCCTGGCGCGGCAGTGAGCGGAAAGATCGTTGCGGGCGACATGCGCGCCATCCTCGAATTCGATAGCCGCGACGGCGATTGCGCCTCGCGCCTGATCAGGCATATCGACCACCGCGGCACGGCGCACTTCGGGCAGTTCCATCAGCGCGCCCTCGACGGCTTCGGGACGGATTTTCAGCGCTTTGGAGTTGATGATCCGGTTGACCCGCCCAGTCAGATGCAGGCAGCCCTGATCGTCGAAAAAGCCGGTGTCGCCCGCGCTGAACCAGGTTTGAGCGGGAGGCTCGCCGACATAGCGCGCAAATAGCATGGGGCTGGCGATGAAAATCTGGCCCTGTCGACCGGTCAGCGCCGCGCCCCCATCCTCGTCCCGTATCTCGAGCCTAACCGACGGGAAAGGACGCCCAACTGAACCCTCCTCAGCCAGAGTTTTCGTCGAATGGTAGGTGACGAAACTGGTTTCCGACGCTCCGTAAAACTCCACAAGGTCGGCTGGCCAGCGCGTTTCGCAAAGCCGGCGCAGCTCGGCGGACAGCTTGGCGCCGCCGGAGAAGATCGTTCGCAGGCGCGGCGCTGGTAACTCCGCCTTCACCATCTCGGCAAGCATAAAAGGCACGGCGTACAAGTGGGTCGCGGTTGCGGCAGCGCCGGCAAGACGGGAGGCTCGGAATTGTGCACCTGGCAGCAGCACGGCGTGACCCCGGCAGAGGGCGTGAACCGCGCCGTAAAGAAAGAGCGAGTGGTGAAGCGGGCCGGGAATCAAAATTCGCGATTCCGGCGGGAACGAAAAGATGGCTTCGGCCGCCTCGAAACTGGCGATCCACGACGCGTGGGACCGGGCGAACAGCTTGGGATCGCCGGTGGTCCCCGAGGTAAGGCCCCAATAGAACTCGGCGGTGCTCGGCCCGTTCGGAAGCCGGCTGGTGAACCCGGATGGCAAGGCGCAGTGTGGGTCGACAAGGTGAACATCGTCCAAATCTAGACGCGCCGCCAGCTCCTCAACGCCGATTAACGCAGCGATGGGGTAGCGGGCGAACAAATCCGAGACGACTCCCGCCGGCGAGGCAGGATCGAGCGGCATGGCCGGGCGACTTATCGCGGCGCAAGCGAAGAAGGCTTCGAGCAGGTCCTGGCCGTCCCCGGTCAAGATTGCGACCGCTCCAGGCCGTTCCAGTTTTTCCAAAAGACGGCAGGCTAGAGCTAGGATGTTTTCATGCAAGCGCGAAAACGAGACCGTGCGGTTCCCCGCGATTAAGGCGGGGCTCTCTCCGGCGGACGCGGCGGCCCTCGCAAGGAGATTGAAAAGCGTTGCGTCCTTCATGGCCTCTCGTCGGACTGCACGCTTGCCGCAATGACCGGATAGCCGCGCTTCACGAACATCGTCACCCATGCCGCAACGATCGACTTTACAATGCCGCCGGGAATAAAGATCGACGTCGCAATCACGGCATCAATCAGCGACAGTCCGCCGATGAAGGCATAGACCGGTATGCCTAATGCATGCAGGATGACAATTCCGCCCAGGAGGTGGATCGCGAAGGATTTGAGGAAATTCAGACGCTGCCAAAGCCGTTCGGTCAACAGGCCGATCACCAGCGCGCAAACAGGAAAGGCGATCAGAAATCCGGCGCTGGGACCGGCAAATACGCCAAACCCACCGCGCCCGCCGGCTAGCAGCGGAAGCCCGGCGGCCACGAGCAGCAGGAAAAGCACCTGCGACAGCGCGCCTCGCCTTGCGCCTATAACAGAGCCGGCCAGCATAGGGCCAAGACTTTGCGCCGTGATCGGGATGGGCACGATGGCGAGATCAATCCGCGGAATGAGACCCAAAACCGCCGTGAGTGCCGCAAAAAGCGCAATATATGCAATATCTTGGATGCGCATCCCGGTTAAAACTCGCTCGGCGGCTACTTCCGATTTTCAAAGCCTCTGGCAGCGATAGCGTTTCCAAGGGCGTCTGTCATGCGGAGAATTTTGACGATCAGCGGGGCGGCGCCAAGGATGCTCGGACCTCTCGCCTGGCGCGCAAGTCGCGCGCGCTGGATTTCTTTGAGATCAAGCAGCAGCGTCGGGATGAAACGGATTGCCAGCCCGATTGCGAGCGCAAGTTTGGGCGGGCTCAATCCCAAGGACGCAAAGGGACGGGCGGCTCGCGTAAGCACATCCAGCATATCGGAAAGCCGCGTGGTGAGCGTCACCAGCGAGGCAAGCAGGACGAGCGACAAAATTCGTAGAAGCATTGACATGGCTTCGCCGAAGCCGGCAAGCGCTAATTGAAGCGCAAAAATGATCGCGCCGATCAGCAGCACGTGCTTTAGCGCCACTGCAAATGACGCAATCGGCAGGCGTGCAACGGGGTAGAGGCAAATGATGGCGAGCAGAACCGCGCCAAGCAGCCAAAGTGGTTCAATGAGGAAGATCATTGTGCTGCCTGCGATGGACAGCAGCACCTTGGCGCCAGCCGGGAGGCGGTGGAGGATTGAATCGCGCTGGATGTAAAGCGGCAGCATTGGCTAGCGGTTGTTTTCGGGAGCGCCCACCCAGCGGGGCAGCGACAATGTGGCTTTAAGGCCGGGCTGATTGTCCGACAGGGTCAGGCTTCCACCGTGCAGGCGGGCGACGGCAGCCGCCAAGCTCAAGCCGAGGCCGCTGCCGGGCAAGGACCGGCTTGCCTCCAGCCGGACAAATCGTTTCAGGACGCGTTCCCTATCGTGAGCAGGAATGCCGGGACCGCTATCGGCAACGATGATGTCGGCGCGTTCGCGCAGTGGCGCCAAGCTGACTGAGATTTTCTCCAGATTGGGTTTTGGCCGCGCAAGACCGTTCGTGCCGTATTTGATCGCATTGTCCAGAATGTTGGCGACCGCTTGCGCGATGAGTTCGCGCTTGCCTTCAACGATCGTCGTCTCCGCTGGTTTCAGCTCTAGGCGGATGCCGCGTTCCTCGGCCAGCGGCTCGTAAAGTTCGCAAACATCGGTTACCACGGCGGCGAGATCGAAACGCTCATCGGCGGAATGGGCCGCGCCGGCTTCAAGCCGGGCAATGCTGAGCAGCGCGTCGAATGTCTTTATCAACTCGTCCGCATCTTCGATGGTGGCTTGCAGTGCCTCGCGGTAGGTCTGCGCACCGGTCTGGTCACGCAGCGCGGTTTCTACACGGTTTCGCAGCCGGCTCAGCGGGGTTTTCAAATCATGAGCGATATTATCCGACACTTCCTTGAAACCCGCGATCAGCTCCTCGATGCGCCTTAGCATCTCGTTCAGACTGACAGCGAGCCGGTCGAACTCGTCATCCGTGCCGGTCAGAGGAATCCGGCGGGACAGATCGCCCGCCATGATTGTGCGGCTGGTCTCCGTCATGGTCTCGATCCGCCGCAAAAGGCTGCGTCCGATGAGGATGCCGCCGCCAAGCCCGACGACCGCCATGCCCGCCAAGGTCCACAGCAGCGCAGAGCGAACGACCTCTCCGAATTCCCGCCGATCCTCGATATCGCGCCCGACGACCAGCCTGTATCCGTTAGGCAGGCGGAAGATGACGGCGAATGCGAAACGCTGCTCAACCTGCTCATCAACGGTGCGTCGGTAGAAAAAGGCGACCCTGCCGGTCGAATTCCAGAGTTCCTCGCTGACCGACTTCAGATTTCCGCCCAGATGGCGCCCTTCGGCGTCGGCGACAAGATAAAGGCTATTGCCCGCAGTCGCGCTCCGTTCCACGATGGCGCGCTGGAGGCCTTCGAGCCCGCCGCGACGGTATTGCTGGTCGAGATTGCGGATTTCGGCTTGGATTGCATCCTCCAGCTGGGCCGAAAGGAGCACGCTCGTTCGCCAATAGATGTAACCGACCGCCGCGCCCGCCGCCGCAGCAAATAAGCAGAAATAAACCAGGGAAAAGCGGAACGCCGTCGTCCGCAATAATCTAGTCAGCCCCGTCACGGATCATGTATCCGGCTCCTCTCACCGTATGCAGGAGCGGCCTTTCATAATTCTTGTCGATCTTGGCGCGCAGGCGGGAAATGTGGACGTCGATGACGTTCGTCTGCGGATCGAAATGGTAATCCCAGACATGCTCAAGCAGCATTGTCCTGGTGACGACTTGTCCGGCGTTTTTCATGAGGTATTCCAGGAGCCGATATTCGCGTGGCTGCACCACAATCGGTTCGCCGCCGCGCATCACCTTATGAGCCAGGCGATCAAGAACCAGATCGCCGACGACATATTTGGGGCTTGCTTCTTCCGGCGACGAGCGCCGCGCCAGGGCCTCGATGCGGGCAAGCAGCTCGGAGAACGCGTAAGGTTTGGTCAGATAATCGTCGCCTCCGGCGCGCAGTCCCGCAACCCTGTCGTCGACTGCGCCGAGCGCGCTGAGGATCAAGACGGGCGTCCGATTGCCCTCGCGCCGCAGCGTTTCCACAATGGAAAGTCCGTCGAGACGGGGCAGCATCCGGTCGAGCACGAGGACATCGAAGTGATCGGTCTGGGCAAGATTGAGGCCGGTCTCGCCATCGGTGGCCAGTTCGGACGTGTGACCGCTCTCGCGCAAGGCATTCGCAAGATAGGACGCCGCCTTGACGTCGTCTTCAACCACAAGAACGCGCATTGCGCGTCTCCACTTTCGAATTGAGCGCCGGATAAGGCTTATAGAAGACGGCGTGGCCCCGGTCGAGGTCCACGCCGCTTTATGTACAATCGAGGCTAGTTCGCTTTGCTGTTGAGCGACAGCGCGATGAAACGCGTCTGGTTGTCCGAACGGATCTGCATCAGCACAGCCTTCCGGCCTTTGGTTTTGGCATCGCGGACGCCATCGGACACTTCGGAGGGGCGGGAAACGGATTTGCCGCCAACTTCCAGGATCACGTCACCAGCCTTCAAACCCTTATCGGCCGCTTCCGAGGTCGGGTCCACTTCGGTGACGGCGACGCCGTCCTCGCCCGCGCCTTCCACTTCCGCGGAGGGCGTCAGCGTCAGGCCGAGTTCCTTCATGGAGGAACGGCGATCGGATCCGCCGCCGCGCTCCTGGCTCAGCGATGCAAGCTTGTCCGAGCTTGGGAAAGCGCCGAGCTTGACCGTCAGCGTTTTCTCCTTGCCGTCGCGCATGACGAGCAGACGGGCGTCGACATTCGGTTGCAGCTCGGCAACCTTACGGGCGAGATCGCGTGAGTTGTTCACGCTCTCGCCGTTCACCTGGATCACGACATCGCGAACCTTAAGCTCGGTATTCGCCGAGGGTCCGTCATCCATGATCTTTGTGATCAGCGCACCCTTGGGATCCTTGATGTCGAGGCTCTCGGCGATCTCGTCGTTGACATCCTGAATGGTGACGCCCAGCCAACCGCGGCTGACCTTGCCACCACTCTTGAGCTGATCGACGACCTTCTTTGCAAGTTGCGCAGGAATGGCAAAGGCGATGCCGACATTGCCGCCCGATGGGCTGTAGATCGCCGTGTTGACGCCGATCACCCGGCCGCTCAGATCGACTGCTGGACCGCCGGAATTGCCACGGTTCACCGCTGCATCGATCTGAAGGAAGTCATAAGGGCCGCTGCCGATATTGCGGCCGCCCGCCGAAACGATGCCGGCGGTCACGGTGCCGCCAAGCCCGAACGGATTGCCCACCGCCAGAACCCAATCGCCAACGCGAGGCTCCTGATTGGTGAATTCCAGATAGTTGGTGAACTTCTTGTCGCCCTTGATCTTGAGCAGCGCGATGTCGGTGCGCTGATCGGTTCCAACGACTGTCGCCGTATATTTCTCATCGCTCTCAAAGGTCAGCGAGATTTCTGTCGCTTTGTCGACGACGTGATGGTTCGTCACAACGTAGCCATCGTCGGAAATCAGGAATCCCGACCCTTGCGCCCGCTCAAGACGGCGCTGCTGCTGTTGATCGTCCGGCATATTGCGCTTGAACTGATCGAAAAAGTCACGGAAGGGGTGGTCGGGTGGCAAATCCGGCATGGTAAAGTTGCGCCCGCCCGGGGCTTCCATGGCGGAGCCTTTCGTAAAAATGCTCACGACGGCCGGGCGAACCTTCTGGGCGACGTCGGCAAAACTGGCTGGCGCATGGCTCATATCCTGTGCAAGTGCGGGCTGGCTTTGCAGGACACCCGGACCCGTCGTACCGAACAGCGCCAGAGTTAGAGCTCCTGCGCAGCCGGCGGCTACAAGTGCTCGCTTACGGCCGGAGGTGCGCGAAAGCGCGCTTTCCGGTCTCACTTGATCATTTTTTTGGGGGAGGGACATCCCGTCACCTTTCAACTGTTGCATCTGAAGACGTGGTGACGGAGAATATATGTGCCGTGGCGTTACCTAGAACTTTCCGGCGGGTTAAAACTTGTTAATGTCGGTTTTGGCGACTTGAGACCTCAACTGAACCTATGGCGGATGGGAATTGCTCAAGTTGGCGCACGCCTCCGAGGTGGGGCATGCGCGTAGTCTTGCCGATAATCCATTTCGTTGCCGGAATTGCCGCCCTCAGCGCGGCGGTTGCCGCTGCTCCGCCCACATTCGACGAACGCCCGCCGGTTGCGTCCGCTACATCAAACGTTGCGATATTCGGCACGGACGACCGCCGGGACGTCCCGGAAGCGTTGAGCGCTCTAGAGGGCAAAATTGGAATGCTCTATGAGCAATCCACGCAGACCCTTTGCACGGCCTTTTGCGTCGCAAAAGACGTCATCGCAACGGCGGCGCATTGCTTGTTCCAGCAAAAAAATGATCGGCTTCCGGATTTGAGCGAAGTCACTTTCAGGCTTAACTACGGCAAGACATCGCAAACTTCAGGCATCTACGGGCGGCAAACGCCTTTTATCAAGCACTACATCGCTGTTGGAACGACCGCCTTCAACAATGAGCCGCCGCTTTCCGCGCCGCGCGATTGGGCGGTGGTCAAATTGGAGCGGCCGATATGCCGTTTCGGCGTGATCCGGGTGGACCCGAAGCCAGTCCCCGACCTCATCAAAAAATCGGAAGAAAATAAGATTTTCCAGGTCGCCTATCATTGGGATTACAGGCATTGGCAACTTGCTTATTCAATGCCCTGCCGAGTTCAGCGGGATTACGAGCAAATTCGGTGGCGCTTTATCCGTCAGCACTTCATCGATAATGAGCAGCTTGTACTGCACAATTGCGATACTGGCGGGGCGTCGTCCGGTTCCCCCATCTTAATGGAGGTCGATCCGCCGAACACACCGGTTGCTGTTGCCATTAACGTTGGCACCTACACGAGAACCAGAATCCTTTTGCGAAAAGGCGAGGTTGTCAAGCGTTTGAACCCCGACATCATCGCCAATACCGGCGTTGACGGAACGGCCTTCAGTCATGTCATTCCAGAATTGGCAGGCGCGGCGTTCATCAATAGCCGCGAAGAAATGGTGCGATTGCAGTCCGAGTTGAAGAGCAGAGGTCTTTATACCGGCACTCTCGATGGCGAACTGGGACGCGCGACGAGAACTGCCATTATCAACTTTGAGAGTTCAGTCGGGCTAATGCCAACCGGCCTGCCGACGTTGTCGCTGCTGAATCGCTTTGGGGAAGATCGCGTCAAGCCGGCGCACACCTATAGCAATGGCCAAGGTGACGTAAATTCCGGCTCTCAGACTGACCCCGTGACAAAGGAACCGGCAAATCCACCGAGGCCTGCCCGGCTTCCGCAGACTCCTACTCGCCGCACGTTCAATCCATTTTGATCGACGGCTTCGCCTATCGGGCAAGCTTTATCCCTGTTTGCCGTCGAGGATGCCACGCAGCTGGGACCGTTCGTCTTCACTCAATGGCGTCGGTATGGAAGTCGGTTTTCTGTCCCCTCGGTGGAATACGCGATAGGCCAGATAGCCGCCTCCGGCGAGCAGAAAAAGCGGCGCGAGCCAAAGCAAATAGGTCTTGGCGGAAAAGGGCGGCCGGAGCAGGATAAATTCCCCATAGCGCGCGACGACGAACTCAATAACCTTAGACTGATCATCACCAGCTTTCAGCCTCTCGCGGACGATGAGGCGAAGATCACGGGCGAGCGGTGCATCGGAATCGTCGATGGATTGGTTCTGGCACACCAGACAGCGCAATTCGGCCGAAATCTCCCTGGCCTTTTGCTCCATGCGCGGGTCAGCGAGAACTTCGTCGGGTTGGACAGCGAACACTGTTGCAGACCCGAACCCGAGGCACAGCAAGAGCATAAGCGCGCAAAGGCCAGCGAGGCGCTTCATGAGGCCTGCCCCGCGCGGGCCGTGGGCTGGGAGGACACGGCTCGCCGCGCCGGTGCCCCAATCCGGAGCCGGCGATCAGTGAGGGAAATGGCTCCACCCACGAACATGATAAGGGCGCCAATCCAAATCAGCCGCACGAGCGGATTGAAATAGAGCCGCACCACAACCGATGACCCGTCTTTTGCGGCCTCTCCCATGACGAGATAGAAGTCGCCCGCCCAGCTCGCATGGATCGCCGCCTCGCTGGTCGTTGACGGCGGAGCGGTGTACTGCCGCTTCGCGGGCGTCAGGTCGGACAGCGGCTCACCCTGCTTGCTGAGCTTAAAAGTGCCAAAAGTTTCCTGATAATTCGGTCCCTGCCGCTCGGAGACCTTGTCAAATACCACCTCGTAGCCAGCGAATTGCAAGCGGTCGCTGGGCTTCATCGCGACTATTTGCTCGGCGCGCCATGCGCTTGTCGCCGTAATGCCGAGCACCGCAATCCCAACGCCAATATGGGCGAGCATTCCGCCATAGCTTGATCGCGGCAGATTGGCAAAGCGGCGCATAACTTCCGGCCAAGGCGCGGTAAAGGCTTTGGCGCGGAAAGCCGTTTCCGCGAGAGTGCCAGCAATAACCCACACGCCGACCGCCATCGCCAGCGGAGCTAGCAACGGGCTATCCGGCTTGCTGACGAATGTTGCGATAGCCGCCGCGAGGGCGAGGCCCTGGGCAACGCGCAGCCGCCATGCGGCTTCTACAGCATGGCCGCGCTTCCAAGGCAGCATTGGCCCGAACGGCAGCATGACCAGGAGGATCAGCACCAAGGGAATAAAGACCGCATTGAAATAAGGCGGGCCGACCGAAATCTTGTCGCCGGTCACCACTTCAAGCGCGAGCGGATAGAGCGTGCCGACCAGCACCGCGGCGCAGATCGTCATCAGCAGCAAATTATTGAAAACAAGGCTGCCTTCGCGGGAGATTGGCGAAAACATTGTCCCTTGACGCAATTGCGGCGCGCGCCACGCGAACAGGGCAAAAGCGCCGCCGGTAAAGATGGCGATGATCGCGAGGATGAAAATGCCGCGCTCAGGATCGACGGCGAAGGTATGCACCGAGGTTAAAACACCGGAGCGGACAAGGAATGTGCCCATGAGGCTGAGGGCGAAGGTGATGATCGCTAACAGGATCGTCCAAACCTTCAGCGCGTCGCGTTTCTCCATGACGACGGCGGAATGCAACAGCGCGGTGCCCGCCAGCCAAGGCATGAACGAGGCATTCTCCACCGGGTCCCAGAACCACCAGCCGCCCCATCCCAGCTCGTAATAAGCCCACCACGAGCCCAGCGCGATGCCGATGGTCAGGAACATCCAAGCGGCAAGCGTCCAAGGGCGAACCCAGCGGGCCCAAGCTGCCCCGATCCTGCCTTCCAGCAACGCCGCGATCGCGAAGGAAAAGGCCATCGAGAAGCCGACATACCCCGCATAGAGCAGCGGCGGGTGGAAGGAGAGCGCCGGGTCCTGCAAGATGGGATTGAGGCCCTGGCCCTCGAAGGGCGCGGGCGAGAGTCTGGCAAACGGATTCGACGTCAAAATGATAAAGGCGAGGAATGCGATCCCAATTGAGCCTTGAACTGCCAGAACATTGGATTTCAGCCGCGCGGGAAGATTATTGCCAAATGCCGACACCGCTCCGCCGAACAAGGCAAGGATCACAACCCAGAGCAGCATGGAGCCTTCGTGGTTTCCCCAGGCGCCAGAGATCTTGTAGAGCAGCGGTTTTGCCGAATGCGAATTGGTCCAGACATTCTGAACGGAAAAGTCGGAAACGACGTAGCTGTGAACAAGCGCCCAAAAAGACAGCAGCAGCAGGAAGCATTGCGCGATCGCGGCGGGTGTTGCGATGCTTCTCGGCTCATCATTGCCGATCCACAAGCTCCAGGCCACGCAGCCGGTTTGCAGGCAAGCGACAGCAAACGCAAGAATCAGTGCGAAATGGCCGATCTCAACAATCATGATGTTCGCCCTCGCTGGAGGTTATTTTGGCGCCGGATTTGCTTGAGCTTGTCCGGGCCGCCAGACGCCCTGTTTTTTCAGGCTGTCCGCGACTTCCCGCGGCATGTAGGTTTCATCATGCTTGGCCAGAACCGTGTCGGCGATGAAGCGCCCACTGGGGTCGAGCTTGCCTTCCGTAACCACGCCCTGCCCTTCGCGAAACAGATCCGGAAGCAACCCAGTATAGCTCACCGTCATGGTGCGGTTTCCGTCGCCGATTTCAAACTCGACATCCGTGCCGTTCAGACGCTTTAGGCTGCCCTCCGAGACCATGCCGCCGAGACGGAATCGCTCGCCGGGCTTGACGGATTGCTGCACCACGTCGCTTGGGCTGTAGAAGAACACGATCGACTCCCGGAGCGCCGACAGCACCAGGAAAGCCGCAAAGCCTAAAACGGCCAAGCCGGAGGCGATGAGGATGGATCTGCGCTGCTTTCGTGTCATCTTGCGCCAAAACTCACTGTTCGATCAGTCAGGATATCAGGCCCAGTGATTTCGCCATCCGGTCGATCTGGCCCAATGCCTCTTGATTGCCGGAGAAGTGCCCTTGCGCCCGCTTGAGCGCTGTCAAAGCGTCGTCGCGTCTCCCTAGCACGGTATAGGCTCGCATCAGTTTAAGCCAGCCGTCAAGGTCCGAGCCGTCCGTGTTGAGGCGCTCGGCGAGCCGCATCACCATGCCGTTGATCATCGCGGTCTGCTCGGCGCTAGCCGACGGCGCGCCCGCGAGCTGCGACTCGACGCCGCCGAGCCTCTGCTTTACGAGCGCCTGGATGTTGTCCGGCAGGGGTTGTGCCAATAGCTTTCGGTAACGGCCGGCAGCCTCCGCAAGCCTGCCACCTTGCTCATCCGACATGCCAAGCCAGAATTGAGCGCGCTCATTCTCGGCATCCGCTGCGAGCACTTTCAAAAACGCCGTCGCGGCTTCGTCGGGCACGACGCCGCCATTGGCGAGGGACAAGGACTCAGCCAAATCGCCCCGAAGCTCCGTCGTTTCGCCCAGCAACTGCATCGCCTTCCTGTAGGCTTTGGCCGCATCGGCATAGCGTCCCATGCGATAATAGACCGGCGCGATGACGCTCCAGCCCGCGCCATCCTCAGGATTTGACCGCAGCCGCTCCTCGACCCGGGCGATCATGCCATCGACTTCGGGCTCGAGGTCGGGAGCAAGGCGGGCGCTCAGCGGCTGATCGGGAAGGTTGGGTGAACCGACGCTCAGATAGGCGCCCATCGAAACAACCGCGAGCAGGCCGATGATGATGTAGGGCGCAAGCAATGATGATTTCGGGGCACCCCCACCTGCCTGAATTTTCTCGGCTGCCGCCAGGATGCGGCGGGAAATTTCGATGCGTGCGGCATGTGCTTCGGCTTCGCCTAGCAACCCTCGGGATGTCTCATCCTCAATCTCCGCCAGCTGCTGCGTGTAGACAGCCACATCCTGGCCCTGCGCAGCCTCGCCGACGCCCTGCCGCCAATATGGACGCACGATCATCAAGGCGGCCAACGCGGTCAGCGCAGCAAAGACGGTCCAAAGGAGCATAGGCGCTTCTACCCAATTTTCTTATCACATAACGATATCAAGGCTGATCGGGAAGTAATCAAGTGAAATCACGGACCGCGTCCTACAACCGCATCCGCACAACGAAAAATGCCCGCCACCGGGGCGGGCACGATAATTTCGAGCAATGGCTCTACAGTCAGCTCACAGCCTTCCAAGTGCCATCCGTCTGACGGCAGGCTTTGCCGACCATCGTCTGAGGCCTATCCTGGATATAAACAGTGTGCTCATATTCGCGGCAGGTCAGGCCCGCGCGCCGGTAGGACTTGCGCGGCTTGATGCTGCCATAGTGGCCGGATTTTTCGTTGCGCCAGTTTTCTTCCTCGTCATCTTCCAGCGCGCGGTATTCGGCTTCGAGAGCATAGCGGCGGTCGGCATCATCCATATCCTTGCCGATCCCGCTGCCGACAAGCCCGCCCACGACAACGCCAGCGGCGGTGGCAAGCACACGCCCGGCGCCGGAGCCGAATTGATTGCCGATGATGCCCCCCGCGACAGCGCCGACGACCGTGCCGCCTTCCTGATTGCTGCCTGCCGGACCGCAGCTCCACAGCGGCAACAGCACGGCTGCGGCCGCTACAAATTTGATGAGTTTCATGTTTTCCCCGTATGTGAGAACCTGCCCGCCGGCAGACTCGACATCCCAACGACCTTACGCCTTAGCTCGCCGAGCTAGACCTCCATTCGGGCTTTTTTACGACAATTATGCCGCGGGCAATGTCAGCTTTGCCCTTACCCCCCCCGTTGGGGCCTGCTGAAGCACGAAGCTGCCGTAATACATTTCGGAAAGGTCGGCAACGATCGAAAGTCCGAGACCGGAACCGGGCTTGGTTTCGTCAAGCCGCTGTCCGCGTTTTACGACCGTGTCCAGTTCGGAAGGCGAAAGACCGGGCCCGTCATCATCGACAAGCACGGTCAAATGCCGATTGGTAGCTTTTGACGATTTGTCCGTTTCGACATGGACATTAACCTTCGCGTCCGCCCATTTGCAGGCATTGTCCAAGAGATTACCTACCATCTCCTGCAAATCCTGCTTCTCGCCGCGGAACTTGGCATCAGCCGGGCAATCGACAACGAAGCTGATATTGCGGTCCGAATAGATCCGCGAAAGCGCATGCGTAAGAGAATTCAAGGTTTCACAAACGTCGGTTACGCCGCCAACGATGCTGACCCGGGCGGCAATCTGCGCGCGCGTAAGATGATGGGTAATATATTCCCGCATCAGCTCGGCTTGGCCAGCAACTTTTATGGAAAATTCATCCTCACGCTCGCGGGCCTCGTTGGTGATGACGCTGAGCGGCGTTTTGAGTGCGTGGGCAAGATTGCCCACATGCGTGCGCGCCCGCTCGATGATTGCCTGGTTCGACTGGATCAGCGCGTTCAGCTCCTCTTGCAGGGGCTGGATCTCGTCTGGAAGGCTGCCCTCGAGCTGCGACGCTTTTCCCGACCGAATTGCCGCCAGCTTTTCGCCGATCTCACGCACCGGCCGCAATCCGTAGCGGACTTGGAAAAACGTCGCGATCAGCAGCCCCGCGCCCAGCATGCAAAATGCAATCACCAGCATCGCGGTGAAAGCGCCGACCGCATCTTCGATTTCGTCGGCGTCGCCCGCAACCGCGTAGGTGTAGCGCCGCGCTTGATCTTTCTGCGTGATCGTGATCTCGCGCTCCAGCACGCGCAGCGATTGGACATCCGGCCCCGGGAGATAGGCTTTTCGGATTTCGGTTTCATCCGGCGCGACGCCCATTTGGCTTGGCAGCGTAAGGGTTTCCGAAGCAAGTGAGATGGATTTGTAGTCCAAAGGCGGCCCGCCCAACGACTTGATCTCCCAGTACCAGCCGGAGGAAGGCAGGCTGAAGAGCGGTTCGCCGAGGCTTCCCGGCTCCATCACGTCAATGCCCTGGTCCGGCGAGGTGATGGCGATGAGATATTCAAGATATTGATTGAGGCGCGCGTCGAAGCTGCGCTCCACCGCGTCCTTATACAGCGAAACGAGCACCGCGGCGGCGAATGGGAGTACGAGAAGCGTCCAGATGGCCGACGAGAGAAACAGACGCCGCGAGAGGGAGTTACGCCTCATTTTCGGGAACATTGAGCCTGTATCCAAGGCCCCGGACGGTGAGGATCATGTCCGGCGCGATCTTTTTCCGCAATCGCCCGACAAAGACCTCGATGGTGTTGGAATCCCGGTCGAAATCCTGCTCGTAAAGATGTTCGACAAGTTCAAGCCGCGGCACCACACGGCCCTGGTGATGCATGAGATAGGCCAGAAGGCGGTATTCCAGCGAAGTGAGCTTGACCGGCACGCCATCGACCGTGACGCGGGCAAGTTTGGTGTCGAGACGCAGCGGCCCGCATTCGATCTCGCTTTTCGCGTGGCCGGCGCTGCGCCGCAAGAGAGCGCGAACGCGCGCCAGCACCTCCTCGACATGGAACGGTTTGGCGACATAGTCGTCGGCCCCCGCATCGATGCCGGCGACCTTATCGCTCCACCGGTCGCGCGCGGTCAGGATCAGCACGGGCATCCGCCGGTTGTCGCGGCGCCAGCTTTCCAGCACGCTCAGGCCATCGAGCTTGGGTAGGCCGAGATCGAGGATGACGGCGTCGTAGGGTTCGGTATCGCCGAGGAAGTGGCCTTCCTCGCCATCGAAGGCGGTATCGACGGCATAGCCGGCCTGACTGAGAACCGTGACAAGTTGCCGGCTCAAGTCCCGATCATCCTCGACTACGAGAAGCCGCATTTCGTCGCCCGTGGTTTGGTGGGAAGCTCAGTGAATGGTTGTGCAATAAATCCAATGCGCGGGCAATCTGCTTTTGGATGCTGCGATCTAGCCGGGGGTTTCGGTTGACGCGGCGATCTGCACGCGGCGGACTTCACCCTGCCCGGAAATAATCACGATTTGGAAATAGGCATCGCCGCCTTCGCCGCAAAGGGCAACGCGCAATATTCGAACTTCGCCGAACTGCTTCTTGATCTCGCTTTGAACGTCGCCAAAGGATTTATACTGATTGGCCGTCCAATTGGGCGCGCAGCGACTCTGCGCAGCCGCGTCCACCAACCCGGCGCCGAGCGCGAGCGTCGTTGCTAGCAGCAGTTTATGCGCGGGTCCAATCATCAATTTTGCATTCTCATTTGTGGCCGAAGAATGCAGAGACACAGTGAATGCGTAATGAACACAGATTGCGCCGCTATTTAGGTGGCGGAATGGCTTAGCGAAAAAATATGTAAGGCCCTAAAAGGGCTGTAGGCGTCCGGCTTCGCGCCCAGGCGCGTGTGATGTCGTGCCGGTGGCAGGAGATCGCGCCGTCCGTCGGGTCGTCAACATCTCCGG
Source organism: Rhodomicrobium sp. (assembly GCA_031399085.1). Taxonomy (GTDB): domain Bacteria; phylum Pseudomonadota; class Alphaproteobacteria; order Rhizobiales; family Rhodomicrobiaceae; genus R-RK-3. The sequence goes on from JANNOQ010000061.1 coordinate 115,720, forward strand.
CCCAGACGAGACAGTTGATCGCATAAACGCGGCACCAATCCGCCGTGGACAGACGGTTATTCACAGATATCCGGGAAGGGTCGCCGACGGCCTCGCGCAAGATGTCCTGACAGGCGCGGGAAATGTCTGGCATGGTTTGGCGGGCGCAAGTGCCAAGGCGCAAACGGTTTCGGATCATCCAGGCAAGGGAGGCCCGAATGGGGTCCGGTTGGTCGCCGCCAAGCCGGGCAACCGTCTGAGCGCAGACGTCAATGTCGCTCGACGCGAAACGTGCAAGCATGGCGAAGGCAACCTTGATGAAAAGATCGAGGAAAGAACGTTAGAGTTGAATAAATCTCTACTATGAAAATTGAGAATTCGTTTCTGGATAAGGCAAATTCTTATTCCGGAATAAGTTTAAGTAATCCTACCGATGTTATCTCCCACAGAGCGCCTTGAACGCGGCGTTATGCTGCCTAATCTGGGTAGTCGTAAGCGCGCTGTCCTTACGCGAATAGGTGATTGGCTCCATTGCCAGGCAGGTTGTGTCAGTCACGGAGGTTGGGGTCGTCGTTTGACAGCCGGCTAGGATCGACAGCGCGGCGAGCATCGCGAGCTTTCTGCACACGGGTCATTTGCTCCTTCAACGAACGTGCCGCCGCCCTGTCCTCTCCGGCCTGAATTTGACGGCGCTCGGTGAGAAACGCGATCAGGCTGGTGAAGAACTGGGCGGCGGCGAAAATGGCTCTGAGAATGGTCAACATGAGGCTTATTGCGGTGCGTCGGAAGCTTCGTTGGGCTTTTCCCTGACAAAAATCGCAATAGCGCCAGCAACGGCCGCCATAGCGCCTAGAACCTGGTTCCAGTCCTGCTCCGTCAGTCCCAGGAGACCGAACCCGGCCAGGAATGCGGCGATGCCGGCATAGGTTGACGGCTCCTGCAGCCGTTTGATGATGAAATCCATCGAAAACCTCAGACGTTGGTGGGTTGAAGAGCTTTGGCGGGGGCGGCGCGCAGCAGCCCTTGAGCGACAGCGTAGGTCGCCATCAGGCGGCGGGACCAGCCGAGACCGAAGGTCGGGAACAGGCGTTGCAGCGATCCGTAGCTCTGCATCCGCCGCGCCATGAACTCGGTCAGCAGCCTATCGGGCTTTGCTGCGGAAATCGCCGCGAGGGTAACGGGTCCAATCTGCCCATCCACCTTAACATTGGCGGCCTGTTGCAGAAAACGCCTGGCGCGGCCGACGCCCTGATTGACCGCGCAATCGAACACCGCAAGGTCGAGGCCCGACGGCAGCACGCCGCAAGCGGCAGGCTCCCAATAGCGCTCCCGGTAGATCGTGGCGGCTTCCTTCTTGGTCAGCGCGCGCACGTCCTGTTTCGAGACGCTGCGCCCCCGATAAGCCTTCAGCACCGCGAGCGTGATGCCGAGATTGGTTGCGCCGCCCGGGTCGAGCCGATGATCGGAATAGCCGCCCTCGAATTCCAACACATGGGCGAGCGCGCTGTTAAAATTCTTCTGCAAGCGAAAACTCCATAAAAAAGCCGCCGGCGAGGGCGGCATCGGAAGAGTGCGGGCGATTGTCAGCGTTGCTTCGAGTACCGACGGTCTCGCAAGAAGACCCACAGCCTGATGAGACCGAATGCGAGGCCGATGATTAGCGTCGCGGTGGTGAGAAGCTGGTTCAGCTGCGTCAGCCAGGGCGCCCAGGCCGGCGCTGAAACAAGACCGCCCGCCAGTACAGTGTCGGTGATATTTTGGGAGCTATTCTGGTGGGACATGGTGCTTTCACCGATGAGGGCGGCGAGTGGCTTCAGCTCACAGTCACGCTGGTATCGCAGCGCTTCCAATCCGTCCCGTTGGAGAAGGCGAGCACCGCGCCGCCGCTTGCGTTGCTGACGAAGACGAGCGCGCCCGCGCCGGCGGTTGATGCGCTCGGCAACCCGGCGACCGTAAAGCTTGGGACGCGCGGCACGCCATTTGCAGCGGCGACCAGCGTCAGGCCGGTGTTGAAAGCGCTGCCGTCTGGCGAGGTCTTGAAGACGAAATTGTCGTCGCCGAGACAGCCGATCTCGGCCCGTCCGGAAAAACCGTTTTGAAATAAGAAGCTGGCGTTGTCGCCGCTCGCATTCTTGTTCAGCTTCACCTGAACGCTGTTGCCAATGTGATTGAACAGCACCGCGCTCGATGCAACCGCGAGCTTATTCGTCGCGTCCGCCGATGTATTGATGCCCAGGAGGCTGGCGTTCTGTGTTGCCGCGCCGGTCCAACTCGCGCCATTGAAAATGAGAAAAACATTCTCATCCGCGATCCAAATGAACCAGCCTTCGCGCGGCGTGTAAAACGCCCAGGCCCCATCCTGCCAGGCGGCGATCTTGCCGTCCTTACCGGACCACGCTCCGGTTCCCGAGGTCGCAACCAGATAGCGGTCGCCGTCGGCGGGCGCGCCGGGTGGCGTGGCCAGATCGCGGTCGAGCACGGAAAGCATCACCACCGCATCGAGGAGCTGAAGGGCGGCATTATGCGTGACGTGCTTTTGCGCCTGCGCCGCCTCGATGAACGGCATCGTCAAATTTGTGCTGTTGGCCATCTCAAATTCCGTGGGCTAGCGCTTCACGCCGATTGGCGAGGGCAAGTCTCATTTCCGAGCGCCGGCATTGGCCCGCACCCGGACGGCGCGTTCGACGGCGCCAAGCAGGCCGTTGCCGAGATCCCGCTCCGGAACGCCGGTGCGCCGGGAAATCTCCGGGATGCTCTTGCCGGAATTCCAAAGGTCGACGATCTGGTTCCATTTCTCATGGCTGGTCATGGGACGAGAGCCTCTCTTGCTGGTCCGCGCCCGTAAGAGGCGCCGAGTTGATAGACGCGCACCGTGTAGTCCGCCTGCGGGCTGCCGAAATCGGCGGTTTGCTGGGCGGTGGTGTAGAGGACCGAGGGCGTTGCGGCGCTGAGCGTGCGCATAACCGCTGAGCCGTTCATGATGTCGGCCTCGTAGGCTTCCGTATCCTCGCCGAGCGGCACTTCGATCCCCTCCCAGCTGTCGCCGCCGATGCGCGTGCGCCGGACCCAGGCGATCTGAAGGCCGCTCGGTACCTGCTGCCCGGTGACATGCACGGGCGAGAGCGGCCGCAATCCAACGCCGTTGAAGGCGCGGGTGACGGTCCGGTAGGAGGCGTCGCCGATGGCGTAAGGCGCGGGGCCGTATTTCCAGTTGAAGGCGAGGCCGATATCCGCCTGGGTCATATCCACCTGGATGACGGCATCGTTGAGCAGCACGAAGCGCGCGCCGGCCGCGATTGGGTCGCGCATCGCGCCTTCCGTGCCGGCTTGAGCGCGGAGCAGTCCGGTGAGGTCATAGGTCAGCGGGGCCGCGAGGGTCGCGGTGCGGAACTGGATGACTTCCCATTCGCCATCGGCATTTTCGACCGCGCAAATATTCGCGCCGCCGAGCACCAGCAGCGCCTCGGCCGAGGCCAGTTCGCCCGCCGAGAGGATCACCCGCAGCGTGTTGCCTTCGTCCCAGCGGCTTACCGGGCCGGAGTAGAAGTCGCCATCGGTGACGCCGAGCACTGCGGGAGTGGCGGCGAGCGCCTTCAGCGTGTAACCGCTTGAGGTTGGCGAGCGATAAAATGCGACGCCGCCGGGCCACGGATTGCCATAAGCCGCGACTGCTCCGGCATGGGGAACTTCGTCCCCTCGGATCAGCGGCAGGTCGAGGAACACACCGAGCTGTTCGCCGTAGATTGCCGGATCGCTCGCCACCGGCGCACGGACCGGCGCGGCGAAGGCGTCATAAAGCTGCGGCTCGATCGACATCGCCTCGGCCTCGATGGCGTTGCCGAACGACAGGCCGGTCAGGCGCATCGAGACGCTACGGCCATTGGCGGCAAGCGTCACGAGGTCAGAGGCGTCGAGCGCCATTCGCGAGGGCGGCAGCACGAACGTGCCGCGCTCCCGGCCCGCCCAAGCTTCCTGCACCATTGTCTCGGCGATGTTGCGCGCGGCCTGATAAGTCGTGACGACCGGCAGCCGGGCGGAAGCAATCCGCGCCGCGTTGCCCGAGATGCGCCGACCTTCCGCCGTCGCCTGCTCATAGTCGCGGTCGGCGTCGATGAAAGTGACCTTGGCCGAGCGCGGCAGGTCGCTTTCCTGAGCCCGGGTGAGCTCATAGCGGGGCTGGACGGACGAGATTTCAACCAGGGTTTCAGGCGCTAGCGACGCCTGGCTGCCCGCCCTGCCGCGATGGGCGAAGCGGACCTTGCCTTGGGCCTCGTAGCTGTCGAAGAAAAACGCCGCTTCCAGCGGTTGCAGCGCATCGCGCGCCGACATGACGCGGTCGATCACATAGCCCGCCATCGAGCCGGAGAGCTGCGCCGCGTCGAAGTCCGAGAAGCCGTCATCGGCGAGCAGCTTGGCGATGGTCTCGGCAAGCGGCGCATCGGAGACGCGGCCCGTCAGCCAATGGCCGAGCTGCCAATTGTCGCCGTCAGACCAGATCGTGCGCAGGGCCGGGAAGGCGGGATAGGGCCGCGCGTCCCAGGTGTAAAGCAGAACCCGCGAGAGATCGACCATGCGGCCGGAATAGACGCTGCTCGCCGGGTTCTGCGCCTCGTCGAAATCGGGATGCGTGTCGTCATACCATTCGAGAAAGGCGCGCAAATAACGCCGCTGGATCAGATCGTCGCGAATGCCGCGCGAGAAATAGGGGAAGACGCTTTCCGAACTCTTGGGGTCGTAAAAGACATTCGGCTGGTTCGAGCCCTTGTCGATGGCCGGGCAGCCCAATTCGGTGAACCAGACCGGCTTGCCTTCCGGCGTCCAGGGCGTTGGGCTGGCATCTTCGATGCCGCCAGGGCGATTGTAATGCGCCTCGCTCCACCAGGATCGCAGATCCTTGTAACGATACACCCAAGGCTTGGAGTACGCGCCGTCCGCGATGGGCGTGCGGGTTTGCGAGGCGCGGTCGGCGTCGGACGCGTAGAAGAAATCATACCCCTCGCCGCCTTCGATATTGCCCTTCAGATAGTCCAGGTCATGAACGAAGCGCGCGCCCGCGACATAATCGAGGTGGGTTGTTCCGTCGCGCCAGTCAGAGAGTGGCCAATAATTATCGACGGCCACGGCGTCGATATTGGCATCGGACCAAAGCGGGTCGAGATGGAAGAAGACGTCGCCCGATCCGTCGCTTGGCTGGTGCCCGAAATATTCCGACCAATCGGCCGCATAGGTGACTTTCGCGCTGGGCAGGATTGTCTTCACATCCGCCGCCAGCGCGATCAGCGCGTCGACGAAGGGGTATGTGCTGGCGCTGTCCCGCACCCAGCTCAGGCCGCGCATTTCCGAGCCGATGATGAACGCATCGACCCCGCCCGCCGCTTGGCAAAGCTTGGCGCAATGCAGGATGAAGCGGCGATAGCTCCATTCGGCAGGGCCGGAATAGACGACAGCGCCATCGACGATGGCGAAATCCGCAGGCGCCGCGGCGGCGCCGATAAAGCCGTCGATCTGGGCTTGCGCGGCGGCGGTTTTGTCGGGGCTGGCGGCCTCGCCCGGCGCGGGGTCGCAGGTGATCCGGCCGCGCCACGGGTAAGCGGGCTGATCGGCGGCTCCCGTGTAAGGATCGGTGAGGCCGTTGCTTTCGGGGATGTCCATCAGCAGGAACGGCGTGAAGATCACGTCGAAGCCGCGACCCGTTAAGTCTTCAATGGCCGCGATGACGGTATTGTCCGACGGCGTCCCGCCATAGGCCGGGCGCACGCCGAAGGTCGAGACCGCATCCGCGCTCGCGCGGGTCAGCCCGGCGACACCCCAGGAGATCGGCGTGGTTCCCACGCCCTTATCCTGCGTATCGACCTTCGGCTTGATCTCGCACGCGCCGCAGCGCAGGTCCGAGCCGAACCAGGCGGCAAACAGCGAGACCGCGCTGCAATTTGGGAGCGTGTCTTGGAGCTGGTCGATGGAGACCGCGAAATCGCTCGCGCCTAGCGTGGTGTGCCGGTTTTCAGAATAGGTGCCGCCGCCGCCCGCATCGACGCGAATCTCGGTCGGGTTATAGGCGAATTCCCCGGCCGCCGGGATGAGCGTGACGCCCTTGACCTGGCTCTCGAAAGCATCGACGGCGCGAAAGACCTCGAAATTGAGCTGCGGGATGCGGTTGCCGAAATCCTCCAGCGGCAGGCGTTCAAAGACGACATAGGCGGTGCCGCGATAGGCCGGAGCGTTGCCCGCGCCTTCCTTGGCCTCGATCAAGCTGTCGGGAAGCTGCGTCTCGGAGCCGGTGTAGACGCGGTAGGTGTAATCGGAGAGCGTGATCTCGTCGCTATCGGCCCAGACGCGGCCGAGCCGGGTGATTTCACCCTCACAAAGCGCCACGGCGAAATTGGCGAAATAGCGGTAATTGGTCTGGCTCGCGCCGCCGCCGGTGTTGAGGCCCTTGCCTGAGCCGCCCGCGCTCGTGCTCGTTACCTCCTCGTCGAAATTCGTTGCCCAGATGATCTGGCCGCCAAGCCGCGCCCGGCCGTAAAGGCGCGGAATGTCCGCGCCTTCGGTCGAGGCGGTGACGTTGAGATCGGCGAGGCGAGGCCCGTCGCGAACGCTTTCCTGACCCGTCGCGCCGAACAGCGCCTGATCGATGTAAGCGCCGGCCAGCGAGCCGACCGCCCGTCCGATGGCCGCGCCGGTCAGCGTCGCGCCGAGGAAGGAGAAGCCGGCGGGCAGCAGAGCAGAGCCGGCAGCCGCGCCGACAGCCGAAAGGGCAAGTGTCGCCATGAGGGGGTCCTACAGTTTCAGACAAGAGCCTGTCGCCGCGTCACCGGGCCGGATGCCGTGTCGGGGAAGCGGAAGGCGGCGGCGATGCGGCGTCGCCACCAAGGCGCGATGTTGATTTCGCAGACCGGGGCGCCTTCGACGGCGTGGATCATAAGGTTTTCGCCAGTGAGGATCGCCGAGTGCTTGGCGACCGCGCCGGGGCGGAGCCGGAAAATCAGGATATCGCCGGGCTGCGCCTCGCCGGGATCGATGGGAATGAGGTGCCGCGCGGCGGCCGCGATCATGGTCTCCCGGCCAGTGCTTTCGGCCCAGTCGCGGCTGTAGGGCGGCGGTTGCTCGGGCGGGCACCCAAAGGCTTCGGCATACACGCCGCGCACCAGCCCGAGGCAATCGCAGCCGACGCCTTTCAGCGAGGCTTGATGATGGTAAGGCGTGCCGAGCCACGAGCGGGCTAGCGCGACGATGTCGGCTTGCATTGGGATATCCGTTGGCCAGCGGCGTCAGGAATTCATGCTGCCACCGTCATGGCCCGGATCGCCGGAGACGGGGTAGGCGAGCACATATTTGTTGCCGGGGATGTGCGGGAAGCCGCGGAAATTGGCGCTGTTGGCGAATTTGGCTTTGCAGGTCGGGAAGGTCTTGTCGCAGCCAGCGGTGACGGTGAATTCGTCGCCCGTTGCGATCGCGCTTGGCATGGAGCGCCAAAGCTCGATCTCCGCGACGCTGCCTGAGATGCTGAAACGCTTCACCTCCATCTGGCGAGCGGCATTCCCGCCGCTTGTCCAGCTAAGCAGCCCGCCCGCGAACCAGCCATCGGCGAACGCGTCGAGGCCGGAAGCGGTGAGGAGATAGGCCGCGCTGGACGCAATAACCGTGCCGGAGCCGTTGTAAGCCGGATCGCCCAGATCGACGCCGCAGCGGGCGTCGCCGAGCGTCGCGTCGCAGGCATATTGATAGGTGCGCCCCTGCTGCTGATCGAGCGCGTGGGCAAGACTGCGCAACTCGGCGGTGAACGCCGTTTCGCCGCGCTTCACCTCGCCGATAGAGCCGCTCATCATCAGAAGCCGCTGATCGGGCTCGGCCCAGTTCACGCGCCAGATTTCGATGCGGGCGGCATCGAACAGCCCGCCCGCGAGGTCGCCCTCGTTCAGCCGGTCGGATTGCAGCGCGCCGGTTGCGTCGAGATTGTCGACCGATAGGCCGACGGATTGGCGGATGTCGGAGCTGGTGAAGCCGCTCGCAGCCTCGAAGGTGGTGGCGTCGAAGACGATGTCGCGGTCATGGTCGGTGAAGCCGTAGACAGTTGCGTCGGCGCGGATCAGCCTCCAGCACCAGGCAAGTGTGGTCGCGCCGGAGTCTAGGTGGGCTTGCAGGCCGGAGGGGAGAGTTTTCATGGGCAGTGCTCGCGGCTTAGGGTTTTACGTACATCGGCGCATCCGCGCCGATGGTTGGCCCACTTAGCCGTGGGCCCCGGCGGGTCAATGGAGGGATCGTGCTCGCGGGCGTGTGCACTGGATGGGCCAGCGAGCAAACTGTGCCCTAAGCCGCGAGCACAGCGTTCGTGTTTGCCCCCGGGGCCCAC
>JANNOQ010000094.1:0-1583 GCA_031399085.1 Rhodomicrobium sp.
CGCCTGCGGAGGCGGTGACTCTCTGACCGGCGGCGATCTGAACCAGCCGCTCGACCAGCCAAAAATTGCGTCGATTGCGTTCGCGCCCATCATCGCCGCGCCGCCTGCGATCAGCACGAAAATGGTGAACGCGCTAACCGCCGCCGCCAAGCAGAAGAACATCCCCGTCGTGGACCCCAAAGACGCCGATTATTCCGTCATGGGTCTGATGCAAGCCGGGAAGGAAACTCGCGGATCGCGGGTGACATATATCGGCGATATCACGGACAAGACCGGCAAGCGCGTCAAACGCATTCAAGGCGATGAAATCGTTTCGCCGAAAAAGTCCGGAGATCCGTGGGCGCTTGTCGATGACGCAGCGCTTGACCGCGTTGCCGCCAAAGCCGCGACCGACCTCCATGCCTGGCTGACGGGTGCGAAAACGCCTGAGGCAGCCGCTGTCGCCGGCGCACAGCCTACCGCGGGACAAGCCAAGCCAGTTTCATCAACCGCATCGCTGACGCCCGCGCCTGCGCAGCCCAGGCCGCTGGCAACGCCAGTTCGGGCCGCGCCTGTCAAACCTGACCTGACGGTGTATGTCCAGTCGGTCTCCGGCGCTCCGGGCGACGGCCAAACCTCGCTCGCAGCCGCAATGCGCAAGCATCTTGCCTCGCAGGGCGTTCGCGTAACGGAAACGAAATCCCAGAACGGCTATACGGTTCAGGGCAATGTGGAAATGGGCGCCGCTCAGGACGGCAAGCAGCCCATCAAAATCAGCTGGCAGGTGGTCGACCCGAGCGGAAAGCCGGTGAGCAACGTGGTCCAGCGCAATCAGGTGGATGAAAATTCGCTCGACGTGACATGGGGACCGACAGCGGATGCGGCGGCCGAGGCGGCCTCTGTGGAAGTCGCCAAGATCGTACCGCGCCCGACAACCTGAACTTTTTAATGCCTGCCCAAGAAAAGCATCTCCGGAAACGGCGGTGCTTTTTCTGTTTTGGAACGGGGAAACATAGGTTATCGCGGCTGGCTTAACGCCGCTTAGTCGCACGGCGCGATCTCCGCTTCCAGTGGTTGTGTTTTTAGAAGCGATTTACACATCGGCCTACCACTGCTATAGCCGACACGTTCTGCGTATGCATCGGGGCTCGCACCCCCCTGCTTTTGATGATATTGGCCCCATGAAACTTGTTGCAGGCAACAGCAACCTGCCGCTGTCCCAGGCGATTGCGGCCCATCTCGGACTGAGCCTCACGGACTGCGCCGTAAAACGCTTCTCGGACCTCGAAATCCATGTCGAGGTTAAGGAGAACGTGCGGGGCGAGGACGTTTTCGTCATCCAGTCGACGGCCTACCCCGCCAACGACAATCTGATGGAATTGCTGATCATCATCGATGCGCTGCGGCGCGCGTCGGCGAAACGCATCACGGCCGTGGTGCCATATTTCGGCTACGCCCGCCAAGATCGCAAAGTCGGCCCGCGCACGCCGATCACCGCAAAGCTCGTCGCCAACATGATCACGCACGCCGGCGCCGACCGGCTTTTGACGGTCGATCTGCATGCCGGGCAAATCCAGGGATTTTTCGATATTCCGGTCGATAAT
>JANNOQ010000017.1:0-12041 GCA_031399085.1 Rhodomicrobium sp.
TTGAAGATCGGGTTCTTGATGCCGTACTTCGCCATGCCATCCTTGATGACCTCGACGCGCAGATGCAACCAGCCCGCCATCTCGATGGCGCCGCAGAAGGTGATTTCGCCGTCGCCCTGGCTAAAGTGCAGATCGCCCATCGAGAGGCCCGCGCCGTCGACATAAACGGGGAAATAAATCTTCGAGCCACGCGACAAATCCTTGATATCGCAGTTGCCGCCATGCTCGCGGGGAGGCACGGTGCGTGCGCCTTCGGCTGCGGCGGCGTCTTTATCCGGGCCGGAGAGGCGACCCATGTGAGCGGTGGGGCCAAACGGCGCGGCGGCGAGCGGCGGCACGCGCGTCGGATTGGTCGCGATAAACCCGGTTTCGCGTTCATTCCAGGTGGCCAGCAGATTTTTGTCGGGCAGGCAGCCGATAAGGCCGGGGTGAATAAGCCCTGCGAACTCGACGCCGGGGATGTGGCGCGAGTGGGTGTACATGCCTTTAAAATCCCAGATGGACTTCTGCGCGAGCGGGAAGTGATCGGTTAGAAATCCGCCGCCATTCTTCTTTGAGAAGAAGCCGTTGAAGCCCCACTGGCTTTCCGGCTTGGCGCCAACATCGAGCAGATCGACGACGAGCAGGTCGCCTGGTTCGGCGCCCTTGACGCCAATTGGGCCGGACAGGAAGTGCACGATGGTGAGGTCGATGTCGCGCACATCGTCGGCGCTGTCGTTGTTCTTGATGAAGCCGCCCGTCCAGTCGTAGGTCTCGATGATGAAATCGTCGCCGGGCTTCACCCACGCGACCATGGGAATGTCGGGATGCCACCGGTTGTGGATCATATCATTCTCGTAAGGCGATTGGGTCAGATCGACCTTGATAATGGTTTCCGGCATAGACGTGCTCCTTTCGGTTACGAGTTGATTAAAGGGCGACGGCAATTCATCAGACGGAGAGGAAGCTTGCGATCTTCGCTTCATCCACCATGGCGCGCGGAGTGGCATATACGATCTCTCCATTTTCGATGACAAGGATGCGGTCGGCGACGTCCAGGGCGAAGCTCAGCACTTGCTCCGAGACGAAAATAGAAAGCCCGCGCCCGTCACGGATGCGCTTGAGGGTGCGGCCGATCTCGCGGATGACGGATGGCTGAATGCCCTCGGTTGGCTCGTCGAGTAGCAGGACCTTCGGCTTGGAGGCCAGCGCTCTCGCGATGGCGAGTTGCTGCTGCTGTCCGCCCGAGAGGTTGCCGCCGCGCCGCGCCTGCATTTCAAGCAGCACCGGAAACAGTTCATAGATATCGCCAGGCACGGCGGTTTCGCCCGTCGTTGTCAGACCGGTCTCGATATTTTCCTTCACCGTCATGGTGGAAAAAATCATGCGGCCTTGAGGCACGTAAGCGACGCCCCTCGCCACGCGGTCGAACGATTTCATTTTGGTGATGTCCTGACCGCCAACCGAAATGCTGCCTGCGCGCGAAGGCACGATGCCCATCAGCGATTTCATGAGTGTGGTTTTGCCCATGCCGTTGCGCCCCATGATGGCGACGATTTCATTCGGCGCGACATTGATGGTGAGGCCGTGCAGCACCTCGCTCTGACCATAGGCGACGTGAAGGTCGTCAACTTGCAGCATGCCCGCCTCCTAATGCCCCAAATACACTTCAATGACTTTCGGGTCGGCCTTGACCGTCTCCAGCGGCCCCTCCGCCAGCACCTTGCCCTGGTGGAGGACTGTCACCTTGCGGGCGATGTCCTCAACAAACTTCATATCGTGCTCGATGACGATGACCGACCGACCCTTGATGATGTTGTTGAGTAATTCCGCCGTTTTGCGCCGCTCCGGCACGCTCATGCCCGCGACTGGTTCGTCCAGCATGAGCAATTCGGGGTCTTGAATGAGCAGCATGCCGATTTCCAGCCATTGCTTTTGTCCGTGACTGAGAAACTCGGCGCGCTCATTCAGCAGATCTTTGAGGAAAATCGTCTCGGCTATGGCCTGCACGCGGTCTTTGACCTCGGCGTCGCGGTTGAATGCGAGCGCGCCCCATACCGATCGGCCTCGCGGGAAAGAAATTTCTAGATTTTCGAAAACGGTCAGGTCGTCATAAATGGACGGGTTCTGGAATTTGCGGCCGACGCCCGCCTGCACGATCTGATGCTCTTTCATCGCGGTCAGTTCGCGGCCCTTGAATTTGATCGAGCCGTCCGTCGCCTTGGTGCGCCCGCAAATGAGATCGAGAACCGTCGTTTTGCCCGCTCCGTTCGGGCCGATGATGACCCGCAATTCGTCCTGATCGACATAGAACGACAGATCGTTCACCGCCTTGAAGCCATCGAACGACACGGTGAGGCCCGAGACTGCGAGCAGATAATCCGTGTTGGGAGCCATATCGAGGGGCATAAGTTCGTCTCCTATTCGGCGGGAGCGCCGCTGGCGTTGGCCGGAACCGCGCTTTCGCTACCGGGTTTCAGCGTTTTGATGGCCTTTATGGCGCGCAAAATTCGCGGCTCGACATAGGCGGCGTAAAGTCCAGCCAGCCCGTTCGGGAACGCCATGACGACGGCAATGAACAGAGCTCCAAGGCCAAGCAGCCAGAGTTCGGGGAAGCTTTCCGACAGGCTGGTTTTGGCGAAGTTCACCAGAAGGGCGCCGTAGATCGCGCCGAACAGCGACAGCCGCCCGCCGACCGCGGCAAAAATAACCATCTCGATAGACGGCACGATGCCGACGAACGAGGGTGACATAAAGCCGACCTGCAGGGTGAACATGGCGCCGCCCACCGCCGCCAGCGCCGATGCGAAGCAGAAGACGAAAATCTTGAAGTTCGCCACGTCATAGCCTGAGAAGCGAACGCGATCCTCTTTATCGCGCATCGCAACCAGTAGCCGCCCGAGCTTTGAGCGCCGCACGAACTGCGCCAGCACCAGCGAGCCGATGAGCAGGAAACAGCACACGAAATAGAGGATCGTCTTCGCGTCGTCCGTGCGGATGTCCCAGCCTTTCAGCGTGCGCAAATCCGTGATGCCGTTAATGCCGCCGGTGTAGCCCTGCTGGCCGATGATAAGAATGGTCAGAATCGCGGCGACAGCTTGCGTGATGATGGCGAAGTAAACGCCGCCTACCCGCCGCTTGAACATCGCAGCGCCCACGATGAACGCGAAAATCGACGGCACGAGAATGATGGCGACAAGCGTGAAGGTGAGGCTGTTGAACGGTTGCCAGAACCACGGCAACGAGGTGATCTGGTTCCAGTCCATGAAGTCAGGGATACCAGGCGTAGATTGAATTTTTGTCGCCTCTGGCGTCGAGGCTTCGAGCTTGAGGTACATGGCCATGCAATATCCGCCCAGGCCGAAGAAAATGCCTTGGCCTAAACTCAGAATGCCAGCGCTGCCCCAGCAAAGTACAAGCCCGAGCGCGACGAAGGCGTAGGTCAGATATTTGCCGACAAGAGTGAGACGGAATGCGTCGACCGCAAGCGGGATGACCACCACCAGCAACAGCGTAATGACCAGGACCCCGATCCATTCGCGTCGATTGAAAAGGCTTGAGCCGTTAGCCATGGGCGCCTCCTAGCGACGTACTTTGAGAGTGAACAGACCTTGCGGGCGGAGCATGAGAATGGCGACGACCGTTAGAAGGGTGAGCACTTTCGCCATCGATCCGGAGAGGAAAAACTCCATCACCGATTGCGCCTGACTGATCGAGAAGGCCGAAGCGATGGTGCCAAACAGGCTCTGCGCGCCGCCGAATACCACGATCAGAAATGTATCGACGATATAGAGCTGGCCGGCGGTCGGCCCGGTCGAACCGATCATGGTGAATGCGCTGCCGGCGACGCCCGCGATGCCGCAGCCGATGGCGAAGGTCGTCCGATCCACGCGCTCCGTGTTGATGCCGACAGCCCCCGCCATCACACGGTTCTGGGTTACGGCCCGCACCTGTTTGCCCCAGCGCGACCGGAACATGAGAGCGAACACGACTGCGGTGATGAGCAGGGTGAGGCCCATTACAAACAACCCGTTGATGGGGATTTCAATCGTATCGGTGATTTGCGTGGAGCCAAGCATCCAGCTTGGCACTTCGACGCCGACTTCTCGCGCGCCGAATGTGGACCGGTAAGTCTGCTGGAGAATGAGGCTGAGGCCCCAAGTGGCGAGCAAAGTGTCCAGCGGCCTCTTGTAGAGATGCCGGATCAGGGACCATTCGACAGCCGCGCCAAGCAGACCCGCAGCAATAAAAGCGACCCCAATCGCAACAAAGAAATAAATGTTATACAAACCAGGGAGATAGGTCTGAAACAGCGATGACGTTAAATAGGTCATATAGGCGCCGAGGATCATGAATTCCCCGTGCGCCATGTTGATAACGCCCATCTGTCCGAAGATGATGGCGAGGCCGAGCGCCATAAGCAGATATACCGAGAAAAGGCTGAGCCCGGCGAAGCCCTGCATGGCGAAAATGGAGCCAAGTTCCGTTAAGGTATAGTCCGAGAACATGTCGCCTCCACTTCCCTCTCCCAGCGGAAGAGGGTGGCGCCCAGCGCCGGGTGAGGGGTTACTTAAGCCGTATTTTCCTTGCAACCCCTCACCCCGGCCCTCTCCCGGCGGGAGAGGGGGAAGGGAGAGAAGGGGCCGTTAGGCTATTGATATCCTTTCGGAAATGGGTCGGGCTCCATCAGCTCCGCCGTCTCGAACACCACGTCGTACTGACCGTCGAGTTTGGCCTTGCCGACCCGCGTCTTGCTCCACAGATGATGATTTTCGTGGATTTTCACGTAACCCTCAGGCGCCTCCTTGAACTCGATGCCAGGGGACGCGGCGGCAACCTTGTCGATGTCGAACGAACCCGCTTTTTCGACCGTCGCCTTCCATAGCCACGGCCCCAGGTATGCCGCCTGCGTAACGTCACCGATGACGGTTTTCTCGCCCCACATCTTCTTGAACGCCGCGACGAAAGCCTTGTTGTTGGGGTTGTCCAATGACTGGAAATACTTCATGCACGCGAACGCGCCCGCGATATTCTCGCCGCCGATGCCCAGAATTTCGTCCTCGGTTACGGAAATCGTCACCAGCGTCTGCTTGGACAGGTCGATGCCCGCCGCCTTCAACTGCTTGTAGAAAGCCACGTTGGAGCCGCCGACGATGATCGCGTAAATCACGTCCGGCTTTTTGAGCTTCATCTTGTTGATGACGGAGTTAAACTGCGTGTGGCCAAGCGGGAAATACTCCTCGCCATCGACCTTAAGCCCCAGCTTCTCGATATGCTTGCGGGCAATTTTGTTGGAAGTGCGCGGCCAGATATAATCCGAGCCGAGCAGATAGAAGGTTTTCGCGCCTTTTTCCTTTACCACCCAGTCGAGGCCCGCGATGATCTGCTGGGTCGCTTCCTGACCGGTGTAAATGACGTTCTTGGATTGCTCCAAACCCTCGTAGAAAGTCGGATAATACAGCATCCCGTTATACTGCTCGAACACCGGCAGCACCGCCTTGCGCGAGGCGGACGTCCAGCAGCCGAACACCGCGGCCACTTTATCGTTGACCAGCAACTTGCGCGCTTTCTCCGCAAAGTTCGGCCAATCGCTTGCGCCATCTTCCTGAATGAACTGGATTTTGCGCCCCAACACGCCGCCAAGCGCGTTGATCTGGTCGATAGCCAGCTTTTCCGCCTGCACCGACCCGGTTTCTGAAATCGCCATGGTGCCTGTCACCGAGTGCAGGATTCCGACGGTCACTGTCGAATCGGTCACCGCGAGGCCCGTCGTGTTAACCGCCGCGCTCGCCGTACGAGGCCAAACGCCGGGCAGCATCGCAACGGCTGGCAAAGCCGCCATGCCTTTCAGCAGTGACCGCCGTAATTCGCTTTTCACTCCATCTTTTTTGTTCGATGACATGGCGAAGTCTCTCCACAAAGCAAACTGGGATCATGGGAGGACGCTGTTCTACGCGGCCTTTGATGGTCTCAGCATGAGGGAGGATGGCGCCGCGCAAAATACGGTGAATGACGTATAGGGCGTTGGAGCATGCCGCGATATCCTAACGGGCATGATGCGCGCGAGATTGTCGAATTTGCCGCTGCAATCGCATGTCGCCCTCACAAGTGGCGCCGGAGTTGCTACGACCTGGAAGTCCCGCCGTGGTTTTGCGGCGCATTAATAAAATCATTTGAGGAGGCTTAGGAAGCGCGGGAAATCGGAAACACAGAGATGGCCACGCATCAGCGGATTGTTCGCGTCCGCCGCGAATATAACCAATGGGTCGGCAACCAGACCCTGGAGGATTACGCGCTGCGCTTCACGGCGGAGGGCGCGCGCCGGTGGTCGGCCGCACGGATCGCCAATACGGCGCTCGGCTCAATCTCGTTTCTGGCGCTCGAAGCCATCGGCGCGGCCATTACTCTAAGCGTCGGCTTCACGAACGCCGCTTGGGCCATCGGGGTCGTCAGTATCCTGATCTTCCTCACGGCGCTCCCGATCAGCTATTACGCCGCGCGCGACGGTCTGGATATCGACCTTCTGACACGCGGCGCCGGTTTCGGCTACATCGGCTCGACGATCACATCGCTGATCTACGCCTCCTTCACATTCATTTTCTTCGCCATCGAAGCCGCGATCATGGCGCAGGCGCTGGAGCTATGCTTCGGGCTGCCGCTGTCGATCGGTTATGTGGTGAGCGCTCTGGCAGTCATTCCCCTCGTAACGCACGGCATCACCTTCATCAGCAGGTTTCAGCTCTGGACGCAGCCGATCTGGATCGTGCTGCATCTTCTGCCGTTCGCTTTTATTCTCGCGAGCAGCCTCCAGCCGGTGCGGGAGTGGACGCAGTTTCAGCCTTCCGGCCTGTCCGGCGCCGGCGGGTTCGATCTTGCGCTGTTTGGCGCGGCGTCGGCGGTGGTGTTTTCGTTGGTCGCGCAAGCTGGCGAGCAGGTGGACTTTTTGCGCTTCCTGCCCAGCAAACGCCGCATCGGCGCGTTCAAATGGTGGACTTCCATGCTGTGCGCCGGGCCAGGCTGGATCGTGCTCGGATCGGCCAAACTTTTTGCCGGATCATTCCTGGCTTCCCTCGTCATCAGCCACGGCTACCCTGCGGACAAGGCTATCGAGCCAGCGCATATGTATCTCGTCGCCTTCGGATATGTCGTGCCGTCCGGCGCCGCTGCGCTCGCGTTGACCGGCGTTTTTGTCGTCGTCTCACAGCTCAAAATCAACGTCACCAACGCCTACGCCGGGTCGCTCGCCTGGTCGAACTTCTTTTCGAGGCTGACCCATAGCCATCCGGGGCGCGTCGTCTGGCTGGTCTTCAACGTCGCCATCGCTCTCGTCCTGATGGAATTAGGCATTTACAAAGCGCTTGAGCAAATTCTGGCGCTTTACTCCAACGTAGCGGTTGCGTGGGTCGGCGCGCTGGTGGCCGATCTCGTCATTAACAAGCCGCTCGGCTTCAGCCCCGCCCGCATCGAATTCAAACGCGCCCATCTCTATGATTTTAACCCGGTCGGCGTTGGCGCGATGCTTATCGCGTCGATAGTGTCGATCACGGCGTTCACGGGTGTGACAGGTACAACCCTTCAGGCGCTGGCCCCGTTCATCGCGCTTGGCGCGGCGTTCGTGACCGCTCCCATTATCGCTTATGCGACGGGCGGGCGATATTACATCGCTCGGCAATCGCGCGCGGCAACTGGCGTGTGCTGCATCTGTGAATTACCATTCGAACGGCAGGATATGGCTCATTGCCCTGCCTATGACGGGCCGATCTGCTCGCTATGTTGTTCCCTCGACGCACGCTGCCACGATAGCTGCAAAGTGCAGGCGAGGTTTTCTGATCAGTTGCTGGCGTTTACCGGCGCGGTTTTACCATCCTGGGCGCCGCAACGGCTTAACTCAAGGCTTGGGCACTATATCGCCGTTCTCACTCTGCTGACGGGCGTTATCGCCGCCACGCTGATGTTAATCTTTTTCCAGCAAACGCTCGATCCGGCTGTCGACCGGGCCATGATGCGGACGGCGATTTGGAATCTGTTTTTCGTACTGATGATCATCGCTGGCGTCTGCGCCTGGCTGTTTGTGCTCGCGCAGGAAAGCCGCCGCGTCGCGCAGGAGGAGTCCGGCCGGCAGACAATGCTGCTCATGCAGGAAATTGACGCGCACAAACGCACGGACGCGATGTTACAGAAAGCCAAAGAAGCGGCGGAGGCGGCAAACCTCGCGAAAAGCCGGTACGTCGTCGGCATAAGCCACGAATTGCGCACGCCACTCAACGCCATTTTTGGCTACGCTCAGCTTCTGGAGCGCGACGCGAGCATTCCCGAGCCGCGCCGCGCCGCCATAGCCACCATGCGCCGCAGCGCGCAGCACTTGTCGGGGCTCATCGAGGGGTTGCTCGACATCTCGAAAATCGAAGCAGGACGGCTGCATTTGAATCGCGAGCAGGTGCGTATTGCCGAGTTCCTCGATCAACTGGCCGATATGTTTCGCATGCAGGCGGCGGCGCGTGGCATCGATTTTCAATACAGAGTTTCGTCAGCGGTTCCCCGCATCGTATTCGCAGATGAGAAGCGACTGCGCCAAGTGCTGATCAATCTTCTCTCCAACGCCATTAAGTTTACCGAGAAAGGCTTTGTCGCCCTCTCGGTCACCTACCGGAATCAGGTGGCGGAATTCAGAATCGAAGATACGGGAATTGGTGTTTTGCCGCAGGATATGGGGCGGATTTTCGAGCCATTCGAACGGGGAAGCCAGGCGGCCGTTGCGCCATCGCCCGGCACCGGTTTGGGATTGACCATCACCAAACTGCTGACCGAGATCATGGGGGGCGAACTTACCCTGGAGAGTACAGCAGGCGTTGGTACGGCCGTTAGAGTGAAACTGCATCTTTCCAGCGTATCCGAACCGCGCGCCGCCGCGCTGAGCGAGCGTCGGATTACGGGTTACAAAGGCGCTCGCCGCACGTTGATTATTGCCGACGACGATCCGGCGCACCGTGATTTGATGCAGGATATGCTCAATCCCCTTGGCTTCATAACGTTCACCGCGCCTGACGGACTGACATGTCTGGCGCTTGCGGATGAATGCGAGCCAGACCTGATTTTGCTGGACCTGGTGATGCCGGGCCTCAACGGCTGGCAGGTGGCCGAGAGACTCAGAACGGGGTGCTGCGCGCGCACGTCCATCCTCATGTTGTCCGCGAATGTCGGCGACATCAGTCATGTGTCAGGGCCGGAAAGCAGGCATGACGCGGTGCTGGCTAAACCGATCGCCATTCCTCGACTTTTGCAAACTATCCAGACTTTGCTGCAACTCGAATGGGATTATGGTCCGCCAGAGCATGCGCCCGTTGAAATCATACCAATAACCGTCTTTCCGGCTGCATCGGACATTCAGCAACTGTTGCAGCTTGGGCGGATGGGACATGTTCGCGCCATTGACGCCGCGCTAGTCGGCATCGAATCGGCCAATCCCGAAGTGCGCGCGTTCACGCATCATTTGCGCGTGCTAATCAAAGATTTCGATCTTCGCCGGTACATGTCGGCTTTGCAGGAGATCCCGCGCCATGACGCCTGAACTTGGATCGGCCGGCACCATTCTCGTCATCGACGATTCTCCCGATACCTTGAGCTTTTTAACGGACGCCCTCGATGCCGCAGGTATGACGGTGCTGGTGGCGATTGGGGGCGAAAGCGCCCTTGCGCTTTTGGGAGAGGCGATGCCGGATGTTGTTCTGATGGACGCGATCATGCCCGGTATGGATGGCTTTGAGACTTGCCGAAGGATCAAATCCGATCCGCGCCTTGCGCATTTGCCGGTTATTTTCATGACGGGCCTCAGCGAAACCGAGCATGTGGTGCGCGGGCTTGAGGCGGGCGGCGTCGACTATGTGACAAAGCCGATTATTGCCGATGAGCTCATAGCTCGCATTCGCGTTCACCGGAACAATGCGCGCGTCACGCGTAGCGCGAAACTGGCGCTTAATTCAGGCGGTCGCGCTTTGCTTGCGGCGAACGCCAGCGGCGATATTTTATGGATTACACCGTCCGCTGCGGAGTTTTTGCAGCCCAGCGGCAATTCTTATGGCCGTCACACTGCGGTGCTTCCAGCAGAAGCGCAAGATTGGCTCGATTCTGTGTCGAAATTCAACGGAGTCCAGCCGCCGCTCCGTATAACACTCCCCGGCGCTGGCGCGCTTATACTCAGTCTCGTTACGGCTCTAAATTCCGATGAACTCCTGATCGCGGTGAAGCGCGGCGAACGCGACGCGGCTGGCCTGTTCAAGACGCGTTTCGGGCTCACGCCGCGCGAAGCCGAAGTGCTGGTGTGGATTGCGTGCGGAAAATCCAACAAAGACATCGCCGAAATTCTCGGGGCCAGCCCTCGGACGATCAACAAACACCTGGAGCAGATTTACGCAAAGCTCGGCGTTGAAAACCGCACGTCGGCCACTGCCCTGGCGCTTGCGGTGACTAAAGCCGAAGCACAGGAGTGATTTGCCGAGTTTTGAGGGGCGGCTCAGAGAGCGGCCCCCATATGCGATGCCGAACAGTCTATGTCGGGCCCGATTGGGACGATGCCAGTTGGATTAATGGTACGATGGCTTTCGTAATAATGCCGCTTGGCGGGATCGAGGTTGAAGGTCGCTCACACACCGGGGATTTGGTAAAGATCGGGCGTGGACTCCCACAGGTTGGGATAATCCACCAGGCGGCGGACATTACATTTGAAATGCCCGAAATATACAGGGTCGAAGCGCAACAGTGTCGTGAGCAGCCGGAAGTCAGCTTCCGTGATCGTTCTTCCCAAAAGGTAGCGGCTGCTAACCAGTCTGTGCTCCAAAAGGTTCAGCATCTCAAACAGCAAGATAACCGCTTCTTGGTAGGCGTCTTGTGTGGTGGCAAAGCCTAAACCGGCAAATAGCCCTCGACCATATGACGCAAAGGCGTGGATAAAGTACTTGAGATTTCGCACGCCGAGTTCACGACGAGCATTTGGTAGGCAGGCGCGATCAATATCAGCTATATACCGCGGGCCAATTTGACGCACGCGTAAACGAGGGTAAGCCGAAACCTAATATCTTAGTTAGGCGCCTCTCGATTGTGCAAGATCATGCTACCGCATCTTTCGGAACAAGAGTATGATCTTTTCTTGTAAGAACGGGCGGGCGCTGCCAGGGAGGTTCACCATGGCAACGTTTATTGTACTCGGCACATTCACCGAGCAAGGCATCCGGAACGTCAAAGATACGGCCAAGCGGGCCGATGCCTTTCGAGAACTGGCGACAAGCTTCGGCGTCACAGTCAAAGATATGTACTGGACGCTCGGCAAGCATGACATGATCACCATCGTTCAGGCCCTGGACGATGTATCGATAACAGCGCTCACTCTAAGCCTCGCGAAATCCGGGAACGTTCGGACGCAGACGCTGCGCGCGTTCTCGCAAGCAGACATGGCGACCGTTCTGAGCAAGGTCATATGAGCTGAGTGCGCAGCGTCCACGCGAAAATATTGCGTAGTCACGAAGGGCTTGCTGGCGAGCCTTCGCTCAGCTTTTGATGCCTCAGCCCGCTAAAACTCTTCCGAATACGCGTGACAAACCAAACTCGGAGGAAGACATGGCAAAAATTCTTTGCGTCCTGTACGACGATCCAGTGGGTGGATATCCCCAATCATATGCTCGGGACGGCATTCCAAAGATCGATTTTTACCCCGGTGGCCAAACGGCCCCCTCTCCTAAAGCAACAGACTTCGCCCCAGGCACACTTGTCGGCAGCGTGTCAGGCGAACTGGGTCTTCGGCCGTTTCTCGACCGACTCGGGCACACATTCGTCGTCACGTCAGACAAAGACGGGGACGGCTCTCTCTTCGACCGTGAATTGCATGACGCCGACGTCGTCATTTCGCAGCCGTTTTGGCCGGCCTATCTGACGGCCGAGCGGATAGCCAAGGCAAAGCGGTTGAAGCTCGCCGTCACCGCCGGTATCGGCTCCGACCATGTCGATCTCGACGCGGCCATTGAGCATGGAGTGACGGTCGCCGAGGTCACATATTGCAACAGCATTAGCGT
>JANNOQ010000074.1:0-1900 GCA_031399085.1 Rhodomicrobium sp.
GATAGCCGGTAAACACCGCGTCGATCTCGCCGAGCCAGCCATTGGCGCCCAACGCGGCGATCATCTCCGCCAGCAATTCCGGCCGCACCCGTTCGCCCGCCCGATGAGGATAATCCGGCCGGTTGGACAGCAGGATCGTCGGCAGCGCCACGACTTCGAGCCCCAGCCTTTGCCACGCGAACACCGCCGCCGAATGGCCGACATGGCCGCGTGCGACTTGCGATGACAGGCTCAAAATCGTCGGCATGGCGGGCTTTCCGCAATCAGGCCTTTTGCGGCCGGGACGCCTCGGCTATTTTGGGAGGCCATCCCGACACTATCGCCAGAGCGTCCAAACTCAAGGGTAAAACATGACCATTCGCCCCCGCCGCAGCGTCCTCTACATGCCCGGCTCCAATGCGCGCGCGCTCGAAAAGGCCAAAACCCTGCCCGCCGACGCCCTGATCCTCGACCTGGAAGACGCCGTCGGGCCGGACGCCAAGGAGATGGCGCGCGAGCAGGTGGTCGCGGCGGTCAAAGGCGGCGGCTATGGCGGGCGCGAAATAGCGATCCGCGTCAATGCGTTGGCGACCCCTTGGGGCGAGGCCGATCTGAAGGCCGCAGCGAGCGCTGGAGCCGACGCGATCCTCATTCCGAAGGTGCAGTCGCCCGCCGACCTCGAAGCCGTGCGCGCCGTGCTCCAGGGCGCTGGCGTCGCCCATTCCCAGGCGCTGTGGGCGATGATGGAGACGCCGCTCGCCATGCTGAACGCCGGCGCCATCGCCGCCAGCGGCCCCGGCACCTATCCGCTGACCGCCTTCGTCATGGGCACCAACGACCTCGCCAAGGAAACCCGCGCCTCGCTTGGCGGCGGCCGCATCGGCATGCTGAGCTGGCTCTCGACCTGCATCGCCGCGGGCCGCGCCTACGGCATCGAAGTGCTCGACGGCGTCTTCAACGGCATCGGCGACGATGCCGGTTTTCGTGCCGAGCTGGAGCAGGGGCGCCTGCTCGGCATGGACGGCAAGACGCTGATCCATCCCAGCCAGATCGAGCCTTGCAACGCCGTCTTCAGCCCGTCGCCCGAGGAGATCGAGAGCGCGCGGAAAATCATCGCCGCCTTTGCTTTGCCGGAGAATGTGGGCAAAGGCGTCATCAGTCTCGACGGGCGGATGGTCGAGTTGATGCACGCCGAGATCGCCGAGCGCACCGTCGCCATCGCCGAGGCAATCGCGGCCAAGTGACAGTTAAAGAGTCTTTCCGCGCCGACGATCCAAGTAATACCTCAAAACCGCATTGATCCGGGTCTGATAACCCGGTCCGGTTTTCCGGAAATAGTTCACGATATCTTCGTCGAGGCGGATGCTGATCGCTTTCTTGGGAGGTGGGATGTTGAGCTTGGCATCCGACCAGTCGATATCGAGAGGCGCGGCATCGGGGTCCCCGGCGACGGCTGCGGCAATATCGTCATCCGTAAGTTCGTCAAGTGCTTCCCGGTCGGTCTCACCCCGGCGAGGCTCGTCCTTTGACCGCTTGATAATACGCCCTTCGTTCATTTGTTCGTGCCTTTCGCGCCGAAATCAATCGGCAGCGCTCTGCTCTGATGGTATACACAGCGGCAACAATCTGGCTGCCTAAGCATCCAATCGCGATCCAACGGTCTTCGCCGTCACGATCGGACCTTTTGGACAAATACGGGCTCTCAAAAACACTGTGAACATCTTCAAAGTCGATTTTATGCGCCGCAAGATTTTTCAGGCGCTTGATTTCGTCCCATTCAAACCATTCAAATGACATTGCTTTTTACAAGCGAACGCACGCGCCATCCGCTCCCCCAAAAGCCAAATTATCGATCAGACTAATTCATTCGTGTATCCTTTAATTTACGTACTGGTAATCGACCCATCGAGCCGGTCGCTCT
>JANNOQ010000004.1:0-1818 GCA_031399085.1 Rhodomicrobium sp.
TATGGCAGAAGCTACCTCGGTCGACCAAACGCCATACCGCTTTACGAGCCTGAGTTGCCGCTCAAACAGGGCGCGCAGCGCCCCTTGGCCGGCTTGCAGATGCCCAGTTGCATTCGGGATGCCGCTCCAGACGCATGGGGACGACGCGTCATTCTCAATCGAAAATTCGGCAAGCCAAGCAAGGACGCCGATACGACAAGCCTCGACGAACTGACGTATCTGCTTGAATCGGGCACCGATAGAATCGGCGCACTCGATTTCCAGCAATCGGCGACCACATACATCCCCCGCGAAAGCGCTGCGGCTTCGCTCGCTGAGCTACTCAATGCCGCCGGGAAAATCGAAAAAGGGACACCACTGTCTTCAGACCTTGACCTCGCGCTTCTCCATGGCAGTTCGATTGGAGGTGCACGCCCCAAGGCCATGATCACCGCAGCGGACAAAAAATATGTCGCAAAATTCTCGTCCCAAAGTGATATCTACAGTGTCGTCAAGGCTGAATATATTGCGATGAGATTGGCCGCAGAAGCGGGTATTGATGCCGCCTCCGTCGAACTGCGACGGGTCGCGAACAAAGATGTCCTGCTCGTTGAGCGATTTGACCGAGGAAAATCTCAAAATGGATGGCGTCGTTGCGCAATGGTCTCGGCGCTGACCTTGCTGGGCCTTGACGAAATGATGGCTCGCTACGCCAGCTACGAAGATCTCGCATCGGTCATCCGGCATCGGTTCACGCTTCCGAAACCAACGCTGAGGGAGCTTTTTTCCCGCCTGCTATTCAACGTTCTTTGCGGCAATACCGACGATCACGCGCGCAATCATTCCGCATTCTGGAACGGCACCACTCTCGCGATGACGCCGGCCTATGACATTTGCCCACAGCCGCGCAGCGGGGGAGAGGTGACGCAAGCAATGCTGATCCGCGAGGGGAACCGGATGAGCCAGATCGCGGTGTGCCTGAAAGCCGCGCCGCAGTTCTTGTTGACTGAAAACGAGGCCATTGGAATCGCCGCTCATCAGATCAAAACCGTCCAGGAACGCTGGATTTCGATCTGTAAAGAAGCTGAACTAAGCGAGGTTGACCAGACCCTGTTTTGGCGCAGGCAATTTCTGAATCCCTTCGCCTTCGAAGGCGCGCCGCCATCGTTGACCGTGCTGGTATCTTGATCGCCGACGCCTCGGGCCTGTAGCGCGAAGCGTAAACGCACTTTGCCTCACACCCTCTCGATAATCACCGCCGGCGCCATGCCGCCCGCCGCGCACATCGTCACCAGCCCGCGTCGCTCCAGTTCGTCCAGCACGGTGCCGATCAGGATCGCGCCGGTGGCGCCGATCGGGTGGCCGAGCGCGATGGCGCCGCCGTTGACGTTGACCTTGGCGCGATCCAGCCCGAGGTCGCCTACCGCTTCTTCCACCCGCCGCGATGCCCCGGCGCGCCGCCGGTGCTTCTGGCCACCGGGCCGAATTCCGGGCCGGACTTGCCGCGAATCCTTCGGCTGGAAGATCTTGCTCTCGGTGCCGGTGCCGGCGGCGCGAAAAGTGCTGGCCAAGGCCGGCCTCACGGTGGACGACATCGACCTTCCGCGGGATCGAACGACAGGCCCGCCGAAAGTTGCTGCTGCTCGATGCCGCCGCAAAGTTCGACGATCTGCGGCAGCCACCGGGCAACCGGCTCGAAGCCCTCAAGGGCGACCGCCGGGGGCAACATTCGATCCGCATCAACGATCGGTGGCGGATTTGCTTCGAGTGGCACGGCGACAGTGCGGAGATGTTGAAATCGTGGGCTACCACTAGAGCGGTTCCTCGATTAATTGAATC
>JANNOQ010000015.1:0-2726 GCA_031399085.1 Rhodomicrobium sp.
GCCACGCGCGTCGCCCTGCCGAACAGTCCATCGGGGGTCGTCTGCGAAAAACCGCGGTCCTTAAGCGCGATTTGCAGGCGACATAAATTCTCGACGGAGAACTCAAAATCGTCGGATGCGCTTTTAGCCGGCCATGTCCGCTCCAGCCCGCAGGCGCGGTTTTCCCGCTCGCATCCGATTCGATTGGCGGTCGCGCCGATGAACACGGCGTACACATCGGAGGTGTTGTAGCGGCGCAGAACCTCGAAGTTGTCGGTTGCCAGAAACGCCGGTCCGCGCGCGCCAGCGGGCAACACGAGATAGCCCGGCTTTTGCGGGTCAAGAGCATGTCCGCCTTCGGAGGCGGCGCCTTCTGCGCGGCTCACGCCGAGCGTATTCATCCATTCGCCGATGGACCGGCGGTGCGGACGCCCTTCCAGCGTGCAGTCGGCGCCCGACCGGCCTTTCGGAAGCCGCACTTCACGCCCCCAGGTTTTCTGGTCTCCCTGCCAGCCCTCGTTCCGCAGGATGTTGGCGGTGGTTGCGAGAGCGTCCGGAACCGAGTCCCAGACATCGACGCGTCCATCGCCATCGCCGTCCACGCCGCGTTCGAGATATTCGGTCGGCAGAATCTGCGTTAGCCCGGTCGCGCCCGCATAGGAGCTTTTGAATTTCTCCATGGTCACCCGGCCGTCACTCACCATTTGCAGCGCGGCGATTGCCTGCTTTCGCGCCCAGCCGCGCCGGGCCGGGGCGCCCGCGTAAGCCATTGAGGCAAGCGCCTGCACGGCGTTATGCCGGACGGCGAACTGGCCGTAATTCGTTTCGCGCCCCCACAGCGCCATCAGCAGTTTGTGGTCGATCTGATAGTCAGCTTCGATCTTTAGCACGGCCCGCAAAATCTCTGGCTTCTCCGCCCTCCACTTCTCAAGCAGCGCCTGACCCTGAAGCGCCACCCTGCGCATCGAGCTTTCGGGAAAATACTCGCCCGGCCGCAAAAACTCCTTCTGGGTGACCTTGAAACAGCTTTCAGGCAAACCCTTCTGCCGGAACGCCTTGTACGGGTCGGTCGTCGCGGGGCCGCCAGTGCAATAGACTCCCGCCTGTTTGCAGTCTGGCCCCAGCCGGTCAAAAATGCGGTCGAAAACCGTCGCCTTCACGCCCGCCGACAGCGCCTCGGGGCGCAGCCCCTGCACGAAATCGCGCCAGCCTGCATCCCCGCCAACCGCTTGAGCGCCAGCCGAGCCGCATAAGACAAGCCAGACGGCGACCGGAACCGCCATTGCGCAAACACGGCCATAGACAGCCGGGTGTCGGAATTGAACGCTTTTCATGCAGATCGCCTCTTGGAGATAGAAGTGTGGCAAACTTTCTGCGCCGACGTTCGTTATTGCCAAACTTGATTTTGTTGACTGGTGTGGGCAGGATGCAATTCCGTGATGCGCTATGAAGCCTGCTAACGGCCACGATCCACTTCAGTATAACCGCTGGATGCAAGAAATCCGATCATGACAACACCCATTCGCAAAGCGATCTTTCCTGTGGCCGGACTTGGCACGCGGTTTCTCCCCGCCACCAAGGCGATGCCGAAGGAGATGCTGACCGTCGTCGACCGCCCGCTCATCCAGCACGTGGTCGATGAGGCGCGAGCCGGGGGAATAGAGCACTTCATCTTCGTGACCGGGCGTAACAAGGCCGTTATCGAGGATCATTTCGATCGCCCGTTCGAGCTTGAGCACACGCTGAAAAGCCGCGGCAAAGAAAAAGAGCTGACGCTCATCAATGACCTGTTGCCGGACGCAGGGCGAACGAGCTTCACCCGCCAGCAGGAGCCGCTCGGTCTCGGGCACGCCGTCTGGTGCGCGCGCGATATCGCCGCCGGCGAACCTTTCGCCCTCGTTTTGCCTGACGTTATCGTTCAGGCGCAAGGCGACAGCTGCATGAAGCAGATGATCGACGCCTATCATGGTCTGTGCGAAAAGCACGGCGATGGCGCAAAAATCAATCTTATCGCCGTCGAGGAAGTACCGATGGACGAGACGCATCAATATGGCGTCGTGAGCGTCGGCGATGGCGACGGCAGCCTTTGGCCTATCAACGGCATGGTGGAGAAGCCGCCAAAAGGCACGGCCCCCTCGAACCTCATCATCATGGGGCGATATATCCTCCAGCCCGAAATTTTCGACCTGCTGAGCCGCCAAGAAAAGGGCGCGGGCGGCGAAATCCAGATCACCGACGCCATGAAAACGCTGATGGAAACGCAGACATTCTACGCCTTCAAATATAAGGGCCGCAGCTTCGATTGCGGGTCGAAACTCGGATTCCTGCAGGCTAACGTCGCGTTCGCGCTTGAAAGTCCGGAGCTGCGCGATAAATTCCGCGCGGATGTGATCAGGATCGCGGCTGACCTGCAGAAGTCGTAAACGTGATGACAGGCCGAGCTGTTTGTAGGGCGCCTGAAGACGCGGCGCATCGGGAAATAAAATCGTGATCCCATTTCATACGGCCCATCCGACCCCTCGATCGCCGTCTCTGGACAGCACGAGTGCCGGGTTGTTTCAAGCGGCGGCTTCGGCTGGGCGAACTCTGGCTCTGGAAATTAAGGGCCTACAGGCCGTCGAGGCGGCTATCACCGGCGCCGCGCAACCGCATTTTGCGTCGGCCGTCCGAACCATTCAAAATTCGCGGGGCCGCGTCATCGTGACCGGCATGGGCAAGAGCGGGCATATTGGCCAGAAGATCGCGGC
>JANNOQ010000031.1:0-1667 GCA_031399085.1 Rhodomicrobium sp.
ATGACGGTTGATCTGCCCATAGCTCTCTCCGGTGACGACCTGTTGTGCGCGATTCAACGCGTTGCAGCAAGCCTTGTTCCTTTTCAGATGAACGAACCCTGAAGGAAATAATGCGCTATTCCGCCGCAGCCCTTGGCGTACGGATCTGCGAGATCAAGGCTCGCAGCATGGCGGGTTTGACGGGCTTGCGGAGCATGTAAAAACCGGCGCCGCGCACGGTGTTCTGCACTTCGCGGGAGTGGTCGGCGGTGATGATCACGGCCGGAATGGGCCACCCGGCGCGAGCGCGGATAAGATTGACGGCGTCTATGCCGGTGCCCTCCGCCAGATGATAATCGGCGAGGATGACCTCCGGCGTTATCCCTGTCTCCGTCATCTGGGTGACGGCGCATGCCCCGTCCGTCGCCCTCAGGACTACGCAGCGCCAGTTGCCAAGCAAAGTCGCCATGCCGTCAAGGATCGCGGGCTCGTTATCGATGCATAGCGCGACGCAACCGTTGAGATCGGCCGCGCTTAGTTGTATCGGCGCGGACGTGGTCTGCGACCACTGGCGCGCCGTCGCGAGCGGCAGCGTCACTGCGAAAGACGATCCGACGCCCGGCCGCGACGAAAGGTCGATAGGATGATCGAGCAGCTTGCCGATGCGCTCGACAATCGACAGGCCCAGCCCCAGCCCGCGCACGGAATTCGGATAGGCGTTCAGTCGTTGGAATTCCTGAAAAATCAGCGCCTGTTTTTGGCGCGGAATGCCCGGCCCGGTGTCGTGCACCTCTATGCGCAGCTTCGATCCGCGTCGACGGCACCCGAGCGTCACCGACCCGGCGTCAGTGTATTTGATCGCGTTCGAAACGAGATTTTGCAGCAATCGCCGGAGCAGTTTCCGGTCGGAGCGCACATGGCGCCCGCACGGCATCACGGTGAATCGAAGCCCCCGCTCCCCCGCCATGGGATCGAATTCGAGCTTCATTTGCTGGAGAATGTGATCGATCGGAAACACGGTGATCTCCGGCTTCATGATCCCTGAATCGAGCCGCGAGATATCGAGGAGCGCGTTCAGGATTTCCTCGACTGATTCCAGCGACGCATCGATATTGCTGGAAAGCCGCCCGGTTTCGCCATCCGGCTGGTGCTCGACAAGGCTCGACGTGTACAGCCGCGCCGCATTGAGCGGTTGCAGCAAGTCATGGCTGGCGGCGGCGAGAAAGCGGGTTTTGTCCAGATTGGCGCTGTCGGCTTTCGCCTTCGCCTCGCCAAGCGCGCGGTTCACCTCGGTCAACTGCGCCGTTCGCTGCTCGACCCGCTTCTCCAGCATCTCGTTCGCTTTGGCGAGAGCGTCGGCGGCGGCGACCCTTTCGGTGATATCGGTGTAGGTCGTCACGAACCCGCCCTGGGGCATGACGTTGGTGCGAACTTCGATAACCCTGTTCAGCCCCGGCAGCCGCTCCTGAAACGTCTCCATTGTCACGATGTATTTGCGGATGCGGTCTGTAACGAAATCCTCGACGCTGGCCGGATCTTTCTGTTTCCGCGCCGCCATATTGCGGACGATCTGATCGAGCTGTGCGCCGTATCGCACGAGTTCGGGCGGCAACGAGAGCGTCTCCCGGAACTGGCGGTTCCAGCAGATCAGCCGCGCGTCCTTGTCAAACACGGCGATGCCCTGGCGC
>JANNOQ010000037.1:0-1602 GCA_031399085.1 Rhodomicrobium sp.
AATTATATGGAGTATAAAGCTCCCGCAATCCATTTGGAGAGATACAATGACCGCACTCAAAATGACGTTGCCTGCCCTCGCCATCGCCGCAGTTCTGTCAGCCGCGCCAGTCCAGACGGCAAAAGCTGACGGCGGCGCAACCGCTGTCGCTGTCGGCGCATATCTGGTCGTCGATTACGCAATCGGCCGTAAATGCCGCATCCATCACTGGCCGTTCAACATCATCAAGAAAGTCGCATACGGCGTTCACGGCAAACGCGTTTGCAAATACAAGCATTACTGAGATCATCGACCTGCATGCTATAGAGCCGCGCTCATCAGGCGCGGCTCTTTTGCGCCCGGCGTGCGCTGTGGAGCGCGATGGCCGCCGCGTTCGATACGTTCAGGCTGCGCAGCGCTCCGACCGTTTCAATCGCGCAGATGACATCGCAATTCTCGCGCGTCAGCCGCCTCAAGCCTTTATCCTCGGCACCCAGCACCAGCGCCACCCGGTTGTTCAAACTTTGCGCCTCAAGAAAGCCGTCCGCCTCGGAATCCAGCCCGATGCGCGTAAAGCCCATTTCGCCAAGCTCCTCCAGCGCACGAGCCAGATTGGCGGCGAGCACCACCGGCGTCGTGTCGAGGCCGCCGCTCGCAGCTTTCGCCAGCGCGCCCGACAGCGGCGGCGCATGATGGGCGGTCATGACCAGCCCGCCCGCTCCAAAGGCGGCTGCTGACCTCAGGATCGCCCCCACATTGTGCGGGTCGGTGATCTGATCGAGAACCAGAACGATGCGCGCATCGCTCAGGTCGCTCACATCCAGCGCGGGCAGCGGCCCGGCCTCGACCAGCAAACCCTGGTGAACGGCGCCTTCCCCCAGCATGCGATCAAGCTCGCGCGGCGCGACGATGGCGGGTTCAAGCTTTCTGCGCGCAAGCAACTCGGCAATCCGATTAGCGGCGTTCGCGGTCGCGGTTACGCGAAGGATGGGGCGCTCCATGTTCGCCAGCGCCGCCTCCACCGCATGCGAGCCGTAAATCTGCACGCTGTCGCCCGCGCGCCGCTCGCGGTCCCGCCGGTTTTTCTGGTTTTGGTCGAAGGGCATGGCAGCGTGCTTTCGTTTGATGGCGAGCAATGCCTACAGCGTCCGGCGGCGCGGCGCTATCCCGCAATAACGGCTCAAAACCAGTTGACAATGAGGGCCCGGCTTCCGATAACTCATGCCTTCCGATCGCGCTCACGGCGCGCTGTCCATTGCGTAATCTCGCGCGCAGCGGACCGTTGGAATCCCGGACAGGTGCCCGAGTGGCTAAAGGGGGCAGACTGTAAATCTGCTGGCGAGAGCCTACGTTGGTTCGAATCCAACCCTGTCCACCACTTCCCAGCCGTCACAGAACTCAGTTTATGTGAAGTAGAAGCGGTCGAGCGCCCACAAGCTCGCGGCGACCATCAAAGCGATGACGGCGACCGTATATCGGAAGCTGATCGAGTAGATCGACAAAAAGATCGTCACAAGAAGCAGAAAAATCAGGGTCGCCCAGATGACAAGTTCAGTGTGATTGTTGAGATAGTAACTGAACTGGTCGGACAACTCCTGATAGCTCATTTAAATTCCGATCTTT
>JANNOQ010000113.1:0-1638 GCA_031399085.1 Rhodomicrobium sp.
CAGGGCGCCGCGATGGCGATCGAAGACGGTTTCGTGCTCGGCCGGGCATTTGCAGCGCATGGCGAGGATTACGAGCAGGCGTTCGCGAGCTACGAGGCGGCCCGCAACGGTCGTACGTCGAAAATCGTGCGCGGCGCGCAAGCCAATCTCGACCGGTTCCACAACGTGGCCCTGAACGACCCGAGCCTCGCCGAAGCCTATGTCAATTCCGAATGGGAAGAAGCCAAGGTCAAGGAACGCTACGAATGGCTGTTCACCTATGATGCGACGTCCGTTGCGATGGGCGAGAAACGCGGCGGCCTGAAGGAAGCGAACGCTTCCTAGGTGGTGTGGACACTTACCGCAGCCATAGGACGATGGCGGCGAGCGTGACGACGGCCCGATAATTTCGGGCTGTCTTTTCAAAGCGGGTTGCGACGCGTCGGAACTGTTTGAGCCTACTGAAGCAGCATTCTACGAGATGACGCTGAGCATAAAGATGCTTGTCGAGCGGATGCTTGAGCGCGCGTGACGGATTGTTGGGGATGACGGCGAGCGCACCCTTGGCCGCAATGGCTTGGCGCAGGTGATCTGCGTCATAGGCCGTATCTGCCATCACGACCTCGGCTGGCAATCCCTCGATCAAAGCGGCGGCTTGCGGTGCATCGCCCTTCTGGCCTGCCGTAAGCGTGAACCGCACGGGACATCCCAAGCCACGGACGGCCATGTGTATCTTGGTGCTCAGGCCCCCGCGCGAGCGGCCGATCGCCTGATCTTCAGACCCCCTTTTTTCGCCCCAGAGGCGTGCTGATGAGCCCGGACAATGGTGGAATCGACGATTAGATATTCGAAGTCCGGATCGTCGGACATTGCTTCAAAAATGCGCCACCAAACACCCTTGACGCTCCATCGGCTGAAGCGCCGGAACACACTGTTCCAATCCCCGAACTTCTCAGGAAGATCACGCCAGGGAGAACCGGTCCGCACGATCCACAGCACGCCTTCAACGAACATCCGGTTGTCGCGGCCGGTCGAACCTTTCTGGTCAGGCCGACCTATAATCAGCGGCGCCATCCGTTCCCACGCAGCGTCGCTCAAAACCAAGCGGTCCATCACACCCAAGGCTGCCTCCCAAAAAGCAGCCTTGAATCATGCTTTCCCCCGAATGGGAATCCTTAGAGTCCACACCACCTAGAGCATGATCCGGAAAAGTGGACGCCGGTTTTCCGAAAAGATCATGCTCCAACAAAAGCCTAGAGCGCGATGGTGATTCAACTCAAGCGCATCGCGCTCTAGACGAATCTAGGTGGCGCTCACCCGCCGCAGCGTCAGATTGATTCGCCCGGGTTCGCCCAACACTGTCGAGGTACCGGCGATGATGCGATCGACGCCATGGAAGGCGAGCCGCTGTTCGCCGGCCAGCACCATCGCGTCGCCGGATGAGAGGCGAAACGAGCGGGTCTTGTCGGTGCGCTGCGTGCCGCCGATGCGGAACAAGCATGTATCTCCGAGCGACAGCGACCCCACCGGCGCCGTGAAGTCGCCCTCGTCGCGATCCTGATGCAGGCCCATGCGGGCGGTCGGCGCGTAGAAATTGATCAGGCATGCCTCGGGCGGCGCGCCATGGCGGCCGATCTCGGTCCAGGCGCGCAGCAAAAC
>JANNOQ010000005.1:0-1764 GCA_031399085.1 Rhodomicrobium sp.
CTTCATTGACGAAGCGCTCGCCGAGCGCGGCCTCAATCGCCGGATCGAGTTGACTGTGCCAAATTTTATGATGGCGCTGGCGATCATTGCTGAAAGTGACCTGGTCGCGGCCCTTCCAAAGCAACTCGTCGTGTCACATGGTCCGCGTTTTGGCATCAAAGCCTAGAAATCGCCACTGCCGCCGCGGCGCGACCAAATCCGCCTTATCGCATCAAAAGCGGCAATACTGGACACAGGTGTAGCTTGGCTTTTCGC
This sequence comes from Rhodomicrobium sp., assembly GCA_031399085.1. Lineage (GTDB taxonomy): Bacteria > Pseudomonadota > Alphaproteobacteria > Rhizobiales > Rhodomicrobiaceae > R-RK-3. Next base: position 256 of record JANNOQ010000005.1, read on the forward strand.
TACTCTGAAAGACCTGCGGCTTGCGCCTTGATTCAGCCTCGAGCCCTGCCGCTAAGCCGTAGCGATGTTGCGTTCGGTCTATACCGCGTGAAATGCGGTTAACCTAACACATAGACAAAGGTCATCCAGGCGTGACATGCCGAGCTGAATAGGAACTTTACGCCGAGCTGGGGCGCAAAATATCTGCTGAGCGTAGTCTCAGAGCGTTTGCGATGACGGTGACGGATGAAAAGCCATATCGGCGGCTATCATTGGCGACAGAAGCAGACCTCAGAACGGGTAGATCACGCCTGCCGCCACAGGTACTGGCGGATCTTGTTCATCACTCCCCTAAAGAGCACGCTGGCCCACAATTCCCATCAGATCGCCTCTCAGCAAAGTTATGCCGCCGCTTTCCATCGCCACATTGGTTCTTTTGCCCATGGCGATCCCCATATCCGAGGTTCCACCAGCTTTACAATAGCGCTGCTCTCAGAGGATGCTCCCTGTTACGCTTCAGACTGGGTGCGAAACGCAGCATATTCTCTTTCGCAGAGCCGGATGCGGGTTTTATCGCAACGACCACGGGTTTCCCGAGCATCAAAGCGCCGATTTTGCCGAAAATAACCGCATCGACTTTCTCCAACGCTCGGGCGCCTGGCCTCACGCCCACCATGATCGGCAAAGGCGTCGCGAGACCGAGTGGGCAGGGGTAAGGGTCATTTGACCCGCTACCGCAGACAACGGCGGAAGGCAACGTGCATTGTCTCCGATGCGTTATTTAGCTGTGGAGCGCCAACACCATTTAATCAGCCGCAGCGTCGAAACGCATCGCAACGATGGAGTCATCTGCGGTCGTCCTCAGGGGCGACATACGACATCGGCGGTCGGCGCGCCGTTCTGGAAAAGTCGAAAGCGAAGAGTAACGCTCCCATGGCGCAATCGAGCCAAACCGTCATCCAGAAAGACACCACGGTTATCGGAGCAATCCGCAACTGCCGTCAGATCGAGGTTCACGGATACATCGAAGGCGAATTGATCGCTGACGAGCTGATCGTCCATGAAGGCGGCCGCCTCCACGGCAAGGTCCGGACGGTGACTGCGGATGTTCGCGGCACGCTGCAGGGCAACGTGGTGATCAAGAACCTCATCACCATCCGCAGCTCCGGCGCCGTGAATGGCGACGTGCAGTATTGGCAGCTCGCGATGGAAATGGGCGGCGAACTCAGCGCGGAGCTTCGCAATGCGCCGCCGCGTCTGGCCGGCGACCTCAAGGTGTCCGTCACCAAAGGTCGCTCCGTGCTCGTCACCACCGAGGATATCTCCGCGTTCGATCCGGCCGACATTAACCTCAACGTATCCAACGTGAAAAACGGGTTTATGGCTCTTACCTCCGCCAAGAATACTCAGATCACGAGCTTCACACAGGCCGATATCGAATCCGGTCGCGTGCTGTTCGTCCATGACGGTTCCAGAAGCGAGACGCGAGCTTCGATATCGTGGCGTCGGACGCCAAGGGCGCAAGTTCGG
>JANNOQ010000099.1:0-134953 GCA_031399085.1 Rhodomicrobium sp.
GCAAAGGCCGCCGCCTCGCACACCGGCGCATTGGCGGGCTCGGACGACGTCTATGACGCGGCGCTACGCCGCGCGGGCATCTTGCGCGTGCTCGATCTCGATGAATTGTTCGACGCCGCCGAAATGCTGGCGCGGGTGAAAAGCGTGGGCGGCAGCCGACTCGCCATCGTGACCAATGGCGGCGGTGTTGGCGTAATGGCGGCTGATACGCTGATCGATTTGCGCGGCTCGCTCGCGGCGCTGGAGCCGAAGACGCTGGATGCGTTGAACAAGGGGCTTCCCGCTACCTGGTCGCATGGCAACCCGGTCGATCTCATCGGCGATGCCGGGCCGGATCGCTACGCCCTTGCGGTGGACGCGGCCATGCGAGACGCAAGCACCGACGCGGTGCTTGTGATGAATTGCCCAGCGCTCGTCTCCTCGGTGGAGGTTGCGCAAGCGACAGTAAACGCGGTCGCCGCCGCCCGTGCGCAAGGCTTCAAAAAGCCCGTCGTCGCCAATTGGCTGGCGCGCAGCGCCTCGGGCCAAGTGCGGCCGCTGTTCCGCGCCGCCAAAATCCCCGATTTCGAGACGCCCGGCGCGGCCGTGCGCGGCATCATGCAGCTTGCCCGCTATGGCCGGGCGCAGGCCGAACTGATGCAAACGCCGCCCGCCTGGCCATCAGACATGCATTTCGACACCGAGACGGTCGATATCAGCATCGGGCGTGCTCTGAAAGAGAGCCGCAACCTGATGAGCGAGCCGGAAGCCAAGGCCGTGCTCGCTGCCTATGGCATCCCGACCGTGCCGACGCGCGTCGCCACGACGCCCGAGGCCGCGCGGCAAGCGGCGACCGAGCTGCTCCGAGACCACGCATCCATCGTGGTGAAAATTCTATCGGCCAATCTCTCCCACAAGTCCGACATCGGCGGCGTTCGCCTCGATTTGCGATCGGCGGAGGAGGTCGAAAACGTCACGCGCCAGATGCTCGCCGACATTAAGGCAAAACGCCCCGACGCGGTGCTGGATGGCGTAACGGTGCAGCCGATGGTCGCGCGGCCCGACGCCTACGAACTCATCCTCGGCATCACGGTCGACCCAACCTTCGGCCCCGTAATCCTGTTTGGCGCAGGCGGCACCGGTGTCGAGGTCATCGGCGACACCGCGATGGCGCTGACGCCGCTCGACTTGAAAATTGCGACTGATCTCATTCAATCGACCCGCATTTACAAACTGCTGAAAGGCTTCCGCGATAAGCCGCCGGTCGATCTTGGCGGGCTGGCGCTGTGCCTCGTCAAACTCAGCGCGCTCGCAACCCAGCACCCGGCAATTCGCGAGTTGGACATCAACCCGCTGCTCGTCGATGACAAAGGCATGATCGCGCTCGATGCGCGCATCCGCATCGAGGACGCCGCAAAACACCCAGCGCCGCCGCCTGCGATCCGGCCCTATCCCACCCGTTGGGAAACGACGCAGAGGTTGCGCCATGGGGAGGCTGTCCTCATCCGCCCCATTCGCCCAGACGATGAACGCCACTACGCCGCCTTCATGGCGAAAATCACACCCGACGATATGCGGCTGCGCATGTTCATGCCGATGCATGAATTCTCGCACGAGTTTCTCGCCCGCCTGACCCAGATCGATTACGGGCGCGAGATGGCCTTCATCGCCCTGCGCGATACGCCCAGCGGCGCGCCGGAAATGCTCGGTGTTGCCCGCTTCTTCGCCGATCCGGATTACCAGCGCGCGGAATATGCGATCCTGGTGCGCTCTGATTTGAAAGGGCTGGGCCTCGGGTGGGCGCTGATGCGCCATCTGATCGATTACGCCCGCAGCGAAGGCTTAAGGGAATTACGCGGCGACGTGATGCACGAAAACACGACCATGATTCATATGTGCAGCGAGCTTGGCTTCACCGTCGAGCCAGTTGCAGACGATGCAACGCTCTATTCCGTCGTCCTGGATTTGAACTCCAAAACTTTGTAAGCGGGAACGCTCAGACCACCGTGCCGAAGAGTTTGCCGATGCCGGCGGTGATGGCGAGGGCGAGCGCGCCCCAGAATGTCACCCTTACGGTTGCGCGCCAGATGTTTGCGCCGCCTGCTTTCGCGCCTATTGCGCCGAGAAGCGCGAGAAAACCGAGCGATGCGATCGAGACGAGCGCAACAAGCATGTTCGCGGGCGACACGACGACCATAAGCAACGGCATCGCCGCGCCCACCGCGAACGTCACCGCCGAAGTCAGGGCCGCCTGCACCGGTCGAGCGGTGGTGATTTCCGAAATGCCAAGCTCATCGCGCGCGTGAGCGCCGAGCGCATCTTTCGCCATCAGTTGATGCGCGACTTGCCGGGCGAGCGTAGCATCCAAGCCGCGTTTGACATAAATCTCTGCAAGCTCATCGAGTTCGCCGTCCGCGCCTTCCGCTAATTCCTTGGTCTCGCGCGCCAGATCGGCCTGTTCCGTGTCGGATTGCGAACTCACCGACACATATTCGCCCGCCGCCATCGACATCGCCCCGGCAACCATGCCCGCAACACCTGCGATGAGCACATCACTCTGCGTAGCGGCGGCGGCTGCGACGCCCACGATGATGCTGGCGGTTGAAATGATGCCATCATTTGCGCCGAGCACCGCCGCGCGCAACCAGCCGATACGATCAACGAGATGGTTTTCCGCGTGTTGGCGAAGACGGCTCATCTCGTACCCCTGCAATCAGATCCGTCCAAGCAATAAAGAAACACCGAGAACAATCAAGATCGCGGCGCGTTATCGAATTTTCCGGTCAGCGGTTTCTGTCGTTTTCCCGTCGAAGCGCTCGGTCGATGCCTGAGCATCCGCCTTCGTTGCGGCAACGAAGCCATGGCGGTGCCGTGGCGGGCCATAGAGGGTGTAAAGCCTTAAGTGCTTATCTCCGGTGTTGATCACATTGTGCCGCGCGCCGGCGGGCACGACGATGGCGTCGTCACTCTTGACTTTGCTGAGATTGCCGTCGATCGAGACCTCGCCTTTGCCCTTCTCCACACGGAAAAACTGGTCTCCGTCTGCGTGGACTTCCTCGCCAATGTCCTCACCCGGCGCCAAGGACATGAGCACCACCTGAATATATTTGCCGGTGTAGAGAACGCGGCGGAAATCGTCATTATCCTCGGTCAATTTTTCAATGTCGTCGACAAAACCCTTCATGGCGATTTCTCCGTTGTTGCTGCGCCTCCAACAACGCTCAAAGCACTGTGCACGCTATGACATAAATCAAATCGCCGAAATCGCCTGGGCTTTGACATTGCGCAAAGCGGCGAAACCATCGGTACGCCATGCTCCTTAAAGCTTCAGGAGAATCAGGTCATGGCGCCAACTCAAGTCGGCACGCGCAGCTCGGGCGAATTTCACAAGCTTTTCATCGCGGCGTGGCTGCTTTGCGCCGTGTTCTACTTTATCCAATATGCGCTCAGGTCCGCACCCGGCGTGATGGTGCCGGAATTGACCGCGGCGTGGAATTTGAACGCGCTCGGCCTCAGCTCGTTGCTCGGCGTTTATTTCTTCACTTATGCCACATTCGCGCTGTTCGCTGGCGCGTCGCTCGACAGATATGGCGCGAAGTGGACGATCCCGGCGGGCATCGCGTGTCTTGCCGTTGGCACGGTGCTGTTCGGCTGGGGCTCTATCACAGAGGCGTATATCGGCAGGCTGTTGCAGGGCGCAGGCTCCGCGTTTGCTTTTGTCGGGGCGGTCTATCTCGCCGCCCACGGCTTCCCGGCGCGTCTTTTGGCGACGGCGGTTGGCGCGACGCAAATGTTTGGCATGCTGGGCGGGTTCGCGGGCCAGTTCGCAGTCTCGCTGCTCGTGCACGGTATCATCACCTGGCAGGATTTCTGGCTTTATTCCGGGGCAATTTGCGCGGTTTTGGCCGTCATCACATTCTTTGCGACGCCTAGCGAAGCCGACCGCACCCCCGCCGGGCGTGGCACGCTGCTCCAAATGTTTGCGCCCTATAAAATCGTGCTTTCCAATCCGCAATCCTATCTGTGCGGCTTTTGCGCGGGTCTCCTATTCTTGCCCACCACCATCGGCGATATGATCTGGGGTGTGCCGATGCTTCAGCAAGGCTTCGGAGTCGAGCACGCGACCGCCGTGAACCGCGCCGCGATGGTCCCGCTCGGCTGGGTGTTCGGCGCGCCGATCTTGGGCTACATCGCCGACCGCATGGGACGCCGTAAGCCTGTGCTGATCGCTAGCGGGTTCGCCATGCTCGCGCTTGCCGCCGCCATCCTTTATTTGCCGCCTGAAATTCTGCCGCCCTATACCGGCGGGTTCCTGTTCGGCTTCGCGTCCGGCGCCGCCATGATCCCTTACGCGATTATCAAGGAAGTCAATCCAGACGGCGTAAAAGGCAGTGCGACGGGCGCGATGAATTTCCTGGTGTTCACCCTCAGCGCCGTCGCCGCGCCTCTGGCCGGATGGGTGTTGCAGAAAATATCGGGCGGCGCGCCGCTGGATCTCCAGGACTTCCAACAGTGGGGACTGTTGGGCCTTGCCGGCATCGCGGTAGGCATCGTGCTCGCCTTTTTCCTGAGAGAAACAGGCTCCGCCGCGCACGCGCCGCTCATCAGGATTCCACCGATTGGCGAACCCGCCAAAGCTTAAAGCCAAGCGGTTCTTGGAGACAACGACATGACCATACACACCCGCGATATGACCCCGGTGATGGACATCACCCACGAAAAGGGCACAGGCCCGGCGAGGGTGAACCGGCCAACCTATGTCAGCCTTCTACCGCCATGCAATAACGCCTGCCCCGCTGGGGAGGACATCCAGGCATGGCTCGATCATGCGCAGGCGGGCCGGTTTCAGAAAGCCTGGCTCAAGCTCATCGAGGACAATCCGTTTCCCGCCGTGCATGGGCGCGTCTGCTATCACCCCTGCGAGACGAGCTGCAACCGCAATGACCTCGACAGCGCGGTGAGCATCCACGCCGTCGAGCGGTATCTGGGCGATCTGGCGAGCGAGCAGGGGTGGAAGCCGCCGGTCGGGGCGTCTACGGGCAAGCGCGTGCTCGTGGTGGGCGCGGGACCGAGCGGGCTTTCGGCGGCCTATCATCTGCGGCGGCTGGGCCATGCGGTGGAAATCCACGACGCGGGACCGATGCCGGGCGGCATGATGCATTTCGGCATTCCGGCCTATCGCCTGCCGCGCGAAGACCTCATGAAGGAAATCCATCGCATCGAAGGCATGGGCGTGAAGATCGTTCTCAACCACAAGGTGGAGGACGTGGCCGCCGAGCAGCAAGCGGGCAAGTTCGACGCTGTTTTTATCGCCATCGGCACGCAGATTGGTAAGCGGATCGACATTCCCGCGCGCGACGCCGGGCGCGTGCTGAGCGCCGTCAGTCTGCTGCGCAGCACTGAAATGGGCGCGGCTCCGAAGCTTGGCCGCCGCGTCGCGGTTTACGGCGCTGGCAACACTGCGATGGATGCGGCGCGCACCGCCAAGCGCCTGGGCGCGGAGGAAGCCACCATCGTGTTCTTCAGCGACGCCAAGCATATGGAGGCGAATGCCTTCGAGGCCGAGGAAGCGCTGGCCGAGGGCATTAAGATCAAATGGCTCGCCAGCATTCGCGACATCGGCGACGGGGACATCAAGGTCGAGATCATGGCGCTCGACGCGGATGGCAAACCACAGCCCACAGGCCAGTTCGAAACCTTGCAAGCGGACTCGGTGGTGCTCGCGCTGGGACAGGCGGCGGATAGCGGCTTCCTGAACAAGCTGTCCGGCGTTGCGTTCAAGCCCGACGGCACGGTGATCGTCGCTCCCGACATGATGACCGGCGCGCCCGGCATTTTTGCCGGCGGCGACCTGGTGCCGGGCGACCGCACGGTGACTTCCGCCACCGGCCACGGCAAAAAAGCCGCGCGCAACATCGACGCCTGGTTGCGCGATGAGAAACGGACAGAGGCCGCGCCTGCGCCCCTCGTCAGCTTCGCGATGCTGAACCTGCCGATCTATGCGGACGCCGAGCAATCCGCCCAGATCGAAGCGCCCATATCGACGCGCCTCCAAGGCTTCATCGAGATCATGAGCGGCCTCAGCCAGCAAGCCGCGCTGCACGAGGCCAAACGCTGTCTGTCCTGCGGCAATTGCTTTGAATGCGACAACTGCTACGCCGCCTGCCCGGAAGACGCGATCGAGAAGCTGGGGCCGGGCCGGGGTTACGAGATCCACTTCGATTTATGCACGGGCTGCTCCGTCTGCGTCGAACAGTGCCCCTGTCACGCGATGGAAATGATCCCCGAACCAGCACGCGAAGCGCCGGCCGTCCAAGCAGCCGTCAATGGCCACGGATTAGAGACCTCAAACGGAACATGGGTGGCGTGATGAATTGGTTGACCGGAAAAGCGGGCGTGGCCGCGACCATCGCTGACGAGAAAACCACCATGACGGCGCCTGCAATTGCCGTAAAGACTCGCGTAAAAACTACGATCGACGGCAATACGGCGTGCGCGCACATCGCCTATCGCGTGAATGAGGTATGCGCGATTTATCCAATCACGCCATCGTCCACCATGGCGGAGCTGGCGGATCAGTGGTCATCGGAGGGGCTGAAAAACATCTGGGGCAACGTGCCCGTGGTGCAGGAAATGCAGAGCGAGGGCGGCGCGGCGGGCACGGTCCACGGCGCGCTACAAGCGGGCGCGATGACTACCACGTTTACGTCTTCTCAAGGGCTGCTGCTCATGCTGCCCAACATGTTCAAAATCGCAGGCGAGCTGACGGCGACCGTGTTCCATGTCGCGGCGCGCTCCATCGCGACGCAGGCGCTGTCGATCTTCGGCGATCATTCGGACGTGATGGCCGTGCGAACAAGCGGCTTCGCGCTTCTATCCTCTGCTTCCGTGCAGGAAGCCCACGACCAGGCGCTGATCGCGCACGCCGCGACCTTGGAGAGCCGCGTGCCGTTCATGCACTTTTTCGACGGCTTCCGCACATCCCACGAGATCAACACGCTGGAGCTGATCCCGGATGAGTATATCCGCGCCATGATCCGCGATGACCTTGTGCGCGCCCATCGCGCCCGCGCGCTTAACCCGGAAACGCCGTTCATTCGCGGCACGGCGCAGAACCCGGACACGTTTTTCCAGTCGCGCGAGACGGCGAACCCGTTTTACGCGGCGGTTCCCGGTATCGTGCAGGCGCAGATGGACGCGCTGGCCAAGCTCACGGGACGGCAATATCGACTATTTGATTATTACGGTGCGCCCGATGCCGAGCGGGTCGTGATCGCGATGGGCACGGGCGCGGAGACCGCCATGGAGGTGGCGCAGGCGTTGCGGGCCAAGGGCGAACGCGTCGGGGTGCTGCAAGTGCGGCTGTACCGGCCGTTTTCGGTCGAGCATTTCCTCGCCGCCTTGCCAGCGAGCTGTACCCACATCGCGGTGATCGAGCAAACGAAAGAGTCGGGCGCTGTCGGCGAGCCACTTTACGCCGATGTCGTCACCGTGCTCGCCGAAGCCATGACCCGTGGCAAACGCCGCGCCATGCCGATGGTGATCGGCGGGCGCTACGGGCTGTCCTCCAAGAACTTTAACCCCGCGATGGCTAAAGCCGTTTTCGACGAGCTGAAAAGCCGCGATCCGAAAAACAGCTTCACCGTCGGCATCAACGATGATGTCACACACACCAGCTTGACCACCGACCCGACCTTCACGCTTGAGGCCGCCGACGAAGTGCGCGCCATATTTTACGGCCTGGGCGCGGACGGTACGGTGGGCGCGAACAAGAACAGCGCGAAAATTATCGCAGAAGACGCTGGCATGTTCGCGCAGGCCTACTTCGTTTACGACAGCCACAAATCCGGCGCGATGACGGTGTCACATTTGCGGTTTGGGCCCAAACCGATCCGCGCGCCTTACCTGATCGGTTCTGCCAGTTTCGTTGCCTGCCACCAGTTCAATTTCCTGGATAGGCAGGACGTGCTGCGCATTGCCGCGCCGGGCGCAACGTTTCTTTTAAACACCGTCTATGGGCCGGACGACGTCTGGGATCATCTCCCGCGCCTTGTGCAAAGGCAGATCATCGACAAGCGGTTGAAATTCTACGTCATAGACGCGTCGAACGCGGCGCGCGAAGCGGGTCTGGCCGGATTGACCAACACCATTCTCCAAACCTGCTTTTTCGCCATCTCGGGCGTGATGCCGCGCGACGCGGCCATCGAGCAGATCAAGAAATTCGTCCGCAAATCTTATGCGAACAAAGGCGAGGCGGTGATTGCCAAAAACTTTGCCGCCGTTGATGGCGCGCTGGCCAAGCTTTTCGAGGTGCGCGTACCCAGTACTGTGACGAGCACGTTCGATCAGCCTCCGATTGTGCCAAAATACGCGCCCCCTTTCGTGCAGAATTTCACCGCCGTTGCCATGCGCGGGCTGGGCGACACACTGCCCGTTAGCGCCATGCCGATCGATGGCACCTATCCATCCGGCACGGCGGCCTATGAAAAGCGCAACATCTCAGATTTCGTGCCCGTGTGGGAGGCCGACCTATGCATCCAATGCGGTCAGTGCAGCTTCGTGTGTCCGCACAGCGTGATCCGCTCGCGCAATTACCACGAGGACAAGCTTGCTGGCGCGCCCGCCGCTTTCAAATCCGCGCCCGTCAACGCGCGCGGCTATCCCGAAACGCGCTTCACGCTCCAGTTTTATGTGGAAGATTGCACCGGCTGCGGGCTGTGCATCGAGGCGTGCCCCGCGCACAGCCCCGTCGAACCGGACAAGAAAGCCATCAATCTCGCCGAAAAAGCGCCGATCCTGGACGCCGAGCGGGGGAGCATGGCGTTTTTTGAGAAGCTGCCCGTGAACGACCGCGCGCGGGTGAACTTCGCCAATGTCTCGGGCGTGCAGTTTCTGGAGCCAACATTCGAGTTTTCCGGCGCGTGCGCGGGCTGCGGCGAGACGCCTTACCTCAAGCTGCTGTCGCAGTTGTTCGGCGACCGCGCGATGATTGCCAACGCCACCGGCTGCTCGTCGATTTATGGCGCGAACCTGCCGGTGACGCCGTGGACGAAGGATCGCGAAGGGCGCGGCCCGGCGTGGTCGAATTCGCTGTTCGAGGACAATGCGGAATTCGGGCTAGGCTTCCGCCTCGCGGCGGATAAGCACCTCGATCTGGCGCTGACGCTGCTCGCTGAACTTGCGCCCATCGTCGGGCCGGAGCTGGCCGCTGCGATCGCCAACGCGCCGCAAATCCAGGAATCGGACATTCGCAGACAGCGCATCCGCGTGGCGGAGCTGAAAACCAAGCTGCTGAAAATCGACAGCGAACCAGCCCGCAATCTGCTCTCGGTGGTCGATCATCTGGTGCGCCGCAGCGTCTGGCTCGTGGGCGGCGATGGCTGGGCCTACGACATCGACTATGGCGGCCTCGACCATGTGCTCGCCAGCGGCCGCGATGTGAACGTGCTGATCCTCGATACGGAGGTCTATTCCAACACCGGCGGCCAAGCCTCGAAAGCGACGCCGCTCGGCGCTGTCGCCAAATTCGCGACTGGCGGCAAGCGCACGGCGCGCAAGGATTTGGCGCTCCAAACCATGGCTTATGGCAACGTCTATGTAGCGCAGGTCGCCATGGGCGCGAACCCGCAGCACACGCTCGAAGCCTTCCGTGAGGCCGAGGCCTATCCAGGTCCGTCGCTTATCCTCGCCTACAGCCAGTGCATCGCCCACGGCATCGACATGCGCTTTGGCATGAAGCAGCAGGATTTGGCCGTCGCGAGCGGGTATTGGCCGCTGATCCGCTACAGCCCTTCGATGCGCGCCATTGGCGAGAACCCGTTCCGACTGGACTCGCCGCGGCCCACCATACCGTTCATGGACTACGCGAAAAACGAAATCCGCTACACCTCGCTAGCCCGCACAATGCCGAAGGTGGCCGCCGAACTGATGGCGCAGGCGCAGGCGGGCGCGACCGCGAAATACCAGCAATATGAAGATTTGGCGGCTATTCACCAGGGCGGCGTCGTAGTGGAGCCCCAGCAACCGCCTATTGCTGCGGTCAAAACCAACGGTCATGCGCTCGCCGCCGCAGCCCTTATTGAAGGAGTTTGACATGGATCTCTCCACTAAATACATGGGCTTGACCCTGCGCAATCCGCTGGTTGCGTCAGCTTCGCCGCTCAACAACGAGCTTGGTAACATCCGCGCGCTGGAGGACGCAGGCGCGGGCGCTGTGGTCCTGCCCTCAATCTTCGCCGAGCAAATTGACGCCGAGATGCATCGTCATGATGCGATGACAGGTGCGGGCGCCCTGAGTTCGCCTGAAGCCGCGAGTTATTTTCCGCCGCCGAACCCGCATTATATCGGCACGAATCATTATCTCGAAATCGTACGCGGCGCGAAAGCCGCCGTCAAAATCCCGATCATCGCCAGCCTCAACGCAGGCAGCAAAGATAGCTGGGTCGAATACGCCACGCAGCTTGAAGAGGCGGGCGCCGACGCGCTGGAGTTGAATATCTACCTGTTGCCCACGGACATCAGCCTGTCCGGCCGCGACATCGAGGATCGCTATCTGAACATCGTCCGCGTGGTGAAGAGCAGGGTGACCATCCCCGTCGCCGTTAAGGTCGGCCCCTATTTCAGCTCGCCGGGGCATATGGCGGGGGAATTGGCAATGGCTGGCGCCGACGGGCTGGTGCTGTTCAACCGGTTCTATCAGCCGGATATCGACGTGGTGCGCCTCAAGATCACCCACGATCTCGATTTGAGCCGCTCGGCGGACATGCGGCTGCCGCTGTTGTGGATTGCCGTGCTGCATGGCCAAATCAAAGCGTCGCTCGCGGCCACCACTGGAGTGCATACCATTGAAGACGTGGTGAAATATCTGCTCGCGGGCGCGGACGTGGTGATGACGACATCGGCGCTTCTGGAACATGGCGTCCCGCACATGCGCAAACTCGTGGATGGGCTCGCGGACTGGCTGGACAAACGGGATATGGAAGGGCTTTCGCGTATTCGCGGGTTGCTCTCCCAGGGCAAAATCCGCAACCCGGAAGAGTACGAGCGCGCCAATTACAGAAAAATCCTGCAAGGCTATCAGGTCGGCCCGCACTGACGGCAAGCGATCACATAGCTGCTTTCGCAACAAGACAAATATATATGGATATAGCGACCCGGAACTCGGTCAGGCGGCGTCAGCCAACATTTGCCGAACTCTTCACACCGAAGCTGGTGACGATCCTACGCGAGGGCTACACTTTAGCAAATTTTCGAGCTGACGCCGTTGCAGGGCTCACCGTCGCCATTGTCGCCCTGCCTTTGTCCATGGCTATCGCCATTGGTTCCGGGCTTTCGCCGGAGAAGGGGCTTTACACCGCCATCGTCGGCGGCTTCCTGATCTCGGCGCTGGGCGGCAGCCGGTTTCAGATCGGCGGCCCGGCCGGCGCGTTCATCGTGCTCATCGCGATCATCGTCGAGCGTCACGGCTATGATGGCCTCGTGCTCGCGACATTGATGGCTGGCGTGATAATGATGGCGCTCGGCTTCCTGCGGCTTGGCGCCTATATCAAATATATCCCCTTGCCCGTTACCGTCGGGTTTACAGCAGGCATTGCTGTGATCATTTTCGCTAGCCAGATCAAGGAACTCCTTGGCTTGGAGATAGCCAAGGAGCCAGCGGCCTTTCTGCCCAAGCTGTGGGCCATCGGCGAAAGTATCCAGACAATCAAGCCGGTGACAGTTGGGCTGGCGGTTATGGCTATCACCATTATTCTCGGCCTGCGCCGGTTTCGGCCGAAATGGCCCGGGCTTCTGGTCGCGGTTGCGGCAGCGGCGGCGCTTACAGCTCTGTTCAATCTCGATGTCGCAACAGTCGGCTCGCGCTTTGGCGAAGTGCCACACACGTTGCCTGCTCCGTCGCTTCCAGCCTTCGATCTCGCAAAGATACAAGCTGTTTTCCCTGACGCTGTCACCATCGCTTTGCTCGGCGCTATCGAGTCATTGCTATCCGCCGTCGTCGCCGATGGCATGACGGGACGAAAGCACCGCTCCAACTGTGAACTGGTGGCGCAAGGAGCGGCTAACATGGCCTCCGTCACCTTCGGGGGCATGTGCGCCACCGGAACCATCGCGCGAACCGCAACCAACGTCCGCGCTGGCGCTTATGGGCCTGTCGCCGGCATTTTGCACGCCGTCTACATCCTTTTGTTCATGCTGGTTGCGGCGCCACTCGTCAGTTACCTCCCCCTCGCGGCGCTGGGCGCGGTTCTCGCCATCGTGGCGTGGAACATGGTGGAAAAAGAGGAGTTCGGCAGCCTGCTGCGCGCGTCCTGGGGCGATGCGACGGTGCTGATGGCGACATTCCTGCTGACGGTCTTTGCCGATCTCACCATAGCAATTGCGACCGGCGTGACGCTTGGAGCGTTCCTGTTCTTGCATCGCATGGCGGAAGCCGTGGAGATAGAGGGCGGCGGACGACTGCTTGTCGAGGACGAGGCAGATGCCACGGGCGCGCAGCGCGCGGCCTACTCTCCCCACGGCTTCAGAGGGGATGTCGTCGTTTACCGCATCAGCGGAGCCTTTTTCTTCGGGGCAACGGCGGCAGTCAGCACGGTGCTCGATGGCATCGGCGAGCGTCCAAAGGTCTTCGTGTTGGATTTTACCGATGTGCCGCTTGTCGATAGCACAGCGGCCAGCGTTCTCGAAAGCTTCGTCCATAAACTCCATCATGGCGGAACGGAGGTGTTCTTTACAGGCGCCCGCAAAAGCGTGCGGCGAACATTGCTCGTCGCCGGACTGCGGAGACCGTTTGTCCACTACTCGCCGACGGTCGAGGACGCGATCGCTCAAGCTCGAACGCATCGCGATACGTCAACCAACGAGCGAAAGAGCAGTTGAAACAATGAACAGAAGACAAATTCTGGTAGGCGGCGGCGCTCTGGCGCTCGCTGGCGGCGGCGCGGTATATATCGGGCGGCGGCAAATGGGTTCGATGGAGGACTATAATGCCTCCGCCGCAGCCAGCCGTGCCGCCCTTGCCGCAAACCCAGAGCTGGGCGATTTCATTCGCTTCGCCACGCTTGCCGCGCGCAGTCATAATACGCAAGCTTGGCGGTTTCGCGCCAGTGACGACCGCATCGAAATTTTGCCCGACTTCGCGCGGCGGACCCCGATCGTCGATCCCGACGATCATCATCTGTTCGCCAGTCTCGGTTGCGCCGCCGAAAATTTGGCGATTGCAGCGGCAGCGCGCGGACGGTCCGGCGAACTCGCCTTTAGCCCAGCCAATGCCGGCTCGGTTGTGTTTGCGTTCGGTGGCGGTCGGACTGCCGAGTCCGCTCTCTTCGACGCCATCCCGCGCCGTCAATCGACACGCGCCGAGTATGATGGGAAGCCTGTCAGCGCCGTCGATCTAAAAATACTCGAAGGCGCAGCGGCTGTTCCCGGGATCGATGTGGTTCTCATCACCGACCGCCGACAGATAGACAGGGTTCGTGATCTGGTCGTCGCAGGCAACAGCGCGCAGATTGCAGACGCGGCGTTTATCACCGAACTCAAGAAATGGCTGCGCTTCAGTCCGCGCCAAGCGATGGAAACCGGCGATGGCCTGTTTAGCGCAGCGAGCGGCAATTCAACTCTTCCGGCGTGGCTCGGCTGGCGCGTATTCGATTTCGTCTTCAAAGCCAATGCCGAGAACGACAAATACGCAGCTCATCTGCATTCGTCAGCCGGGATAGCCGTGTTCGCAGCACAGCGGGAGGATAAGGATCACTGGGTTCGGGCAGGGCGGGCATGTCAGCGCTTTGCCTTACAGGCGACGGCACTCGGCCTCAAACACGCCTTCATCAATCAGCCCGTCGAAGTTGCGAAGCTGCGGCCGGAGCTTGCGAGCCTCGTCGGCTTGGCCGGCCGCCGCCCCGATATCGTGATGCGCTTCGGCTACGGCCCGACACTTCCGTTTTCTCCGCGCCGTCCTGCGCAAAGCACAATCATATCTTGAGCGCTCCTTTCACCACCGAGCAATTCCTTTCGGTGTTCGTCGCTTACAACGTGGCGATTTGGCCTGCTCAGATTGTTGGTTATATCCTGGGATTTCTGGCTCTCGCGGCGCTATTACTGAATTCATTAGCTGGCAAGAGAGCCATCTTAACAATCCTTGCGGTATTGTGGACCTGGAACGCGATTGGATATCACTTCTTTTTCTTTGCCGAGATCAATCCAGCCGCCAAAGGCTTCGCCGCGCTGTTTTTTTTGCAAGCAATAATGTTCGCGGCAAGCGCAGTCTCGTCGAACGAATTGCGGTTTAGTGTTCTCTGGGATTTCAGATCGGCGTTAGGCCTGTCAGTTATCTTTTATGCAATTGTGATTTACCCGATCCTCGGGTTGTGGGCGGGCCACGGACTACTGGCCGGGCCGATGTTCGGGGTGGCACCCTGCCCAACGGCGATATTCACAATTGGTATGCTCCTACTGGCGCGTGGGAAGAGGGTCGTGTGGCTTTCGATCATCCCTTTCCTCTGGTCGCTGGTCGGCTTGGCGGCGACTGTTCAGCTGGGAATCCTTGAGGACCTCGGGTTACCGGTTGCCGGTATCGTGCTTCTCATCGTGCTCGCAACGGGCAGTTTTTATGACCGCGTCGGTCGAAGCAGCCATACTCCATAGAGCGGCCTTAGGTGACATGCTGACCCTCTTTCTGCTTCAGGCCATCATACCGCTCGCGCTCATCGCCTGGATCGCAATCGCGCCGCAACGGAGCATAGTTGGCTTCTCCACCCAGGCTTTAGCCACTGGCGTCGGTGTCGTTGCGCTCTCTTATGTGGGAATCTGGCTCTTTCCCCCATGGTGGACGCCATACGCATTCGGCTTGTTATTCGCCGCGGCAATCGTTCTTGGCCTGCGGGGCCACAAGCTCGCAACGGTATGGCCGGGAGGCTTTGCAAGTTGGATTCTCTCGATCGCATTTATGGCCTTGTGCCTATTCGCCGCCAACGAAACGCGTCTCGCTCTTTCGGCGACGCAGGTTCCCGCCGGCCCTTCCATTGACCTGTCATGGCCGCTTGGGCCTGGGCGCTATCTGGTTGCAAATGGCGGCGCAGCGCTCTCGCTGAATGCCCACGCCGATGCGCTCGATCAGACCATTCCCGCCCACCGCCCCTACCACGGCACTGCCTATGGCGTCGATCTGGTCGCGATTGACAGCTTTGGACTTCGTGCTGACGGGCTCATGCGCCAAGACCCGCGCCGCTACCGGATTTTCGGCGCGCCCGTGCTCGCGCCATGCGCGGGCGACGTGATGGTCGCGGTCGATGGACTGCCGGATATGCAGGTTCCGAAATTGGATGAAAAGCACCTTGCCGGAAATCACGTGATCCTGCGCTGCGGAGGCAGCGATATTGTTTTAGGCCACTTCCGCCAAGGCTCGGTGCGTGTTGCTCTCAATGAAAGGGTCGCCGTCGGCGCACTCGTGGCCGAAGTTGGAAATTCCGGCGCGACCAATGAGCCGCATTTGCATATTCATGCGCAGACCCCCGGCACGCCGGAAGCGCCATTCTCTGGCGCGCCGCTTCCGATGCGCATAGATGGGCGTTTCCGGGTCAGAAACGACCGGGTTGAAATCCCTGGCGAAAAATGAGGCGGTTCGATGTGGCGCGCAACATTCTTATGCCTGGCAGCGGCACCTTCCATGCTGGAGACCGTCAAGGTTGTCCACAGCATCGTCTGGACGTTTTTCGTCTCGTGCATTTTCGCAATCTGGATTTTCGCCTGGCAAGCCGAATATTTCTACGCGGCGCTTTCGATCGCCGTCGTTCTCGGCAAGGTGCTGGTGATGATCCTGAAGGGCTAGCGATGCCGGCTCGCATCGATTGCGGCGCGATATACCGGCGACCGGCGCGGTAATTTCGACATCTATCTTCCCGAATAGCTCTCGGGCCATACCAACGTAATCGTCGGCACGCTCTATGTGGCGGGAATAGCCTTCACCGTCGCCCGAAGGTTTTCCGTATAACCAGACAGGATGACGCGGCTGATGCGGGAAGCGCAAGAAATAAGGAAGTTGGAGGCATTGCGAAGGACATCGCCATGGATCTTTTTCATGCTGGTTTTCTTGTTATCGGTTCCGTTCTACGTGCTGGGCGCGGCGGGTGGCCGGCTGCCAATCGCGACTTTCCTTCCCATGAGCGCGATCATGGCGTTCGTGCCGATGATCGTCGCGCTGGTGCTCGTCTATCGCGAGAACGGCGCGAACGATTCAAGAAAGTTTCTAGGCCGCGTCTCTTTCACACGATGATCAATATCCCCTGAGGCCTGTTTCCGAACTATGGAGACTACTACGATCCATTTGTAATGTTTATGATTTTGGCGCTCGCTTTCGCATATACACCTTTGGAGGCCTTGTACGACCTCTCTTTTCTGAGGTTTGACGTAGATCAAAGTCTGCCACGCGTTTTCAGCGATATTGAACATCGGCTAGAAACGCCACTTGCGAGAAGCGCGTGAGCTTCCTGCGCCGCCGTTTCGCCAGGTCGACGCGACGATAGCAGGAGACTAAACGATGCATAACATACCTCACCATGCCCTTATCGTTGTGGCTGACGGAACGGGCGCGAGATTTTTCCGCAATTCGGGCACCGAGCGTAAAGTCTCCTTGTCCGCCGGTGGCGAGTTGAAACCGACCCATCTTGATGAGGACGGGCCGTCAGGCATGCGTCCAAAAGACTCTTCGGCCCAAGAGACCAACGAGGCAACATTCGCCAAACAGCTCGCTCAAGATCTCTATCGCCGGGCCCACAAGGGCGAGTTCGAGGCGATCGTCCTGATCGCTGACCCGCAGACGCTGGGTCAAATCCGGCTGTCATTGCACACGGAAGTTCGGGATCGGCTCATCCGCGAGGTGGGCAAAACGCTCACAAAAGCGTCTGTCGCGGATATTGAGCATGCGCTGAACTGATTGCGCCGCTTATATGGAGCAGTAATGGCTCTTACGAAAGAGAGAACATGGACATTTTTAATAAGCAATTTCATCCAAGCCAACATGGCCTTCCAAGCAGAGGTCTTGCTGTAACATCAGGAAAAATCGTTACCTCACTGTGTTTATTGTTGTTTATAGCCAGCGGTGTTGCCGCCCAAGGCATTGGCGACACGAAGGCAGGTTCAGACTACGCAGAGAAAAATTGCGCGCAGTGCCACGCGATCAACGATGACGACCCCGTTTCGCCAGCTCCGAATGCGCCAAGCTTTGACGCCATCGCAAATACGAAGGACATTTCCGGAATAGCGATCTCAGTGCTGCTGCAAACGCCGCACAGGGAAATGCCAAATCTGGTTATTCCTCAGAGCGCCCGCGAAGACTTGATTGACTACATCCTCACCTTAAAGGATTGAAGCAACGCTACATTAGCGCAACGCATCCCGATTGGGTAAGGACAATGCAGTGCGGGGCGCTTTTCGCCTTTAGGTCCGGTGGGCATGTCTACTTTGCTCCTTGCTTATCGGTAAGCATATAGGAGCTGAGAGCAGGATTCTAGCGTGCGTCAGCTGACCAAATTTCAAACTAAGACACTACCTTTCTGCCAGGTTTCTAAAGCTAATGCGTTCTTTTAATCAGTAGGTCGATATTTGGAATTCATCTGTTTTCACAACGTTTTCTAAGGCTCTCGGAATAAAATTGGAAATTTGAAAGCATCAGTTGCGTGAGCTCTGCGCGACAAGCCATAGCTTAAGCACTAGAAACGATTAAAACGGCAGAATTAGCTGTCTTGCAGGTTACGAAGTCAAAGCTAAGGTGTATCGCTCTCAGGGGAAGGGATTGTAAAAATTGCGAGAAGAGACAGGTGCGCTATCTCAACGATTGCGCCGCACACATGCACCAGACCAGCGAAGCGTCGCTCAATTAAATGTTTTACAAACCTACGCAAAATTTTAACGTTTGTTACGATATAGCGGCATATGATTGTAAAACGTTTCTTGTTTTAAATCAGTAAGTTACCAATAAACCGCCAGCCTTCTAAGCTGGGGGTTGCTGGTTCGAGCCCAGCCGGGATCGCCAAAGTGGCGCAGATCATCAGCAATAGCCGCGTTGCGGTTAGGAATAATGCAACATGGCAAGTTCCGATAAACCCGACCTAAAGGTGGCGACGATCCTACTCGCCGCCGGCCTTTCCAGCCGCATGGGCGCGCGCAACAAGCTTCTCATCAACATCGGAGGCGAGCCGCTGGTGCGGCGCATGGCGGCAACGTATCTCGCCGCCAAGACCAACCTGACCGTCGTCATCGGCCATGAAGCCGCCCAGGTCCGCGAGGCGCTTGCCGGCTTGCCTCTGACCTTCGTTGAAAATCCCCATTTTGCCAAAGGGCAGCCCACTTCCATCGGTGCCGGGCTGGACAGTCTCAAAGGCGATTATGACGCCGTGCTGATCGCGCTAGCGGACCAGGCCGCGCTCGGTCCTGGGGATATTCGCGATCTGCTCGACGCCTTCGCGGCAAGCGAACGCAACCACATTCTCATTCCGACTTTTCGCGGCCAGCGCGGCAATCCCGTGCTGTTCCCCTTTAAGCTCATCGTGCAGACGAACGCCGATGGCCACAGTAACGCCCGCCGCTTTACCGACGCAAATCCGCAATTGGTTGAACGCTATCAAGCCGCAAACGATCATTTCACGACTGACATCGACACGCCGGACGATCTCATTGCGTTTACGAGGCGGGGGGCATCGTAAGCACCGAATATAAAGCTTAATTCTCGAACAGGATGTGATTTTTACGTTCGAAGGGACGGACTTGGCCTGAGGCGAAATTCACAGAGATGAATTTGGAAGAGCCGACTCAACATTCAGGCTGGCAAGACGTATTTGCCCGTCCTACCAGCCTGCTATGGATTCATACTTCGGCAGTTACTTACCTTTGACGGCGTCTTTCATGCCCCCAACCGTGTTCCGCACCTTGCCGGCTACCTTGTCGGCCTTGCCTTCGGTCTCAAGCTTGGTGTCGCCGGTGATCTTGCCAACGGCTTCCTTCACCGAGCCCTTAACCTGCTGCGCGGATCCTTTGATACGGTCTTTGTCCATAATCTCCACTCCTGCTGTTGGGATTGATAAAACTCGTAACGGTTCGAAGAGTTCATTGCTGACGAAAAAAGTATCTGCGCGATTTGCTAAATCCGCGCTCATTCCCAAACCGGCAATTTACGCGTAATTTTGAGGCGCTCTTCACCCAGAAACTCGCCAATGCGCGGCGTGTGGAATCGCCCAAGCGCACGCCGGACCGCATAAGCGCCGTTCCTAGGCCGCTTTCTGATTCACTTTGCTTTCGGCCATCGCCGTCAGCTTTTTGTCAGCGGCGTGTTCTTCATTCAGGTTCTGCTGCAGCAAGCTGGCGCAATCCTCCCGGCCCAGCTGCTTTGCCCAAGCGATGAGCGTGCCGTACCGGGTGATCTCATAGTGCTCAACGGCCTGCGCGGAGGCGATTAGCGCGGCGTCAAGAACTTCCTTGTCGGCGATCTCGCCAGCCACTTCGTCGGCCTCTTCAAGAATTCCGTCGATCGCCGGACAGTTCACTTCCTTGGGGGAATGGCCGTGCAGTTTGAAGACTTGTTCGAGCCGTTTGATCTGATTTTCCGTCTCGCCGAGATGGGCTTCAAAGCCTTGTCTCAACTGCGGGTCGGTGGCCTTGTCAATCATGTCCGGCAACGCATCGACGATTTGGTTCTCGGCGTAGTAGATGTCCTGCAGCGTGTGCACGAACAAATCATCCAGCGTCTGAATGTCTTTTGAAAAAAGGCCCATGGCGCCTTGCTCCTTTATCGAAATTTAGGATTGGGCCCGGTAAGCGCGGTTATCGCCCAACGGACCCAACTAAAACGCCAAGGAAGCCGGAAAGTTTCGAACACGCGCACTTACCCACAACGCACGCATTCGTTGATAAATGGAGCCCGAAGAAACCGGCGTTAGGCCGTTCAATTTCCGGCGGCAGGCATCAGCTTGCCGGTGAACAAGATTGGGCCTGTCGGCTGCCCGGTTGGCGATCCGCCTTCTGGCTCCAGGCTGATGGCAAAACTCGTCCCCCCCAGTCCCGCCGCATCGAGCGGCCCAAGCCGATCGGTCGGGATTTGCGATGCGGTGTTGAGCAGCCCTAAGGAGCGAGGCGCCGCGCGATCGCCGCCGACCGCCCATAGCTCGTGACTATGACCTGCCGCACCGGTCGGCGGGTCGCCGACTCGCATGATTGTTATCGCCTTTTGCGCCACGCTCACGGTGGCGAGGAAGGCGGGGCTCCGATCCTTGGATTCGAGGATGGCGATAAATCTTCCATCCGGCACAGGCTTCATTTCGCGGAATGCGACGAAGGCAATGAGCCACGCCGCAAGGGCTGTTAAGCCAATGGCAGCCCGCTGCCAATTTCGCAAACGACTTTCGAGGCGGACGATTTCCGCCCGGTCAGCCGATTTGCCGGCAGCAAGATCCGGCGGCGCGCCAATTTTTTGCTTGATCGCATTTAATGCGCCGGGCGGCGGCGCGACAGCGGCGACAGACGCCAATAGCGGATCGAGGCGCAGCTCCCACGCGGCGATAGCTCTGGCAAGCTCGGGATCTCGGCCGCGACGGCGTTCGATATCGGCGCGCTCGGCGGCATTCAGGGTGCCGAGCACATACTCCGCCGCCAGCGAGTCGCTTTCCCGATCCTGTTCAGTTTTTGCCATCGAGGCACTCTCGAAGTAACGCCAAGCTTCGGCGCAATATCGTTTTGACCGTATTCACCGGCTGCACAAATCTGTCCGACAGCTCCTCCCGGCTCCAGCCATTGTAATAGGCCAGCAGCACCATGTCGCGGCGATCCGCTGGAAGCGCATCGAGGCACATTGTCAGCCTGCGCAAAGCTTCGCTTTGCCCCAAGGCGGCTTCCGGGTCCGGTTCCAAAGACATGACATCCTCGTCACTGGGCTCGGAGCGCGCGGAAATCTGTTCCGAGCGCCGGCGGCGTGCGTCGATGGCCTGGTTGCGAGCGATGCGCGCCATCCAGGCAATTGGTGACGCTATTTCGACATCGTACAGCTTAGCGTTGCGCCAGATGGTTAGATAGCTTTCCTGCAACGCCTCCTTCGCCAACTCGCGATTGTCACAGATACGGCAGATCACGCCGAATAGTTTCGCGGCTGTGCATTCATAGAGTGCATCGAAGGCGGCGCGATCCTCGTCCCCGGCACGCCGCAGCAATGCGGCAAGGTCTTGGAGGGGTCGGGGCTTAGACATCGAAATCTTTCATAACAAAAGCGTGAATTGCTGTGAACTCATTAAGGAATTGCCAACAATTACAGGCGTTAGCAGGCCAAATATGGGCGAACGCTCTCCGCTTATACATCGAAGCCCGAAAATTTTTGAAACCTGTTTTTCGCTGCGCCGTAGCTGCGGTACGGCACGGCATCACGCCGCGTCTAACGCCTTAAAAAAACAGGAGTGTTGAATATGAAAGTTTCAAAAGCCGCGATCGTTGCATTCGCTGCCTCGACGCTGGCAACCGCCGCAATGGCAGAGGTCATGGTCGGCGGCGCCGCCATGTATCCGACCAAGAACATCATCGAGAACGCAGTGAATTCCAAGGATCACACCACGCTTGTGGCGGCGGTCAAGGCGGCCGGCCTGGTCGACACCTTGTCCGGCGCAGGACCCTTCATGGTTTTCGCGCCGACCAATGCCGCTTTCGACCAGCTGCCCAAGGGTACCGTAGAGACGCTTCTGAAGCCGGAGAACAAGGCCCAGCTCACCAAGATCCTGACGGCCCATGTCGTGCAAGCGAACGCGATGAGCGATGCGATCCAGAAGATGGTCAAGGATGATGGCGGCAAGCACCCGGTCAAGACCGTGAGCGGCGATACGCTGATCGTGACCACTAAGGGCGAGAAGATCATGCTTACCGACGAGTCGGGCGGCACGGCAACCGTGACGATCGCCGATGTGGCGCAGTCGAACGGCGTCATCCACGTGATCGACAAGGTTTTGCTGCCGAAATAAGGCCCGCTCTACTAACGGCTCCCCGCGGCCAAATCCCGGCCGCGGGGAGCTTTCCATTAGTAGATGCCACGGCCGTCAACGGTGGACCAGGTGTGCGATCCTCTCGCGGACGTCCTCATACTCCACCACCCTCACCGCCCCCCGTTTAGCAAATTGCGCAGGCCAGCTGATGCCCTTCTTGGCAAAGCAATTGTTGAGCAGGAACAGCGGCCTTGCCTGATCGAGCGCCGCCTTGGACTGAATATAGGTGCCGTTGGACTCGCCGATCTCAACGATGATCGAGGCGTCGGTGAGGGCGGACATGGTAACATTTCGTTCGGGGAAAAATTTGCGGTTATGCCGCCAGTCCTTGCTTTCGTAGAGCAGCATCGGCACTTGCGAAATCACGAGGAAACGCTCGGCGATCTCCTGCTGCAGCCGGGCGTGCTCTCGCGGATAGACCTTATAGATCGGCGTGCCGAGCACGGCGATGGTTCGTCCGCCCGCCTCAAGCGCGGTCGTATGCGCCACAAAGTCGGTTCCGGCGGCGAGCCCCGAGACGATAGTGAAGCCGTCCTCCACCAGGCGTCGCACCAGCCGCCGCGTTCGTGCGACGCCCGGCGCCGAGAGCTGTCGAGCCCCCACCACCGCGACGGATGGCGAATGGATCAAGTCCCAGTCGCCGCGAAAATAAAACGCGCGCAAAGGGTAGCGCGCGTCGTGGAGTTTGGCCGGATAGCCGGGCATTCCGTAAATGCGCAATCCCACATCGGACAAGCGCGCCTTGTCCAAACGTTTACGAATTTCCGCTGCGTGAAACTCCGCCGCCGCACCGTCCACCAGATCGGAGGGGCGTCCGTGCCGCGTCGCGCCAATCCGCTCGCTGAGAGTCTCGAAGCTTGCTCCCGGCTGCAGCCAAAGCGCCTCATAAGCTCCCAATTCCAGCATAGGCGATAGCGCGATATCAACAGCCGCTTCGGCGTGTTCGATGGTGTGGATGCCGCCGGAAAACAAACGCTACGCCTTCCTAAGCCGGGACTGACAGGTCCAGCCTAGCTCGGCTTATAGCGCTGCTCCGCATCGCTTCGAATTGGGATGAATACGCATCTGGCGCTACGGGTTAGGAGAATCGCGCCTTGAACGTCTCGGAGATTTGATTCAGCTCAGGCTCGGGCACCTTCCCGATGACCATAAAACCATAGCCGTCCGCGATCCAATGCACGACATTGAGCCCGTGGCGCTGCTCCTTCTGGGCTCCCTGCGGCGGGTTCGCCGTGCGGATGATGCACAGCGCGACAGGCGTGCGGCCATCATGGAGAAACGAAATCTGCGCTAGCGGCTTGCCATCGAGCTGAAGCAGCTGTGTGCCCTGAAAGGCAAGCACCGGATTGGCGATCCGCTCGCCGGAAAGCTTGAGGCCCAGCGCCTGCTCGGCGCGCTGGAGATTGGCCTGACGCGCTCCGGGGTCCGATGGCATTCCCTCCAGCGTTTCCTTGGAGAACAGCGCCACGTAACGCGCCGCCGCCTCGCGCCAGCCCGGTTTTTGCTCAGCAGCCAGTTGAGGCGGCGTCTGCGGATTGTCGAAGAAGCCGCCGGTCGCCAGGCCCCCGGTGAAGACAAGCGCCAGGATCGCCGCCGCCGCCGCCATGCGCCAGAGGGGAACACGGCCAGCCGCTAGAGGCTGGCGGAACGGCACGACCTTTTCATCCGCGCTCGCAGCCGAGGCTGGGCCTTGCTTGGTCATGACATCGGCGAACATGGCTTGCAGCCTGGTGTCTGGCGCGGCTTCGAGAAGCACATCGAACGCATCGCCAAACGGCCGCCCGCCGCGCTCCAGCCTTTCGAGACGCGCGCGCGCCTCGGGGTTGCGCGACAGCGCGGCCGCGGTCTGCTTGCGCTCGGAGGCGCTCAGCTCCTCGTCGAGGTAAGCGACCAGCTTCTCGTCGCTAAGATCGGTGTGTTCTGCCGGGGCCATTACCCTATTTCTCCATCCCGCTGTTCTTGTTATTCGGCGGGCAATAAATGGTCGCCATGATCCTTCAGATCGGCCAGCTTTCCTCGCGCGGCAGCCAGGCGGCTCATCACCGTCCCTTGCGGGATGCCCAGAATGTCCGCCGCCTCACGATAGGAAAGGCCCTCGCCATAGACCAGGAACACGGCCTCGCGCTGCCCCTCTGGCAAGCGCTCTACTTCTCTCAACACTTGGCGGGCTAATAAATTCGTTTCCATCTCGCGAATTCCGTCCGCGACCAGCGCGATCTCCGGATCGACGAAGCCCTGCCCCATGCGCACGCGGCGCGAGCGCAGCTCATTCATCCAGATTGAGCGTAATATGGTATAGACCCAGCGGGAAACCTGTGTACCGGGCTGAAATTGCTCGGATTTTTCCAGCGCGCGCAGACAGGTCGCCTGTACCAGATCATGCGCGGTGTCGCTATCGCCGCTTAGCACAAGGCCGTAACGCCAGAGCCGTTTCAAGAGCGGCGGCAGCCCTTCCTGAACCTCTTTGAGCCTGAGACTTAAATCGCTGTCATTCATTGCGTGCCGCGAGCTGTCGCTCTCCCCGCCGGCAGTTAAAAGGAACGGCGCCAGCCTCGATCCGTTCCGGTGTAAAGCGGCCGGAGGCGAAAGCCAAGACTTTGCGAACGAATTTTCGCGTGAAGGGGTCGCGGCCGCCTCGCCTTTCCGTGGATGGGCCGGGAAAATGGCTGCCGCGTGGCAAGCGGACGTGTATGTTTGGCTCGACGTCCGAAAAACGGGGAAAGATCGCCATGAGCGATGCTTTGGAGCCGGTACTCGCGCATCTCGATGCATCCACCGACGCCGCATTGGCGCGGCTTTTCAGCCTGCTCGCCATCCCGAGCATTTCCACCGATCCGGCCTATGACGAGGCGTGCCGCCGGGCCGCCGAATGGTGCGCCGGTCAACTCGGCGAGATCGGGTTCGAAGCGCGCGTTCACGCGACGGCCGGCAAGCCGATGGTCGTCGCGCATTGGCGGCATCCTTCGGCCAAAGCGGCGCATGTGCTGTTCTACGGACATTACGACGTGCAGCCCGCCGATCCGCTCGATCTGTGGAACACGCCGCCGTTCGAGCCGCGCCTCGGCGAGGACGCCGTCAACGGAACAGTGATCGTGGCGCGCGGGTCGAGCGACGATAAGGGGCAAGTCATGACCTTTATCGAGGCTTGCCGCGCCTGGACGGAAAACACCGGCGCGCTGCCTTGCTCGGTCTCGATCCTGCTCGAAGGCGAAGAGGAATGTGGCAGCCCGAGCCTTCCGGCGTTTCTCGGCGCCCATGCGGATGCGCTGAAAGCCGATTATGTGTTTGTCTGCGATACAGGACAGATGAGCGCCGACCAGCCGGCGATTACCACAAGCCTGCGTGGCCTCGCCCATGCCGAGTTGGTCGTGAAGGCCGCCAATCGTGATCTGCATTCAGGTATGTATGGCGGCCCGGCGATGAACCCTATCCGGGCGCTCACGCAGATTCTCGGCGCGCTACACGACGCGGACGGGCGCATCCAAATCCCAGGCTTTTATGAGAGCATCATCGAACCATCGCCGGCGCAAATCGCTCAATGGCGCTCACTCGGCGTCGATGCGGCCCGCACGCTTGGCCCGGTCGGCTTGTCGCATCCGGCAGGCGAGGCGGACAAAAGCTTCCTCGAACAGCTCTGGTCGCGCCCGACCGCTGAGATCAATGGCATCATCGGCGGCTATACCGGTCCAGGCACCAAGACGGTGATTCCGGCCGAAGCCTCGGCAAAGCTGACCTTCCGTCTCGTGCCGGGGCAAAATCCAGAAAAAATCGTCGAAGGCTTTAAGCGCTTTGTTGCCGCGCTTTTACCGCCCGATTGCCGCGCCGAATTCAAAGGCCTTGGCGGCAGCCCGGCCATCGGCTTCGATACCGGCCTGCCTGCCATCCGCCGCGCCGCCGAAGCGTTGCGCGAGGAGTGGAACGCCGAGACGATCCTGATGGGCTGCGGCGCCTCGATCCCGATCGTGGACTCGTTCAAACGCAAGCTCGGGATGGATTCGGTGCTCGTCGGCTTCGCTCTGGAAGACGACCGGATTCACTCGCCCAACGAGAAGTACAATTTGACGAGCTTTACGAAAGGCGCGCGCTCCTGGGCGCGAATTTTGGATAAGCTCGGCACCTAGAGCAAGATTGCTCATCGAAACCATTCGGCGGAATATGATTGGTCGCCCCGGACTTGATCCGGGGTCTAAACCCATCGCTGCGCTTACGATCGTCGATCCGCCAATGGCCCCCGGATCTCCGCTTCGCTTCGTCCGGGGCGACGCCGGTTTTCCATCTCAATGGGCCGCCATAAGCGCGGCAGGTTCGGCTATTCTAACAGCGCAGCGGTCGCCTGCTGCCAGTCGGTGGCGCCTTGCTCGGCTTTCTGCCGTTCCTGCGGCGTGAGCGCGCTTAAAAACCTGTCGAGACTAAAGTCGCTGACGCCCGACTGGCGCGAGAGCAAATGCCATTTTCCGGCGGAGATGGGATCGGCCTTGGTGCCCTTGCCGCCGGCAAACGCGTGCGCCAGCCGGTTCTGCGCCACCGGATTGCCCTTCTCGGCCGCCCGGCGCAACATGGTAAAGCCCATCCCCTCATTTTTCGGCACGCCCTTGGCCAGATAAAGCGCGATGCCAAATTCCAGCTCGGCATTCGTCATCCCCGCTTCGGCCGCCTTGCCGAGCCAAAAAGCGGCCTTCTGCTGGTCCTGCTTGACGCCGCGGCCTTCCTTGTAAAAGGCGGAAAGATCATATTGCGCGGGCGCGTGTTCGAGTTGCGCGGCGCGCTCCATGAGTTGCGCCGCCTTATCCAGATCCTGTGGGCGCGCGTCCCCGTCAATATAGATCAGCGCCAGATTGTAGAGTGCGATCGCGTGATTCTTGGCGGCGGCCAGCTCGAAGAACTGCGCGGCCTGACGCTTATTCTCTTTGATGCCGCGCCCTTCCGCCAGCATCACGCCGATGGCGAATTGCGCATGGGCATCCCCGATCGCTGCGCCCTTGGCGTACCACTCGGCAGCCTTGATGAAATCCTGGGGAACGCCCAGGCCCTGCTCATAAAGCTGTCCCAGAAGCGTGTGAGATGGGCCATCGCCTTTGCTTGCGGCAGTCTCGGCGAAACCCTTTGCGGCCATGAATTTGCCGGCGTCGAAGGCGTCATAGGCCGGATCGAGCGCCACCGGCGGTACCGGCACCTCACCGGTTTGCCAGCCCGTCTTGGCGGCAGTTTTTTGCGCCGCGGCGGGACATGCGGCCAAGATTATCGCTGGCAATAGCAAAGCAATAAACGTCAGATGGCGCATGATGGCGTGCCCCTATTCTGAACGGGCGGAGCCGGTTTCAGATCTGGCAAGCGCCGCGATGCGCTCAAACCATTCGAGCATGGCGGGGCCCGTCCGGCCCCCGGCGTCCAGCGCAAGATAATCGGCTCCGGCATGGATGAGATCGCGCAAATCGTCCTCTTCATAACTCTCCCGCGCCCATGCCACGCATGGAATTTCGAACAAATCATGCCACCACTGGATCATCTCGGCGGTCTCCACCGGACCGGGCGCATCGGGCAAGCCGAACTCGCCAAACGCGATATAGTCCGCCCCCTCCTCCGCCATCGTCATGGCTTGATGACGGGACAGAACGCAAGACGCGCCGATCGACTTTTCCCCGCCCAACGCGCGCCGCGCTTCCACCAGCGCCTGGCTGTCGGCTCGCAAATGCAGCCCGTTCGCGTCAAGCGCCTTGGCGAGGCGCGTATCATTCTCGATTAAAACGGCAAGAGTCTGACGACGCGCGGCCTCGATGAACGCGCGCAGCGTTTCGCCGGCAGCCCCGGTGACGAGGAGCGCGGCGGGTTTGACCTTGCGCGCGAGGCGCTCCAGATCTACCTCGCCGGGAAGCGCATCGGCGCTGAAACGCAAATAGAGCTGGCAGCCCTGGTCCATTGGCGCTCCTGAGACGTGCCGGCCGCGCAATCCTCAGCCGATCAGCTTGCCGACCGCGACGGCGGTGTCGCACATGCGGCAGGAGAAGCCCCATTCATTGTCGTACCAGGCCATGACGCGCACGAGCCGTCCGTCGACGATCTGGGTCTGATTCAGATCGAAGGTGGAGGAATGCGGGTCATGGTTGAAGTCGATCGACACGACCGGCTCGGATGTGACAGCCAGAATGCCTTTAAGTTCCTGCGCGGCGGCGCGCTCCATTGCGGCATTGATTTCGCCGACGCTGGTCTCGCGCTGCGGAATGAATTTCAAGTCGATCACCGAAACATTCGGCGTTGGCACGCGGATCGCGGTGCCGTCCAGCTTGCCAGCCAGCTCCGGCAGCACGAGGCCGACGGCCTTGGCCGCGCCGGTGGTTGTTGGGATCATCGACAATGCGGCGGCGCGCGCGCGGCGCAGATCGCTATGTGGCAGATCGAGAATGCGCTGATCGTTGGTGTAGGAATGAATGGTGGTCATGAAGCCGGACTGGATGCCGCAAAGATCGTTGAGAATCTTGGCGACAGGCGCGAGGCAATTGGTCGTACAGGAGGCGTTCGAGATCACCTCGTGCCGGGGCTGAAGCTTGTCGTGGTTCACGCCGTAAACGACAGTAATGTCGGCGCCCTTGGACGGAGCCGAGACCAGAACCTTCTTGGCGCCCGCCGCCAGGTGAACGACCGCCTGTTCCTTGTCGGAAAAAATGCCGGTGCATTCCATCACCACATCGACGCCGAGTTCGCGCCAGGGAAGCTTGGACGGATCCCTCTCCGCTAGCACCTTGAAAGGCCCCAAGCCGACATCCATCATGTCGCCTTCGAGCTTGACCGTGCCATGAAAGCGGCCGTGAACGCTGTCAAATTTGAACAGATGCGCATTGGTGGCGGGAGGGGCGAGATCGTTGATGGCGACAAGCTGCAGATCGTCGCGGCGGTTCTCGACCATTGCCCGCAGGACGTTGCGCCCGATCCGTCCGAACCCGTTGATCGCCACTTTCACTGCCATCATACCCTCCGCCGCACGGCTGCTGGTTCATTCCGGAAGCGCAGACCGCATCCAAGTCATGCGCTGTTAGATGCTGACATTTTGGGCAAAAGGCAAGCCTTTGGCAACCCGAGGGCACAGGCAAGGCGATCCTGCCGGACTTGGCAGGCGCCCTCCGCCGATGGTGGAAATATCCTAAAACATCGGACTGTTACGGGACGCCGAAGCAGCCGAGCGCTGGGCCATGCATTTGTAAATTAACAGTTTTTTAAAACTCCCCTGACAAACTAGATTGGAATTCAAAGGATTGACATTCGCGCCCTGCCAATGGCTACATGCGTTGACGCGGTAGAAATCACATCCCGATTGCGTTTTTGTCAAAGAGCTTTGGCGTTTGTCTGCCGCATTTTTTCAGCGAGCAGCGCTCGGCGCGGTCGAAGAACACGGGACATAAGTCAAAGCGGCGCGTGGGGCATGGGCAAATCCGGTGGGGACAAGATGCGGGCGGAAGAGCAAAAACGCGCCGCTGTCGATGAGCGCAAGACAGCCAAGGGCCGGAGCCGCGCTGAAGATGGCGACGCCGCGGCCGCCGAGCACGAAGCCGCGCGCCTGCGCGCCGAGCTTGCCTTGGAGCGCGAACGAGCCAAGACGCTGGCGGATACAAGCAATCACGTCGCCGAACGGTTGGATGCAGCCATCGAGTCGGTTAAGGCTATTTTAGCCAAGCAGGGTTAAGTCGAGTTTCCCCTGCTTGGAAGCACTTTCCTGGCGAGCCGGCCGCTTCGTCATACGAGAATACGAGCAAGCGAGGAACTGGGAGAGCCTGATGGGCCACGTGACCGTGATCGTCAACGGCCGAAAATATCGGATGTCCTGCGGCGACGGGGCCGAGCAGCGGGTCATCGATCTGGCCGGCCATGTTGACGGCATCGTGCAGGAGATCAAGGGCGGGTTCCGGCAGGTTCAGGAAGACCGCTTGTTCCTGATGGCTTCGCTCATGCTCGCGGACCAGCTCAACGAGGTCCGGGACGAGTTGCAAAAGACGCTCGCCCAGATTTGCAATCTGAGGTCCTTCCAGGCCGCCGACAGCAATGCCAGCTACATTCCCTCGCGTGACGTCGTGCGCATCGTAGAGGCTTCCTCCGCCCGGCTCCTTGCGCTTGAGGAACGCTTCGCGCCGACCGGCACTGGTGATTGAGCCGCAATTTAGCCTTTGCCAATCCCTAGCGGGCTTACAACAAGCGGTCGGTCTGAAACGATTCACGGCAGCGTTTATTTCACACTCACGCCTCTGCACTCTCGCTCGATTGAGTGGCTCCCTCCGAAGCTACTATCCGGTTGGAGCGAAAGCCTATTTGAATGGCGAGGCAATGTTTGCTAAGAAAATAAGTAACTTAGGGAGACTTCTTAAACTCAAATCCCACGTGATTGGTTATGTTAAATTTGTACGACGATACCTCGCGCATCCCCAGCGCGGCTGCTGAAATTAAAATCTACATTGAGCTCGATATAAAACTCCCTGACTCTCTTTCTCCCGAGGAGAAGATATTAATCTATGCAAAATATATGGATGACAAGGAGTTCAATGAAACTCTATCACGAGCAATCAAATTCGAATTTCGTCATCTACTTGAAATTAAATATGAAATATTTACGGTTGTTTCTCGAGATATTATCCTTAGACAAGGTTCGATTATCGTCGATACAATATTCGCAGTCCGCGTGGTGTCGGACATACGGAAGATTGCAAACCGCCTGAAGTCGCACATTCTGACCATACAAGACGAATTTTCTGAAATAATTAAATTTAATCTCCAGCGTTTTTGGGTTGGTGATGTTACTTGCAAAATAACGATAGCGGTCCCGCTGAATGATTGGATGGCGTTGGATTTTGAACTGGCGCTGCCAGTTGGGATTCTCCTGCTGGCCACGTTGCTCGTATTTTCGCCGCTGAATCTCCAATCTCCGCTTCATAATCCATCTCCCGCTGGGAAGTCTCATCGTCTACCGATCAAGGTCCGCTGCACTGAATGCGAACGGCCCCACTGCACTTCCTATCGGCGCTACGTTCGTGTCGATGAAGAGATCGGTCAGCCAGAGTATTGCGATTAGGATTTCCCACGCCCGCGCCCATCTCTAACAGGATTGGTGAGATCTGCTGCCGCGGTTAGGCATCAGTCACCGCCCTGCGCTCTAAGATCGCGAAGCATTTCGACAACCTTGGCTTCCCCATCAGCTTGGGTACGGACGAGCTGCTCCCCCACAACGATGCCTTCATCATCAGTGATGATCGCCATGAATGGGAAATCTTCATCCGTTGTGGCTATAACTTCGCCTGAATATACGGCCATGAATCCTCCCTGCTTTTGCTGAAGCATAGTACGGAATTTCGCATCTAACGAAGCGATGTCAAGCGGCCCAGAATTCCAACTGAGACACTCCCCATCAACCTGAGCGCTCAGTCATTCCTCTGCGCCGATCCGTCCGCTCCGCATTCGCTTCAGCCCCGCGCGCTTGGCCTTAATGTCCATGCGCTCGCGTTTCGCGCCAAGACTTGGCCGCGTCGGCACGCGGAATTTAGGCGCCACCGCCGCTTCCCGGATCATCTCGACCAGCCGCTCCAGCGCGTCCTTGCGGTTGGCCTCCTGGGTGCGGAAGCGATTGGCGGTTATCACGATCTCGCCGTCCTTCGTTAGCTTGGCGCCGGCGATCCGCTCAAGCCGCGCGCGCACGCTTTCGGGAAGCGACGGTGAATTGCGCGCGTCAAACCTCAGTTGAACGGCGGTCGCGACCTTGTTCACATTCTGGCCGCCGGGACCGCCCGCCCGGATGAATGTCATGGAGAGCTCGGCGTCCTCGATCGAAAGGGTGTCATTAATGGCTATTGTCATTGCGCTCACCGCCAAGGCCGTAACCCGGCCATGTCATTGTCAAACTGTTTAAGGTTTTCAACAGCGTCAAGCTATTGCTCAGCCTTTTTTGCTGTTGCAACTGAAAGGCAGTCTGTAGCCTGCGGCGCAATCGGAGATTGCGTACATGGCACAAAGAGGTTCGGAAGACGGCACGCGCAGTCGCGCGCTTGACGGGCTTCGAGGCATGGCTGCGCTCGCGGTCGTGTTCTATCACGCCATCTTGCATATGGACTTGACGCTTATCGATCGCGTTCTCAGCGTCCGATTGCAATCCATGCCGTCCCTGCGCGATGCGTTGACCAAGGTCGCGCTGCTGATCTTCAACGGTCACACGGCCGTATACATTTTTTTCGTTCTGAGCGGTTGCGTGGTGACGCTGTCGCTCGACCGCAAGCGTGCTCAACCGACTGCGGCGATCGCCGCCAGCTTCCTGCTCACGCGGGCTGCGCGGCTGTATCCGCCCGTCATCCTCTGCATGCTATTGTTCTTCGTGATGGGTTTTCTCGGCATTAGCGGCTATCCGGTTTTCAACTTCCAACAGGTCCTGCAGAATTCAAGCCTGACGATAATTGCGATGCACGGACCCAGTACGACCGTGCAAGCCGAACTGATGGCTGCCCCCTTCTTGCTTGCCGCCTGGCTGCTTCGCCGCGCCTTCGGGCCCATCGTGGTGGTTTTCTGCTTGGCCTACGCGATGCTCGCCATTGAATCCGCGCAGATGGTCGCCACGCTTCCAAACATGCACGCCTATCTCATCGCTTTTGCCTGTGGGATGGCGGTGGCGGAGCCGGCGGTGCGCGGCCTCGTTTCGGGCATCAAACCCGGTGCCTGGTGGGTGGCGCTGGCTTTACTGCTATTGAGCCGGGCCTTTCTTCCTAGTGCTTCACTCATCAGTATGGTGACAATGACGGGATTGTGCGCCGTGCTGGTTGCCGGGCTCCTCTATGGGCAGCGCGGATCGCTCGTCCGGTTGCTCGAAACGGCCCCAGCCCAAGCCCTGGGCCGGGTGAGCTTCAGCTTCTACCTGCTCAACGTGCCGGTGCTTTACCTGATCTGGGCATTTACGGACCGTTGGAGCTGGTTGAGCCAGTACGCGCTGGAGGCCGGGCTGTGTGTCGGCGTCTTGTCGGCCGTGTTGACTTGGCCCCTAGCCGTCGCTTCGGAGAGATGGGTGGAGCGCCCCGCCATCAAGGCAGGACGCATCATGTCGGCGTGGATCACCGGCGTCATGCACAAAGCTGAGCCGGCTCCGACGGCAGGCGAACGCGCCATCGCGCCGTCGAAAGCGGCTTGAGCCATTTTCTCCTTGCGGCCGGGATCACGGTGCGTCAATCGTCATTGTCATCGCCGCCGCGCGGATGGCTGAATGCGGCATCGGGACAATGTAAGTCCACAGCCGCTGCGCCTGAAAATGCACTAGGATGTCTGGCGGTTTCAATAAACGAGTCTGATCAGCGCATGCTCAAAATGCTCACCCGCCAAAGCGGCAGCCTGCTCGTTCTGGTGTTCAAGTTCTTCAAGATTTTCAAAAGCGTCAAGCTGCTGCTCGCAGGTGCAACGCTCGCCACCTATTCCTTTCTATTCACCTGGCAGTTCGCGGTGGCGATCATGTGGGCCATCGGCGTGCACGAGCTGGGTCACGTTTGGGCGATGCGCCGCACCGGCATGCAAACGCCCGGCTTCTATTTCGTGCCGCTCTTCGGCGGGGCCGCGATTGGCGAGCGCTCCAAGACCGAATGGCAAGACGTGTTCATCACCGCGATGGGGCCGAGTTGGGGCCTGCTCAGCGCTATCCCGCCCGCTTTGCTCTATGCGGTAACAGGCGAGCCGTTCTGGGCCGGGGTCGTCGGCTTTATCGGTCTCGTTAATCTATTCAATCTCCTGCCGATATATCCATTGGACGGCGGACGGCTCACCAATTCTCTGGTCGTCTCGCTCGCACCCGGCGCGCAGATCCTCTATCTCATCATAGCCGGCGGCCTCGTTGTCGCGCTCGCTGTCTATATGCATGTTTACTTCGTCGCGATCCTGTTCGCGATCGGTATCGTCGAGATTTACTTCGAGCGAAAGCGGGTCGGCACTGGGGAATTGCTACAAAAACCGCCGCTCAATCGCGACGGGCTGATCCTGAGTATCGCCTGGTACGGAGCGCTGGCGGGCGTGTTCCTTTTGATGATCTATGCGCTGCGGGATGTGGCGGGCGGCGATCTTGCGCTGAAGATTTTGCGCGACACTTAGAGCGGGATGAGGAACAGTGGGAACCGGTTGCTCGCTCGTCATCCCGCTCCAAACTATTGAAATAGATCGCGGGGGCGGCATCAGGCGGGCTTTTCGCGCTCCGAGCCGTCCGGCGTTGCATGCTTCATATGGCTTGCGGCGGAAAGCGCGGACAAACCCGAGGCAAGAACCAGCGCCGCCGCCGCCGCCAGCGATGGGACGGCGAAGCTTCCGAGACGGTCGAAGAGGAAGCCCGCAAAGACCGGTCCGATCACCTGCCCGACGCCGAACGATGCCGTCATCAGCGCGATGTTCGGACGCGGGTCGCCGGTCGAGAGTTGCCGGACGGCGATGACCCCAAGCGCGGCGATGGGGGCGACGGTGCCGCCAAGGAAAATCACCGCCACGATGATGCCCGTCGTGGAAACCCAAAGGATGCTGCTCGCGACGCCAATGGATTCGACAAGGCAGGCTAACGAAAAGGCGGCAATTGCGCCCCATTTCGCGCCAAGCCGCATCCACAACGCCACGGCGGGCACGCCGCTGAGGCCGAACAGAAGCCAGACATAAGGTTGCAGCCCGCTGATTTCCGGCGTGGCGCGAACGATGGCGACGATAAAGGTCGCCGTGATGACATAGCCAAAGCCGAACAGGCCGTAAGCCGCAATGATCGCGCGCAACGCGAATGATGCACGACCGGCGGGCGCTGCAGTCAAGGTTGTGACCGGCGGCGGCTCGCGCGATGAGATCAGCAGCGCCGAAAGCACGAAACCGGCGAGGCCCATTACGCCGCTGGCGAACCAGAGCGTGTGCCACCCGGCTCCCGCGGCCAGAAGCGCGGCAACGATCACTGCGGAAATGGCGATGCCAACCCCCGGCCCCGCGAAATGCAGCGCCGACAGCCGGCCGCTATCGCTTGCCGCGAGTTGACCGAGCACCAGCGCCGAGGCAAAGATCAGCGTGAAGGCGCTCGCAACCCCAGTGATAAAGCGCAGTAAGAGGTGGAGTGAAAAATCGTCCGTCAACCCCATGGCGGCAAGCGAGAGAGCGCACACCGCCAGTCCGCCAAGCAAATAGGTCCGCTGCGAGCCGCCGAACAACGGCAAGGCCGACAACAGCGCTCCCACAAGATAGCCGAGGAAGTTCGCCGAGGCGATCAGGCCCGCCTGCGATGTCGTGAGGTTCAGCGCCTCCACCATCACCGGCAGGATCGGCGTATAGACGAAGCGCGCGACGCCCATGCAGGCGGCCAGCGCCACCATGCCGCCGAAAGCGAGCCGCCACGGATGATCCGCCATGCCGCGAAAGCCTAACGTGGCGCGGTCGCCGACACGCTGGGGCGCACCGCAATGCGTTCATACCAGGCGGCGAGTTCACCGCGGCCATCCCGCCAGCTCATGTCGCCATGCCGGAGATCGACATAACCAAGCGCGGCGGCAAAGGTCAGTTGCCCGAGTGTCACACGATCGGGCAAGGTTTTCAGTGTCGCGGGAATCGCATCGAGGGCGCGCAGGAGCTGCCCGCGAGCGCGCGCCGCATTCGTAGGCGATTTTTCACCCTCGGGCTTGCGCCGCTCCGTGGTCAGGGCGAGAGCCAAGTCCATGATCCCGTCGCCCAGCGCCTCGGCGCGCACGACCATCCAACGCTCAGGGCCGTATTCAGGCTGTAGCCGTTCGCCTTGGCCGTCCGGATGCGCATCGAGATAGGCGCAGATCACCGGACTATCGAACAGCGCCAGGCCGTCATCCGTGATGAGAGCGGGGATTTTTCCGAGAGGGTTCGACGCGGTCAGCTCCGGCGGGTCGGTATAAACCTCAACCGTCGTCTCTTCAACGAAGCGCCCGAGATTTTTCTCGGCAATCACAATCCGGACCTTACACGCATAGGGTGAGGCGCTCGACCAATAAAGCTTCATGCGGCAGGTCCTCCCGTCGATCGTTTGGACACACAGTAGGACGCCTTTGGGATCGAAAACAGTGATTTAATCGGATAGCAGCCCCGTCGAAATGTGATAGCGACAGCCGCTATTGCGGAAAGCGCGCCGCGTAATCTTCGAGCGGCAGCCGGAGCGCGTTGGTCAGATAGCTCACCATGCGATAGAACCCGGCCAGCATCAGGATTTCAAGGATTGCCTCCTCCGAAAAGGCCGCGCGCAGCTCTCGCCAGCCGTCGTCGTCAATGTCGCAGCTCGCGTGAAGCTGGTCGCAGGCGCGGATCAGCGCGCGCTCCTCGGCAGTCCAGACTTGGTCGTCCGGTCCGCCCTTGACGAGCGAGAGGAGTTGCGCTTCGCCGAGACCGGCGGCCTTGCCGAAAAAGGCGACATGCACGCCCCATTCATATTCGGAACCGGACAGCGCCGTGATCCGGTCGATGACGATTTCGCGCTGCCGGAGCGGCAGATGGCCTGGCCCCAACAGCGAGCCGCCGCGAAAGCGTTCGTAAAGCCTTTCATCGCGGGCGAGCGTGGTAAAAAGCGAAAGCGGCGGAACGCCCTTCGGCATGATCTTGTCGAAGACCGCTTGGATTTGGGGCGGAAAAGGCGGCTGCAAGGGTAAGATGCGGGCTGTCATCACGATCCTCCTTCTGCTACGGTTTTCATAGCATATCGGAAAACGGGCGCAATGAGAAGCATGGCATGACGATCCCTCGCGCTGGACGTCCGGTCCGCGGCTCGCGCACCGGACGGCCCATCATGGCGCTGCTCGACCTGTTGGGCCGGCGCATGGCCTTGCGCATTCTTTGGGAGCTATCGGCAGCGCAGACGCCGCTCACATTTCGCGCACTTGAAAAAGCGGCGGATACCAATCCGAGCGTACTCAATGCCAGGCTGAAGGAACTACGGGGCGCCCGCATCATCGAGCATACCCGCGACGGTTATCGGCTCACCGAGGTCGGGCGCTCGCTTCTGACGGTCATTTTGCCGTTGCATGAATGGGCGGGCAGCTGGGCCGAAGAGCTAGCGCAAGGGTCCGTTAATGTACCGTCCCAGTGAAAGGGAAATGGAACCGACTTTGCGGTAAATCGGCCGCCCGGCACTAGACGCAGTGATCGACGACTTTATTGCGGCCAGCGTTTTTGGCCTCGTAGAGAGCGGCATCGGCGCGTGCGATGATCTCGCTGAAGTTGGTGTCTTGGGGCACGAGACATGCAACGCCGAAACTGGCTGTGACGTGAATGACCTGATCGGCAAAGGTGACGATAAGAGCGGCGATTTTTTTTCGCAAATCTTCAGCGACTTGCGCCGCTTCAGCTCCGGTCTCGGGCAGCAGGACGGCAAATTCCTCGCCGCCCATTCGGCCGATATGATCACTGGCGCGGAGCTGTTCCCCGCAGGTGGCGATCACTTTGGCGAGCACCTGATCGCCGCCCCCATGACCGTGCGCGTCGTTAATCGATTTGAAGTGATCGAGGTCGAACATGATGCAGCCCAGAGCACGCTGATGCCGCTGCGCACGTTTAACTTCCTTATCGCCTTCGGCGAGGAAAGCCCGCCGCGTCATGGCGCCGGTCAAGCTGTCGATGAATGCGAGCTGGCGCATCTCCAGTTCGTCGACGACCACGCGAGCCAGGTCCTGAAGAACGTTGAGCTGCTCCTGGCTGATTTTTCGCGGTTTCACGTCCATAACGCACAGCGCGCCAATGTTGTGCCCGCTGGGCGTGCGCAGCGGGACGCCTACATAGGCGCGAATATGCGGCTCACCGGTCACGAGGGGACTATCGCAAAACCGCCGGTCGGCGAGCGCGTCTTGCACGATGAAGGGTTCGTCCTTGCGGATCGTGTGCGTGCAAAAGGAAATGTTCCGCGCTGATCCTTCTTCAGCCACGCCTTGGCGTGATTTAAACCATTGGCGATCGCGGTCCACCAACGACACTGTCGCCATCGGCATTTGCAGCAACAATCGCGCAAGGCGCGTGATGCGATCAAAGGACTCCTCGCTCGGCGTATCCAATATTTCGTAGTGATAGAGCGCCTGCAGCCGCTGCTCTTCCCGGTCGGCGGCGCAGGCCGGAAGAATGTCCAGCGGAAGATCGCTCATGGCCACGTCGATCTCAATGGGGTTGGACGGATTCGATGTAGCGTTGCAGTTGCTGCTCGTATTGTTCGAATACAGCAATGACCGCTTCATCCACCCCTTGCTCGTTCAACCCCAGCCCGCGCAGGCTTTGCGCAAGCTGTTCGAGATTGCGAAAGTGACGCTCAATGGTCTCGCGCTGGGATGTTTCCTGAGCCGCTCCGATCGTATTTTTGACGTGCGCGAGGATGGCGTCAGATGTTCGAACTGGCTTTTTCATTCGGGCCTGATGACCTCAAATTCACTCCTTTTCTTGTTATAATCGGAAGCTGTTACCCATACGTTACGATCAGGTTTGGCTAGATGTGGTGCTTGGCCCTCTAATCATTACATTGATACTTAAAATTCACGAGGACAATTAAAATTCGGCCCCCTCCGCAGAGTGGAAATTACATCAGTGTGTAAAAACTAAACTTAATTGAGGCTGAAACGCTAAGATATACTCTTTTACGACCTACCGGAAAGCTTATCCGCCATAACCGCGATCGTGCGTACATAGACCTGCGCCTTGTTCCAGCCCTGGATGACGGCGTAGTTGGGTGATCCAGGCTGCCAGCCTTCACCCCGGCGCCAGCCATACGCCTTGAGATAGTTCGCGGTCGAAGCCAGCAGGTCGGGCACACTGCGGACAAGGTCGCGGCGGCCGTTGCCGTCGAAGTCGACTGCGTATTTGACATAGGACGATAACAGAAACTGCGTCTGGCCGATTTCGCCAGCCCAGCCGCCGCGAAGCTGCCCTGGCGTTAAGTCGCCGCGCTCCACCACTCGCAGGGCGGCCATCAGCTCGTTCTGGAAGAATTCGGAGCGGCGGCAATCATAGGCGAGCGTCGCCAGCGAGCGGATGATGGGGAAATTGCCGCTATCGGAACCGTAGCCGGTCTCCAGCCCCCAAATGGCGATAAGGACGGCGCCGGGCACGCCGAAACGCTGCTCGACCTGGCTGAGCGTGGCGGCATGAGCCGTCATCAGCTTGCGCCCGCGGGCGATCATGCCGCTGGAGACGCGCCGGGCATAGAACTGCTCGAAGCTCAGCTTGAAGGAGCGCTGACCGCGATCGAGGCTGATGACTTTCCGGTCGTAGGTCAAACCATCGAGCCCCGATGATAGGGTTGCTCGCGAAATGCCCTGCGCCGCCGCCTTTCCCTTGAAGCGTTCAAGCCAGGCATTGAAGCCGCTGGCGTCCTGGCCGCAATCCGCGACCGCGGAAGATGGAGCCAATGCGAGCAAAGTGATAAGGAGCAAAACTCGCCACGGCGATGATGCTGGCCAATTGCCGGTCAGGGTCCGCAAAGCACAATGCCTCAATGATTGTGGCGCGCATTCAAGGGACCGAGAGGCGATCCCATGTCGCGCAGAATGTCTAGGTCCGCAGGTTACGTCGCCGGTAAGTTCAGTCAAACATCCCTGAAATCAGCGTTACCGCCAAAAGCAAGGGCGGGTCAATGCCCGCCCTTCACTTGTCCGCAATGCTGGCGGGAAATACCCGCTTCAGTGCAACCTATCGCGTCGCCTGCTGCCCGGCGCTAGCCGACGGGCCCGACCCGGAAGGCGTCACCCTCCAGATCACATTGCCAACGTCATCTGCGACGAGCAGCGCCCCGGCCTTATCAACAGTCACGCCGGCGGGGCGGCCATACGCATCGTCGCCGTCACTCAGGAAACCGGTCAGAATATCCTGCGTCTCGCCGGACGGACGCCCGCCGCTGAATGGCACGAAGATCACCTTGTAACCGCTGTGCGGCCGCCGGTTCCACGAACCATGTTGACCGATGAATGCGCCATTTCGATATTG
Source organism: Rhodomicrobium sp. (assembly GCA_031399085.1). GTDB lineage: Bacteria > Pseudomonadota > Alphaproteobacteria > Rhizobiales > Rhodomicrobiaceae > R-RK-3. Next base: position 39,918 of record JANNOQ010000099.1, read on the forward strand.
TTCGGGTAAAAGTGTGCCGGAGTAGAATGTAAGGCCCAGCGAGGCGGTGTGCGCCCCAAGCGCATAGTCGGGGACGATGGCTTTAGCGACCAAATCGGGACGCGGCGGCTGGATGCGATCATCTACATTCTGACCGTAATAGCTATAGGGCCATCCATAAAAACCGCCATCCTTCACCGAGGTCATGTAGTCGGGAACCAGATCGCTACCCAATTCATCGCGCTCGTTGACGGCCGTCCATAGCTCGCCGCTTTCCGGTTGCCAGGCCATGCCGACAGGATTGCGCAGGCCGGAGCCAAACACCCGTGTGTTTCCATTGGCCGGGTCGATCTCAAGGATGGCGGCGCGGCGCTCTTCGTTCTCCATGCCATTCTCGCCAACATTGCTGTTCGAGCCGACGCTGACATAGAGCCGCGAGCCGTCCTGGTTGGCCACGATGTTTTTGGTCCAATGATGGTTGATCGGACCGCCGGGTAAATCGGCCACCTTCGTCGCGGGCGCAGCGATCTGAGTCTGCCCCTCGCTATAGGGGAAGCGGACCACCGCATCGGCATTGGCCACATAAAACTGATCGCCGATCAGCACCATCCCGAAAGGCGAGCTTAAACCCTCCAGGAAAGCCGTTTTCGTTTCCGCGACCCCGTCGCCATCGGCATCCCGCAGCAACGTGATCCGGTTGGCGCTCGGCACCCCGGCGCCGGCGCGCGACATCACGATTTTCATAATCCAGCCACGAACGCCGCTGGTCTCCTTGGGCGGTGCATTGGATTCAGCGACCAGGACGTCGCCATTCGGCAGTACGTAAAGCCAGCGCGGATGGTCGAGACCGGAGGCCAGAGCATTAACCGCAAAGCCCTTAGCGGCTTTCGGCTTGCCTCCCTCGGGCCAGCCTTTTGCAGGGGCGATGTTGACGGTCGGAATGAACGTTGGGTTCGGCGCCGGCAATTGCGGATTGGCGCCAGTCCCGGCAGTTTCGGGGAGTTTGGCCTCCTCGCAGGCCGCCAGCGAGACCGACAGCATTCCGGCGATGAGGACTTTTTGGGTGATGGTCATGCGTCGTCTCCGACTGAAATTGATTCAAGCCAAGAATGACCTCCAAACAGCAAGGTTCCAGGATGCGGCGAAATAGCGTGGTTCAGGTCGGGCGATAGAGGCGTTGCTCGGGTGTCAACCGGCGGCCTTGCCCATGCGGCGGAATACAAATGGCGGCGGGGTATCTGCGGCTTCGCGCTCGGCCAGCGCCACCAGCTCGGCGTTAAAAGACGATTTGGCGCAGGCCGGATCGGCGTTCGCCGCATTGCCCGTCATGGCGAAGGCCTGGCAGCGGCAGCCCCCGAAGTCGATCTCGCGCCGGTCGCAGGTCCGGCACGGGTCGCGCATCCACTCCGTGCCGCGAAAAGCGTTGAATGCGACCGAGTTGAGCCAAATGTCGCGCAAGCGTCGCTCGCGGATGTTCTCGAAGGCGAGGCCGGGAATGCTCTCGGCGGCGTGGCAGGGCAGCACCTTGCCTGATGGCGTGACGTTCAGGAACCGACTCGCCCAGCCACCCATGCAGGGCTTCGGTGTCAGCGCGTAATAGTCCGGCACGACGAAGTCGATGGCCATGATGCCACGCAGACGTTCGGTGGCGCGTGCGACGATCTCGGCGCTTTGCATGGTCTGGGCATAGGTCGGCATCAACGCCGCGCGGTTGCGAAGCGCCCAGCCATAATATTGCACATGCGCGACTTCCAGCCGGATCGCGCCGAGACGGTCGGCCAGGTCGATGATGGCTTCCAGATTGCCGATATTCTGTCGATGCACCGGCGCGTTGACGGTCAGCGGGACGCCAAGCTCGGCAAGCCAGCCAGCCACCGCCAGCTTCTTGTCGAAGCCGCCCTTGATCGCGCCGATGCGGTTGGAATTTTCCGCGTCCGCGTCCTGAAAAGAGATTTGGACATGATCGAGCCCGCAATCGACGAGGCGTTCGAGCCGCGCCCGGTCCAGCGTTACGGCGGCGGTGATGAGATTCGAATAAAGGCCGAGCCGCCGCGCATGGGCGACGATCTCCTCTAGATCAGTGCGCAAGGTCGGCTCGCCGCCGGACAGATGGATTTGCAGCACGCCCAACTCGGCGGCCTGGGTGAAGACGTCCAGCCATTCGGCGGTGCTCATTTCGCGGTTGACACGCTCCATCTCCAGGGGATTGGAGCAGTACGGGCATTGCAGCGGACAGCGATGGGTCAGCTCCGCGAGCATCCCTTCGGGCGCATTCGCGCAGATCGCATTCGGTGCGACGATGGCATCTTCAAGCGGCAATGCTTGGCTTGTCATGGATGTAACCCTTATCGGCTAGACCCTGCAGCAGACCGATAATATCCGCCAGAATTTCGCCGCGCGGGGCCTCATAGGCGCTTGCAAGTGCGTCGGCAATGCCGCCGACGGTGCGGACCCCATCGCATAGATTTAACACGGCAACCGCGATTTCGTTAGGCTCGATGATACGCTCCGGCGCGAGCAACACCCAGCGTCCCCGTCCCGCATCCTGGTGCATTCGCACATAGCGCGGCAGGATGGGACGCGTCCCCTCGCCAATGATAAGCCGCGTTCGCCGCTGCCACAATGTATCAGCCATTCCGGACCGGTTTCATAAAGGCGAAATCGCAGCCTTCGTCGGCTTGCAGCACGTTCTCCGCATAAAGCCTATCATAGCCGCGCAAAGTCGCAGAGTCGCGCTGGGTAGACGGTGTGTTCACCCGCCGGCGTTCCAACTCCGCTGCGTCAACCAACAGGTCGATGCGCCGCTCCTTCACCGACAGCCGGATGCGGTCGCCATTGCGGACAAGCGCGAGCGGTCCGCCCGCCGCCGCTTCCGGCGCGACATGCAGCACGATGGTGCCGAAGGCGGTGCCGGACATGCGGGCGTCGGAAATCCGCACCATGTCCTTGACGCCTTTCGAGGAGAGCTTCTTCGGAATCGGCAGGTAACCAGCCTCGGGCATTCCAGACGGGCTCGTCGGCCCGGCATTTTGCAGGACAAGGAAGTCGTCCGCCGTCACGTCCAGCTCGGGGTCGTCTATGCGTTTGGCCAAATCCTCAAGCGAGGTAAAAACGACCGCCCTGCCCTCTTTCTCGAACAGCGCCTTGTCGGCGGCGGAGCGCTTCAGGATCGCGCCGCGCGGGGCCAGCGAGCCGAACAGCGCAACAAGGCCGCCTTCCGGTTCGAGCGGGCTTTGCGCGCTGGCGATCACCTTGCGGTCGACCGGGCCTTCATCGGTTTCGAGGCGCTGCCCCAGCGTTTCGCCGGTCACGGTCATGCAATCGAGATTGAGCTGCGGCTTCAATTCGCGCAACACCGCGCCAAGGCCGCCAGCGAAGAAAAAATCCTCCATGTAATGCGCGCCGACCGGCTTCAGATTGACGAGAACGGGCGTTGCGTCGGACAAAGCGTTCAGCCAGCTCAGCGGAATGTCGATGCCGCACCGGCCAGCGATTGCAGCAAGATGGATGATCGCGTTGGTCGAGCCGCCGAGCGCCAGCAGCACGCGCAAGGCGTTCTCCACTGATGCACGGGTGATGATTTCGCTGGGCTTTATCGGGCGCTCGATCAGCCGCACGGCCGCCGCGCCGGTCGCTTCCGACGCGCGCAGACGGTCGGCATGGACGGCCGGGATGGCGGCGGTGCCCGGTAGCGACATGCCGAGCGCCTCGGCGATGCAGGCCATGGTGGACGCCGTGCCCATCACCGCGCAGGTGCCCGCCGTGGTAGCAAGCCGCATTTCGATATTGCCGATCTGCTCGCCGTCGATCTCGCCCGCCCGGTACTTGCCCCAAAAGCGGCGGCAGTCTGTGCAGGCCCCAAGCCGCTCCTCGCCATAGCGCGAGGTCATCATCGGGCCGGCGACGAGCTGGATCGCGGGCAGATCAGCGGAGGCCGCGCCCATCAGCTGAGCCGGAACGGTCTTATCGCAGCCGCCCATCAGCACCACCGCATCCATCGGCTGGGCGCGGATCATCTCCTCGGTGTCCATCGCCATCAAATTGCGGAATTTGAGGCTGGTCGGGTTGAGGAACACTTCGCCGAGCGAAATGGTCGGGAACTCCACTGGCAGCGCGCCCGCCGCCAGCACGCCGCGCTTGACCGCGTCGAGCATTTCCGGGAAATGGCGGTGGCAATTGTTAAAGCCGGATGGCGTATAGGCGATGCCAACGATCTTCTTCGCCAGCATTTTGCGCGAATAACCCATCGAGGCGGCGAAGGATTTGCGCAGGTAAAGCGAGAAATCCCGGTCGCCATAATTGGTAAGGCCGCGCGCGAGGCCATGATCGTCCCGGTCGGTCATTCTCGACGTTCCTTATTCTTGTTCGGCTTTTACACCTTGTCGTTCTCTTTTGTCATTCCCGCGCAAGCGGGAATCCAGTACACACCGGAGACGTTGCGGAGCAATGGATTCCCGCTTGCGCGGGAATGACAATAGTGCGGATGCGTCCTCTTTGCGTAAGCGGCTAGAGCCTCATCTTGACGTATTTCGGTTCCAGATAATCCTGAATCCCCAGCGAGCCGCCCTCGCGGCCCATGCCGCTTTCCTTGACGCCGCCAAAGGGGGCTTCCGCCGTCGCCAGCAGCATTTCGTTGACGCCGACCATGCCGACTTCGAGGTCTTCAGAGGCCCGGGTCGCGGTGCCTAGATCGTGCGTGAACAGATAGCCCGCAAGGCCGAATGGCAGCGAATTGGCGCGGCTCATCACCTCGTCATAATCCGTGAAGCTGGTGAGCGGCGCGATGGGGCCAAACGGCTCCTCTCGCATAACCAGAGCGTCGTCCGGAACGCGCCCAAGCACCGTCGGCTCGAAGAAATGGCCCCGATTGAACTCTTTCGGCGCCTTGCCGCCGGCCAAGATTTCGGCGCCCTTGCCGACCGCGTCCTCGACCATCGCCTTGATCGTTTCAAGACCGCGCTTGTTCGCCATCGGCCCCATTTGCGTGCCGTCCTCAAGCCCGTGACCGACTTTGATGGAATTGGCGACCTCGGCGAATTTGCCGGCGAACGCGTCGTAATTCTTTTCATGCACGTAAAAGCGGGTCGGCGAGATGCACACCTGCCCGCAATTGCGGAACTTCGTGTTGGCGCAAACTTCTGCGGCCTTCTCTGGGTCCGCGTCGGCGAAAACGATCACCGGACCGTGCCCGCCTAATTCCATCGAGACCTTCTTCACGCCATCCGCCGCCAAATGCAAAATCTGCTTCCCGACCGGCACCGAGCCCGTCACCGACACCTTGCGCACGATCGGCGAGGAAATCAGATGCTTGGCGATCAGGCCGGAATTGCCGGTCACGTAATTCACGACGCCTGCCGGAATGCCTGCATCGTGGCACGCCTGGACCAGCGCGCCGCACGACGCCGGGGCCTCGCCAGCCGGCTTGACGATGATCGAGCAGCCAGCCGCCAGCGCCGCCGCGATCTTGCGCGCCGGCAGCAGCGCAGGGAAATTCCAGGCTGAGAAGGCCGCGACGACGCCGACCGGCTGATAGATCACCGCCATGCGGGACTCGCGGCTGCGCGACTCGATGATTTGGCCGTAAATGCGCTTGGTTTCCTCGGCGTACCATTCGAACTGATCGGCGGCGGCATTGGTCTCGCCCTTGGCCTCGGCGAGCGGCTTGCCGGTCTCGATCGACATCAGCGTGGCGATGGCGGTGTTGCGCTCGCGGATCAGCTCGCTGACCTTGCGCAGCTTGGCGGCGCGCTCCCACGGCCCGGTCTGGCGCCAGATCGCAAAGCCCCGCTCGGCGGCGGCGAGCGCCCGGTCGAGATCGTCGCCCCCCGCGTCGCTGATCTTGCCGACGGCTTCTTCGGTCGCGGGATCATGCACGTGCTTCACAGCGCCGGAGCGGGCAGGCGTCCAAGCGCCGTCGATGTAGAGCTGCAGGTCTTGATACATGATCGTCTCCGCTTCGAATGTCTGTCGCTGAAAAAAGCCCCCTCACCCACCCGCCTCCGGCGGGAGCCCTCTCCCGCAAGGGGAGAGGGCAAGCGGGCGGCGCTTTTCTTTTTAGCCCTCTCCCCTTGCGGGAGAGGGCGGGCGCGCAGCGACCGGGTGAGGGGGGCTTGCCGTCGTTAAATGCTCTGCTGGATGTAGCGGGCCTGCACGTCCTCGACCCAATTGCCGACGTTCCACGAGCCATAAGCGCCCATGCCGCCAAGTGGATCGTCGCCCGCATAGACCGGCACATGCACGAGCGAGAGGCCGTCATGCGCGCGCGCCGCGTCGAGCGCCTTGCGCAGTTCGTCCACCGTCGTGCCGCCCCAGACCGCCTTGACGCCGGTGACCGATCCGGCCATCGCGACATAATCGACCGGCACGCTATCATTGGTGCGGAACTCGGCCTGGTATTGCGCCATTTGCAGGCCAGAGATTGCGGCCATGCGGCGATTGTCGAACAGCACGATCATGCCGCGCGCGCCGTGCTCGACGCCGTCGATTAGGATTTGCGGGTTCATCATGAAGGAGCCGTCGCCGGTGAAGGCGATCGCGTAGCGCGGATGATCGGCGGCGGCCCCAGCCAGAAGCGCCGAGGCGGCAAAGCCCATATAGGACGCGCCGGTCTCGGTGAAGGTGTCGCCTGCGGTCTCATCCTCGACGATCTGGAAGCCGTTGGCCTGCACGTCGCCCGCGTCGAAATATTTTACCGCGCCGATGGACTTGGCGAAATCGGCGACGATTTTGATCGCGGCGGGCTGCGCCAGAACCGGCTTGCCCCACACCTCGTCCAAAATCGGGGCGGCCGCGAAGCGCTCCTGCTTGAAGGCGCTCCACTGCGTTTTCTTCTCCGCGCAGGCGGCGAGCCAGTCGGCCTTGCGCGCCGGATCGACGGCATTGGACCCGCCAATGCGCTCAAGCAGGCGTTCAATCACCACCGGGATATGACCGGGAAGGCCGACCGTATTGGCGTAATGCATCAGGTCGGCCCAATCGCCATTGATGTTGATGACCGCCTTGGCGGACGGATAGCCGACGCCCGAGCAATCCGCCTGGCACACGGCCCGCGTGCCGATGGCAATCAGAAGCTGCGCATTCTCCATCGCGTAATTGCCGGATATCGACCCCTTGGAGCCGCCGACATGCATGTTTTGGCGGTGATCGTCGGGCAGGACGCCGGTCGAGCCGGGCGAGAGCACCACGGCCGCGCCGATACGCTCGGCGAGTTGGCGAAGCTGGTTGCCCGCCTCGCGCGTTCCGCCGCCGGCCTTGATGGCGATGCGGTCATATTGGGCGATGAGCGAAACGGCTTCGTCCATCGCGTCGTTGCCGTAGGGAGCAAGAGGCGGAACGCGGTAGCGCTCAGGCAACGTACTCAGATTGACCTCGGTCATCTCAGGCTGCGTGTTGAGCGGCAGAAGCAGATAAAACGGCCCGGCCTTGTAGGGATGATGGACGCAGTGCGTACCCCGGCGCATCGCGTCGCGCAAGGCGCCCGGCGTGTGCAGCACGTAGGACTCGCCCATGACCGCCGTCATCCGCCCGAACAGACCCTGCTGGCGTTTCGGGACCTGCTGCATATTGTAGCCTTCACCGCGCGTCGTCTCATCGCCATAAATGTGATAGACACCGACGCCATTGGAGGCCGCCGCGAGCGATCCTGCCATGGCCTGCAGCGCGCCCGGCCCAATCGAGGTGACAACGGCGGGCGTTTCGCCATATTGCCAAGCAAGGCAGGTGGCGGCGTGCGCCATCTCAACTTCGTTGCGGCAGTTGATGGTGCGGGTGACGCCCGCGGCATCGTAGATGCGCAGCACCTCGCCCAGATCGGTCGAACCGTGGCCGAAGATGGCGAAATATTTGCGCACCCCCTGCTTAAGCAAGCCAAGCACCACCGCCTCGGAAAGCGAGACTTCAACGAGCCGCTCCAAGCCACCCGTCTTGAGCGCCTCGGTAAGCCCGCCCGCCGCCGCGATCGCGCGCGCTCTCGCCGCGATGAGCGAGCGCGCATCGTCGGCACCTGCGACGTTCAACATGTCTTGAAGTCCTTTTGGCGAGGCGAGAGCATTCTTACGCGCCCTCTGCCTGATCTGCGAAAGCTTTGCGGTAGCCGAAGGCCCAGGCGATGCCCTGCACGCTTAGCAGGAGCCCGATGGAGCCGAAGAGCACAATGAGGGAGGCGTTGTCGACGAAGGTCGCGTAATTGCCGTTGGACATCGTTAAAGCCAGCCGGAAGTTTTCCTCCAGCCGGTCACCCAGCACCAGCGCGAGCAAAAGCGGCGCCATTTCGAAGCCGAATTTGCGCAAGAAATAGCCCACGAAGCCGGCAAAGGCCATGACCCAGATGTCGAAGGCGTTGAAGTCCACGCTGTAGACGCCCACCACCGAAATAACCAGGATCGCGGGCACCAGCCAAACATACGGGATGCGCAGCAGATTGACGAAAAGACCGACCATCGGCAGGTTCAGGATCAGCAGGATGACGTTGCCGATATACATGCTGGCGATCAGCCCCCAGAACACCTGCGGATTGTCGGTGAGCAAAAGCGGTCCCGGCTGCACCCCGTGTATGGTGAGCGCGGAAAGCAGGATGGCGGTCGCCGGAATGGAGGGGATGCCGAGCGCCAGCAGCGGGATCATCGCGGTGCCTGTGACGGCGTTGTTGGCGGTCTCAGGGCCGGCGACGCCAGCGATGGCGCCCTTGCCGAACTCCTCTGGGTGGCGGGATAGCTTCTTCTCCACCGCGTAGGAGACGAAGGTCGACACGATATGGCTGACGCCCGGAATGATGCCGAAAATGCAGCCGATAAGCGAGCCGCGCCCAATGGCGGGGAACGCCTCGCGCAGATCCTTGCCGCGCGGAATGAGGTCGCGGAATTTCGGCACGATGGCCTTGATGGTCTGGGTTTTCTCCAGATTCAGGAGAATCTCGGAGATGCCGAACAGGCCGATTGCGAGCGCGGCAAAGGACAGGCCGTCCGATAGCCCTAAACTGCCGAAGGTGAAGCGCGGAAAGCCCGTCAGCTTGTCCATGCCCACAGTCCCGAGCAGGAGACCGAGCGAGATCATCGAGGCCGTCTTGATCCGTGAACCGGCGGAGACGAGGGCGATGACAACTAGCGCGAAGAGAATGAGCACGACTTCGACCGATGGCCCGATTTGGATCATCAGCTTGGCGAGCGGGGGCGCGATGAAGATGAGGCCGAGGATCGACACCGTGCCGCCGATGAAGCTGCCGACCGCCGCGATCATCAAAGCCGGTCCGGCGCGGCCTTGCTTGGCCATCTCATGGCCGTCGATGCAGGTGACGACGGAGGCCGCTTCACCGGGGATGCGCACGAGGATCGATGTGGTCGAGCCGCCATACATCGCGCCGTAAAAGATGCCCGTCAGCATGATGATGCCGGTCGTCGGGTCGAGGCCGAAGGTCAGCGGCAGCAGTAACGTCATGCCGGCGAGCGGCCCAAGCCCAGGCAGCACGCCCACGACGGTGCCCCACAGGCAGCCGATGAAGCAATAGAGCAAGCCCTTCCAGGATAAAGCTGTACCGAAACCGTTTACGAGAAGCTCGAAACTTGACATTCAATTATCCTAGAAGAAGTCCCTTGGGCAGTTGCAGGCCAAGCAGGATCTGGAAGAAATACCAGACGGCGGCCATGCCCACGGCCGAGGATGCGGCAGCGACGAACACGTTCTTGCGTGCAACGAGAACCAGAAGCACGAAGGCGAACAGGCCCAACGTCAAGTACGCACCAAGCCTTTCGAAGGCCGGCGCGACAAGGAACAGCGCGCCCATCACGATGAGGACGTCACGGTGCCCGAGTTCGTGGCAATCGCCCGTGGCTGCCGTGCGCCACGTTTCGGCGCCGATCCATAGGCTGCAAAACAGCAGCGCGATGCCGAGCAGCAACGGGAAGAATCCCGGTCCCGGCAGGGCGACACTTCCCCATGCAAAATTCGACGCGTAGATGATGAAGAACAAGGCGATGGCGCCCAGTGCGACGGCGCACGCCAATTCGCAATGGCGAGTACAAATGGCACGTGGCCACGTCACCTTGTCTTGCATGGGGGCCAATTCATCGCTCATCGACACGCGGCTTCTCCCGGGAGAGGCCGGCAGCGCTTGCCTTGGTGGGCGCGCGCGGCCGGCATTTTTCTAACGCTTATTGCGATTTCTTCATGCCAAGCTGCGACATCACATCGCCAAGCTTCTTGTCGTCGCTGGCGATGAGGATGCCGAAATCGTTCGCCGGCATGAACGCGGGACGGAAACCGACCGTCTTGCCCGCTTCGCTGAATTCAGGCGAGGCCACGGTTTCCTCGATCGCTTTTTGCAGTTTCGCGACAACGTCGGCTGGTGTGTCCTTCGGCGCCGCTATACCGCGCCACATGTCGAGCTGAACGTCGAAGCCCTGCTCTTTCGCGGTCGGCACGTCGGGGAAGATCGGATCGCGTTCGCGTCCGAGCACCGCGATGATGCGCAGATCGCCGCTCTTTACATGCGAGATGAACGCGGCCGGAAGCTGCACGGCCCCCTCGATGCGTCCGCCCAGCAGATTGACGGTTGCCTGACCGGTCTGGAACGGCACGTCGATGGTTTTCGCGCCCACATTGGCGAACAAAGCGGCGGCTGAAAGATGGGTGTGGCTACCAGCGCCGGAATTACCGATGCGGACCTTTTCCGGATTTTCCTTGGCGTATTCGAGCATCTCCTTGAGGTTCTTCCAAGGAGCGTCAGCTTTGACCGCAAGCGCTGGCGTTTCCACGCTCACCCGGGCGACCGGAGTGAAATTGTCGTAAGCCAGCGGCAATTGGCCAGAATGATAGGTCGTCGACATCTGGTTCGATGTCCAAACGATCGCGTAGCCGTTGGGCTTTTGCTGCGAGAGATGAACAAGGCCCGCCGCGCCGCCCGCGCCAGTGCGGTTCACCACCGGAACGGCCACACTCAGCCGCTTGGCGATGCCTTCCGCCAAGTGCCGGGCGGTGACGTCCGCCGCACTGCCAGCGCCGAACATCACCGTCATCTCGATCGGCTGATCCGGAAATTCTGCCCGGCTGGGGGTGGACACGGCTGCGGCCGCCAAAATCACCGCTGCCGATGCTAGAACTACTCTTCGATTAACTATCGTCATGCGTGTTCTCTCCACTAATGGGCCAATGCCCTACCCGTTTTTTTTAACCTTAATGACGGGGCAGCGCCATCATTTGGTCTAGGCTACGGCGCCTTCGCGCAGCAAAGCTCTTTCTGCGAGTGCGGCAAGAATCTTCTCGGGTGTCGCCGGAAGCGACCTTATGCGAACTCCGACAGCATCGTAGATGGCGTTCATAATCGCAGGAGCCGTCGGGACAAGCGCCGGTTCGCCGATACCTTTTGCGCCCAAAGGACTTCTTGGATCGCGATCTTCAATAATGCTTGTGTTGATCTGCGGAATGTCCAACGAGGTCGGCAGGATATATTTGGCGAAACCATGCGTTTTGGTATGGCCATTCTCAAGCTGATAGTCTTCCATCAGCGCCTGGCCCAGGCCTTGAACGACGCCACCCTCGATCTGGCCTTCCACTCCGCGCGGATTGATCGCACGCCCGACATCATGCGCGGCCCAGATGCCGAGCACCTGAACCTCGCCGGTCAGCGTATCGACCTCCACCTCGGCGACCTGCGCGCCGAACACATAGGCCTGCCAGGGACTGCCGGACCCATCGACCGGATCGAGCCCGGTGCCATGCGCGGTGAAGGAGCCGGAGCCGACCGGCACCACGCCGCGCTTCTTGCAGATGCCCACGGCTTCGTCCATCGACAGGCGCAGATTGCTGCCCTCCGACCAGATTTCGCCGTTGAAAGCGCGGATGGTGTCCGCCTCTACGCCCCAATATTCAGCGATTTCCTTGTCCAGCTTGAGGCGGGCGTCGCGGCAGGCGAGCGCGACGCAATTGCCGATCATGTAGGTCTGGCGGGTCGCGCCGGCATGGGCCGCTTCGGGCGAACGGGCCGTATCGTTGTCGCCGATGGTGATGTCCTCGGGGCGAACGCCCAATTCCTCGGCGGCGATCTGCGCGATGACGGTTAAAATGCCCTCGCCGATCTCGGTAACGCCGGTGAGGATCTTGCCCGTGCCGCCATCGTCGAGTTCGGCCCAAGCGCCCGCGCGGTCGATGGTCGCTGTGCGCGCGATGCCGTACCAGGACGCCGCCATGCCGCGGCCGCGAATCTTGCGCTGCATCAGGCGACCTCCCTCTTATCCTTGGACACGGGCGGTGCGAAGCGCGCGCCGAGCGTGCAGGGTTCGCGCGTGCCTTCGCCGCCAAGATCGGAACGTGTCACACCGCGCCCCGGCGCGCCGGCTTCCCAGCGCGAGGCTGTTTCCGCCACATCCAGCACCGTGCCGATCGACACCGAGCCGAGCGTCTGCTGCGTGTGTGTGATGGCTCCGTCGCGCATCATATTGCGGCGGCGGATTTCAAAGGGATCGAGACCAAGCTTTTCCGCGCAGATGTCGAGATGGGATTCGGTGGCGAACTGCGCCTGCATCGCGCCGAAGGTGCGGAAGGCTCCCGATGGCGTGTTGTTCGTGTAAACCCCGATGGTGTCGATCTTGACGTTCGGAATGTCATAAGGCCCGCAGGACAGGATCGCCGCCTTGCGCATCACGCCCTCGGTCGACATGCCGTAAGCGCCGCCGTCGGAGATCATTTTGAACTCGACCGCCGTGATCCGGCCGTCGCTCTTCAGGCCCATCTTGTAGGTGATGCGGGCCGGGTGGCGCTTGGCGGTGGAGATGATGGACTCTTCACGGGTGAACACGAGGCGCACCGGCCGTCCGCTCTTCATCGCGGCGAGCGCCAGCATCCCCTGATAGATCATGTCTTCCTTGCCGCCGAAGCCGCCGCCCACCGGGCTCATGATGAAGCGGACCTTGTTGATCGGCTTGTCGATGATCTTGGCGAGCATATGACGGTGGTGAGTGATGTTCTGGCTCGGAGAAATCACCGTCACCACATCGTCATGGTCGACATAGGCGAGACCAGCTTCCGGCTCCAGATAGGCGTGCTCGACCTGCTGAGTTTCGTAGCGCTCCTCGACGATCAGATCGGCCTCGGCAAAACCCTTCTCGACATCGCCCTTGCGGATGGGGATGTGCTTGGTGACGTTTTCGGGCGCGTAATCGTGCAGCACCGGCGCGCCGGTTTTCATCGCCTCTTCCGGGTCGAACACGCCCGGAAGCTCGTCATACTCAATCTTGATGCGGCGCAACGCTTCCTTCGCGGTCAGCACATCCTCGGCCGCAACCGCCGCGATGGCCTCACCGACATAGCGGACGACCCCGCGCGCCATGATCGGCTGGTCATGAATGAATACGCCGAAACCATCCTCGCCCGGCACATCGGCGGCAGTCACGACGCAGGCGACGCCAAGCAAAGCCTCGGCCTCGCTCACATCGATGGATTTGATCCGCGCATGGGCGTGCGGGCTGCGCAGCACCTGCATATGCAACATGCCGGGGATCACCATGTCGCCCGCATAGCGCAGACGGCCACTGACCTTGCTCGGCGCATCCAGGCGGCGGACATTATTGCCGATAAAGGACTGGCCGGCCGGGTCCGGCTCCAGCGCGGTCGGGGAGAGCCGCCCGGCGATTACGTCGCGCGCGATCTCGACCGCCTCGAAAATCTTGGTGTAGCCGGTGCAACGGCAGATATTGCCGCCAAGGCGCTCTTTGATCTCCTCGATGCCCGCATCGGGATTTTCGCGCAGCGCCGAGGTCGCCGCCATCACCATGCCGGGGATGCAATAGCCGCATTGACTGGCGCCAGTCTTGTGGAAGGCGCGTTGGACTTCCGTAAGCTCGCCGCGCTTAGGCGCGAGGCCCTCGATGGTCTGAATCTCGGCGCCCTGCGCCTTGGCAACGGGCATCAAGCAGGATTTAACCAGCTTGCCGTCAACGAAGACCGAGCAGGTGCCGCATTCACCCGCGCCGCAACCTTCCTTGGTGCCGGTTAGGTCGAGATCGTCGCGCAGGAAATCGAGCAGCCGCGTATGCGGCGGGGTATGCCGCTTTACGGCGCGCCCGTTGACCCGCATGTGAATTTCGAGATCAGACATGCGCTGCCTCCCTTTGTGCGGCGACGGGCCGGGGCGCGCCGCAAGCGACCAATGCGTCCTCGATCGCCGCTTCGATGAAACCGCGCACCACGCCGCGCCGATATTCGCGCCGCGTCCGCGAGGCGACGCGGTCGGCGGGTAAAGCGGCCGCGTCGGCGACGAGCTGACGGGTGATGCGCTGCCCGCGCAGCATGTCCTCAATATCGGTCAGGCGCATCGGAACAGGGCTGACCCCGCCCAGCGCCAGGCGGATGTCCTCAAACACCTCCCCCGCAGCGTCCGTTTTCACGAGCGCCGCCGCGCAAACCGAGGAAATCACCAGCGAGCGCCGCTGACCGACCTTCTGGAAGGATCCGCCATAGCCTTGCATGGACTCACAAATGATCGCCGTGACAATCTCGCTTGGGGCAAGCGCAGTCTTGCCAGGGCCGTGCACGAAGTCTGAAACCCTCATCGTCCGCGTCACCACACGGGCATCTTCGAGCCGGGCGATCTCGATCTCGCCGTTCATGGTCAGAACCGGCGGCGTACCATCGGCGGCTGGCGAGGCGTTGACGATATTGCCCGCAAGTGTCGCCTGTTGCCGGATTTGGTCATCGGCGAACCAAATCGCGCAATAGGGCATCGATGGCAAATGCCGCCGCAGCGTCTCGTCTTCGAGAAACTGCTGATAGACGACATTCGCGCCCAACCTCACCTTGCCGCCCTCGATCCGGTAGCCGCACAGCTCTTGGACCCGGCTCAGATCGACCATCGACGGCAAATGCACGTCGCCCGCCCGGCCTTCGCGGGCCCAGGGCAGGATGTCCGTTGCGCCCGCAACCAAGCGGCTGCCGCCTGGAGCGCCAGCCCAAAGGGCAAGCGCTTCTGCAAGGCTGGTCGGCATCAGATATTGGTCGCAGGTCAGCATTCAATGCTCCGTAGGCGCGCCAGTTCATTGCGAACGAATACGCTCGGTCTCATCGGCAAAAGGCAAGTTGTTGCGGGAAAAGCGCCTTTAGCGCTTTGCCCGATCTTGCGCGGCGAGGCGCGTCACTCGGCAGCGATTGCCGCCCGAACAGCCATCGCATGGTCGTTCTTCACGACGACCTTGATCGCATCTTCCACGCGGTCCTTGGCATAGCGCAGCGCCTCGGGCAGATCCTTCATCGCGAATGTGTGCGTATGGATCAGTGTGGCATCGAAGCGTTTCTGACGCATGAACGCTTCCGCGCGGTGCGTGGCCGCTTTGCCTTCGCCGCGAATGCCGTAAAGGTAAATATTGTTGCGCACGATATGGGCGACATCGACGGGCGGCGATTCGTGCGGGAAGGCCGCGAGGCAGATTTTGCCGCCGCGATTGACCATTTGCGCCGCTTCATTGATCGCATTGGCGGCGGCGGAGCATTCGATCACGTAATCGACGCCCTTGCCGTCCGTCAAACGGCGCACCGCTTCAACGGGATTCTCGTTACGCACGTTGATGACATAGTCCGCACCTAGCTGCTTGCCGATTTCCAAGCGATTATCGCGCGTACCGGTGAGGATTACGGGCTGCGCGCCGAGCGCCTTGGCCACGGCAACGCCGAGCAGACCAATTGGACCGGGTCCCGTCACAACGACGCTTTCGCCCGCGACCAGACCGCCGAGCTCCGTCAAGCCGTACATGGCGGTGCCGGCGGTCACGACCAGCGTCGCTTCCTCATCCGACATACTGTCGGCGACATGCACCAGCGTGTTGATATTGTTGACCTGATATTCGCAAAAGCCGCCATCGGTGGTGAAGCCGTTGGCGCGGTGACCCTTATTCACCTCGCCATAGTTCTTCCCGTAATTATGGCAGGCGGTGTACATGCCCTGACGGCAGCGTTTGCACTGGCCGCAGCCCGCGTGGATTTCAACCGTCACCCGCTCGCCGATCTTATATTCATCGACGCCCTGCCCGAGTGCTACGACGGTGCCCATATATTCGTGGCCCGGCGTAAAGCCCTTGTTGAAAGGAAGGCCCCCCTGGATCTGGGCAGGGGGGCCATTATGGATGATCTCAAGATCGGTGGCGCAGATCGCAACCGCATCTATGCGCACCAGCACTTCCGCCTTCGCCGGAACCGGCACCGGCTTGTCTTGGAAGGTGAGCTGGCCGGGATCACCCAAAACCCATGCTTTCATTGTGTCCGGAATTTTATAATCCGGGCTGGTTTTAACGCCTTCTGGCATGGGCATGAGAAAACTCCGTTTGTCCTGAAACCGGAACGTCTTAAGTTAATCGCGACTCGGTTCCGCGCCATCCTTGACGCAGCCCAGCCGCTCAGAAATCGCCGCCGCGCACAGTTTGATGGCAGCTTTGACATGCTCACGAGCTTTGCCCTTGGCGCGCATCTGCGGCATCGAGCAGCTCACTGAGCCCACCACCGCCCCGGCATGATCGCGGATCGCCGCGCCAATGCAGACGACGCCGGGCTGAAACTCCTCGCTGTCGATTGCGTAGCCGTTGCGGCGCGTTAGGCGCAAATCTTCCATCAGGCCGGCGATGGTGCCGATGGTCTTGTCGGTAAAACGCGGCAGCCCATTATTGGCGATGACGCGCGCGATCTCGGCTTCCGGCAACCAAGCAAGGATGGCCTTGCCTGTTGCCGTCGCGTGCGCGGCGTTCGCTTTGCCAATTTCGTCGTAGCCGACCCGCACCGGGAGGCGCGAGTCGAGCTTGGCGAGCGTGACCAGCGCATAGCCTTGCAGCACGGCCAGATGCACACTTTCACCGGTTGCTTGATTGAGCTGGCGCAGCTCCGACATCGCGGCATCGGTCAGGTTAAACTGCTTGAGCCGGGAGTTGGACAGCTCGACGATCCGCGCGCCGAGGAAATAGCTGCGGGCGCGACGGTTGCGGCCGACATAGCCGCGCTTGACCAAGGTCGCCAGAAGATGGTGGCAGGTCGAGCTGTTGAGGCCGGAGAGCGTCGCGATCTCGCCGAGCGAAAGCTCGCCGTCCGCCGCCGCCAGAATGTCCAGGAGGTCCAGCGCGCGTTCGATCGACTGGATTGTCCGCGCGCTTTTGAGGACTTCAGCCGCCGCCCTGCCAGGAAGGTTGCCTTCGGCAGCGCCCTCAAGGATCGGTTCAATTTTCGCGCCGGCGTTCTTCAAAGGCTTCGTCTCCCCAGACGTAAAATCATTGCATTATTTGAAACACGGGACAGCCTGCGCTGTCAAACGAGATTCGCTATGATCGAATAGAATTTGATAATGTGAAATAATTACTCCTGAACAGCGTACTGTTTTGCGACGCGTCCGCGCCTCGCTCGCGGCGGGCACGCTTGGGCTGGCGCTCGTCCTCATTCATGCGCAGGTGGCAGAGCGCACGAGAGGAGTGAGTTGACGCACGCAGCCGATCAATCGCGTTGTCCAAATATGCGGCTTTCCAACGCCGGGGCGTCAGCTCTATGGAGCGCTACGCGTTAAATTTGAGATGCGTTGACGAGCAAGATTGAGTGTCACTTTCCATGTGATATTCGAGCCTCATAATTAAATTAAATTTTAGTCTTTTCACGGACGGATTGCCAAATGACCAGATCGTCAGTAGTTGTGATCCGGAGCATTTGAACAAAAGTTTATTCAATAGATTTGGGGCGAGCGAAGTGAGCGCGAGAGTTTGTAGCGCTGAGTATCGTACTAATCCCGCGTCACGACGGCCTACTTACGGCAAAACTGAAGCATCAGGTTGGAAACGTTTGGTAGAGGACAAAAGCAAGATGTTTGGCTGGGGGAACAAGACGGGACCGAAATTCGGCCTTGCCACGGCAGGCATACTTCTCGCTTTCGGCATCACAGCGGAGCAGGCGCAGGCGCAATTTGTTTGCCAGGATGTCGTGACCGGAACGGGAATCGGCGCAACGGCGACGGGAGCCGCCTCCGTGGCTTGCGGCTCGGTCGCCACCGCCAGCGGCGCCAATTCAACGGCAACGGGTGCTTTCTCCACGGCCAGTGGCGATAATTCGACAGCGATGGGGCAAGCCGCCACCGCCAGTGGCGATGCTTCGACGGCGACGGGCAGTTTCGCCTCCGCAATAGGCGATTTCTCGACTGCGACCGGCGCCGTCGCTACGGCGACCGGTGCAAATTCAACCGCAACGGGCCAAAACTCCTTTGCCAGCGGCGATTTTTCCACGGCGACCGGTCAGGGGGCTACGGCGACCGCCTTTGCGTCAACCGCAACCGGCCACCTCGCCACAGCGAGCGGCGTCAACTCAACTGCAACGGGCCGAACTGCGACCGCCAGCGGCCTGCAATCAACGGCGACGGGAGAAAACTCCGATGCCACCGGCGATTTCTCGACGGCGACGGGTCATGTCTCTTCCGCGACCGGCTTTGCCTCGACCGCGACAGGTCAAAACTCCACCGCAAGTGGCGATCAATCAACCGCGACGGGGTCAAGCGCGACTGCGAGTGGCTCTAGCTCAACCGCAACCGGTCAAAACGCCGATGCCATCGGTAATTTCTCGACAGCAACCGGTGAGGATTCTGAAGCTAGCGGGTTAGACTCAACCGCAACAGGTCAAGGTGCGAGCGCGACGCAGGATTTTGCCACCGCAACGGGTCAAGGCGCGCAGGCCAGCGGTTTATCGTCCACCGCGACAGGTCACGAAGCTATTGCCAGCAACAGTGCAGCGACTGCCCTCGGCGCCACCGCGCAAGCCAGCGGCAACGGCTCGACGGCCATAGGCGCTGCATCTGTCGCGAGCGGCACCTCCTCAACCGCTTTGGGAGCGGGCGCCGAAGCGACCTTTGCAAACTCCACGGCGGTAGGCGTCAATGCGGCGACGACCCGCGACAACCAGCTGTCCTTCGGCACCGCCACCAACACCTACACAATGGCGGGCATCGCCTCGACCGACAGCCGCAACGCGCAGATTGGTTCGCTCGAAATCGTGACCACCGACGCGTTCGGCAATCTCGCCTCGGACGGCGGCGCGTTCCAAGGCCAGATCGACGCGCTCGGCCGGCGCGACGACGAACTGGCGGAAGGCATCGCCATTGCGCTGGCGCTCGACCAGCCGATCTTTCAGGATGGCCAAACCTTCGCGATGCGCTTTGGCTACGGCAATTTCGAGGGCGGCAGCGCCTTCGGCGTCTCGGCGGCGGGCTTGGTCGACAGAGGGTCGTTCGGCCGGACCAGCACGATCACGCTTGACGCGGGCGTCGGCTTCGGCGCGCAGGACGGCACCGTCGCGGGCAAGGCCGGCGTGACCTTTGGATGGTGACGTGCATCGGATGCTGAACAAGACAGGATCACCGAAGATGCCGCCTCCAAGGCGGCGTTTTCTTTACCTAACCTGCGCGATGGCTGTCGCCGCCGCGACTGCCACGCATCCGCCAACGGCGCAGGCGCAGTCGGGGAACCAAGCCCCGGCCGCGCCATCGAAGAAAGCGACGGCTCCGGCGAAACCCGCGCCCGCGCCCCAGGCCGCGACGCCGAGCGCTGAAACCATCCTCGTCCTTATCCGGGCGACCCTCCTGCGTCTCAACGATGCGCTTTCTAGTGGCAACTACACCGTCATGCGCGATCTCGCGGCGCCGTCCTTCGCGCAGGCGAATTCGGCCGGGCGGCTGTATCAGATATTCGCGAACCTTTCGGCGCGGGGCGTCGAGCTGGCCGCCGTCGCCATCCTCCCGCCGCAGCTCCCCGAAACGCCGTCAATCGACCCTAACGGACGCTTGCGGATCAAAGGCTATTTTCCGGGCCAGCCGGTGCAGATCGATTTCGACATGCAGTTCGAAGTCGTGAACCAGCGCTGGCGCCTTTTCGCGCTGTCCGTGGCCCCAACATCCGTGCCAAGCTCGGTGTCGGCTGTCCCGCCGGCAGGAGCGGCGTCCGGCGGACAGCCACAAAGATAGCTTGCCTCCGCCCGGTGCCAGTCAATCCGCGCCGGGGACTGCGATCCCGCGAGGCGGGCAAGGCGGCATTTCGCGCAGAAAGGTGTAGCGGCCGTGGCCCTTTATCGCGGCCAGATCGTGCGAGATTAAGCCGACCGGATACTCGATCTTGACCTCGGCGCTGTTTTCCGAAAAATCGAGGATCGCCAACCCGCATCTGGGATCGCCGCCGGCGTCGCGGGGCGCCGCGAAGGCGATGGCCGGGAGCCAGAGGTGCCGGATGCCGTCGACGACGCGGTCACGATGTTGATGCAGATGGCCGCTAACGACGAGCCGCACGCTTGATCGGTGCAATCTTTCGAGCAGGTTCTTTCGCGGCACGTCCCCCATGCAGGCGGCTGAGTCGCCTTGCTCATCGGGATGCTCCATGAACAGCGGCTTATGCAGAAACAATGCAGCCGGCTGCCCGGCAGCTTCGGCAAGTTGGCCGGCGAGCCAATGATTTTGATCCCGTTCCTCCGCCAGATCGGACCCGAAAAGCTGCGCGTTGACGCCGATTAAACGCCAGGCGCCGGTCTCTTGCATCCAGCGGTCCGCGCCAAAAGCGCTCTTCCAGCGTGCGAGCCTGGCGGCGTTGATGATTTGTTTCTTATCCTGACCTGGCGGCTCGTCACCAACATCGTGGTTGCCCGGCAAAGCCAACGCGAAATCGTTCAGCCCCTTCAAAGCGGAGGCGGCGAAAGCCATCTCGGCGTCGCTGTCCGGCCCATCGATGCAGAGGTCGCCATTGATGATGACGGCTTGAGCGCTGAACATGTTGGCGAAGTCGCGCGCGACGCACCAATTCTCCCAGAAGAAGCCGTGCGTGGGCGACAGATGGATGTCTGCTAAAACGATAATGCGCGCCATGAAGACACTCACGTAACCAAAGCCGGCGAACGCAGTCTGGCCCATCAAGCCACGAGCCAAGGGTAGGATCGCATTTTGTTCATGTCACGTTTATGACGGCCCATCGGCAGCCTTCCACGGTACAACGCTGAACTGATCTATGATGGGGGAGTTAACCGGCGCTGATCCCTGACGTGGATTGGCGAAGGCGGGGGAAAACTGCTATTCGCATTGTGCGTGGCCACGATCCGAAGTTCTTAAGACAGGGGTGCAGACGTGCAAAAGGACGCTCGCTTCAAGAGTTTCGCGTTTGGTTTCAAGGTCGGCCCGGACGGGAAAGCCGAGCCTTTGCCATCGGGCGTTTCCGATGGGACCAAAGATTTTTGGGTCTGGATCGCTGTTGATCCTAAGGGCTCGGACGCCGAGCGGTGGCTGCGCGATGAAGCCGGGCTCGACGAAAATGTTGTCAAAGCGCTCTTGGCCTATGATACGCGGCCACGCTGCCTTATTTCTCCCAAAGGCGCATTGCTTATTCTGCGCGGCGTTAACTTCGATCCGAAATCAGAGCCGACCGATCTCGTCTCCATTCGCGCCTGGATCGAGGACGACCGGGTAATTACCGTGCAGCACCGGCGGCTGGCTACTGTTGACGCTCTGCGCGCTTCCTACGAGGCCGGCAGCGGATCAAACAGCTCAGCCGAACTGATTGTCGCCCTCGCCGAAGGCATGATTTCGCGGATGCGAACCCTTGTGCAGGAGCTTGAGGCCGAGATCGACAAGTTGGAGGACGAGGCCGCCAGCGGCGATCTTCGCCGGCTCCGCCGCCGGTTGAGCGACGTCCGCCACCGCATTGTTCCTTTGCGCCGTTATCTCTCGCCACAGCGCGACGCTTTCGCAAACCTGATGAACGCCAATCTCGATTGGCTCGACGATTGGTGGCAAAGCCATCTGCGCGAGATCACCGACGAGGTTCACCGTTACATCGAGGCGCTCGATTCGGTCCGCGAAAGCGCCAATATCGTGCAGGACACGATGAACGCGCGCATGGCCGAACAGACAAATAGGATGATCGCACTATTGTCGCTCGGCGCGGCAGCGTTTCTACCGCTCAATCTTTTCGTCGGATTGCTCGGCGCGAACGTCGCGGGTATCCCGGCATCACAGCACCCTTACGCCTTTTACGGGGTGATCGGCATCCTTGTGTTTCTCGTGCTGATCGAAATCGTGATTTTCCGGCGTCTGGGGCTTGGACGCCTCTTTCGCTGACCGGCGCTTGGATGGAAGCCGCGCGGCTGTGACGTTCCGCGCGGCGCTCAATTAAAAGTGGAAGTTGATCCCGACGCGGACCGTCTGGATGGTGAACTCGAAGGGCTCGCCGGCGACCGTGGCAACCGGTTGATAAACCTCTTCGTCCAGATCGGCGTAGAGATATTCGACCTTCAGGCTGACATTGTCGCGCAGCCAGGTTTCGAAGCCGCCGCCGATGACCCAGCCATCATGCGAGGAGTCGGCGGAGGCAAGGAAGCCCGTGTCGGGGATCGGACCGGGGCCCACGATCGCCGTGTCGAAATCGATATCGACCTGGGCGAAGGCCCAGCCGCCTGTGACGAAGAGCAGCGTCTTGCCGAGGTCGTAGCCTAACCGGGCGCGCACGGTCGCGAAATATTCCAGCTCCATGCTCTGGGTCTGGACGAACGCATCCCCCGGAGCGAAGACAAAATCGTAGGACGCGTCGCCATCTACATCGCTGCCGGCGATGTCGGCCTCGACCCCGAAGACCCATTTCGAATGCCACTGCCAGTTGTAGCCGATCTGGGCGCCGTACAGCCAGCCCTCGGGCTCATGATCGAGATCCTCATCGATCAGAAACACCGGATCGACGTCGGAAGCTTCGAATTCGCCCCAGCCATAGCCAAGATGCCCCCCAAAATAGAAGCCTTCCCAATTGCGGGGCGCGGCGTAGACCTCGGGGACATCCTTGAGACTGCCGCCATTGTCATGGACATCGGCCGCGCTCGCGGGCAGGGACATGGCCGTCGCGGACATGAATGCGGCGAAGCCAAGTTGCGTTAATTTGCGGCATCTCATGCCAAGACCCTCCAAATCATGTTCACCGATGCCTGCGACCCTCAAACGCGGCTAACGCTTCGTTCAGGCAATCGAGAACTGCAACCTAAGATAGAAACGATTCGGAGCCGCACAAAAAGAGCGGGCTTCTGAAACCAGCACATCGCTGTTGCACTTGCGCCACGGACAAGCACCGACCCGCTGAGCGACGCTACAGCCATGCTCAAATTCGCGGCAAAGCACGGATAGTTTTCCGCCACTTGCACCGGGCTTGTGAACCCTTCCTCTCCCACTAACCCGCGGGTGCGCGTCTTGGGCTGCAAACCTTTCACGCCGGCGAAATCGTCCACCCTGCTCTGACCGCTTCATGTGCGGTTAAGACTGACGCTGCCACATTTTAAGGCTTGGTCCGCGCAATGACGGTTGTTGCGTGACGGTATTGAGCGTATTTCATGCGCGTCGCCCGCCATGGGGAATAGGTTGCTACCGTGAGTTGGGTCAAGTTTTGGAACGGCAAAACGACGATTTACGCTAATGCGCGGCATGAGATGGCGCATTACCGGCGGATCGCTGATGAGATCGCCGCGCTTGTGCTGGAGCGGAACGCACGCGTGCTCGATTTCGGCTGCGGCGCGGCGCTTGCAGCGGAGCGCGTCGCTGACGCTTGCGGGCATCTCTATCTCTGCGACAGCGCGGCAACGACGAGATCGGCGCTTGCCGCCCGCCTTGAAGGCCGTAACGACATAACGATTCTCGCGCCGGAGGATCTGACCAGCGTGCCAGACGGCTCGCTCGATCTCATCGTCGTCAACTCCGTCATTCAATATTTGACCCCTGACGACCTTCGCCGCGGTCTGACACTGTGGCGGGAAAAACTTAGCGGTCAGGGCCGGCTGTTAATCGCCGATGTCATTCCGCCCGGCATAGGACCGCTAAGCGACGCGGCGGCCTTACTGAAATTTGCAGCCAAGGACGGCTTTTTCTTCGCCGCCTGCGCTGGACTTGTGAAAACATTCTTCTCCGACTACCGGCAATTGCGCGCCCGCCTTGGCCTGCAAATGTTTAACGACGCCGAAATCGTCGTCCTGCTGGAGGAAAACGGCCTTACGGCGCGTCGGCATTTTCCTAATCTTGGTCACAATTCGTCACGCATGGCCTTCATGGCAACGCGCGCGCGCCTGCCAAGGCAGACCGCCAGTCGCGCAGAGGTTGCCGACCAGCGATCCCTGCGCGGACACTGACAGGTGCTTTGTTGAACAAGCATTGGGAACTAACGCCTTTTGGAGGATGTTTCATGCTTTTGAATTGGATAAATTTCACTTTGGGGATTGTTTTTGAATAGGCCGGAGGCGGAAGTTTCGACGCTCGAAACCAAACAGCGGCGATGGTCGGTCGAGCATGGGCCGCTTGCCGACTTTGCCGAGCACGGTTACCCAACCGCCTTTGTCGGCGTCGTCGTCGGCTGGGCAATCCTTGCGCTGCCTTGGCTGCTCGGACGCGTGAGCTTGCCCTTTGACGCCGAGGCGCATTTTTTTCCGCAGTTGCAGTTCCTGGCGCAGGCGCTGCATTCGGGGGACTCGCCATTTTGGACGCCGCAGGTCTTTGGCGGCTCCCCGCAGATCGCCGATCCACAGTCGCTGATTTTTTCACCCGCCTTTCTCTTGGCCTATTTCAATCCCGCGCCAAGCACTTGGGCGTTCGGAGTTTATGTCTTCATTGTCATTCTCGTGGGCTGCCTATCGGTCCTCATGATCTTTAAGGATCGGGCTTGGCATCCCGCCGCCGCCGCGATGGCGGCGCTGGCGTTCGGATTCGGGGCGTCCGCCAGCGCGCGCATCCAGCATGTAACGCAGGTGCAGGGACTGGTGTTTTTCGTCATGGCGCTGTGGCTCTTGTCGCGCGCGCTGGATCGACGGTCGCCGCTCTACGGGGTGCTGGCAGGTGGCGCGGCGGCGCTCATGATCATGACGCCGGGCCAGGTTCAGTTGCTAGGCTGCTATTTGCTCGCCGGTTACGTTGTCTGTCATTGGGTCTTGAGCGCCAACTGGCGGCAATCCGTGCTGGCGTCGATCAAGCCGCTCGCGGCGGCGTCGCTTGTCGTGTTGCTTGCCGCGTCCATCCCGGTGCTGCTGATCTATTTGTTCGGCCTGGCCTCGAGCCGTCCGGTCATCGCCTTTGACGCGGTTGGAGGCACTTCGCTGCATCCGGCGTCGCTTTTGACCGCCTTCGTCGCAGACCTTTTTGGAGCGAACGACCCGTCGGTCAACTATTGGGGTCCTGGGACCGTTGGATGGACAAGTTCAGGTTTGGCGCAGAATATGGGGCAGCTCTATATCGGGCTGCTTCCGATGCTTGCATTGTTGACCCTGAGCATAACGAAACAGGCGCCGCTGCATAAGGACATCAAATATGGCGCGTTCGCCTTAGTGTTCTGCCTGCTCTATGCGCTCGGATCGAACACGCCGGCATTCCATTTCTTTTATGACTTCCTCCCCGGCGTTCCCCTGTTCCGACGCCCGGCCGACGCGACATTCTTCATCGGCGCATTCGGGGCTATTGGAGCCGGCTATTGCCTGCATACGTTCCTGGAAAATCGGGAAAAGCATATCGGCGCCGCCCAGCTTGTCGTCCTCGTCAGCGCGCTGGCCTTTATCTTTATCGTCGGCATACTTGTTGCCAGTGCGCATGGCCATTTGACCGATGCAATCAAGCCGGTATTAGCCTCGTGTGCGTTCGCCGCCGGCGGGCTCGGCCTCATCTATGCGACGGACCGGATGCAATTGCTGCCGGCTCCCGCCATCGTGCTGCTGGTCGCCAGCTTCATGGTGGCTGATCTCGGCGTGAATAATAGGCCGAATGAATCGACCGGCATGACAACCAGCCGATCCTCGCCATTTATTCCCGGCACGTTAAACTCGACGGTGAATTTCCTTAAGACGAAGACCATGCCGGCGCTGCCATCGGACCGCCGCGACCGGGTCGAACTCCTTGGCGTCGGCTTTAGCTGGCCCAATTCCGGCCTGACGCATGGGTACGATCATACGCTGGGGTACAACCCGCTTCGGCTTCGGCAAGTGGAGCAAGCGCTAGGCGCCGGAGACACGATCGCCGTTCCGCAGCAGCGCTGGTTCAGCCCGCTATTTCCATCCTACAACTCGCTGATGGCCGACATGATGGGGCTTCGCTACATCGTCAGTCCGGTGGCCGTGGAGACGATCGACAAAGCGCTCAAGCCCGGCGATCTGACCCAGGTCGGCAAAACGCAGGACGGCTTCATTTACGAGAATGCCGATGCGCTGCCGCGCGTGCTGTTCCTATCCCAATGGCGGGTCGCCGATTTTAACGCGCTGGTCAAGACTGGCCGCTGGCCGGCGTTTGATCCGCGTGAGACGGTGTTGCTCGAGCAAGCGCCAATGCTCCCCGCCGCGCGAACGAGCGGTCTTGGCGGAAGCCGTTCAAGCGCGCGGATAAGGTCGTACCGAAACACCGATATCGAAATTGAGGTGGAAGCGGACAAGCCGGGTTTCGTTGTCCTGAACGACGTTTGGCATCCTTGGTGGGTCGCCGAGGTCGATGGCAAGCCCGCGACGATCGTTCGTGCGAATGTGCTGTTCCGCGCCGTTACCGTGCCCGCGGGACGGCATCGCGTCCGCTTTAGCTTCCGGCCGGTGCAGGGCGCGATGGCCCAACTCTGGTCGATGATCTTTGGCGGCGCGAAATCCTAGTACAGCCCCCTTTGCCCGAAATCCCAGCGCAAGCTGGGATCCAGTATTTTCGAGCGATTTTAGGTGTTACTCGATCCCAGCTTGCGCTGGGATTTCGGCTCTGGGGATTGCGCTGGCCGATTCCGTCTTACCCGACCGCTCACCAGCGCCTGCTGTCGCTGACTTCGATTCAAGGCTCGCAGCGCCGGCCTTGTGCTTCAGCCTCACATCGCGTGACGGCCGGAAACCCATTTGGCCATCAGATCGCCCATCGGCTGCATCAGCTTTGCGCTTTCCTGCGCATAGTCCGCCGCCATCTGGTTCATGAAGGCGAGCTGCCGCTGTCCAGCCTCGGCGGGCGTCTTGCAATCTGCGAATTGGCCCGGCAGGGCGAGATATTGTTCCCAGCGTTTGCCGAAGAAGCGGCATAGCTCGACCTGCTGCTCGACAAAGCGCTTAAACAGCTCCTGGCCGCTCTTCTGCCAGCTTGCCATTGCCTCGTCTTGGCTTGGGCGCACCGGTTTGTATGGGCTGACGCTCTGAGCGGGAATGGCTGTTTGCAATAGATTTTCATATTGCTTCTTCCAACTCTCCATGCCGTCAAAATACAGCTTCAGAGCCGGTCCCAAATCCGAATCGGCGCGCTGGTTTGTAGGGGCCTGTTTGTTCATCGAATTCTCCAAAAAGCAATATTGGGCGTTGATTGTTTTTTGGTGAGCCTAGCGCAACAGGCGCAATGCTTCCTTGACAATTGTCAAATGCGGCCGCGCCACTGGCAATCGCGGAACAATACCTACCGCCTCAGCCCGCCAGCCAATCGATGAGGGCGCGAGTGACGGCGTCTGGCTGTTCAAGCGTGGAGAGGTGGCCGCTTTGCCCTACGATCACCAGTCGCGCAGCTGCAATGCCCGCCGCGATATTCCGCGCGGCCTCTGGTGGGGTGATCGCATCGCTGTCGCCGACGAGCACGAGTGAGGGGCAGCGGATGGCGGCCAGCTGCGGACGGCTATCGGGGCGCGCCTTGATAGCCTGCTGCTGGCGGATGAAGGCCTCCGGCCCGCATTCCTCGTGCATCTGTCGGACCGTGCGGATGAGCGCTTCATCCTGCATGTGATCTGGATGAATGAGCTTGGGCAGAAGCACATCCGGGATCTGCGAAAATTGTTCCGTCCTAGCCATCGCGATCTGCGCGTCGCGGCGCTCGGTCTGCTCAGGTAGCTCGGGTGTTGCAGCGGTGTCCAGGAGCGCGAGGCGTGTGACGCGCTCCGGCGCCTGGCGCATGATTTCGAAGGCGATATAACCGCCCATCGACAGGCCCGCTAACGCAAAGTGCGGCGGTGCGGCGGCGAGGATGTTGCGGGCGATGTCGGCCATTGTCGCGCCGCGCCGGTTGTCGGCGACCGTAACCGGGCCGAACTGCCAGAGCGCGGGCATTTGCGGAGCAAAGAGGCGAGGCGAGCACGCTAGGCCCGGGAGCAAGACAATGGGGACGCCCTCGGTCATACGCTGCACTCCATCGCTTTCAGGCAACCTCTTCGAGCAAGCCGCCCGCTTCCGACACCTTTGCCAGATGGTAGTCCGTGTCGCCGAACTGGCTTTCGATCATGGTGAGCCGCTTGAAATAATGGCCCGCCTTATACTCCATCGTCATGCCGATGCCGCCATGAAGCTGGATCGCCTGCTGGCCGACGAAGCGCGCGGAGCGGTTGATCTGCACCTTAGCCGCCGAAATCGAGGCGCGGCGTTCTCCCGGCGCGGAATTCGCCACCATTGCCGCGAGCACCGCCATCGAGCGCGCCTGTTCGAGCGCGATCATCATGTCAACCGCGCGGTGCTGAAGCGCCTGGAAGCTGCCGATCGGCACGCCGAACTGCTTGCGCGTCTTGAGGTAATCGACGGTGAGCAAATGCAGCGCCTCCATCGCGCCGACGGCCTCGGCCGCGAGCGCGGCAATGCCGATGTCGACGATATGCTCAAGCAGGCCCAACCCTTCGCCGCGTTGTCCCAACATTGCGTCCGCGCCGATTTTGACGCCGTTCAGCGTGATCTCCGCGACGCGCTGCGCATCCTGACCCTCATAGCCGTGGATCTCGACGCCGGGCGCCTTGGCATCGACCAGGAACAAGGAGATGCCCGATTTGTCGCGCCGCCCGCCGGAGGTTCTGGCGCTGACGATCAGCCGGTCCGCGCTGTCGCCATGCAACACCATGGCCTTATGACCGTCGAGCACGAAGCCACCCTCGGCTTCGCGGGCCGTGGTGGCCACGTCGAACAGGTCGTAGCGGGCCTGACGCTCGCCATGAGCGAGCGCGATAATCAGCTCGCCGGCGATGATTTGCGGGATCAGCGTTTCGCGCTGCTCGGACGTGCCGCCGAGACGCAGCGCCGCCGCGCCCAAAACGACGGTGGAGAAGAAGGGCTCCAGCGTCAGCCCGCGCCCGATGGCCTCCATGACGATCATCGTCTCAAGCGGACCGCCGCCGATGCCGCCCTCGCTCTCACCAAACGGCAAGGCCGTCAGGCCCAAATTGACGTAGTCCCGCCAGACAGCCCGGCTCCAGCCGCCGGTCTCCTTCGCATACGCTTGTCGGCGCTCGAAATCGCCATAGCGGTCCTCGATCAGCCGGTCGACGCTGTCCTTGATCTGCGATTGTTCTTCAGAGAGATCGAAATCCATCGTCAGCCCTTGTTGCGACGCGCCAGGTTTCGAAGCGCGATGAGAAGCCATAAATCGCAGATTCTGTTAAAATCCCCAGGAAGGCGGGGACCCAGTCCTCCGCAGCGATCCCGGTGACTACTGGATCCCCGCTTGCGCGGGGATTTCGTCGGAGTGTTTACAGGCCCAATACAGCCTTGGAGATAATGTTATGCTGGATCTCGTTGGAGCCGCCATAGATCGAAACCTTGCGGTAGTTGAAGTAATTCTGCGCGGCGAGCCCTGCCCAGGATAGCTCTGCCAGCGGATCGTTGCTGCCGGGATCGACATCGTAGCCGCGGAAGGCCATCGCATTCGGACCGGCGGCTTCAAGCAGCAGCTCCGTCACGGTCTGTTGCAATTCCGAGCCCTTGATCTTCAGGATCGAGGACGCCGGATTGGGCCGGTCGCCGCCGCTCTTGGCCTGCTCGGCGACGACGCGCATCTGCGTCAGCTCCAGCGCCTTCAGCTCGATCTCGGCGAGCATGGCGCGCGAGCGGAAGGCGGCATTGTCCCAAACCGTACCTTCGCCAGCCGGAGTGGACTTCGCGATCTCCTTGAGGCGGGCGAGCCGCTGCTTGGTGATGCCGACGCGGGCGATACCGGTGCGCTCATTCGCCAGCAGGAATTTGGCATAATCCCAGCCTTTATTTTCCTCGCCTACCAAGTTCCCCACTGGCACCTTGACGTCGTCGAGGAAAACCTCGTTGACCTCGTGCCTTCCGTCGATGGTGATGATGGGGCGGACGACCACACCCGGTGTCGCCATGTCGATTAGCAGGAAAGAGATGCCCATCTGCTTCTTGGCTTCCGGATCGGTCCGCACCAGGCAGAAAATCCAGTTGGCATATTGGGCGAGCGTGGTCCAGGTCTTCTGGCCGGTGACAATGTAATGGTCGCCGTCGCGGATGGCGCGGGTCTTCAGCGAGGCAAGATCGGAGCCGGCGCCGGGTTCGGAGAAGCCCTGCGCCCACCAATCGTCGAGATTGGCTATGCGCGGCAGGAACTGGCGTTTCTGTTCCTCAGAGCCGAAGGCGGCGATGACCGGGCCGACCATGTCGACATTGAACGCCAGAGGCTGCGGCACGGAGTTAAACTGCATCTCCTCCAGGAAAATATAGTGCTGCACCGGCGTCCAGGGCTGACCGCCCCAGGCGAGCGGCCAGCGCGGCGTCGCCCAGCCCTTGGCGTTCAGGATGCGCTGCGTGGTGACCATGTCCTCGCGCGAGACTTCTTCGCCCTCCGCCAGCTTATGGCGAATCTCCGCCGGGATCTGCGTGCGGAAAAACTGCCGCACTTCGTTGCGGAAGCCGATTTCTTCGTTGGTGAAGCGGAGATCCATGGACGCAAGCCTTCAGTTGATGGTCACGGAATGGGCGGCGGTGAGGAGCATTGAGCGCAGCCAGGCATGGCCCACCGGCGGCGTCACCCGGCGGATGGCTGCGCTATCGCGTGCGGCTGGGAACGCCTTTTGCGGCGTCATTTTCTGCATCTGCGTTTCCTCTTCGTCACGATACACGCCGTGCCGCGACCTCACAATCCGGCTTAGCGCGCTCGATCGGCATTTTTGCGTCAGCCGGCGTGCAAACAAACCGGGAAGCCGATGCACGCGGTTGACATTGTGCCGCTATGCGGAATATTTTTCCGCAATTTCATCGACCAGCGTAGCATAAGCCATCGCACGGTCAAGCTGCCGAAGGGCGGCGGGTCCAATAGCGATAAAGACGGTTGTCAGGCGAGATGGCACGAAAGAGGTTCAAGGCGACGGCTGAAGCGGCGCTCATCCCGGTAAAAAAGGGAGGCCCCGCGCAGGAACGCCATTTCGTCACCGCGCTGGCCCGCGGGCTTGAGGTGCTTGCCTGCTTCCGCAAGAGCGAGGCGCTGCTCGGCAATCAGGACATCGCGGCCCGCTGCAACCTGCCCAAATCGACGGTCTCGCGGCTGACATTCACACTGACGCGCCTCGGCTATCTGCACTATGTCGAGCCGCTGGCCAAATACCGGCTCGGCACGGCAATCCTTACGCTTGGCGCCAGTATGCTTGCCCGGCTGGATGTGCGCCATCTCGCCCGCCCGCTGATGGAGGAGGTTGCCGTTTTCTCCAAGGCGCATGTCGGCCTGGGCGCGCGCGACCGGCTGAGCATGGTCT
This sequence comes from Rhodomicrobium sp., assembly GCA_031399085.1. GTDB lineage: Bacteria > Pseudomonadota > Alphaproteobacteria > Rhizobiales > Rhodomicrobiaceae > R-RK-3. The sequence continues at coordinate 71,333 of JANNOQ010000099.1, forward strand.
ATGTGGATTGTTGCCGCGGCGAGTCGGCGGTCGCGCTCACCCTCGATGTTGGTTCGCGCATTTCGGTCTCGACGAGCGCAATGGGCCGCGCCTTTCTTGCCGTTTGCACCGATGCGGAGCGCGCGCCGATCCTCGAAGAAATCCGTGCCCTGGACGACGTCAACTGGCCGCGCACGCGGGACGGTATCGAAAAAGCCATCGCGGACCATCGGACGCTCGGCTGCGTGTCCTCTTTCGGCGAGTGGCAAGAAAACGTCAACGCCATCGCGGTGGGATTCCGGCCAGGCGGCGGTTTGCCGGCGATGGCGGTCAATTGCGGTGCTCCGGATATGATCGTCAGCTCGGACTTTCTGTTGATGGATGTCAGACCGCGACTTGTCGCGCTGGGACGCCGGCTGGAAGGGACGATGGGCGTGTAAGGGCACCCCGAGAACTGCGGCTTGCGCGTATGCGTGAGAAGTCCGATAACGATTAGATTGTCAGGACTGATAATCGCATATGTTAAGATGCCCCGTTGATGGGAACGGGGTCGAAAAAGACGGAAAGCGGCGCATGCAAGGCCGCGCGAGAAGTGGGTTGGGCATAAAGCGGCGCGTTTAAGTTGCCGCTGGTGTGGGAGGCGATCTGTTGAACAGTGTGCAGCTCTTTCTGAGCGGGCTTTCGAACGGCTGCGTTTACGGGCTGGTGGCCCTCGGATTCGTCCTCATCTACAAGGCGACCGAGGCGGTGAATTTCGCCCAGGGCGATCTGATGATGTTCGGCGCGTTCGTCGCCTTCGGGCTGACCGACGTGACGCATCTCGGCCTGCCCCTCTGGCTCTCGATCCCGCTTACGCTTCTTATCATGGGCGCGTTCGGCTATTTCCTCGATTATTTCCTCATCCGGCGCATGTTCGGCCAGAGCCAGGTGGCGGTGGTCATCCTGACGATCGCGCTCGGCTTCGTCATCCGTTTCGTCGCGGGAGCGATCTGGGGGCATGAGCCGAAATCGCTGGTGACGCCGCTGGTTGGGCAGCAGATTAATTTCGCCGGGCTGGTGCTCGGGCTGGACGAGCTTGCCGTCATCATCGTGACCCTGGCGCTGACGGGCGCGCTTTTCATCTTCTTCCGGACAACCCGCGTTGGCATCGCCATGCAGGCGTCCTCGCAGAACCAGCTGGCGGCCTATTATGTCGGCATCCCGGTGCGGCGATTGAATAGCCTGATCTGGGCGCTCGCGGGCGTGCTGGCGGCGATTGCTGGCATCCTGTTCGCCACCAAAGGCGCCATCGATCCCTCGACCGGCCTGCTCGGCATCAAGGCCTTCGCGGCGGCGGTCATCGGCGGTTTCGGCAGCCTGCCGGGCGCGCTGCTCGGCGGGCTTCTCGTCGGGGTGATCGAGCCGTTCGCGTCCTTCCACGCCGCCGCCGGCATCTCGCAGATTACACCCTACGCGCTGATGCTGCTGGTTCTGATTTTCCGCCCGCACGGGCTGTTCGCGCAAGTCTATGGCAAGAAGGTCTAGCCGATGCGCACGGTCTTCAAGACATCCTACGACGCCGATATCCGGCTCTTTAAACATGGCGGCGAGGCATTCTGGTACGGCTTGCTCGCCCTCATCATGCTCGGCTTGCCTACCCTCATCTCGGAATATTTTCTCGGCGAAGTCATCAATGTGCTGATCTGGGCGCTGGCGGGGCTTGGGCTGATGGTGCTGACGGGGCAAACCGGGCATGCCAGCCTCGGTCACAGCGCCTTTCTCGCGCTCGGCTGCTACGCCAATGTGATCCTGCAAAATCACGGCGTGCCATTCCCCGTCGCCTTTCCGCTCTCGGGGCTGATCGCCGGGATCGGCGGCGTGCTGTTCGCCTTGCCGACCTTGCGGCTACACGGCATCTATCTCGCCATCGCGACGCTGGCGCTGGCAGTCCTCGTCGAGGACATCATCGTGCTGGCCGAACCGATCACCGGCGGCGTCATTGGCCTGAATGCGCCGTCGATCAACCTCTTCGGCTTGGAGATCGACCGCTATCTCAACACCACGGCCTTCTATTTTCTGACGCTCGGCATCGTCGTCATCATCGTGCTGATCTATCGCAACATGCTGCGTTCGCCGCTCGGCCGCTCCTTCGCCGCGATCCGAGATTCGGAGATTTCGGCGCAAGCGATGGGCGTCAATCTGGCGGTGACGAAGGCCAAGGCGTTCGGCCTGTCCTGCGCGATCACCGGGCTTGCCGGCGCGCTGATAGGGCATTTCGTAGGCACGTTCAATCACGAGACTTTCAACATCGTCATCTCGATTCAACTGCTCTTGATGATCGTCGTCGGCGGGCTGGGGTCGATCCACGGCGCGTTTCTCGGCGCGATCGTCATCGGTGTGATCCCGGTCGCGATCGCTTTCCTCAGAGACTTCGTATCGTCCGTCACAGGGTCGGGCACGATCGTCATACCGGGGCTGGAAAGCGGGCTGCTCGGCGCGATCTTGGTGTTCTTTATTCTGTTCGAGCCGCTCGGCCTTTACGCCCGCTGGCTGAAAATCCGCACCTATTTCCAGCTCTTTCCGTTCTACCGGCGCGACATGTTCCGGCGCCAGAAAACCTATTTGAAGACGGAGCGGCTGAGATGAGTTTGCTCGAGCTTCAGGGCGTTACGCTGCGCTTCGGCGGGCTGGTTGCGGTGAACAAGGTCTCGTTTTCGGTCACGGAAGGCGAGGTGTTCGCCATCGTCGGGCCGAACGGGGCGGGCAAATCGACGATCTTCAACCTGATCTCGCGCTTTTACACACCGGCCGAGGGCGATATTCGCTGGCAGGGCAAGAGCATCCTCGGCTTGCAACCGTCCGAGGTGCCATCGCTCGGCATCGCGCGCACCTTCCAGAACATCGAGCTGTTCGAGCGGATGACGGTGCTCGATAATATGCTGATCGGCCGGCATCGCCATGTGCGCAGCTCCATCGCCGCCGATCTGCTGTTCACGCCCTTCGTGCGCCGCGAGGAATTCCGCCATCGCGAGGCGGTCGAGCATGTGATCGACTTCCTCGATCTCCAGCCTTACCGCGATAAGCATGTCGGCGGGCTGCCTTATGGCGTTCGTAAGGTCGTGGAACTCGCCCGGGCGTTATCGACGCAGCCAAAGCTGCTGCTGCTCGATGAGCCCGCCTCCGGGCTGTCGGTCGAGGAGACGCAGGACCTCGCATTCTGGATCGAGGACATCAAGAAGCAGATGGGCATCACCATTTTGATGGTCGAGCACGACATGAAGCTCGTCAGCGCGGTGTCGGACCGCGTCCTCGCATTGGCCGACGGTAAGCCCCTCGCGCTCGCGTCGCCCAAGGAAGTGATGGCCCATCCAGCCGTGATCGCCGCCTATCTCGGCAAACCGCAAGGGGCAGCGGCATGAACGCAAACGCCCCGATCCTCAAGGTCGAAAATCTCGAAAGCTATTACGGCCCGATCATGGCGATCCGGGGCGTGAGCCTTGAGGTCAACGCGGGCAAGATCGTCACCGTGCTCGGCGCGAACGGCGCTGGGAAGACCACGCTGCTCAGAACGATCTCCGGCGTCATGGACCCAGAGAAAGGTGAAATCTGGTTCGACGGCAAGCCCATTCATGGGCTTAGCCCGGATGTCATCGTCCGCCGTGGCATCGTCCACGTGCCGGAAGGCCGGGAGATTTTTCCGCTGCTGACGGTCGAGGAAAATCTGATCATGGGCGCTTACGTCCGCAGCGACCATGCAGCGATCGCCTCGGATATCGAGTTGGTGTTCGGCTATTTCCCCATCTTGCGCGAGCGCCGCCGCCAGACCGCCGGAATGCTCTCCGGCGGCCAGCAGCAGATGCTGGCGATTGGCCGTGGGCTGATGGCGCGCCCGCGCGTCATGCTGCTCGACGAGCCGAGCCTTGGCCTCAGTCCGCTGCTCACCCAGGAGATCTTCGCCATTCTCCGCCGGCTCAACGACGAGCAGAAGGTCACGATGCTGCTGGTCGAGCAGAATGCGCAAATCGCTCTGGACCTGGCGGATCATGGCTACGTCATGGAGCTTGGCCGCATCGTGATGTCGGACGATGCTGCAAAGCTTCGGGCCTCTAAGGACATTCAGACCTTTTATCTGGGCGTGCAGGAAGACAGCGTGCGCGGTCAGCGGCGTTGGAAACAGCGGAAGACCTGGCGATGAACCAAGCTTTGAATTTCATCTCAGTAAACGGTGCGGCTGAGCCGTCCCAGGCGGTCTTCGACGGTGTGCGGATGAACGCCGACATGAGCAAAGGCCCGTATTTCGTCGATGGCGCTGACACCGTGGTCAAGCTGTTCGCCAAGCGCTGCGCTGACCTTGGCGCCCAAACGGCGCATCGCGAGAAGGATCTTGGCATCTGGCGCGCCTATAGCTGGGCCGATTATTGGCGGAATGCGCGGCTGATCGGTTTGGGGCTGATGTCGCTGGGCTTCAATCGCGGCGAGGTGGTTTCAATCCTCGCCGAGGACAGGAAGGAATGGCTGTACACCGACCTCGGCGCGCAATGCGTTGGCGGCGTCACTTCAGGCATCTATACGACCGACTCGCCTAGCCAGCTCACTTATCTGGTGAACGATTCCGACAGCCGTTTCCTGTTCGTCGAAAATGACGAGCAGCTCGATAAATATCTGAGCGTTCGCGAAAAGATGCCTGGGCTGGCCAAGGTCATCGTCTATGATCGCGAAGGGCTGCACGATCTCACTGACGACAAGATCATCTTTCTCGACGATCTTTACGCGATCGGCGAAGCGTTCCTGCAAGCCAATCCCGGCGTATTCGAAGCCGAGATCGCCAAGTCCAAGCCGGAAGACGTCACGCTCCTCGTCTACACATCCGGCACGACGGGGATGCCGAAAGGCGCCATGCTCAACCACGCCAACGTGATGTTCGGGCTTGCCTCGTTCCATCGGATGATTCCGGGCCAAGAGGGCGACGAAATCGTCTGTTTCCTGCCGCTGAGCCATATTCTGGAGCGCTCCTGGTCGGCCTACGGCCCGATCGGCAATATGGCGGTCGTGAATTTCGTGGAAAGCCCGCAGACCGTCTTCGAGAATATGCGCGAGGTCTCGCCGCACCGCATGGTGGCCGTTCCGCGCGTCTGGGAGAAGCTTTACTCGACGGTCGCCATCCTGGCCAAGGAGTCCACCCCGCTCGGGCGCTTCGCCTATGCCCGCGCGCTCGCCGCCGGGCTTAAGCGGGCCGACCGGCAGATCGCCGGCAAGCGGGTTGGACCGTTCACGGCGCTGTCCTTTGCGTTGTGGGATCGGCTAGTGCTCGGCAATTTGCGGCGAATGCTAGGCCTGGAACGCGCCCGCTTCGCATTGACCGGAGCCGCCCCAATTTCGCCGGAGCTGCTGCGCTGGTTCCGCGCGATCGGCGTTCCGATGTTGGAGGGCTTTGGGCAGACGGAATCTTCCGGTCTCGCCACTGCCAACCGGCCCGACTCGTTCCGGCTGGGAACGGTCGGCACCGCTGTTCCGGGCATGGCCATGCGCATCTCGCCAGAGGGCGAAATTCTTCTCAAAGGGGGAAATGTCTTCCCAGGCTATTGGAAGAACCCGGAAAAAACGGCGGAAACGGTGACGCCAGATGGCTGGCTGCAGACGGGCGACATCGGCGAAATCGACGCCAACGGCTTCCTCAAGATCACCGGCCGCTCTAAGGACATCATCATCACCGCGGGCGGCAAGAACATAACCCCCGCCGAGATCGAGAACCGGCTGAAATTCTCGCCTTATGTCACCGACGCCGTAATCATCGGCGACTGCCGCAAATTCCTCAGCGCCCTCGTCATGATCGACCAGGAGAACGTCGAGAAATTCGCCCAGGACAAACGCATTCCGTTCAACGACTTTGCCTCGCTTTGCGCCGCTCCGGCCGTCAAGGAGCTGATCAGGAGCGTGATCGACGAGGTGAACAAAGATTTCGCGCGCGTTGAACAGATCAAGGACTTCCGCATCATCGACGTCTTGCTGACGGCGGAAGACGATGAGCTGACCGCCACGATGAAACTGAAGCGCAGCTTCGTGGAGAAGAAATACAAGGCGCTCATCGAGCCGATGTACAGCTAACGCATGTCAATCAGGAGGAAGCGACGCATGAAAAAGACACTAAGGATTTTAGCCGCAGCCGTGGCGGGCTTAGGCATGACCGGCGCGGCAACCGCGCAAGTGCAAGGGGTGACGGACACCGAAATTCTGGTCGGCTCGCATAATGACATGTCCGGCCCGTTCGCCGGCTTCGGCGCGCCGGCCATGAAGGCCGCCAACTACTATTTCGACGAGATCAACGCCAAGGGCGGCGTGCATGGCCGCAAGATCCGCCTCGTCGTCGAGGACCACGCCTATCAGATGCCGAAGGCAACCCAGGCGATCAACAAGCTGATCAACAGCGACAAGGTCTTCGCCATGGTTCTGGCGCTCGGCACGCCGATGAATTTGGCCGCCTTCAAGCAGCAGGACGCCAAGAAGATCCCGAACATCGTGCCGCTTTCCGCAGCGCGCCAGATGTTGCAGGACCCGGTCGATTATAAATTCGTGTCCTACAGCGCTTATTACGATCAGATCAAGGACGGGGTAAAGTACCTGTCCGAGAAGGTGGGCGCCAAGACCGTCTGCACGATGTACATCCCATCGGATTTTGGCATCGAGATCAAGGAGGGCGCCGTCGATCAGGCCAAGGCGCTCAATCTGAAATATGCCGACGAGACGACGCATAAGCCGGACGAGGCCGATTTCGCCGGCTCGCTGACCAAGCTGAAAGACGCCGGCTGCGAGCTCGTGACGCTTGCTATCGGCATCCGCCAGACGATTACGGCGGTCGCCACCGCCAAGAAGATCGGCTGGACCAACGTGACGTTCCTGACCTCATCGGCGGGCTTCCACACTGCGATCGCGCAGGCTCCGGGCGGTGTGACCGAAGGGCTTTACGCTTCGGCCGGCTGGGCGGATATGATCAACCGCATGGAAACCACACCCGAGCTGAAAGAGTGGGCCGCGAAATACAAGGCCGCGGCCGGCGAAGACCCCGGCACGGGCGCGCTGCTCGGCCGTGACGGCGCGGAACTGTTCGTGCGCGGCTTGCAGGCGGCGGGCAAGGAGTTGACGCCGGATACGCTCAAGAAGGGCTTGGAGGGATTGAGTTACGAGTCCAAAATATCGAGCAACAAGATTGCGTTCGGCACAGGCAAGCACCAAGGCTCCAAGACGAACATTATCTCGGTCGTCAAAGGCGGCAATTGGAGCGAGATCGCGCGCGTCACGAATGAATAGGCGTGGGATTTAGATCGTAATTGTCTGAAGTAAAATTGAAGGCCAGGCGCGTTTGTCCGCCTGGCTTTTTTTATGCGGCAGGACAAATTCTGTCAGGCGTCGTCGGCTGACTCCAAAAACGGCGGCAAATCGAGCTTCGGCAATGGCTTTGCGATGACGCTCTTGATCTTGTCCGCAGGAACGCTAAGCGATTTCAGCGCTGTCTCGACCAGCCGATTTTCATAATCCTCCGGCATGTCGGAGGAGACGAGATTGATTGTGCCAAGAAGAAGAAGGCCGCCGATGATGTGCCGCGCCATATCCAAATCGTCGCATTTGAAACACCCCGCAGCGACACCGTCTTCGAGGCTGCGCTTCAATTGCGCCGCCGCGCCCCGGTGAAATGCTTGCCCACCCGAAAGAACCGAGCGGACCAGGAACCAGCCCCACATACGGTCTCTCTTGCATTCATTAAGAGAAACACGCATTCCCATCGCAAAGGACTCAAGGCTGCCGGGCCAGATTTCGCCCACTTCGCCGTGGAGGTCCAGAATGCGTTGCAGCGCGGCTTCGGTCACGGCCTCGACAATGGCTTCCTTGGAGGGGAAGTGGTTGTAGAATGAGCCATATCCCACATCGGCGAATTGCGTGATCTCCTGGATCACCAGCCCTTCGAGGCCGCGCTCGGCAATAATTTCATAGGCGGCCCGCATGAGCCTGCGCCGGGTCCCTTCACGCCGCCGTTCGGAGCGGGTTTTGGGCGGCGTCTCGGCGAAATTCCCGTGGCCTGCAACCATCCATAGATGCCTTTCGAATGACCGGGCTAGCGCACGCAGCGCAGGATGGCTCAGCGCCCAACACTATGCCCCAAAGCTTACCTACCGCTGGAATCGGCGCAGGTCCACTGACAAAAACGTGGCTTAAACAGGCATCAGCAGTGCTGGGGATTTCATCGGCAATCGATGCAGAGCGGTTATGCGACTGACGCATGGGTGCAAAGCAAAAGCCGCCCCAAAGGGCGGCTTTCACGCGAAACATGTAAAAGGTCGAAGGATCAGAACTGAATTCTGGCGCCCGCAAGAACTTCCTGGAAGTCTTCGAACTGGACATCCCCAAGGCTGGCGCCACCGCCACGCTGTAGAATAAATGCCTCAGAACTTATGTTTCGGTAGCTGATATACATGTCAAAGGCAGAGGCAGCAAAATTTTGGTTAAATCCGATACCCCAGATCTCGGTTTCAGCATCGCTGACTGCCGTGCCCGACGCATTTCGAAAGTAGCCTGACTCAATGCGTTGATATTCACCGAAGATTGTAGTCGGACCGACCCCGAACCAATTTTTTTCAATACCCGCTTGGATATAAAGCGTATCGCTCTCTTCTTCTTCAGTCCCTGCGAAAAGGACGGTTTGTGAATTATCGTCTGTCTTCAAGCCATACGCGACATGCGCAAACAAACCTGTAGGAACGTGCATGACACCTGCCGACATTCCCAGATCGCTACAATCGGCTTTCAGATCCGAACCGACAATACAACTTTCAGTGGCCGATCCTGTGCCAATCAGCGCTGCGTTGGTAACGCTATCCGTCCACTTTGAGTAACCGATGCCACCAGCGACTTTAAACGCGCCCCACAAGCCTGCATAGCGAAGAGCAACGTCCCAGAAGTCGTTCTCACCCCAAGAGGCTGAAATCTTGAAGCCAGCTAGAGTAGGTGAATCGTATTTTATGATGTCATAGCGATTGGTGTCACCAATCCCCTGCGTGGTATTGCCGCCCCAAATGTCGCGGAAACGAAGCGTGGACGAACGAAAACCATCGGACTCAACTGGCTGAAATGAACCTGACCAAATCTGAGCGCCAATGCTTCTTACGAACACGGTTCTAGCGAGGTTAATCTCAGCTATGCTATCCGTAGCTGGCGAAGTTTCACCAAGCGAAATTCGCCCAAGCTTGTCGTTCTCGATAAACAGCATGTTATGCCGAATGAATATCGAGTCGCTGCTGGTGGACGCCGCTACACCTTCCAGCGAGCTTTCATCGGTGTCCTGATCCACCGTGAAAGACGGCGAGGCCCAAATGCCCATCTCGATATAAAAGCCGGCCTTGGTAGAAGGGCTGATTTTTCCTTCGCCTCTGAAATTGATAAGAGTTTGCGAGCTGGTGTTGCCAACGACATAAGCATCGCTATCAAAGCCGTCATCCCAGGCAAGGATCGCGGTGTTGACCTGACCGCCAATCGCCAGCGAAACCACGCGGTTGCCCTTGCGTGCCGTGGTGGCCTCGAGTTCGGCGATGCGCTCTTCAAGATCCGCGCAGCAGCCGCCACCCAAATCGGCAGCGCTTGCCGACCCGGTCGCCAACATACACGACGCGAGCAGTGTGGCGCCGATATAACCAGAGCGTTTCAATCCCCCGAACATTCTTATTCTCTCCCCTGTCACCCTTGATAAATCTATCAACTCTGACTCTAATAACAGGAAGGGTGAGGGGTGCTAGTAATTCGTAGCATGACAGGTTTATTTCACGATGTGTCGTGGCGTTACAGCAACAAAAACGTACGCGCCTCAATTTATAGTTGCATTTTCTCTATCTAAATTACAACTTTAAGTTGTATATTTTGCCTAGCGAAATTTAATCTTTCGCATCGCGTTGTCCTTGAAAAACCATCCCTACCGCCGCGCAAGCTTGCGTATTGACGCTGCTTGTCGGATCAATGGGGCGCGTCAGCCGTTTTGGACACACGCCGCATCAACGCCCATAGGTTTCACATGCGCTACTTGCTGCTTGTTTGCTCGATGCTTTTTTGCGCTTCGCCCTTTTCAGCGCGCGCGGCGGACGAGCCAGATTTGATATTTAAGAAGACGACGGTCTGGAAATTCCTGTCGCCTGACCACAAGCTGGCCACCTACGCCATCGACGATCCGGTCGTGGGTGGCGTGTCATGTCATTTCACAGTGCCGGAGAAAGGCGGCTGGACGGGCTGGCTCGGTCTCGCGGAGGAGCTTTCGAACGCCTCGCTCGCTTGCCGGCAGATCGGCCCGGTCCAGTTCAAGGCGAAATTCGAGCAAGGCGAGGAAATGTTCCGGCAGCGCCGGTCTTTCTTCTTCAAGAAAATGCAGATCGTGCGCGGTTGCGATAAGACCCGCAACGTCCTCGTTTATGTGGTTTACACGGATAAGCTGATCGAGGGCAGTCCGGAAAACTCCACCTCGACCGTTCCCATCATGCCTTGGGGAACGAGCGAGCCGCCGCGGTGTCTTGACTGGGTGACCGAGTAAAAGCGACCCTACAGGCGCGTTTAGGGCTTGGCGTCGAACACCACTGAAACGCGGGCATTGCCGCCGCTGCGCAAAAGCTGAACCGAAATGTCCGATCCATGCCGCCGGACGACAAAATCGACGCTGGCATCGCCGAAACGCAAATCGCGGATCACGATCTCGTCGATAAAGTCGGGCAGGCGCGGATTGCGCATTCGGACTTCCTTGGCGCCGGGATCGAATTCGAAACCAAGGGAGGCTTCGAGAAGAGCGAAAGGCGTCGCGCTCGCCCAGGCCTGCGGCACGCATGCGACGGGATAGAGCGTAGGCCCACGCCCCTTGCCACGCTGAAAACCGCAGAACAGTTCCGGGAGGCGTCGCAACTCCATGTAAGCCGCCGCGTCGATAAGGGCCTTAAAAACCCGCTCCACGCCATTATTGTCACCGTAGCGGGCAAGCCCCAGGGCGATGAGCGCATTGTCATGCGGCCAGATTGAGCCGTTGTGATAGGACATCGGGTTGTAGCGCGCTTCGTCCTTGGGGATCGTACGGATGCCCCAGCCGGAAAAGAAACGCGGGCGCAGCAATTCGCTCGCAACGATCGCACCCCGATCGGGCCTCACGATGCCCGAAAACAACAAATGCCCGGCATTGGACGAACGAACTCGGCAGGGTTGCTTCTGTCCGTCGAGAGCCAAGGCATAGGTGTTCAATTCAGGTACCCAGAACGTCGCCTCAAACCGCTCAGCCAATTCTTTCGCCTGCGCTTCCAATTGTTGGGCGAGTTCGTGATGGCCCAAAAGTTTGGCGCATCGCGCCGCCCGCTGCTTTGCCTCAAACACATACCCCTGCACTTCACAAAGCGCGAGCGGTCCCTCGGCAAGGCGGCCATTGGCGTGGAAGACCGAGTCGGAGCTATCCTTCCAGCCCTGATTGCTGAGACCGTCCTCGGTGGCGCGCTGATATTCGACAAAGCCGTCACCGTCGAGATCGCCGCGGCCGTCGATCCATTGCAGTGCGGCGAGGGCCGCGGGCCACAGCTCTCTCAGCGTACCGAGATCGCCAGTGCGCTCGACATAGCGGCCGAGCAGCACCAGGAAAAGCGGTGTGGAGTCGACGCTGCCGTAATAGCGGCCGAAGGGGACTTCGCCAAGGCCGGCCATTTCTCCGCCGCGCATCTCATGCAGAATTTTGCCGGGCTGGGCGTCGGAGGCGGGATCGTTGTCCGTCGCCTGATAATGCGCCAGGCGCCGCAGCACGCCTTTGGCGATGGCCGGGTTACACCAAAGCAGCATCATCGCGGTGATCAGCCCGTCTCGGCCGAAGGTCGTCGAGAACCAGGGGATCCCGGCGTAAGGATATTGGCCTTGCGGCGTGTCGGTGAGCAGCATCGACATGTCCGCCATCGACCGGCAGAGAATTTCGTTGAACAGCACGTTGGAGGTTTCGACGGTGGCGGCGGTGCGGGCCGGCGCGCGCAATTCCCGCCGCACTGACAGGAAGCCACGCAAAAATTGCGCCGGACGCTCGTTGGTGGGCTGATCGCAGCCCACCGTAAGGAACACGGCGCGTTCCTCATCTGGTGCCAAGGTAATTTGATGCGACGCGGAATTGGTGCCAATCTCGGTTGGCGGTGGATCGAACATCACGGTCGAGCGCCGCGGAATTTGATCGAGGCCGAGATAGGTCATCACGACCTTATCGCTCGCGGCAACGCGGCGGTTGACCACCCCTCTTTGAGCGCGGCGCATGCCGCGAACCTCAAAAATGTCGGCAAAGTCGCTACCGAAATAGATGGTGGCGCGGAAGCTGACCGGCTTCTCGCCAAAATTCTTAAGCGACAGACGCTGATAGAGCGTGCCGCGCCAAAGAAAAATATTGCGCGTGATGTGTACGGTGTCCTTACGCAGGACCAGATCGCCCTCGGAAAAAATGTCGGGGTTCGTCAGCTCTACGGTCAACAGCGAATTGTCGTCGCGCACATTCGAGCCCAGCAGCAGCGGCTGAAGCCCGTCGATCACCACCTCCAAATAGGACAGAAATCGCGTGTCGGATTCAAATAATCCATCCTGCCCGCCGGCGGAGGCGCCGATATCGCCATAGCTGTCGAGCACGACGAAGGCGTCGCCGTGCTTGAGCGTACGTCTGGCACGCGACGACTGCCCCCTTGCGGTAATGTAAAAGGGGGCTTCCGAGAACCCATCAGGACCTTTGGCTGTCTCTAACGTGTTCTCGGCAGTCATGGCGCTCCAATCAATTCAGGGTCTGTTGGTCTCTCCGAGGGAGCGACTTGTCGCGGGTCGCCAGACGGCGGACGACTGGCACATTTGGAAGGCCCAGCATCTTTTCATAAACTGTGACATAGTCCGCCGCCATGCGGGACGCGGTGAACCGCTCATCGAAGCGGCGGCGTACCCTGCGGCGATCCAAAGTCACGGTTTGCTGTAATGCGCTGACCGCTTCTTCCTCGGTATCGACGATGTAACCAGATAGACCATCATCTATAATCTCCGGAACTGAACCGTTCCTGAACGCTAGCACCGGCGTTCCGCAGGCCATCGCCTCGATCATGACCAATCCAAAGGGCTCAGGCCAGTCAATTGGGAAGAGCAGAGCGCGCGCATTTCCAAGAAACGCGGTTTTCTGCCGCTCGTTGATCTCGCCGATAAACTCGACGCCGGGTTGATCCAGCATCGGCTTGATCTGCTGCTCAAAATATTCTTTATCCGCCTTATCAACCTTGGCCGCGATTTTAAGCGGGATGCCCGCAGCGCGCGCAATACGAATAGCGCGATCGGGGCGTTTTTCAGGCGAAATCCGGCCAAGAAAAGCCACGTAGTCGCCGGTCGATCCCAGATTGGCTTTATGCAGGTCGCTTGGCAGGCCATGATAGACCGTGCCCGCAAAGTTCACATTGCCGACCGGACGCCGCTGGGAGTTCGAAATCGAAACCAGGGGCATATCTGGAAAGGCCGTGTAAAGCATTTTTAGATCAGGAATATCCTGGCGCCCATGCAGCGTTGTCACGGTCCGCCCGGCCATGTGATTGAAAACCGGGAATTGGAAGTAGTCGATGTGGAAATGAATGACGTCGAATTCTTCCGTCATCCGGCGCACGCGATCCAACATCAGCATATAATAAGGGATTTGTTCCTTCACAGCGGGATCGAGCCGCAAAGCCATGCTAGCGCAACTGACCAATTCGGCCGCCGTAGCGGAATCACCGCTGGCGAAAAGCGTTACATCATGCCCCATTCGTACCAATTCTTCCGTCAAATAAGACACGATCCGCTCTGTGCCGCCATAAAGGCGGGGCGGCACGCTTTCTATCAGGGGAGAAATCTGCGCGATTTTCATTTTGTCTCATCCATTTTGGCAACGAACCTCACAAGAACTTTCCTAAAGACTAAAAGTTCCCAAATGAGGGCGAGCGACGATTAAATCGCTTAACATAATCAGGTATAAAAACTACGTAAAATAAAATAGGTTTAGAAGAACAGTTCAGTAGAATTTTACATCCTGTAAATGCAAAGCTTAAGACTATGACAGCTTCAATAGACTAGTGTAAAAAAATCTAACCAATGGCTATTGTGCAACCGACTGGAATTTATGTCCAGATTGCGGCAAAAAGGCGCGGAGCGAGACTGCTCCTCATCTGCATGTGCACATTTATCGTACAGGGGTGCCCATTTTTTACACCTGAGGGAAAGTGGTTAACGCCCTCACAGCAAAAGAAAAATTGAGATGGAGCGATTTTGGGCGGGCTGGCATGCTGGCCGAATGCCGCCGGTTTTGGCGATTCGCCGGTTCAGGCGCCATTCAGATTGCTTTCCACGTGCAGCGCTGCACGAGCAGGTCTTTTACACCAAATGCGTGCCGACGGCGATCGATATTCTGGCCTGATAGGTATTTTTGCTGGGTGGCGCCGAGTGACTATTCCGTCCTCATTGATTCCAGACGGAACTCTATCTCTTTGTTTTGACGCATTTTCACAACGCAAACAGCCCGACAAATAAGCTGGAAGGTCTAGGACCGCTCGCCCCGAAGCCTGGCAATCAGCTCGTCGGAGGGGTAGGCATCGGCGGGAAGGTCGAATTTGATCTGCACCTGGCGGATGGCGTCCCGCGTTTGCGCTCCCATGATCCCGTCGAGCTTGCCGACATCATAGCCGAGCTTGACCAGCATCTGCTGTAGCGCCCGGATGTCCTCCAAACCGTAGGTGGGCAGGTTAGGCTTGCCCTTATCATAGGCCGGAGCGCCGGCAAGACGGCTCGCATAATAGGCTGCCGTGGTCGCATAGACGAGTGACTCGTTCCATTCCGTATAGATATGGAAATTCGCATACGCGAGGAATGCTGGTCCATTACGGCCCATCGGCAGCAGCAGCGAGGCGGGCCTGGCGTCCGCCGGAAGCGGGCGGCCGTTGCGCAAGGTGACGCCCCATTGCGCCCATTTCGATCGCGGATGGCGGATTTTCAGATCGGCCTCCTTCCACGGCAAGTTGCCGGGAACGCCAACTTCTTCGATCCACGATTCGCCTCGTGTCCAGCCAAGATGTTGCAAAAACTTGGCGGTCGAAGCGAGCACGTCGGGCACGCTGTCGCGAAGATCGACGCGGCCATCGCCATCATAGTCGACGCCAAAATCGAGATAGTGCGAGGGAAGGAACTGCGTTTGACCGAGTTCGCCGGCCCAAGCGCCCACCATTTGTTCTCGGGTCAGGTCGCCTCGGTCGATGATTTTGAGCGCGGCAATCAATTGTTCGCGGAACATTTCGGGCCGGCGGCAATCATAAGCCAAAGTCGCAAGCGCGCCGAGAATGGGACTTTTGCCAGAATTCACGCCGAAATCCGTTTCCAGGCCCCAAAATCCGACAATTACAGCAGCCGGAACGCCGAAATCCCTTTCTATCCGAGTAAAAATCTGCCGGTGTTTTTCGATATTGGCCGCGCCGCGCTGCATCCGGTCGGCCGAAACCATGCGGCCGGAAAACTGTAGAAAGCTTTGGGCGAAAACACCCTGCGCCCGGTCCCGGCGAACGATGGCCGGATCGTAGGCGAGGCCGCCGAGCACGTCGGCGACCGTGCCGCGCGACACGCCGGCGGCGCTCGCGTCGCGCTTCATCTCATCGAGCCAGCTCTGAAAGCTTTGCGCGGGATTGCAGGTGACAGCCTGGGCCGGCGCGCCGGCGGTGAAAGCGGTCAGCGCCGCCAGGAAGCCGCACACCAGGATAAAGGAACGATGCGTCATCGGTTGCCGGTTACGAGAAGGGCTCACTTTCGCCATTTCACTGTTTGTTGGAGCGGTGCGCCTAACGCGCGGTCCGATTATTTTTCCTGCCGCAAGCCGCGTGTCGCGCCGATCGGGGCATCGCTGTCCTTGTCGCGACCGGTGATGCGTTCCCACCAGCTGCGGTCTTCCTTATAGGCCTCGATCGTGCCCTCATAGGGGCCTTTGAGGGTTTTCGTCGAACCGGACGAAAGGACAAGGACACGCAGCGTCGCGCCATCCGGCATTTTCACTCTTGCATTGTCGTCCAGCTTGGTTCCGGTCGACAGTCCCGGCACGGACGACTCCAGCACTTCACTTTCAGCTTGGGCGGCGCTGACGGGCAGCAAGACAGCCGCTGCGAGGCCGAAGGCAAAGGCCGCGCGCGGGGGAATAACGTGTTTCATGCTCATCTCCTGATTTATCCCGCCAAACGAAATCGCTTCAGGATATCGGGTGCGTAATGCCCGCCTGTGACGCCGAGCGTCCAGGCAAAGAAAAGTGTCGTTGAGGGAATGAGAAGGCTGAAATTCAAAAACAGCGCGACGCCAAGGCCAACGAGTGCTGCAAGACCGGCGAAATACAGCAGCCAATCATAGCGTTTGGCGCTCCAATACAGGCTGAACAGGAAGCCGACAAATGCAACCGCAATGAGCAGCATCAGCTCATTCGTCCAATGGATCGTCCCGATGGAGCGGCCATCGAGAAGCTGAGCCAGGATCTGGGCGTGCACCAAGACGCCCGGCAATTTGGCGCCGTCCCAGATCGAGAGCGGCGTCTGATGCTTATCGCGGTCAACGAAATCTCCGCCGACCAGCACGATCTTGCCGCTGAGAGCCGAACGCCAGCTCTCGGGCAAAATCACCTCCGGACCAGCGCCAGGCTTGTGGCGGGGGACGCGAAGGAGCGGAAACAGATCGCCGCCCGGTGGGGGCAGTAGCCATGAAATATAACGCGTCTCAGGCTCGCTCGTGAACCCGCCGCCCTTCTCAGCGACAAGCTGGGCAAAGCTTTTGCGATCCGGCGAGGGCTCGCCGACGTAGCGCACGACCTGATCACCGATCTTGAGCTGCTCCAATTTGCGCGCGAAAAACACATGGCCGGCTTCGCGCTGCGTCCGCGCGATGAACTCATCCTGATATTTTAGGTTCTCCTCGCGAAAGCCGCGAACGCGCCTGTCGATTGCGCCGAATATAGTGGGTGCTCGCGCTGCCTTGATGGCTTCCACCAACGCCGCGGTTTTGGCCTCGTCGCTCTTGCGGTCATAGATGAAGTCCAGACCGATGACTTTCGGGCGAGCCGCGTCGAGCCCCTTAACCAGGTTCGCCACCAGCCCGCGATCGACGGGCGCGGTATAGTCGTATTCGGCCATGCTCTCATCATTGATGAGGATGATGGCGATGTCCTTGCGGGGCTCCTTGGCGGCATCGGAGAAGAAAAACGTCCGCCAATCATAGGTCCATTCGTCCGGCCCCTCGGTCATGTAACCAGCCGAGGAGAGGGCGACCAGCACAACGGCCACCAGAACGGCCCAGATCGCGCCCAGCAGGCCTCCCGGCCAGCCTCTGCCGGCAGCGGCTCCCTGCGACTGAACTGCCTCTGTCATGACCTCTCCCACACGAACGATCACCGCCAAAGCGCGTCAAATGAAGTCTTAGCGCAAATTTATGACGGAGGGACTGGTTTTTTTGCACAGGGGGACGCCGGCCAAGGAAGAGAAGGCCCCATCACAATCCGCAAATCGATCATTCGTCCAAAAGCGGGAGCGTTATAATTCCTGCGGGAGACAGCCGTCTAGCGGCGCTTTGCCATTCACGCAATCTTGCGTCGAGATGTGCGGTGAAATCGTAGAAGACTTGCGTGATCTGCTTTTATCCCGCCAAGACGCGCAGCTGGAATCGAACAAACAGGAACCCACATGTTGAAATTCTATTTTAATGGATCGCCCAATCCCACCAAAGTGGCGCTGTTCCTTGAGGAAGCAGAATTGGACTATGAGCCGGTGGCGGTTGATACCCGCCGGGGCGAGCAATTCCATCCTGAATTTCTCGCGATCAACCCGAATGCAAAGGTTCCCGCCATCGCCGACGGCGATGCCATCGTCTTCGACAGCAACGCGATCCTGCTCTATCTGGCCGAAAAAACCGGGAAGTTCCTGCCGGAAAAGACGGACGCGGCTCGCGCGCAGTTTCTCTCCTGGCTGATGTTCGTCGCAACCGGCGTTGGCCCGTTCTCCGGGCAGGCGGTGCATTTCAAACATTTCGCGCCGGAGAAGGTGCCCTACGCCCATAATCGCTATCAATTCGAGGCCATGCGTCATTTCACCGTGCTCGATGCGCACTTGGCCGGCCGCCGCTACATGGTCGGCGAGAGCTACACGATCGTCGATATGAACGTATGGGGCTGGGCGCGGATGGTGCCTTTCGTGCTTGGCGACGAGGCATGGGCAAAGCTGCCGAACCTCAAGCGCCTGCACGATGAAATCGGCGCACGTCCCGCCGCCGCGCGCGCTGTTGCGCTGAAAGACAAATTCGCCTTCAAGGCAGAGATGGACGACGAAGCCCGCCGGCACATGTTCAGGCACCTTGCCGGCGCCGCGGCCTGATCCGATCCGAAATGGCGAGGGCGGCGTTCGTCGCCCCCTCGCGCTTTACGCGACCGCCAGAATGTTATCCTCCACCGTCCGCAAATGCTCACGCATGGACTCGGCGGCGGCTTCGGCGTTGCGGTCGAGCAGCGCGGCGACGATGGCGCGGTGCTGGCTATTGTAGATCTGGCGGCGGTCGGCGGTGACGGAGCGCTTTTTCAGCTCGAACCATTGCGGCTGATTGCGCGCCTCGCCGATCGCCCGGCAATAGTCGATCAGCACCTCGTTCTTGGCGGCGACGAAAATCGCCAGATGCAGCCGCGCGTCGCAGCGCTCGAATTCGGCTAGGTCGGCGGCGATCAGGCTCTGCGCCAAAGCATCGGAAATCGCACTCAAATCGGCGCGGCTGGCCCTCGTCGCCGCGAGCGCGGCGGCGCGCGGCTCCATGATCAAACGCGTCTCAAGAATATCGCGCGGGCTGGCCTCGCTGATGCGGAAGGCAAAACCGTCCTTGGGCGGAGGCTCGCGCGGGACGATGAAGGTGCCGCGCCCGACATGGCGCGTGAGATAGCCCGAACCCTCAAGCAACCCGAGCGCCCGCCGCAGCGTATTCCGCGCCACGGAGAAGCGGCCCGCGAGAACCCGCTCGGGCGGGAGCCTGCCGTCCGCGCTCCATTCGCCATTATCGATGATGCGGCGGAGCTCGTGAGCCAGATCAAAGGAACTTCTGGAGCCGGTCATGATCCAATTCTAAACCAATTTTGACCTAGAAGGGAAGGCGGCTGCGCAAACTTTCGCCAAAGCCAATCGCATGGCGTTTTCAAAAGAATGCGTTTGACGGAGGCCGCAACGGATGCAAGGATGGCGAAAATAACAGAACATTGGCGCATGATTGGTTCATCGCGCTTGGGAAGAAATGTGCAGGAGTTCGCTTTGAAGGTTGCCACGATCCGCCGCGGCCACGCATATTTTGCCGCTTTGGTTGAAGATGGCGGTGTCAGATTGTTGGTGGCGCCGGGCAATGGTGGCTTGGCGGATGGCGGGTTGCTAGGCCTTTTGACGAGCGGCGCGGACCTCCATGCCGAGGCGCAAGAGGCAGAGGCGTCTGCGATGAACGCGGTGACGTTCGCCGCACCCATCCCGCGCCCTGCCCGCAACATCTTTTGCGTTGGCAAGAATTACGCGGACCACGCCAAAGAGCTGGCTTCGAGCGTTTTCAAGGACACGACGCCCGCTTTTCCGATGGTCTTTTCCAAGGTGCCGGAAACCGTCATCGGTCCCGGCGAGCCGATCTTGATCGACCCCTCCATTTCCACCGCCATCGACTATGAGGGCGAGCTGGCCGTCATCATCGGCACGGCCGGACGGAACATCGCCAAGGCCGATGCCATGCGCCATGTCTGGGGTTACACAATCATCAACGATATCACCGCGCGCGATTTGCAGCAGCGTCACAATCAATGGCTGCTCGGCAAATCGCAGGACAGCTTTTGCCCGATGGGGCCGTGGGCGGTCACGGCGGACGAGATCGACCTCGCCGATACGGCCATCCGCAGCTTCGTGAACGGCGAACCGCGCCAAAACGGCAATACGCGCGACCTGATTTTCGACGTTCCCACCCTCATTGCCACAATATCGGCGGGCATTACCTTGAAGCCTGGCGACATCATCGCGACCGGCACGCCCGCCGGCGTCGGCATGGGGTTCGACCCGCCGCGTTATCTCAAGCATGGCGATGTCGTGCGGGTGGAGATCGATGGGATCGGCGCTCTGGAAAATCCGGTTAGGGAGCGCGGCGCATGAGCGCGAACGTCGTCGCGGGGATGGCGGTGGAAGTTGCGGGCGATGGAACGCCGGTCATTTGCATTCACGGTCTCGGCGGCACGTCGAACAGTTTCGCGCCGCAAATGCCGATACTCGCGACCATGCGCACCATCCGCCCGGACCTGCCCTGCTCCGGTCGATCCGTCAATATCGACAAGCCGTCCATGAGCGGTTTCGCCGCCGCGATCGCCAGGCTCGCAGATACGCTCGGTGTCAAATCCGCCCATTTCCTGGGCCATTCCATGGGAACGATCATCTGCCAGCATCTGGCGGCGGAACGATCCGAACTTGTGCGCAGCCTCACCCTGATCGGCGCGCTGATCCAACCGGCTCAAGCGGCGCGCGACGGCCTTGGCGCGCGCGCCATGTCGGCGCGGTCAGGCGGAATGCCCGAGATTGCCGACAGCATCGTTCAGAACGGAATGTCGGCGGACAGCCGGACGCGCAATCCGGCAGCCGCCGCGTTCGTGCGCGAGACCATCCTGCGGCAATGCCCGGAAGGATACGCTCGCACCTGCGAGGCCCTGGCCGAGGCGAATGCTGCGAACCATCAGCGCATCCGGTGCCCGGTGCTCATCATCAACGGCCAGGACGATGCCGTCGCCACGCCTTCGGTCGCGCGCGGGCTGGCCGAGCGGATCACGGGCGCGCGGGCGATCATCTTGCCGCGCTGCGGCCATTGGGCGACCATCGAGCGCCCGGACGAGATCAACGCCGAGCTGCGGCGGTTCCTTGGCGGGCTGACCGTCGAGCGGCAGCGCGGCACCGCATGAAAAGATTGGGAAGCGACGGGGTGGCCGAACAGGAGAGTTTGAGATGAGCGAATTTCGTGACAGCCCCAGCTTTGCCTCGTCCGCATCGGGCGACGGCTCGACAATATTCACCAATGTCCGCGTGCTAGACGCAACCGGCGACCAGCCCTTCATGGGCGAGGTGGTGGTGCGCGGCAACCGCATCGCCTCGGTCACCCGCGGCCAGCGCGTAACACCAGGCGGCGGCGCGACGGTGATCGACGGCGGCGGCGCAACGCTGATGCCGGGCCTGATCGACGCGCATCTGCATCTGTCCTGGAACAACGCGCCGGGCATCGAGCCGATCCAGATGATGGAGCTTGAGGAGCACATGCTCGTCACCATGGAGATGGCCAAGCTCGTGCTCGATAGCGGCTTCACATCCGGCCGCGGCGCGGCGGCGGCCAAGCCCCGGCTCGATGTGGTGGCCAAACGCTTCATCAATGAAGGCCGCTTCCCCGGCCCCCGCTATCTGGCGGCGGGACCGGAAATCACCACGGTCGGCGGTCTCGGCGACAGCGCCCCCTCGCACATCCCGCATGAGGGCCTCAATCTCGGCATCGTCGTCTCGGGGCCGGAGGAGGTGCGCCGGGTCGTGCGGACGCTAATCAAATACGGCGTCGATTCGATCAAGCTCAACCTTTCCGGCGAGGAAATCACCGGCATGGGCGCGGAAGAAACGCCGATGTCGGAGGAAGAGGTCGCGATGGCGGCGTCGGAAGCGCGCTGCCGCAACAAGGTGCTCGCCGCCCATGCCCGCTCCTCGGGATCGGTCAAGCAGTGCGTCCGGCACGGCATCCAGAACATCTACCACGCCTCTTTCGCTGACGAGGAGGCGCTCGACATGCTGGAGGCGGCCAAGGACAAGCATTTCGTCGCGCCCGGCCTTGCCTGGCTGATCAACACCGCGCGCCACGCCGAGCCATGGGGCATCAAGCCCGGCTCGCCGATTACCATCGCCTATGAGCGCGAGCTGGAGATGGCGGTCGCCACCATGGCCAAGATGCACCGGCGCGGCATCCGCGTGCTAATCGGCGGCGATTACGGCTTTGCCTGGACCCCGCAGGGCACCAACGCCAAGGACCTTGAATATTTCGTCCAACTCGTCGGCATGTCGCCCATGGAGGCGATCATCGCGGCGACGCGCTATGGCGGGCAGATCATGAACATGGGCAACGAGCTGGGCATGATCAAAGAGGGCTATCTCGCCGACCTGCTGCTGGTCGACGGCGATCCGCTCGCCGATGTGCGCATCCTGCAGGATAAGAAACGGCTGCTTTCGATCATGAAGGACGGCAAGTTCCATAAGGAACCCGCTGTCCGCCAGAGCCAAATCCGGCGCGTGGCTTGAGGCAAGGCATGGCGGGGCCGAGGCATCGATGAAACTGTTGCTGTTGTCCCTGCTGAACGGTTTGACGCTCGCCGCGCTCTATTTCCTATTGGCGAGCGGCTTCACCCTCGTCTTCGGCCTCTTGCGCAACGTCAATCTGGCCCACGGCTCGCTTTACCTGTTCGGCGGCTATGTCGGCTACGCGGTGGCGAATCAGACCGGCAGCTTCTTCCTGGCGTTCGCAGCCGCCTTCGCCGTCGCCGCCATTGCCGGCATCCTGCTCCAGATCCTCATTCTCAGGCATATGGAGGGACAGGATCTGCGGCAGACCCTCGTCACCATCGGCATTTCCATCGTCGCCGCCGATCTCATGCTATGGATTTTCGGCGGCGGCTTCTTCCAGCTCGAAACGCCGGAATGGCTTTACGGCGCGGTCACCCTCCCCATCGTGACGGGCTATCGCAGCAGCGGAGAAGCGGTTTACTTGCAATATCCGCTGCTTCGGCTGGCCATTCTCGGCTTGTCCACCGTCATCGGGATCGCGCTCTGGCTGGTTCTCAACAAAACGCGCATCGGCATGCTGATCCGCGCCGGTGTCGATGACCGCGAGATGCTGGCGGCGTCAGGCGTCAACATGCAGTTCCTGTTCGTCAGCGTTTTCGCGGTGGGGGCGGGCCTGGCCGGACTTGCCGGCGTCATCGGCGGCACCTTCCAGTCGCTGGCTCCCGGCGAGGACGTCCGCGTGCTGCTCGCCTCGCTAGTGGTGGTGATCGTGGGCGGCATGGGGAGTATCACCGGCGCCGCCATCGGCGCCGTCATCATCGGGCTTGCGGAACAATTCGGGCAAGCCTATGCGCCGACCTATGCGGTCATGTTCACATTTCTGATCATGGTGCTGGTGCTCGCCATCCGGCCCCAGGGCATACGCGGTGCCGTGCGATGAGCCTGGCCACGGACAGCCTGAGCAATTTCACGCGCGGCACGGAAGCGGCCGGAACCCGCGGCGCCTGGCTTCCCGCCCTGGTGCTCGCCGCGATCCTGATCGCCATGCCCGCGCTGGTGGGGCGTTTCGTGCTGTCCGAGGTGCTGGCGCTGGCCTTCATTTACGGCATCATCGCGCTGTCGCTGCAATTCCTGGCGGGCTATGGCGGCATGGTCAGCCTAGCGCAGATGACGATTGCCGGCGTGTCCGGATATATGGTGGCCATCTTCGGCGTGAACACCATGAATTTCGGCTACGGCTGGCCGGTTTGGGCCGCGATCCTCATCGCGCTCGGAAGCGCTGTTCTAGCGGGCGCGATCATCGGCGCGCTGTCGGTGCGGACCGCCGGCATCTACACGATCATGATCACGCTCGCGATCGCGACCGCCTTCTATTATTTCACCTTGCAGAACTACGATTTCTTCAACGGCTATAATGGCGTCAACGGCGTCTTGCCGCCGCCCGTCTTCGGCCTGAACTGGCGCGATCCGGCGCCGCTCTATTATCTGTCGCTCACCGTGGCCGCACTGTGCTACGCGGCCGTCGTCTACATGTCGCGCTCCACCTTCGGCCTTGCTCTGCAGGGCATTCGCGACAATGCCCGCCGGATGGAGGCTCTGGGCTTTGATGTCGCGGCGCATCGCATCGCGGCACATATGTTCGCCAGCCTGATCGCGGGCATCGGCGGCATTCTTTTCGTCTGGCACAATGCGCGCATCTCGCCCGGCACGATCGACACCGCCGCGTGCCTGGATATTCTCATCATCGCGGTTCTCGGCGGCCTGCGGCATCCGATCGGCGCCTTCATCGGCGCGCTGATTTATGTGGGCCTCTCGGCTTTTGCGATCGACCTGATCGAATTCGCAGTAGGGCGCGAAAGGTTCAAGCTGGTTATCGGCGTCGGCTTTTTGCTGGTGGTGCTGTTTTCGCCCGATGGCGTGCTCGGATTGTGGACCAAGCTGCGGCAGAAGCTTGCCCGGCCGTCGAGTATGAATGGCCTTTAAGGCCGAGAATGAACACCGCCGCGCGATCAACGCCGGCGGGTATTTAGGAGGAACGACAAGGATGATTTGGAGATCTCTGGCAGCGCTTGCCGCGGTTCTGGCATTGGCTGCCCCAGCCCATGCGCAGGATAAGACCCTGAAAGTGGGCGCCTTGGCGACGCTGGAAGGCGTGTTCGCCAAGAACGGCGAAGACAGCATGCGCGGCGTGGAAGTCGCGCTGAAGGAATATAACAGCACGGCGGGCGGATATAAAATCGAGCTCATCAAGGCGTCGTCCGACGGCAAGCCCGATGTCGCGATCCGTTCGGCGCGCAAGCTCCTCGAGCAGGACGGCGTGCAAATCCTGATCGGCCCGCTTTCGGGTTCCGAGGGCCTGGCGATGAAGGACTTCGCCAAGACCAAGCCGGAAATCACCTTCCTCAACGGTTCGTCCGCCGCGCAGGACACCACGCTGCGCGACCCCGCCCCGAACTTCTTCCGGTTCTCAACGGACGGCGCGCAGTGGATGTTTCCGCTCGGCGAATATGTGTTGAAGACAAAGGGCTACAAGAAGATCGCGATGATCGCGGAGGACTATTCCTTCCCGTATACGCAGTTCTTCGGCTTCGCCCTGCCTTATTGCAATGCCGGCGGCAAAATCACCAAGCGCATCTGGGTGCCGCTGGGCACCAAGGACTATGCGTCCGTGATTTCTACGATTCCCGATGACGTGGACGCGGTTCTCTTGATCCTTGGCGGATCGGACGCCATCAACTTCCTGAACCAGTATCAGCAGGCGGGCGGCAAGGCGAAGTTCATCGCCGGCTCGATTACGGTCGATCAGGCCATCCTGACCTCGAAAGGCAAGGCCAAAGACGCCCTGCTCGGCACGCCGTCAGCCGGCCCGACCGCCGACAATTGGGACGATCCGGCCTGGAAGAAGTTCGTGAAAGCCTATCAGGATACCTTCCCCGCTGACCAGCGCTTCCCGACGCCGTCCCTGTTCGCCGCCAACTATTACATGGCGACGAAAGCCATGCTGGAGGGCCTGAACGCGACCAAGGGCGACCTTTCCAACAACCATGACGCGCTGCGCAAATGGCTGTCCACGTCGGAGATCGCCATGCCGATCGGCAAGGTCAAGCTCGACGAGAACCGCCAAGCCACGGCGCCGACCTTCGTCACGGAGGTCACGGAGGGTCCGGACGGCAATCTCTTCAATAAGGTTGTGCAGGTCATACCCGCCGTAAACCAGACGCTCGGCATGGACCGCGCGAAATTCCTCGCGCTGGGGCCGGTCGGTCGCGACAACCCGAAATGTGAATGATTTACCACCGTCGTCCCCGCGAAAGCGGGGACCCAGTACTCCGCAGCAACTCTGATGGTTACTGGATCCCCGCTTTCGCGGGGATGACAAGCAGGGAGTAGGGACAGCCCGTGTCGGAACGCGCAGCCAGAATCGCCGGAGCGGCCTCCGCTTACGCCCTCTCGCTTGAGGGCGTAAGCCGGCATTTCGGGGCTTTGGTCGCGCTCGATGCCGTCGACATGCTGCTCCGCGCCGGGGAGCGTCGCGCCTTGCTCGGCGCAAACGGCGCGGGGAAAACAACGCTTTTCAACGCCATCACCGGCGATTTCCCGCCGACCGCCGGGCGCATCTCCTTCTTCGGTGAGGACATAACCCGCCTCAAACCGCATGACCGCATCCGGCGCGGCCTCCGGCGCACCTATCAAATTTCGCTTCTTTTCCAGGGCCTGAGCGTCCTCGACAACCTCTTCCTGGCCACGCGCGGCGTCTCGCACAGCCGCTTCAGCTTGTTGCGGTCGGGCGCCAGCGATCCGCACCGCGAGGCTGCCGAACAGCTCGCCCACACCGTGCATCTCGATCATGTCCAGGATGCGCTCGTGGGCGAATTGAGCTACGGCCAGCAGCGTCAGCTTGAAATCGGCATCGCGCTCGCCGGCGCGCCACGCTTCATCCTGTTCGATGAACCCGCCGCCGGCCTTGCCGCCTCCGACCGGCGCGAGCTGATCCAGATCCTCAAAGCCCTCCCCGCCCATATCGGCTACATCATCATCGAGCACGATCTCGACGTGGCGCTTCGGGTCGTGGAAACCGTCACCATCATGCACAATGGCCGCATCTTCAAGGAAGGCAGCCCGGACGAGATCGAAGGCGACCCCGAAGTCCAGCGCATCTATCTCGGGGGCAAGCGGTGAGCGAGTTTCTGGCCCGCAGCGTCGCCGCGCCCGCGCTGGAGGTGCGCAACCTTTCGGTTTTCTACGGCCGCGTCGAGGCGTTGCATGATCTCAGCCTGACATTGGAGCGGGGCGTGCTCGCCGTCGTCGGGCGCAACGGCATGGGCAAGACGACGCTGTGCAAGGCGATCATGGGTCTAGCTCCCGCGAGGCACGGCACGATCCGCGCCTATGGAACCGAGATCACCAACCTATCCCCGCATAAGCGCGTTCAGGCATCCGTTGCCTATGTCCCGCAAGGCCGCCGCGTCTGGCCATCGCTGACCGTGGATGAGCATCTGCGGCTTGCCTTCATGGGCGACAAGGAGAGCCCTTGGACGCCGGAGCGCGTCTACGACCGCTTTCCGCGCCTTGGAGAACGCAAGAAAAGCTTCGGCAACCAGCTATCCGGCGGCGAACAGCAGATGCTGGCCATCGGCCGGGCGCTGCTCGCCAATCCGCGTTTGCTCATCATGGACGAGCCGACGGAAGGTCTTGCGCCAGTGATCGTGGAGCAGGTCGAGGCGATGCTGCGGCGGCTGGCCGAGGATGGCGGCATGTCGATCCTGCTGATCGAGCAAAATCTCGGCGTCGCGATGGACGTGTCGAACGATATCGCCATCATGGCGCATGGCCGCATCGCCCGCGAGATGCCCTCGCGCGAGCTGGCGGCCGATGCGGCGCTGCAACTGCGCCTCCTGGGCGTTGGGCGCGACGAGGATGAGGAGGTGGCGGTCAAGGCCGAGGAGCCGGTCTCCGAAGTGCGCTACGTTCAAATCGCGCGCGAGCATGGCGATGACCGCCAAGGACCGTCATACACATTCGCCGACGGCGCCGCGCCCCCGGTCTATTCCGCGACCGCGATTCCGAATCGCTGGTCGGCGGATAACCGTCCGATGACTTCCCGTCTCAGCTCTGAGGCCGCGCGGCTGAGGGCGGCCGCCAATGACGACGCGGCGGGCGGCCCCGTTTCGCCGGAGGTCTCCGCCGTCCCGATTGCGTCGATGGTCGGCCGCAACGCCTATGTGGTTGGCACATTCGACACCAAGGGCAGCGAGCTAACCTTCCTCAACAACGCGTTGAAGCGGCTCGGCGTGAAGACGGTAACAGTCGATCTCTCAACCAGCGGGCGGCCCAGCCCCGCCGATATCGGCCCAGCGGAAGTCGCCCGGCATCACCCCGGCGGCGAAAGGGCTGTCTTCAGCAACGATAGGGGCGCATCCGTGACAGCAATGGCGGAAGCCGCCGCGCGCTTCATCCGCACCCGCCGCGACGTGGGCGGCATCATTTCCGCCGGCGGATCGGGCGGGACGGTCCTCGCCACATCGGCGATGCGCGCCCTTCCCATCGGCATTCCGAAATTCATGGTCTCCACCGTGGCCAGTGGCGATGTCAGCCGCTATGTCGGCCCCTCCGACATTACGATGATGTACGCCGTCACCGACGTGCAGGGCATCAATTCCATCTCCGAGCAGGTGCTTTCGAACGCCGCCCACGCGCTCGGCGGCATGATCGCGCATCGGCGCCGCGACGATCAGCGCGCCTCGACCAAGCCCGCCATCGGCCTCACCATGTTCGGGTTGACCACCCCTTGCGTGCAGATGGTGACGGCGGCGCTGCGCGAGCGCTATGACTGCCTCGTCTTCCATGCGACGGGGACCGGCGGCCAGTCGATGGAAAAGCTGGTCGACTCGCACCTTCTGACCGGCGTCATCGACGTGACCACCACCGAGATCGCCGACCACCTCGTCGGCGGCGTGTTCTCGGCGGGGCCGGACCGCTTCGGCGCGATCATCCGCACGCGCGTGCCCTATGTCGGCTCCTGCGGCGCGCTCGACATGGTGAACTTCTACGCCCGCGACACGGTCCCGGCGCGCTTTTCCGGCCGCAATTTCTACATTCACAATCCCAATGTCACGTTGATGCGCACGACGCCGGAGGAAAACGAGGCGATGGGCATGTTCATTGCCGAGCGCCTCAACCGGATGGAAGGGCCTGTGCGCTTCCTCATCCCCGAAGGCGGCGTCTCCGGCCTCGATGCGCCGGGCAAAGCTTTTTACGACCAGGCGGCGAACCGGGCATTATTCTCGACCATCGAGCGTATGATGGTGCAAACCCCGAAGCGGCGGCTCATCAAGCTGCCCTACAATATCAACGACCAGCCCTTCGCCGAGGCTCTGGTCAGGAATTTCCGCGAGATCGCGGAGACAACGCGGGACGAAACCGAAAGGCTGGCATGGCGCGCATAGAACGAGCGGCGATATTGGAGCATTTGCGGGGCAAGGCCGCGCGCGGCGAGCCGATCGTCGGCGGCGGCGCGGGGACCGGGCTGTCGGCCAAATGCGAGGAAGCGGGCGGCATCGACCTGATCGTGATCTACAATTCCGGCCGCTACCGCATGGCTGGGCGGGGCTCGCTTGCCGGGCTGCTCGCCTATGGCAATGCGAACGACATCGTGGTCGAAATGGCGCGTGAGGTGCTGCCGGTGATCACGCGCACGCCGGTGCTCGCGGGCGTCAACGGCACCGATCCGTTCTGCTTGATGGAGCCGTTCCTCGACCAGTTGAAAGCGCTCGGCTTCTCCGGTGTGCAGAATTTCCCGACGGTCGGGCTGATCGACGGCGTCTTTCGCGCCAATCTGGAAGAGACCGGCATGAGCTATAAGCTCGAAGTCGAGATGATCCGCATGGCGCGCGCGCGGGACATGCTGACCACGCCCTATGTGTTCTGCGAAGCCGACGCCGAGGCCATGGCCAACGCCGGGGCGGACATCATCGTCTGCCATCTCGGCCTGACG
The DNA here is from genome assembly GCA_031399085.1 of Rhodomicrobium sp. Classification (GTDB taxonomy): domain Bacteria; phylum Pseudomonadota; class Alphaproteobacteria; order Rhizobiales; family Rhodomicrobiaceae; genus R-RK-3. The sequence continues at coordinate 100,631 of JANNOQ010000099.1, forward strand.
ACCGGCGGCGCCATCGGAGCCGAAACCGCGCTGAAACTGGCCGACTGCCCCGCCATCGTCGACCGTTGGGCGGCGGCGGCGCGGCGCGTGCGCGAGGATGTACTGATCCTCGTCCATGGCGGGCCTGTGGCGCAGCCGGACGATGCGGAGTATGTCTTGTCGAAAAGCGCGCTCTGTCAGGGCTTTTACGGCGCATCCTCGATGGAGCGCCTGCCCACGGAAGTCGCGCTGACGGAGCAAACGAGGAAATTCATGGCGATCCAGCGCCGAAAAAGCGTGACCGGTTAACGGAGCGCCGAGGAGGAAAGCATGTCCGGGGAGCTGTCAGGCAGCACGATTTTCTGGCTGGTGGCGGCGATCATCGCGATCGTCGTCATCGCCTATATTTTCTATCTGTTCTACCGCCGCTCGACCAAGGAAACCGCCTTCGTGCGAACCGGCCTCGGCGGGCAAAGCGTCATCATCAATGGCGGCGCGTTCGTCATCCCGATCTTCCACGATGTGTCGCCGGTTTTCATGCGCACGCACCGGATGGTGGTGCAATGCGTCCGCGACCGCGCCCTGATCTCGAAGGACCGGATGCGCGTCGACGTGACGGCTGAGTTCTATGTGCGCGTGGTGCCGACCAAGGACGGCGTGTCCGCCGCCGCGCAAACGCTCGGGCGGCGCAGCATGGAAACCGAGGCGCTGCGCGAGCTGGTCGAAGGCCGGTTCGTCGATATTCTGCGCTCGGTCGCGGCGGAAATGACGATGGAGGAGCTGCACGAAAAGCGCGGCGAATATACTAGGCGGGTGCGCGAGGCGGTGATTGAGCCGCTGGCCAAGAGCGGGCTTGAGGCGGAGGCCGTGTCGCTGACCAGCCTCGACCAGACCAATATGGAGTTTTTCAACCCGTCCAACGCCTTCGACGCCGAGGGTTTGACGCGCCTGACCGAGCAGATCGAGCAGCGTAAGAAGCGCCGCAACGACATCGAGCAGGACACGCTGATCGCCATCCGCCGCAAGAACCTGGAAACCGAAAAGCTCGCCCTCGACATCGACCGCGACACCGAATTTGCCCGGCTCGAGCAGGAGCGCGAGATCGGCATTCAGGCGGCGACGCAGCGCTCCGAACTGGCGCGCCAACGCGCCGGCCGCGAGCTAGAGGTGGAGCAATCGCAGATTTCGCTGCGCGAAGGCATCGAGCGGTCGCGGATCGCGCAGGAACTGGCCATTGAGCAGCAGCGCATCCGCCGCGAGGTAGAGCTGCAGCGGCTGGAGGTCGAGCGGCGCATGTCGCTGGAGCTGGCCGAGCAGCGGCGCGCCATCGCGGTCGCCGAGCAGTCCCGCGCGCAGCACGAGGCGCAGGCCATCGCCGAGCAGGCGCGGGCGCTGTCGATCGCGGCCGAGGAAAACGTCTTCACCGCGCGCGAAGTCGCCGTTGCCGAGCGCCGCAAGCAGATCGAGCTGATCGGCGCGCAGCAGGAGGCCGAGCAAAGCTCGACGCGGCTGCTGATCACCGCCAGAGCCGAGCGCGATGCCGCCGAGAACCGCGCCGAAGCCCACCGCATCGAAGCGCAAGGCGATGCGGATTCCGAAAAAATCCGCGCGCTGGCGTCCAAGCTGCGTCACGAGGTCGAGGCGGAGGGACTGCGGCTGATGAACGAGGCGCAGAACACGCTGTCGCCGGAATCGCGCGCGGGCGCTCTGCGGCGCTTCCTCATCGAGCGGCTGGATTCGATCATTCGCGAGAGCGTCAAGCCGATGGAGAAGATCAACGAAATCAAAATCCTGCATGTTGACGGGCTGCTCGGTGGAGGGCCGGGCAATTCAGACGGCCACTATCGTTCGGGCAGCGGCGGCGGCGGGCTAGGCGACGAGATCGTCAACAGCGCGCTGCGCTACCGCGCGCAGGCGCCGCTGATCGACAAGCTGCTGAAGGAGGTCGGGATTCCTGGCGACGTCAACCAGCTCACCGGCGGCGATTTGCAAAAGCTGTTTGGACTCGCCGAAAATCGCGGCGGCAAGCAGCTCGATCTTTTGGAAGACGCGGAGCGTGAGCCACCCTCCGAATACCGGAATTGAGATGGTCAAGGTTTACACATCAAGCGTAATCGACGCGCCCGCCAGCGAAATCTGGGCGTGCATCCGCGATTTTAATGGTTTGCCCAGTTGGGTGCCGGCCGTTGCCGACAGCCGGATCGAATTGCAGCAGCCGGCGGACAAGGTCGGCTGCATCCGCAATTTCACGCTGCAGGATGGGGGGCGGCTGCGCGAGCAGCTTCTGGCGCTATCGGACTATGATTTTTCCGTCACCTATTCGATCCTTGAAAGTCCGATGGGGGTGGAGAATTACATCGCCACACTGAAGCTGACGCCGATCACCGACGGCAATCGCTGTTTTGCCGAATGGACCGCCGAATTCGAGTGCGCCGCGGGGCGCGAGGCGGAATTGGCCAGGACGATCGGCCAAGGCGTGTTCCAGGCAGGGTTCGACTCGTTGAAGCGGCGCGGACGTTGAGCGGGGATGGGGCGGGTTCGATGAAATCAGATCGCCCCCGGTTGTCATCCCCGCGGAAGCGGGGATCCAGTACGCCGCAGCGCTTCCGGTGTTTCCTGGATCCCCGCTTTTGCGGGGATGACAAGGATGACATCGATACCAGTCCAACCCCATGATCCACATAAGAAAAAGCACGATCGTCGATGCGCCCATCGATGCGGTCTGGGCCATCCTGCGCGACTTTAACGGGCATGACAGCTGGCATCCCGCCGTCAGCGCCAGCCAGATCGAGGGTCGGCTCGCCTCCGATCAGGTCGGCTGCGTCCGCGATTTCCAGCTTGCGGCGGGCGGAGCCTTGCGCGAACAGCTTTTGTCGCTTTCCGACCGCGACCACTCGATGAGCTACTGCATCCTCGACGCGCCCATCCCCTTGCAGGACTACGTTGCGACCGTTCGCCTGAAGCCGGTCACCGATGGCAACCGGACCTTCTGGTTCTGGGAAAGCCGTTTCAATGTCCCGGCGGGACGCGAGGCCGAGCTGACGCAGCTTGTCGGCGAAGGGATTTATGAGGCCGGCTTTGCCGCCGTGAAAAGCGTGCTCGCCAGGGGCAATTCAGCACGTCCCAGCAACCAGGCCGCCAACGCGGCAGTGACGATCAGCCGGCCCGCGCCGCGCCCAGTTGGCGAAACCCTGCGCACCAATGCGATCGTCGTCACCGCCTATGGAGGCGCGGACCGGCTGAGCTGGCAAGACATCGCGGTGCCGCCGCCCGGCCCCGGCGAGGTGCGGCTGCGGCATACGGCAATTGGTGTCAACTTCATCGACATCTATTGCCGCACCGGCGCCTTCGACCTGCTGATCCCGCCCGGCGTGCCCGGAATGGAAGCGGCGGGCGTCATTCTCGATGTCGGCGAAGGCGTGCGCGATCTCGCGCCCGGCGACCGGGTCGCCTATGCCTGCCCGCCGGTCGGGGCCTATGCCGAGTTTCGGGCGATGGACGCCGCGCTCCTCGTGCCGCTGCCGCAGGCTATCGGCGACCGGCTGGCCGCAGCCGCGCTGCTGAAGGGCATGAGCGCCGAGTTTCTGCTCCACCGCGTCCATCAGGTCCATGACGGGCAAACAATCCTCGTTCACGCGGCGGCGGGCGGCGTCGGCCAGCTGCTTTGCCAATGGGCGCGCAGCCTCGGCGCGACGGTGATCGGCACGGTGGGCAGCCAAGATAAAACGCGGATCGCACGCGAGGCGGGATGCGCGCATACGATCGTTTACACTCAGGAGGATTTCGTCGCGCGCGTCATGGCGTTAACCGAGGGGCGCGGCGCCGATGTTATCTACGACGCTGTCGGCCACGACACCTTCGGCCAATCCTTCGAGGCGCTCGCAACATGCGGCCATCTCGTGAGCTTCGGGCAGGCATCCGGCGCAATCCCGCCGGTCGACATTGCGGGCTACGCCAGCAAATCAGCGACGATATCCCGCCCGAATTTCGGGCATTACACGGACACTCCGCAAAAGGTCCGCTCCATCACGGACAATCTGTTCCGAAATTTGCGCAACGGCACATTGCGCGTCAACATCGCCCTGACCCTACCTCTGCGTGAAGCGGCCGACGCCCATCGCGCGCTGGAGAACCGCGCGACGACTGGCTCGATCATCCTTATCCCCTGATCCGTGTTCAGGATTGCGGCACGCGCCCTCAGCGCCGCATCGCCGCGCGATAAGCCTTGAGGATTTCGGCATCGAGGCAATCAGGAATGGCTTCGTGCGGCAAATAAAGCCGAACCGCCGCGAGAGGGTACGCCACAAGCGCCAGCCTACAGGCCAAGAGCGGCCGGTCCGTTCGCTTGGCAAAATTAGCGATGGCCGCCGACGCATCGTGATTGATCGAGGCAATTTGCGCGGCAAGCTCCGGCGGGGTATCCGGCCCGGCGAAATCCGCCTGTCTGCAACAGGCAAGGATGATCGCAGTATCGCGATTGGCTCGGCAAAAGCGGGGCGTGGTGAGCGCCGCTTGTTCCCCAGCGCCCGCTAACTCGCTCATAAGACATTCCAAAAAACTCGACTGAAACGCGCGGACGGCATTCAGCCAGGTCTCGGCAAGCAACGCTTCGCGGGATCGGAACCGATGGTACACCGACCCCATGGACATGCCGGTTTCATCAGCCAGCCCCTGCAGCGTGAAGCGACCCTTCAACGCCACCTCCCGCCCGACGGCAGCATAGATGGAATTCATATGAAAGCTTGACTTGCGGCCCATTTAGAGTCTTTTCTCTAGAATATATTCTCTAATATCGCAGGGGAGATGGGGATGCAAACGCAATTTCTTTGGCTTGCGGCGGCGGCGGGCGTTATGACCTTCGGGGTCCACACATTTATCGGCGGCGTTTATGTTGCTCGCCCGCTCCTCACGGATAGAACGCTGCCGAAAGCGTCGAAGTGGCTCAACTACTATTGCTGGCACGTCGCGACAATTTCGCTCGTCGTTATGAGCGGCTGTTTCGCTTATGCCGCTGTCCACCCGGACAGCCTTGAGCTCGCATATTTGGCGACTGGCCTGTCCTTGGCGTTTTCCGTTCTGAGTGCATCGGTCGCCCTGAGAGGACGCATCCATCCTCTCCGGTTTCCATCGACCTCGTTGTTAGCGCTGATGGCGGTGCTCGGATGGTTTGGCCTGGCGTGAAGCCGGCGTTGCGGCAAAACCTGCCTCGCGCAAATAAAGCGCCGGCCGCCGAAAGCCAAACGCACTAATGGTAAGACCAGATGCGCGTCTGTCTGGGACGTGTTAGAAGTGCGTTCCTTGAATCGCCTGGGGTAAGTAATTAACACGCCGAACTTGAACAAGCTCACCCACGGTTTCAAAGAGCAGGGACGGACAGGTCTGGGGGAACGTTCTTAAGCCCGCTGACGTAAGCAAAGCGACAGGGCAGAGATGGGCGAATATTACGCGTGGGCGGCAACCGGCCTGGTGGCGGGATTGGAGTCTTGGTCGGAGCCGGATTTCGGCTCTGAAGCCGTGCCGACGGGCGAAGGCGCGGGCGCGGTCAGAATTGCCTCGAGAATGGTGGAGCGGCAGCGGTTGCTGCTGCGCCAGCGCGACGGGCGCGACATCGAGGTTAGCCTTCTCGACAGCGGCTTGATGCTGCGCAACGGCCATGCGGTAACGGCGGTTTGGGCGGCGCTGAAGGGCGCCCCGCACGGCTATTGCGTGCACCTTGACAATCACACTACCGGCGCGGAGGCGCGGCTGCCTCACAACATCAAGCTCATCCGGCCCCAGGTCAGCCTGCGGCGTACCGCGAAGTTCGGCTTGCTCGCAACGCTGCCGGCCGCCCTCGCGATGCTGCTGTGGTTGCTCATCCCCGGCAGCGCTGAAAAGATTAACAATAGTAGCGTTATTCTCGGCGCGACAATTGCGATGGTGATCTTATTCGCCGTCGGCATCGTCATCGCCAAGGTAGTCCTCGATTATCTCCAGGCCGATGACGACCAGAAGATCTGGCAGGCGGTGGACGAAGTGGTCGGGCAGGTGCGCACAGCGCTTCGCCAACCGGCACGGCCCCGCCCTCGCGCTTAGAGCACGATCGGGAAAAGTGGACGCCGGTTTTCCCGAAAAATCGTCCGAAAACATAAGAGTCTAGAGCGGGATCATTCAAAGCGATTGATCGTGCTGTCCGGTCTTTACTCTTGCCCCGCGCTACGTCCTTGTCGCTCGCGCAGGAAAAACAGGCCGACAACAAAGGTCATCAGCGCAACGCCGATCGGATACCAAAGCCCATAGTAAATATTGCCCGACGCCGCGACCATCGCCGTGGCGACGAGCGGCAGCAATCCGCCGAACCAGCCATTGCCGATGTGATAGGGCAGCGACAAGGATGTATAGCGGATGCGCGTGGGGAACATATCGACAAGGAAGGCGGCCATCGGCCCATAGACCATGCAAACATACAGCATCATCAACACGAGCAAGGCGAGGACCAGCGGAGTGTTCATTTTGGCAAGGTCGGCTTTCAGCGGATAGCCCTGGATGCTGAGCGCTAAGAGAATGTTTTCCTTGCGGTTTTTGCTTTCCCAATCGTCGATGGGCAATTCGAGCAGATTTCCGACCTTAATCGTGCCCGTAGCGCCGGGTCTGTCCACGGTTTGGAACGAAAGGCCGAGCTTGGTCAAATAGTCCTTGGCGCGGTCGCAATCGGAGAACTCGGTCCAGGGGACGACGAAAATGTGGAAGTTGCATGTATTTGCATCGGTCGTCACCGTGACCTTGGTGTTGCGCTGAAATGCTGCCAGATCGGGATTGACCGCCTCGGTCAGCGCCGAAAAGATCGGGATATAGGTCAGCGCCGCGAGCAAACAGCCGGTTAGGATGATCGGTTTGCGCCCAATCTTGTCCGACAGCCAGCCGAACAGCACGAAGAACGGCGTGCTGACAATCAGGGCGATCATCATGATCTTGTAGGCGGCGTCGTAATCAATCTTCAGTGTGATTTGCAGAAAGAATAGGGCGTAGAACTGTCCGGTGTACCAAACCACCCCTTGCCCCGCCGTGGCGCCGAGCAGCGCGACCAGCACATACCAGCCATTGGGATATTTGAAGAAACTTTCGGAAATCGGCGCCTTGGAGATTTCGCCCGCTTCCTTCATATGCTGGTAAAGCGGCGATTCATTAAGTCTCAGCCTGATATAGGCTGAAAATACCAAAAGCACGATGGAGATCAGGAAGGGAATCCGCCAGCCCCAGATCTTGAACTGATCTTCGGGGATCAGCGACCGGCAGACGACGATGACGAGGAGGGACAGAAAAAAACCGACCGTAGCGGTGGTTTGGATCCAGCTTGTCGCCCGGCCGCGCTGCGCCACGGGGGTGTGTTCAGCGACATAGGTTGCCGCGCCGCCATATTCGCCGCCGAGCGCGAAGCCCTGCGCCAGGCGCAGCAGCACGAGCATGAACGGCGCGACCCACCCGATATCATCGTAAGTCGGAAGCAAGCCCACCGCGAAGGTCGAGACGCCCATCAGCACGATGGTGATGAGGAAGGCGTATTTGCGCCCCATCTGATCGCCAATGCGGCCGAAGAAGATTGCCCCAAAAGGCCGGATCAGAAAGCCGGCGGCATAGGTCGCCAAAGCCGAAAGCAAAGCGGCGGTGTCGTTGCCGGGCGGGAAAAACAGCGAAGCAAAGAATGGCGCCAGAGTGGCATAGAGGTAGAAATCATACCACTCGAAGATCGTGCCGAGCGATGATGCAAAGACCACTTTCCGGTGCTCGGCCGGACTGACGAAGACGATGGCCGGGCGCTTTGCCGAACGTTCAGCCGCAACGAAACGCATCACCCTTCCCCCAACGCGCTGGTGGAGGGCCTACGCAAAACCCCTATATACAACGATTATTGTTCCACCCAGCCCAATCGCGAGGCCAACTTATAGGATCGGCGGGTTATTGGCCAGCGCTCAATAGCGCCGCCGGCACACTCATTTCCGTCGAATTTTAAGGACGAAACTCTTCGGCTTTATTGCCTGCCATTGCCGCAACCCTACACGACTTCAACGCCCTTATAGCGTGCAAAAATCCTGTTGGCGCCCGCGCCGAACAGAACGACGTCGTAAATGTCCGGATCGCTACCCTCCATCTCCATTCCGGGTGAACCGATTGGCATTCCAGGAACGGCCAGTCCCTTGCCTTCCGGCTTTTCGCTGATGAGACGCAGAATGGCCGGCGCGGGCACATGCCCTTCGATGACGTAGCCACCGACTTGCGCCGTATGGCAGGAGGCCAGCTCAGCAGGCACGCCGAGCCTGAGTTTTACGGCCTGAAGGCTCGATGTCTCGATAATTTCGACAGCAAATCCGGCTTTGCGGAGATGATCCACCCAGGCGCCGCAGCAGCCGCAATTTGGGTCTTTGTTGACCGTGACGAGGGGCAGCGTATCGGCCGCGACGGGGCTGAGTAGGCCCAGCCCAGCCAGCGCCGCCGTGGCGAGAAGGGTTCGGCGCGAGAGGTGTGCGGTTGCATGAGACATGGTTGCTTCCATTCGTTCGGAATTGCAAAATTGCCGTGAGCGCGCGGGGAGCATGATGAGCCGAAGTGACATTTGCTCCCTCGGTTGCGGAAAAGGCGCCCCTTCTTGACATCGAGGTGATTGAGGAGGAAATCCTGCCCTAGGACAAGGCGAAAATCGTCGCGTGCGCTGCCACGAGGACGCATCGTGGCAATGGCGGGTGACGGCGTGACCCCGCTAACGGCCGATCTGGCGGGGATCGTGCGGGCGCGGCGGCTGTCGGCGGCGGTGATGCAGAATATCCGGCAGAATTGTTTTTCGCGTTTGCTTACAACGCGGCAGGGGTGCCGATCGCGGCGGGGTGCTGTATCCGCTGATCGGGCTGTTGCTGTCGCCGATGATCGCGGCGGCGGCGATGTCGCTGTCGAGCGTGAGTGTGATTGAAATGCGTTGAGGTTGAGGACGGTGGGGATTTGAGGACGACGCAAAAGCCAGCAGCGAATCAGAAAATATCAGAAGCCGCGTCGAGGCGACGAATTGCAGCGAGGTGCGCCTCAAGCCTAAGCCGAATGTCTTTATAAACATCCGCTGCCTTTGCATATTTCTTTGTGCTGCCAACATAATTGGCAGCAATGCGGCCGAGTTCACCGTTTTTCAGCGCCGTGTTTGCCTTCATCTCAGAAATAACCGCCTCCATTTGGGCTCGATTTTTGACGGAGTCGGCAAGCTTTGATACATAATAACCTACCAGTTCTTCATTGACCTGTCGATGCTTTGGGGCGGTTTTGACATTTTGACTAAGCAAATCAATTTTTTTGCAGAACTCTGCAACAGTCAACTCATCAAAATTCGCAAGACACGCGTTAACGCGGTTCAGTTCCGACAGCGCGCTTTTGCTAGCCTGCATGCGCGCGAGCATTTCCTCTAAGTTCGAGAACACCCTGCGCAACTCTGCGATTTGCATGCAATTCACCTTCTGGTGTTTGCCTATCCTGAATGCCAATTTCAGACAGGACGTAATTCCCGAGCTTCGAAAACATTTCCATGATGATTGCGTCGTTGGGCTTAGGAGTTTCGTCGAAAATCATCAGGTCCTCGCCCTCACTATGCAGCAGGGCGACCTTATGCATAATTGGCAGACCCTCAAGGACTTTTACAGGTTCATACTGTCCGCGAGCGCGGTTAACTCGGCGTCCATAACGTCCGTTTAGCTCTCCTTTTAGATAAGAGAGTGCCTGACTTTCCCGGTTATTGTAAATGCCACGCTGTTGGACCTTGGATGGAACAACGCCAAGCATCTTAAACGAAAGTTCCAATTTGTCGCGGAAGTCGAGGAACATTTCGACCGACCTAAGGACTGCACGGCTGGAAACGGTGTCCAAGATGGTGGGCATTAGCACATGGGAGGCGGCGCAAAGCGCGTTAGCCGTGGCCGCGCAAATCCGAGGGGGGGTATCGATAATCACAACGTCGAAGTTAGTTCTAACGTATGCCGAAGAGAGATAGTTGCGCGTATTGAAGCGGATGTCGTCTTTTCGGATGCCCGTTAGCCACTGATAGATGAGGTGGCTGTCAATCCGACTCAGATCAGCCTCAGCGGGATGAACCTGTGAACTGCGAAAAGAAAGCCCAAGTGGATGAGGTTTGGGAATGAGCTTTGACCCCTGAAGTATATGATGCGCGCTGAATGTAAGTTGTTCGGGATCTGCATACGGGACAATATCAGTCAGGGATCCCTGGTAGTCGTAATCAATAAGTAGGACACGAAGGTCAACTTTATCGAAATAAGCGGCCATATTGGCCGCGATCATGGATTTACCTACGCCGCCTTTATAATTTGCAACAGCAATTACGGGGATAGTGCGAACCATTTTTTCTCTGTACGCTGTAACATCAGCGTTGGCAGGCTTTCTGCTCCAGAAAGCATCTGGATCTACCAAAACCTCATGTATTTTCTCCTGAAATGCCCGTTTCCCCCAGTAGTACGCGTAGAAAACGGCGCCAAAGAAGCTAATAGCAACAGCGCATATTTTAATCCAATATATATGTCCCACATCTTGTTCTTGGGACGAAATTATTACATTGGTAAAAGCTGTAATAAGTTCGATTATGGCTTTTCCGAATTCTTCCAACATTAAACGCTGTATCCCCACAATGTTTGAAACCAAATTCGAGTAGATTAAATAGATTGTACGAAGCTCAATAAACGTGAGAGCATCTGTGCAGTGCAACTGACCGTTCACAGTATAGGTTGGGCGAGCGTGAATCAACGGAAGTTAAGCCCAGAGTCACGTTACACAATCGAATAAGGGGGATTGTCAAACCCCCACCCCCCACATTGACTTCCCACCCCTCCAATGCCAAACCCCTCCCACGTCACTCTTCACCACCGGAGGCACCCTTGGCCCGTTTGCAGGATCGTATCGCGCTGATCACCGGCGCAGGTGGCGGGCTGGGGCTGGCGATGGCGAAGCTGTTCGCCGCCGAGGGCGCGCATGTGGTGCTCTCCGATCTGAACGGTGAGGCCATCGAGGCCGGGGCGGCCGAGATCGCGGCGGCGGGCGGGCGCGCTTCGTTCGTGCGCGGCGACGTCACCCAGGAAGCCGACGTCAAGGCGATGATCGAGGCGGCCAGCCGCATTGGCGACCGACTGCATGTGCTGGTCAACAATGCCGGCAACCTGCTGCGCGCCGATTTCCGCCATATGGACGACGCCGCCTGGGAGAGCGTGCTGAACCCGCATTTGTGGGGCACGATCCGCGTCACGCGCGCCAGCCTGCCGCTGCTGATCGCGGCGAAAGGCGGGTCGGTGGTGAACCTGTCGTCGATCATGGCGACGCAGCATTTGCGCCAGCTCTCTGCTTATTCGACCGCCAAGGCCGCCATTGCGGGCCTTTCGCGCAGCCTCGCGGTGGAACTCGCGCCCTACGGCATCCGCGTCAACTATATGTGCCCCGGCTTCATCCCGACGGCGCTGACCAACCGCTACACCGAGCACCCGCAGCTCTCCAAGGCGCTGCTGGCGCAAATGCCGCTGCGCCGCTTCGGCACGCCGGAGGAGGTCGCCAAGGTCGCGCTGTTCCTGGCCAGCGACGACAGCGCCTATACGACCGGCGAGGGGATCATGGTCGATGGCGGGATGAGCCTTAACCTCGCGTAAAGTTTACCGAATGTGACGCGCCGCGCGACGGCTGCCTCCTTCCAATCCGCGCGTCTGGACGCTATGACCGCGCCAGGGATTACCTGCTCGCGTCGCGCGACCACCAATTGGAGCCATCATGATCAATCAAAGCGCAACGGCCATTCGCCGCGCCGTCTCCGCCTCGATCTTTGCCGCCGCGCTTGCGGTCAGCGGTGCCGCGTTCGCCGCCGAGACCTTTGTGTTCGATAAGGGCCACACCGAGATCCGTTTTTCCTGGAGCCATTTCGGCCTCAGTCGCATGTCCGGGCTGATCCTTGAATACGATGGCAGCTTGACGTTCGACGCCGCCGCGCCTGAGAACAGCGCGCTTGAACTCAAGGCCAATGCCGGGAGCCTGTGGACCCATGTCGACGATTTGACGAAGCACTTGAAGGCTGCCGAGTTCTTCGATACCGCCAAATATCCCAACATCAGCTTCAAGACCACCAGGATCGAAAAAACCGGCGACAAAACTGGCAAGATCACGGGCGATCTCACGGTTAAGGGCGTGACCAAACCCGTCACCTTCGACACCAAACTGAACTTCCTCGGCAATCACCCCTATTATAATAAGCCCTCGCTCGGATTTAGCGCCAAGGCGACGGTCAAGCGGTCGGATTTCAATCTGGGCGCTTTCGTTCCCGCCATCCCGGACGAGATCGAGATCACCATCGAGACCGAATTGAATCAGAAGAGCTGACAGACTTTTGATCCTGGCGGCGGCTAATCTGCCAGCCGGCCGCCGCTTAACTTGGCGCAAGCGCCTCCGTGCCGCGGACCGTGTCGTCGACGAGAGCGTCGACCACCGCTTGCAGCGCTTCGTGCTCCCCGGCGCCCGCGTCCATCGCCTGTGTGTAGACCGCGACCTGCCGTTCAGCGCTGGTGCCGCGTTCCGCGATCGTGCGGCTGTGTTCGACCTCGATCCGGCAGTTCAGCGCCTCGGCATCCTCGCGGATCAGCGCCAGAATCTCGTCCAGCAGTTCGCGAAAATCCACCAACTCGCTCTTGCCGAAATCCACCAGCCCGTTGGTTACGCCGTAGCGCTGCGCCCGCCAGCGATTTTCCATGATGAGGAAAGGCGAATAGGATCGCCAGCGCTGATTATGGCCGCGAAGGCGATAAAGCATCCGGCAAATGCACAGGAACATCGCGGCGATCGCAATGCCATCTTCCAGCAACGGGCAGATGTCGGTAATGCGCATCTCCAGCGTCGGGAAACGGCTGGACGGGCGTAGATCCCACCAGATTTTTGTGCCGTCTTCGATCAGCTTGGAGTTCACCAGCACTTCGACGGTGCGCTGATACTCGGCATAGCTGACGAAAGTTTCCGGCAGGCCGGTGCGCGGCAACTCGTCGAAAATCGAGAGCCGAAAGGATTTGAGCCCTGTCTGGCGTCCTCGCCAAAAGGGCGATGAGGTGGACAGAGCGAGCAGATGCGGCAGGAAATAGCTCGCCTGGTTCATGATGTCGATGCGCAGATCGTCGTCGTCGATGCCAACATGCACATGCATTCCACTGATCAGCATCCGCCGCGCGATCATTTGCAGATCGGCGGCGATCACGTGATAGCGCTCCTTATCGGTGTGCTGCTGCGCGTCCCATTCGGCGAATGGATGCGTCGAGGCGGCTATCGGAGCAAGACCGTAGGGGGCGGCGCAGGCAGCGATGGTCCGGCGCAGGTAGGCGAGATCTTCGCGCGCCTCCTTGACGGATTTGCAAACGCGCGTTCCGACCTCGATCTGCGCACGCATGAATTCGGGGGTGACTTGGCCGCCGCGATCCCCCAAAGCTGCCTGGCATTCGCTCAGCAACTGTTTTGGCGGGTCCGCGACCAAATCGCGGGAGGTCTTTTCGACGAGGAGATATTCTTCCTCGATGCCAAGAGTGAAACTCGGTTCTCGCAGGCTCATCAGAATGTCACGCATCACTGTCTTACTCACGCGAGACGTGAGCCACCCTGGTTACTTTAGATGATCCGCTTCAAAAAATCACCTGCGGCGTAAGCGACCACAGCCGCGCTGACCCCGATGGCAAGCGTTTCCAGCCCTGCATACCACCAGCTTTTCGGCGACCACAGCGAACGGACTGATCCGATGGCGAAAAACACCAAAGCCGTCATCGCCGCCGATAGGATAACGGCGTTCGGCAGGCCTAATGCGAATGGAAGAATTGGCACACACCCGCAAAAAACGAATGCCAGGAATGTCACCAACGCGGCCCTCGCCGGCGAGCGGGCGACGGTGGGAAGCCCGTGTTCCTCGGTCATCATCATGTCGATCCAGCGGTCGCGTTCGGCAGTGATGACATCAACGACCCGGTCGAGATCGGCACCTTGAAAGCCCTTCGCCTCAAAAATCTGCCGCACCTCCTCGCGCTCGCCATCCGGATGCAGATCGACATGGCGCTCTTCCATGCTGCGCTTATGCTGATATTCCTCGATCTCGGTGCGGGTGCTGGAGAAATTCGCGGCCGCCATGGAAAAGCCGTCCGCAAGAACGTTGACGATGCCGAGGATCAGCACAACGCGCGACGGCAATTCCGCGCCGACGACGCCCGCGACGATGGCAAAGGTGGTAATCGACCCGTCGATGCCGCCATAGACCCAGTCCCGCAGATAGCTGGCCGGCGGGCCTTGCGCGAGCCGCTCGGCGATGTGCTCCGGGTCGTGGCTGTGTTCAAGTTTCTTATCCATCGGCGCGGCGATTTCTCATCCCCCGGCAAGCAACGGGCTCGCATCGTCAGTGTTCCATCGAATGACGGTACTTTCGCGACCGCGTTGGAGCCTTTGCGCCTCTTAGATAAGATGGCGTGCCAAAGGGCAAGCTGGCGTTTGAGATGCGAGTAGCTTTTGAACCGGCCATTGGACAAGCAAGCTAGCCACACTGCTTTCCATCGCCTATAACAGCTCTGACCGGCGTTCTGGCGGCGCTCTGCGCCCCGGGTGCTATTTGCAGAACAGCATTATTGGGAGCGTACCCATGACCAGCTCATGGAAACCGGATAGTTGGCGCGCCAAGCCCATTGAGCAAAATCCCGCCTATCCCGACGAATCCGCGCTGAGGGCGGCCGAGGCCGAACTCTCGACGTTCCCGCCCCTTGTGTTCGCGGGCGAGGCGCGCGAGCTGAAGCGCGAGTTGGCCGATGCCGCGCATGGCCGGGCCTTCATGCTGCAAGGCGGGGATTGCGCGGAGAGCTTTGCCGAGCATCGCGGCGACACCATTCGCGACTTCTTTCGCGTCTTGTTGCAGATGGCCGTGGTTCTCACCTATGCCGGTGGCTGTCCGGTGGTGAAAGTCGGGCGCGTCGCCGGTCAATTCGCCAAGCCGCGTTCCACCGACACCGAGACGCAGGGTGGCGTCGAACTGCCGAGCTATCGCGGCGACATCATCAACGACATCGCCTTCACGCCCGAGGCGCGCACGCCCGACCCGGTGCGGCTGCTCAGCGCCTATCGCCAGTCCGCCGCGACGCTGAACCTGCTGCGCGCGTTCGCACAGGGCGGTTTCGCCGATCTCGAACGCGTGCATCAATGGACGCTCGGCTTCGTCAAGGATAGCCCCGCTAGTGCCCGTTATCAGGAGCTGTCTGACCGCATCAGCGACAGCCTCACCTTCATGCGTGCCTGCGGCTTGACCTCGGAGAATCTGCGCGAGCTGCGCACCACGAGCTTTTACACAAGCCACGAGGCGCTGCTGCTGGGTTATGAGCAGGCCATGGCCCGCGTCGATTCGACCAGCGGCGGCTGGTACGCCACCTCCGGCCACTTCCTCTGGATCGGGGATCGCACCCGCCAGCCCGGCCATGCGCATGTCGAATTCCTGCGCGGCGTTCACAATCCGATCGGTCTAAAATGCGGTCCTACAATTAAGCCCGACGAGCTGATCCGGCTGATCGACATCCTCAATCCGAAGAATGAAGCCGGGCGGCTGACGCTGATCGGCCGCTTCGGCGCGGACAAGGTTGGAGACCATCTGCCGGCGCTGATCCGTGCGGTCGAGCGGGAGGGCCGGACGGTCGTCTGGTCCTGCGATCCCATGCATGGCAACACCATCAAGGCGGCGAGCGGCTACAAGACACGGCCCTTCGATCTGATCCTGAAGGAAGTCGAGTCTTTCTTCGACGTTCACCGCGCCGAGGGCACCTATCCGGGCGGGCTGCATGTGGAGATGACAGGCAAGAACGTCACCGAATGCACCGGCGGCGCGCAGCTCATCACCGATATGGACCTTTCCGACCGCTATCACACCTATTGCGACCCGCGGCTGAACGCCAGCCAGGCGCTGGAACTGGCGTTTTTGGTGGCCGAAAGGCTGCGGCGGGACCGAATTGAACCCGCCGCCGAGCCGCAAACGGCTATGTCGTAGCGCGGACCGGCTGGCTTGCAAGCGCATCCGGCCTTGTGTAGGCAGGCGCCTTGCAAATTGATGAGGCGTCTTGCGTCTTAAGTAAACCGAGCTGGGGCATTCATGGGATCAACGCAGAAGACGTCAGCCTTCAAGAAATTCGGCCTCATCCCAAAACAGATGCAGAAGACGGTCGAGGAGACCGTGGTCGAGGCGATCACCAACCGCTCCAAAGGGGTTGTCGCGGACCCGGGGTTGAGCACCTGGGCCGAGATGCCAACCGCGATCGTGCCCGCAGAGAAGGAAGCCACTTGGCCGATGCCGGTCGCAGAGTTCAAAAGCGGGCATTTTCTCGAACCGGGCGACGTCATCCTTTCCACGCGGCTCGAAAGCTTCTTCTCCTTTCTCGTCAAACGCTTCGACGACAGCCGCTTCGCCCATGCCGCGCTGACTTTCGTGACGCCCCGACACTATCCGGGCGTCGATCGGGCCTATCTCATCGAAGCGACGTTTGGGGGCGTCGATCTTGGCGCATTCTCGGAGATCGTCGCGCCCTCGTCGGTCTATAAGGACACATACGAAAAGCCGCGCTACCTCGTCGGGATCAAGCGGCTCGAAGCGGATTGGCTCACACCGCAAATGCGCCCATTGGTCGGCGGACGGATGCTCCGCTTCATCAAGGATGACGAGTATAATTTCGCCCTGCTCGTGGCGCTTGCGACCCAACGCTCGAAATTCTTCTTCAGGTTACGTGACTCGCTGTTCGGCCGCGCGCCGACCATCGGCGACTATCTGAAGCGGAGCAAGAAATTCGCGCCCGTAGATTTCATCTGCTCCGGCTTTGTGCAATTCGCCTATGTCGATATGGTGCGCTCAGCGGTTGAATTGGGAATTCTCTCCGATGACATGGCCGAAAAGGCTCGTGACGACGTGTTCTTCGCGCCATGGGTCTCGCCGCAATCCTCGATGGAAGAGTTAATGGCCGTCCGGCCGCTGGAATTGGCGGCGAGCGAGCGCCTGTCATGGAAGTATCTGATTTATGACGGGCTCGTCTATAAGGTCTCGTCGGAACAAGAAGTGGATGAGATTTATAATCGTCTCAACGATAAGAGGCGCCATAACCATGAGGTTTCCTCGGCGGCTTAGAGCTTTGCGCCGAGATTCATGGAGTCAATGATGAGAACTGATTTGCCATCGGCGGTAATGGCAGCGGAAGCCCCGGCGCGCGTCAAGCCGAGCAATTACCCCGAGCCGTTCGCAACCCGCATGTCGGGACGCGTGAAACGGCCGCTCGGCGACTTGTTCGGGCTAAGCAATTTCGGCGTCAACCTGACCCGCCTGCTGCCCGGCGCGGTTTCGGCGCTACATCACCGGCATTCGCATCAAGACGAATTCATTTACGTGATCGAAGGCAGTCCTACGCTTATTACGGACCAAGGCGAGCTGATCTTGGAGCCTGGGATGTGTGCCGGATTTCCTCGGGCGGGAATCGCCCACCATTTGCACAATCGGACCGACGGCGATGCCGTATTTCTGGAGATCGGCGACCGTAGCCCGGGCGACGCGGTCAGCTACCCACATGACGACATTCAGGCCGTGATCGGCGACGATGGCAAATGGCGGTTCAGTCATAAGGATGGCAGTCCCTATTGGACGGCTCGGGCTTAACCTTGCGGCAGATTACGCGTTGCAAATCCGCGGAGCGACGCGAGCCTTTGGTTGCAAACTTCGCGCGCCTCTGATCTTTTGCACGACATGCCTGCCTCATCCGTAAAGATCGCCCTGGCGCAGCTCAACCCAACGGTTGGCGACATCGCCGGCAACGCCGCCCTCGCTCGCGCCGCACGCGCCGGGGCCGCCGCGCAAGGGGCCGATCTCGTCGTGTTTTCCGAGCTTTTCATTACTGGCTATCCGCCGGAAGATTTGGTGATGAAGCCCGCCTTCATCGCCGCCGCGCGCGCGGCGATCGAGATGCTGTCGCGAGAGACCGCCGACGGCGGCCCGGCCATGCTGATCGGCACGCCGTGGCCCGGTGAGGGCAAGCCGCATAATTCGGTCGCCCTGCTCGATGCCGGCGTGGTTCGCGATGTCCGGCATAAGGTGGATCTGCCCAATTACAGCGTGTTCGACGAAAAGCGGGTCTTCGCGCCCGGCCCGATGCCTGGACCGGTTAGTTTCCGTGACATCCGCATCGGCGTGCCGATTTGCGAAGACATTTGGACCGAAGAAGTTTGCGAATGTCTCGCGGAAACCGGAGCCGAGATGCTGCTCGTGCCGAACGGCTCGCCCTTCACCAAGAACAAGCATGACACCAGGATGGGCCTTTCCGTCGCCCGGGTCGCGGAGACGGGCCTGCCGCTCGCCTATGTCAACCAGTTCGGCGGCCAGGACGAATTGGTGTTCGACGGTGCATCCTTCGTGCTTAATCCCGGCGGCCATCTGGCGGTGCAAATGCCTGCCTGGGAGTCCGCGATCCGGCTGACGCAATGGGTCCGGTCGGCCGAAGGCTGGCGCTGCGAGCCGGGCGAACGCGCGCTGTTGGAGGAAGGCGAGGCCGCGGCTTATCTGGCCTGCGTCTTGGGCCTCAAGGATTATGTCGAAAAAGCTGGCTTTCCCGGCGTCGTGTTGGGGCTGTCCGGCGGCATCGACTCCGCCCTGACCGCCGCTATCGCCGTCGATGCGCTTGGCGCCACCCGCGTGCATTGCGTCATGCTGCCTTACCGATTTACCTCGAACGAGTCGCTGAGCGACGCCGCCGCTTGCGCAGAGGCGCTCGGCGTGCGCTACGACATCCTGCCAATCGCGGCGCCCGTCGAAGGCTTCGAGGCCAGCCTCAAGCCGGTTTTTGGGGACCGCGTCCGCGACATCGCCGAGGAAAACATACAGTCGCGCACGCGCGGCACGCTGTTGATGGCGATCTCGAACAAATTCGGCTCGATGCTGGTGACGACCGGCAATAAATCCGAAGTGTCGGTCGGTTACGCCACGCTCTATGGCGACATGAATGGCGGTTTCAACCCGATCAAAGACCTCTACAAGACACAGGTTTACGCGCTGTCGCGCTACCGCAACACCGCCCGTCCGAAAGGCTGCCTCGGTCCCGAGGGCATCGTGATGCCGGACACCATAATCACCAAAGCGCCGACGGCCGAGCTGCGCGAGAACCAGAAGGACCAGGATTCCCTGCCACCCTATGATGTGCTCGACGACATCCTCGAATGTCTCGTGGATCGCGAAATGCCACTTCCCGAAATCGTCAAGCGCGGTCATTCGGCGGAAACGGTCAAAAAAATCGAGCGGCTGCTTTATCTGGCCGAATATAAGCGCCGCCAATCCGCACCCGGCGTCAAGATCACCAGCCGGAATTTCGGCCGCGACCGCCGCTACCCCATCACCAACAAATTCCGTGAAACCCTATGAAGCCCGTCGTCCGTTTCGCGCCGAGCCCCACCGGCCGCATCCATATCGGCAATCTGCGGCCCGCGCTGCTGAACTGGCTGTTCGCACGCCGGGAGGGCGGCACCTTCATCCTGCGTTTCGACGACACCGATCTGGAGCGCACGCGGGAGGAATATGTCGAAGGCATTCGCGAGGATCTGCGCTGGCTCGGCCTCGATTGGGATCGCGAGGAACGTCAGTCCAAGCGCTTCGTCAGCTATGACGCCGCTGCAGAGCGGCTGAAAGCGGCCGGGCGGCTTTATCCCGCCTATGAGACACAAGGGGAGCTGGAGCGGCGCCGCAAGCGCCAGCTCGCGAGCGGCCTGCCGCCGGTCTATGACCGCGCCGCGCTGAAACTGACGGCCAAGGACCGCGAGGCGCTCGAAGCGGAGGGCCGCAAGCCGCATTGGCGGTTTCGGCTCGAAGACCGGACGGTTGCGTGGGACGATCTGATCCGAGGGCCGCAAACCATTGAGGCATCCTCGCTTTCGGACCCGATCCTGGTGCGCGAGGACGCCAGCTATCTCTACACATTTACGAGCGTCGTCGACGACATCGAATTCGGCATCACCCATGTCATTCGCGGCGAAGACCACGTCGCCAATACGGGCGTGCAGATCCAGCTTTTCGAGGCGCTTGGGGCATCGCCGCCCGCTTTCGCGCATCATAATCTGCTGGTCGGCGCGGACGCACAGGCGCTGTCGAAGCGCCTCGGCTCGCTTTCAATCCGTTCCTTCCGCGAGGAGGGGCTTGAGCCATTGGCGGTCCTGTCGCATTCGGCGACGATAGGCACCTCGCACGCCGTCGCGCCTTATAAGAGTTTAACCGCACTTGCGGAGCTTTTCGATTTTGGCAAACTATCGCGTGCACCGGCGCGTTTTGACAGCGAGGAGTTGAAAGCGCTTAACGCCAGGGTGCTGCAGGAGCTGGAGTACGATCACGTCGCCGGCCGTCTGGAAGCGGAAGGCATTAGCGGCGGCCTGGCTTTCTGGACCGCTGTGCGGGCCAATCTGCATATCTTCGATGATGTCAGACAATGGTGGCAGGTCGTCGCGGGGCCGATCGTGCCGCAGATCGAGGCGGAGGAACTTCTCGAAAAGGCTCGCGAGCTTTTTCCTCCCGAGCCTTGGACGGATGCAAGCTGGAGCGAGTGGACGAACGCTGTCAAATCGGCGACGGGCGCGAAGGGCAAGGCGTTGTTTCATCCATTGCGGCTCGCGCTTACGGGCCGTGGCGATGGACCGGAACTGAAGACCCTGCTGCCGCTCATCGGCAAGGAGCGGGCGGCGGCCAGATTGAGCGGGCGGACCGCTTAGACTTTCGACGCAACTGCGCCCGCATTGCCGCCCAAAACTGGAAACCATTTCAAGCTTTTAAGCCAAAAAAGGCGGAAATTGACCCCTCATCGAGCCCTATTGAATGGGACAACCCGGCGATTCTTGTTTATATTGCAATCCTATATCCCGGGCGGGATTGCTAGGCGACAGGCTTTGCGATCCACGGCAGATTTAGGGCGCCTATGGGCCAAACGTTTTTCTTGGAAGCCGATGCGGGATCGCATTTTTAATTCCTGCAGATCAGAGCGCGAAACGGGGCCGTTTCGTCTTGCGACCGTTTTCTTGCTCCTGCCGCTACTGCTTTGTGGGGCTCTTGCTGGAACGGCCCATGCCGGCGCGGCGTCGCCCGGCGTCAGCACGCGCGACAAATCACCAGCGGCCGCGGACGCTCCCGAACAGCTTAAGCTTTCCAAAGAGCAGGGGATGTGGACGGCGCTCGCCTTCGAGGACGAGGTCAAGCTTGCCAGCGTTTTGAAGCAAGGCGCCAATCCCAATAAACCGGAAGAATTGTCGCAAATGACGCCGCTTATGGCTGCAGAGACCGCGCCGATTGCAAAAGTTCTGCTCGACGCCGGCGCCGATCCGCAGCTTCGCGATCGGACGGGCCGTACGGCGCTTCACTATGCGGTGAAGATGCGCGAAGGCGCTGGGGTCGTTCAGCTGCTGGTCCGCGCCGGGGCCGATGTGAACGCCCGCGCCGATGATGCCGGCCAGAGCACGCCGCTGTTCAGCGCCATCGACAACTATCTCGAAAGCAAGGACCGAACGGAAGCGGCGCTCATCATCCGCATTCTTGTCCATCTCGAAGCCAAGATCGACGCCACCGACGCAGGCGGAAACACCCCTCTAGCGGTCGCCGCGACGAAGAATCAGCCGGACCTGATTCGTCTGCTGCTGGAGCTTGGCGCCGATCCAGCCCGCCGTCTGGTCAACGGCCGCACCCCGCTCGACTATGCGCGCGCAGCCAATGCCGAGGATGCGATCCAGGCGCTGGCGGCGGCTCCTTCCAAGGCGCCGCCCGCGAATTAGATAATCGCTCGATTTTGTAATCGCCCGTATACATTCTGACGCAGCGGGCGAGCACAAATGCGCGGCCGGCTTGACTAAATTTCAGCGGCCGTTTTTGAACCCCATGACCGGCTCGGCAATGTCCGCCAGCTTGGCGTAAGTCGTCAGAGGGGTCGAGCACCATAATCGCGCAAACGGGCCAGACGTCTTTCGAGTGCGCGCGATCAGCTCATATCCGGCTTGAACCAACGCGCCTATTTACCATTGATTAAGAAAGATTTTCACATTTGCGTCCGCCGTCGACAGTGTAACATGGATAAACCGATCTTCCTCGCGGGGACGAATCCGTCGATCTGCATGTTGGCTGGCAAAAGGGTTACGGTCTTGCTCGAGACTGAAAGCACGCTCGCGAACGCTGTCGCGCTTATCCTGGTTGGGCTGCTCATCTGCTATGGGATCGTGGAATTGTTCGTGTTCGAAAAAAAGAACAAGATCGCGAAATACCTAACTTTGGCCGAGCGCGACCTGAATAGTCTTCTCAATACGGGCTTGGAACACGGCGGGCGCCGAGGCAAGGTTGCCGAGCGGCGCGATTGGGCTACCACTTACCTTCCGCCGGCTCCCGCGATAACGACCAGCTACAGCGGCTTTCCCGCCTATGGGAACTTCGGCACCAGTGAAGGATTCCGCAGCGCGGCGCAAGAGCTTATCGCCGCGAATGAAAAGGATCTTGGCGGCAAAGGCGCCGCGATGGGGAAAGCCTCGATCACCGCTTTTCTGCTTAGGGAACTGTATGAGGGCAACGTCAAGGCCGCACAGAGCAAGATTTTTGTCGAAACCTTAAACGGCTCGCCGCCCTATATCGCGCCGGGCATCTTCGAACTTGTCGAATTCGGCAAATTCGATCCCAAGACCGGCTTTCCGCCGGAGTCGGGCGTGGAATCTTGGTTGCTGAAGCGCGTCGTGCGGGAGCGGCAATATCCTCGCGACATCCAGATCATCAAAACTGACGCGGCTGGGAGACGCTTTCGCATCACCGGGCGAGAGGTCTTGCAGGATCTGACGGAGCAGAAGCTTTAAGCCTGCGAACCCTAAAGACACATAAGCCGCGATGCCGCCGCCGACAGGTCGATTAACAGCGCCGGCCCGCGCGCCAGCATCAGATAGGCAGCGCCCGCGCAGATCAGCGTCAGGCTGCCGACGATGACGATGCGTGCAGCGATGGGCATGGTGTTCTCCAATGCTATTCCGCCGCAACCGGGGCAAACCCGGCCAGACGCGGCGCAGGCCGTTCCTGGATCGGCAGATGGCACAGCGCGGCCAGCAGGCTCACCGCGATCGCGGACCACCACAGCATATCATAGGATTGATAGCGGTCATAAAACCAGCCGCCGAGCCACGCGCCGAGGAAGCCGCCGATTTGGTGCGAGACGAAGACGATCCCGTAGAGCATAGACAGCCAGCGCGCGCCGAAAAAGGTCACGATCAGCCCGCTGGTCAACGGAATGGTTCCGAGCCAGAGGAAGCCGAGGATCGCTGCGTAAATGATGACGGCGGTTTCGGTCAGCGGGAGATAGAGCAGGGCGAGAAACACCAGACCCCGCCCCAAATAGATTCCCGTCAAGGCAATGCGCTTGGGCATAATTTCGCCGGCACGGCCGCAGAAATAGGTGCCGGCAATATTCGTCAGCCCGATGACGGTCAGCGCGATGACGCCGAGGGTCGCGTCGAAATTCTTGTCGCTCAAATAGGCAGGCAAATGCACGACAACGCCCGCAAGCTGGAAGCCGCAAACGAAAAACCCGGCCGTCAGCATGAGAAAGCTCGGATGCTTGAAGGCTTCCTTCAGCGCCGCGCCAAGCCGTTGATTGCCGAGCGGCATGGCAGGGGCCGCCAATCCGCCGCCATTGGGTCCGCTGCCCAAGGCAAAGCCGAGCGGCGCCATGACCGCCGCCGTGCCTGCGAGGATGAATAGGGTCATGACCCAGCCAGTGTCGCTGATGAGAACATGGGTGAAAGGCAGCGCCACGAACTGGCCGACCGCGCTGCCCATGCTGGTCAGGCTCAAAGCGAGCGCCTGTTTCTCGGGTGGCGCGGCTCGTCCTACCACGCCGAGCACGGCGGTAAAGCCGCTTCCCGCCACGCCGAGTCCGATAAGAACGCCGCCGAGCGCAAGGCCGCCTTCGCCGCCCGCCGTCGCCATGACGATCAGACCTGCCACGTACAGCAACGCGCCGCCGAGAACCACCCATCTGGCGCCGTATTTGTCGCTGAGCGCGCCGGCAAAGGGCGAGCCTAAGCCCCAGAACAGATTGAGGAGCGCGATCGAGATCGCAAACACCTCGCGGTTGACGCCGAGATCGAGCGTCACCGGCTTTAGAAACAGCCCGAAGGTTTGCCGGATGCCCATGTTGATGGCCAGCACGATGCCCGCCGCGAGCACAAGCCACCAGATCGGATGAATTCGCGTTTGCATCGGCTGTTCGCCCCGGCGGATGTGATGAGGATGTCAGATGAATCCCCAAGATGCGGCGCTTTGTCCAACGAGGAATTGGCATTGCAGCCATAACCAAATGTGATGGCAAGCCCGCTCAGAGCAATAGCTCCTGACCGACATCGCTCACTCGGCCTTCCGGGTCGAAACTGCGGGTACGCATCGAAATGCGCCAGTTGCCGTTGCCGCCTTTGTCGATGCTGAACAGATTGTAGCTCGCGCTTTTGCGTGGCTCATGGCTTGCCACCGAGGCGGATGACGCGCCCACGATCGGCACCGGACCAGCCGTAGCGTCAAGCGTGGCAAACATCGCGCGGTGATTATGCCCATGCAGCACAAGCTCGGCGCCGTGCCGCGCCAGCACTTTCCGCAAAGCGCCCGCATCATGCAGCGCGCGCTGCCAACCGGTCATCCCGGGCAGCGGCGGATGATGAATGAGCACGATACGGCAATAGCCGTCCGCGCCGAGCGCGTCGAGAATTGGCCCCAGGCGCTCGATCTGCCGCCGCCCGAGCCAACCGGATGCCATGCCCGGTAAGGTCGGCCGCGCGGAAGACAGGCAGATCAGCGCGATTTCACCAAACGTACGCACGAATGGAAAGCTACGCCCTGCCCCATCCGAGAACCGCGTGCCGCCCGCATTCGCCAGCATATAGGGCAGCCATTGCTGAATGCCGGGATTGCGGAGGAAGGGCACGTAAGCGTCATGATTGCCGGGGATGACGGTGATCGCTTGCGGCCCGCCGAGGCTATCCAGCCATACCCGCGCGCGCCGGAACTCCTCTGGCAGCGCGATGTTCACGAGGTCGCCGGTCATGGCGATATGGTCGGGCGCGTGGCGAAGCAAATCGGACATCAGCCGGTCGAGCACGTCGCGCCGGTGCTGATGCCGCCGCCTTTGCCAGTTGACGTAGCCGAAGAAACGCTTGCTCATCAGCTCGTGCAGCGCGGGCTTTGGCAGCGGAGCCAGATGAATGTCTGAAAGATGGGCAAGCGTGAACATCGGGTGACGCCGGGAGGAAAATGAGAGCCGCCATCTCTGTAGCAAAACAGATCAGCCTCACAACAGCCCTAAAAGGCCAATAAGCGCTGGAGGCTTAGGGGGATGCATGAAAAACCATGTGCTACAGCAAGTTCTCTTCCCCTATTGGCGGCTGACGAGGGGCATGACGTTCGGCGCGCAGGGCGTTATTGTGAGGGCTGGGACCGAGGTTCTGCTGATCCGGCATGGCTACCGTCCGGGCTGGCATTTCCCCGGCGGCGGCGTCGAATGGCGCGAAACCCTGCTCGCGGCGCTCGCTCGCGAGGTCGAGGAAGAAACTGGGGTTATTGTGAAGGGACAGCCGCGCCTGCATGGCGTTTTCGCCAATTTCCAGTCGGCGCCGAGCGATCATGTCGCGGTTTATGTGGTCGAGGATTGGGAGCAGCCGCGCGTTCCATCCTCAAGCCTCGAAATTCGAGAGCAACGCTTCTTCCCGCTCGCCGGCCTGCCCCCCGATATGGCGCGCGGCGCAAAGCGCCGGATTGCGGAGATCTTCGAGGGCCAGCCGATCGGGCAACATTGGTGAATGTCAGCTCCGCTGCGGCGTCCGGTTATGGAGAGCGTCAAAGTCAAGCTCGGGTCCGCGCGGCACGATGCCCGTCGGATTGATCTGCCGGTGCGAGCCGTAATAGTGTTGCTTGATGTGCTCCATGTTCACAGTCTCACGCACGCCGGGATGTTGATAAAGCTGCCGCAAATAGTTGGAGAGGTTGGCATAATCGACGATCCTGCGCTTATTGCATTTGAAATGGCTGTAATAGACGGCGTCGAAGCGCACCAATGTCGTGAACAGCCGCCAATCGGCTTCCGTTAGGGTCTCACCGGCGACGTAAAGCTGGCGACCCAATGTCTCTTCCAACCAATCAAGCGCCTCGAACAACGCCGTATACGCTGTTTCGTAAGGTTTCTGGCTTGTGGCGAAGCCCGCCTTGTACACCCCATTGTTGACGTCGTCGTAAATGCGGGCATTCACCGCGTCGATCGCCTCGCGCAGCGCGGCTGGGTAATAATCGCCCGGCTGCGCACCGACAGCGTCGAACGCGCTGTTGAGCATTCGGATGATCTCGGAGGATTCGTTAGAAACGATGGTGCGCTCGTGCGTATCCCACAACACAGGCACCGTCACCCGGCCCGTGTAATCCTGCTTGGCCGCAAGATAGATCTCATAGAGGCGGCTCTTGCCGTTCACCGTGTCGCCGGTCGCGCCCGGAAAATCGGTGTCGAATGTCCAACCCTGCTCGGCCATATGCGGGTGCACGACATCGACGCCGATGACGTCCTCCAAGCCTTTCAGTTCTCGCAGGATCAGCGCGCGATGCGCCCAGGGGCAGGCGAGCGAGACGTAGAGATGGTAGCGCCCAGGCTCTGCCTTGAAGCCGCCGACGCCGCTCGGCCCCGCGCTTCCATCGACAGTGGTCCAATTGCGGAAGCCGGAATCTTGCCGCCGAAACTGTCCACCGGTCGATTTCGTGTCGTACCACTCGTCTTGCCAAACGCCGTCCACCAAAAGTCCCATCAGCTTATCCTTTGCCGTTCGATCGAATAAGCGCCGATTGATCCTGGACGGCGGCCTATCACCGTGATATGGCCCCAGCGCCATGACGAAAAAACTCTCCTTTGCGATCAAAGTTGCGCGACTTCTGCCGCGACGACGCCGAAGCTCGCCGAAGCTTTTATGGCTCGGCAGGCTCGTCATGGAACTGGGGACGGCCTAAGCGGTTGCCCCGGCTTGATCGCCTGCCAAAAACTCCAGTGACGCATTGAGTGATTTACGGACAGGCGACCCGCGATGAGTTGCAATTTTCTGATCCGTCCGCAGGCGCCGGACGACGGTCCCGCCGTCGAAGCCCTGCACGAAGCAGCATTCGGCCCCGGCCGTTTCGCACGCACCGCTTACCGCATTCGAGAGGCAGCCACGCAGCCGCCGCTGATCGCGCTGACCGCGTCCGACGAGGGGCAGCTGGCCGGCGCGATCCATTTCGCCGCGATTACGATCGGCGGTAAACGCGGCGCGCTGCTGCTCGGTCCATTGGCGATCGCGCCCGCCTACAAGAATAAGGGATGCGGCCTGCGGCTCATGCAAGACGGCCTGGCTGAGGCGGCAAGGCTCGGCTTCGATCTGGTCGTGCTGGTCGGCGATCTGCCGTATTATAGCCGCGTGGGCTTCCAAATCATACCGCGCGGACAAATCCTGCTTCCTGGTCCGGCCGATCCGGCCCGCCTTCTGGCGGCCGAACTGCAAGATGGCGCGCTGGCGCGCTTCTCGGGCATCGTCGCTCCGGACAATGCCCCATCCTCAGCGGCTCTCCCGGTACCAGGTTAGCATGATGATGCCGATGAACAGCGCCAGTGCCACAACCCCAGCCAGAAGCGGCGTATATTGAACGCCCCGAACCACATAGGCTTCGCGATCCTTCAGGCCCAGCCAATTCTCGCCGTAATAGCGGGTGGCCGACGCAATCATGGCGAGGCGCGGCAGGTCCCGCTCGGCCGCGCCGTTGGTGCCGCCCATCCAGAACTGGCCGCCGCCGGTCGCCTCCGCGATGGGCCGTAACGGCTCGTCGGTCGCGGCGACCTTGGAGAATTCCCGGCTGTTTGCCGCACCGACCAAAGCCACCGCGGTCAACTCGTCCATACCGATCTTATGCAAGCCCGGCTCGGTCGCCATCAGCCTTCCGCGCCATAGGCCCGGCCCGGCCTTTTCCATCGGCACGGCCACGCTTTTCTCCGTCGGTGTGGTCACGGTCGCGGCGCCGACATCGTCCTTCATGCTGCGCCGCTCGACCACGATCCCCTGCCGGTCGGCGGTCGCCCGCAAATATTCCTCCTCAAGATCGGGCTCTTTCATCAGCCAGTGCGAGAGCCGGCGCAGCAGATCGGAATGCGGTCCGCCGCCTTCATAGCCGCGTGCCCAAAGCCAAACATGGTCCGAGAGGAAGGTCGCGACCCGGCCCTTGCCGCGCCGCGACAAGATCAACAGCGGCGCCTGATCCGGCCCGTTCATGACCACGGAGCCTTCAAGCGCGGATGATTCGACGACACGAAACCAGCGCCCCCAGCGCGGCTCCTCATCCGGCGTCGCGTTGCCTCCAGGCAAGGCCGCCGTAACCGGATGCCGCTCGCCGATTTCGGTGACTTTCGGCCGGAAGGGCCGCTCGATCATGCGTCCCGTCGGCTTGGCGGGCAGCACATCGCCTAGCGGCGTGCGGAACAAACTGACATCGGACGCGTAATCCGACCCCGCCGCGACCAAAACCGCGCCGCCATCCTCGACATAACGCGCGACATTGTCGAGATAGATCAGCGGCAGCACGCCGCGCCGCTGATAACGGTCGAAAATGATCAGGTCGAACTCGGACAGCTTCTCGGAAAACAGCTCCTTGGTCGGGAACGCAATCAGCGAAAGCTGGTTGATGGGCGTGCCGTCCTGTTTTTCCGGCGGGCGTAGAATGGTGAAATGCACCAGATCGACGGAGGCATCGGAGCGCAGCAGATTGCGCCAGGTCCGCTCGCCGGCATGCGGCTCGCCCGAAACCAGCAGCACGCGCAGATTTTCGCGCACGCCCTGAGCTTGCAGCGCCACGCGATTGTTGGCCAGCGTCAGCTCGCCCTCCTCGCCGATCAGCTCGACCTCCATCACCGTCGTGCCCGCATGCGGGAAGGGGAAGGGCAGGCGCACCGTGTCGCCATAGGCGACCGTCAGCGATTCCTCGGTTTGATCGTCGCGCCGCACTTTCAGCACCGCCGGCCCCTGCGACGCCCCATCCGGGCGGCTCGTCAGCGCGCGCAGCTCCACCGTCTGCTCGCTGCCGACCAGGCCGAAACGCGGCGCGGAAATCACTTCGAGCCGGTTGTCGAATTCGCGCGGCGTGCCGACGATCAGCGCATGGACGGGCGCCTCGAAGCCAAGTTTCTTCACCTCAGCCGGCACGTCGTGGATTTGCCCGTCCGTGACCATGACGACGCCAGCCAGACGCTCGGCGGGGATGTCCGCAAGAGCGCGGTTGAGATCGGCGAACAGCGTGGTTTCCTCGGCGCTGGAACTGGTGCCGCCCGAGCTTTCCACCCAGCGTATTTCAAGTTGCTCCAGCGTGCCGAAGCGGGTGGCGAGCTGGCTGCGGATCGCGGCGGTGCGTGCCTCGCGCCCGGCGATACGCTGGCTGGCGCTTTGATCGACCATGACGACGGCGATGTTGGACAGCTTTTCGCGCTCCTCCTCCTTCAGATTGGGATTGGCGAGCGCAAGAATGAGCAGCGCAAGGCTGGCGACACGCAGCAGCGTCCCGCGCCGCCCGCGCCAGATCAGCGCCGCCGTAACCACAAGCGCCACAAGCCCCATCGCGACCAGATAGGGGATCGGCAGGAATGGCAGAAACTCGATGGTCCAGTTCATTCACAAACCTTCGCTGTCGAAATCCCCGCAGAAGCGGGGACCCAGTAAACACCAGATTCGCCTGAGAATACTGGGTCCCGCTTTCGCGGAGATTTCGCCGATTGCGTTACTGCCCCAGCCGCTCCAAAAGCGCGGGGACATGCACCTGATCGGCTTTGTAATTGCCGGTCAGCGCGTACATCACGATGTTGATCCCGGTGCGAAAGGCCATTTCGCGCTGCACATCGCCGCCTGGCACTGTTGCATAAAGCGGCCGATTATCGGGACCGAGCGCCCAGGCGCCGGCCAAATCGTTTGACGTCACCAGGATCGAACTAACGCCGTCGGCTTTCAAGGCCCGGCGGCCATCGCCATCCTCCTCATCGGGCGCGCGCGCCTCGACCCAGAGCGTGCCACCGTCCCAGCGGCCCGGGAAGCCGTTCATCAGGTAGAAAGCCTTCGTGAGCACGTGCCCCTCGGCAACGGGCTCCAGGCGCGGCGTGTCGAGCTTCCCGATCAGATTGACCAGCGCGGGCGATTGGCCCGGCGCGCCGCTGCCGAAAGTCACCGGCAACTGATAATCTTTGGTGTCGAAGACGATCATGCCGCCCTGCTTCATATAGGCATCGACCTTGGCGAGCGTTTCGTCCGGCAGCGGCTGCGCATCGGGCCGCACCGGCCAGTAGATCAGCGGAAAAAACACCAGCTCGTCCCGCTCGACATTGACGCCCATCGGCTCGCCCGGCTCGATGGCCGTCCGGGCGGCGATCACCCGTGAGAGGCCGGCAAGGCCCTTTTCGCTGACTTCGTCCGTTGCGGCATCGCCGGTGATGACGAAAGCGAGATGGGTGGTCAGCGCAGCCTTCAGCGCGAAGTCGTCGGCCGATAAGGTCGCCGTCTGAGCGGCAGCGGGGCGCGGCGCGGCAAGCAATGCGGCAGCCGCGACGGCGATCATGGCGAGCGAGGCGGTAACGCGGGCGGTGCGGCGTTGGAACAGGCCTCCAGACATCATGGCAAGGGTCACGAGCGCATCCACGGCAAACAATCCAAAAGCGGCAAGCAGGAGCCAGGGCATCAGCAGCAGCGGCTGGCGCGCCTCGTAGCTGAGACGCACCGCGCCAAGCTTTGCAGGCTCCAGCGGCAGCAGCTCGCTATCGGGCCGCATGACGTTCAGCGCGCGGGTGCGGCCCGGCTGGCCGTAAAATCCGGGCGGGTTGCGCGGGCTGGGCCGGATGGCGTCCGGATTGGCCGAGGCAAGCGCGTTGGCGGTCACGGGCGGCGGTCCCATGCGGCCATAGCCGTCCAGCGTCCGCCAGGGGGTAAGGAACGCGGTGCGCGTCGAGGCACTGATGGCGTTGTCCGGCGACGGCCCGCCGCCGCCTTCGGCGCTCGTTTCGGGAGCGCCGGCAACATTGGACAGTTCGGCCGTGCGGCGCAGCATATCGACGAAAAGGCCCGAAATCGGCAGATTCGACCAATCGGAATTCGCCGTCACGTGGAACAGCACCAGCCAACCCTCGCCAAGCTTTGAGGCGGTGACCAGCGGCGTTCCATCGTCCAGCCGTGCCCAGATCTGCGTCGAGGGTCGCTGCTCGGCGGTCGGATCGGCCAGCACCTGCCGGTTGACGAGCACATCGGCGGGCGCGGTCAGGCCGAAATAGGGGCTGGCCTCTTCGAAGGGCGCCAGCTTCTGCGGCGTCCGCCAGGAGAGCGCGCCGCCCAGCGTCCGGCCGCCTTCGCGCAACGGCACCGGCAGCAAAGCGTCGCCGCCCTTTTCCAGGCGCGGTCCGGCGAAGCGCAACAGCATCCCGCCCTTGACGACCCATTCGGTCAGCCGCGTCTCGGTCTGGCCGATGAGCTGGCCAATATTGGCGAGGATGACCACCGACGGCTTACGCTCCAACAGCGCCTCGCTCGCGCGTTCGATATTGCCGGTCGAGGCCACCATGATTTCTCCGTGCGGAGCGAGCGCCCGTTCGATGTAGTGGGTCGGCGACAAAAGCGGCTGCGAGGCTTCGCGCGCCTCGCCAGAAATGATGCCGAAGCGCTGCCAAAGCGAGCGCGAGTCCAGCAGATAGGTTGCCCCCGACGACGGCTCCCGCTCGATCTCCAGCCGCGTTACCTGATTACGCAGCTCTAAAGGCAGGTCGAGGGGAATTTCGATGAATTTTTCGCCCTCGCCGAGTGCAAAATCGACATCGGCAAGACGCGCCCCGCGCCCGCTCAGCGCCGTCACCGTTCCAACGCGCGGCGCGCCGCCCGGCGATGTCACGCGTGCGGCGAGCCCTTTCTGCGCGCTGGACTGACTTGCAAGACCCAGCGGCTCGCGTCCGGCGCTATCAGCGACAATCGAGAACTCACCCCCGGCGGAGACGCGCCGCAAGCTCGCCGCCAGGGCGTCAGCGCCGCCATCGTCGACGCCGTCGCTCAGCCAAACGGCATCGAAGCCCTTCGCATTCGCCATGGCCTTATCCAGCCCCGCCGCGATATCCGCGCGGCTGGGCGCATAGGGCATTGGCTGAAGGCTGCTCGCGCGCTCCCGCGCTTTGGCCGGGGAAAGCGGCTCGACGGAGACCGCCGATGACGCGTCGGCGGTCGCGACGATGCTGACTGTCTGGCTGTTCCGCTCGGCGCGTTGCAGCAGCGAGGAGAGCATATCCTGCCGCTCGGGCCAGCGGCTCGCCGACGCCCAGCCATTATCGATCACGATAAGCAGATTGCTGCTCGCCCCCGCGGTTTCCTTCTGCGGGTTGAGCACCGGCCCGGCCAGCGCGCCGATGATCAGCGCGGCGATCAGCATTCGAAGCGCGGTCAGCCACCACGGGCTGCGCGACGGGGTCTCCTCTTGCGAGCGCAGGCCAAGCAGCAAACGGATCGGCGGAAACGCAACCTCGACGGGACGCGGCGGGGTAAAGCGCAAGAGCCACCAGATGACCGGCAGCGCGACGAGCGCGGTCAAAATCCAGGGCGTCAGAAATCCGATCATGCCGAAGCTCATGACGCGCCTCCCGTCATTTGTTTCCCAGCGTCGGGACGCGGCGGCGCCTTCGCCCGGTAGCTGGAGGACTGGCCGGAGAGATAGGTGTGCAGCGTGAGAAGCGCCTCACCCGCGGGACGGTCGGTGTGATGCATGAGATAAGACCATTCAAGTCGGCGGGCCAAACTGACGATCGCTTCCTTGTGACGCTCCAGGCGCTCCCCATAAGCCTTGCGCAAATCCTCGGCGCGGCCGGCGAGTACGCGCTCGCCGCTCTCAACCCCGGAAAATTCGACACGGCCATTATAGGGAAGCGTTTCCTCCGCTGGGTCGAGAATATGGATCAGGTGCCCGCGCACGCCCTGGCCGGCGATATATTCGCAGGCCGCCGCCAGCTCTTCGGGCGGATCGAGGAAGTCGCTGAACATCAGGCACTCGGAAAATCGGTTGAGCGGCGGGCGCGGCGGCAGGCTGCCGAAGGGGACGCCCATTTTTTCTTGCTGCGCGAGCGAAAACGCGATGTTCTGCACCACCTTGCGGCCCGCCGCCGGTGCGCGCCCGCCCAGCAGGCCGACGCGCTCGCCGCCCGCCAGCGCCAGCTCGCCGATGGCGAAGGCCAGGATCAGGGCGCGGTCGCGCTTGGTTTCCGTCGCCAGATGCGAGCGGAACACCATCGAGGGTGACAGGTCGGGCCAGATGCGCAGCGTGTGCGCCGCTTCCCATTCGCGCTCGCGGATATAGAGATGGTCTGATGAGGCCGAGCGCCGCCAGTCGATGGCGGGCGCGCTGTCGCCGGTCGCGTAATGGCGGAACTGCCAAAAGGTTTCGCCCGGCCCCGCACGGCGGCGGCCGTGAATGCCGTGCGCCACGGTCTGCGCCACCCGGCTGGCCTCGACCAATAGAGAGGGCAATCGCTTTGCCAGCGCGTGGGCTGACAATTCCAACTCGTGACTAGACTTGCCTTCTCGCTGCCCTTGCAATCCTCGCATCCTTTAAGTGTCTGTTAGCCAAGCGGCTTGGTCAAGCTCGCAACGACATCGGAGATCGCGACATCGTCGGCACGGGCCGCGAAAGAGAGCGCCATGCGGTGTTTCAGGATCGGTTCGGCCAGCGCCACCACGTCGTCGATGGAGGGCGCAAGGCGGCCGTCGATAAGCGCGCGGGCGCGCACGGCCAGCATCAGCGCCTGGCTGGCGCGCGGTCCGGGGCCCCAGGCGACGTAATTGTTGATGTGATCGCTGGCGCCGTCCGTGCCGGGACGCGCCGAGCGCACCAGCTTCAGGATCGCGTCGACCACCTGCTCGCCGACCGGGATCTGGCGGACGAGGCGCTGGGCGGCCAGCAATTCCTGGGCCGACAGGATCGGCTGCGGGCGCCGGTCCTCGGTGCCGGTTGTGGCGAACAGCATGCGCCGCTCGGCGACCATGTCGGGGTAGGTGACGTCGATCTGCACCAGGAAGCGGTCGAGCTGGGCTTCGGGCAGCGGATAGGTGCCTTCCTGCTCGATCGGGTTCTGCGTCGCGAGGACATGGAACGGGCGGGGCAGATCATGGCGCTGGCCGGCGATGGTCACGAAGCCTTCCTGCATCGCCTGCAGCAGCGCCGACTGGGTGCGCGGGCTGGCGCGGTTGATTTCATCCGCCATCAGCAATTCG
>JANNOQ010000110.1:0-15684 GCA_031399085.1 Rhodomicrobium sp.
GCTCGATGAGGTAGATGCGCGGGCCCTCCCGCGACGATTTCAGCAGCAGGTGAATGGCGCAGATCAAGCCGCTGAACCCGCCGCCGATCACCGCAACGGCTCGTGGCGCGGCGATGCTCATGCGCGCTTGGCTCCCGGACCCAGAAGTCCCGATATCCTTTTCACACTGCGGCCCCTCGGATTGGATGCGATTTAGCGCTGTTCTTCATGGGGGCAGTGTCCGTCGTCCCGCAGGCGGAGCGACAGACGTCGAGATAGTCTTCGGCGAGATCGTAGCGCTCGTCATGCGCGGCGAGCGCGTGCTGACCCGTGGCGCGAGCGCCGCTGTCGAGATAGGAGGTGACGACGTTCCAGGCAACGCGCCCCTTGGTCAGATGGTCGAGGGTCGAGAAGCGCCGCGCGAAAGCGTAGGGGTGCTCGTAGCTGACCGACGAAGTGACGCCGAAAGACAGATGCTCGGTCACTAGCGCCATGGCGGGAACGATCAGCAGCGGGTCGTTCACCGGCACCTGTGTCGCATGGCGGATGGGGTTGGTCCGGTCGCCATTATAGACGTCGTAAATGCCGATCACGTCGGCGATGAACAGCGCGTCGAAGCGGCCGCGTTCGAGCGTTTTGGCCAGGTCCGCCCAATGCTGGAGGTCCGTGTAAAGGTGAGAGCGGTCGCGCGGGTGGGTCCACAGCCCTGGCGAAATATGGCCGACCGTATTCATCGTGAAGGCGTTCAGGCGGATTTCCTTGGTCATCGGCATATCTCGCGAGGGATTGGAGGAAGGCTCAAACGGCGCGCGGCTTGATGTCCTTCAGATCGATGCGCTTGCCGGCGGCGATCTCCGCTTGGGCGCGCGTCACAAGCGCCCGGTCCACGAATGACGGCACATCGATTGTCTGCTGCAACAGCTTGCGCTCGACCAGAAAGGCGACAACGCGCTGCGACGCCGAAACCTGCTCCGCGTCGATGGCGAAATCGAGTTTGGTGATATCATCAACCGGCGCTTTCAAATAACGGTCGGCCTTGCCCGCGACGGCGAGGATGTCCTTGTCGATGCGGGAGGTTTCGGAGAACCAGGACCGCGCCTGCTCGATATTGTTCGATGTCCACCAGGTGGCGGTGACCCAGGCCTTCAGCAGCGCCAGCGCCGCGTCGTCGCCATTGCGCTCCAGCCAACGGCCGGTCAGGCCGAGCCAGGCCGGGCTGTCGCCTTGCTTCGACTCATGCACGAGGCAGAAACCGAGCCGGACCAGGCGCTCCAGCGTTGGATCCCAAGTGCTGACGGCATCGACTTGTTTCGACTGCAGTGCCCTAACCTGCTCGGTCACGTCCTGATTGATGATATTGATCTCACGGAACGGATCGCCGATGGGCGGCCACTAGCGTTTCGACGGCGCGAGGAAACACCGTCGTGCCGAAGGCACCCGAGAAGCGCTTTCCCTTGAGATCGGCGATGCCGCCTTTGAAGTCAGGCTGCGCGACGATGCCCCAGCGCCAGTCGTGCGTGCGCGCGAGCACCTTGGTTCCGGCAAGCCTCGCCGCACCGCGCAGCACCGGAACGTCGGCTGCGATCAGATTGTCGACATCTCCCGCGACGGCGGCTTCGACAAGCGGCGGGCCGAAGCTGAAGGTCTTAAATTGCGCATCGAAGCCGTAAAGGGCGAGGATGTTGGTGTTGCGCAGCGTTTCAAATATCTCGCCCTGGGCGGCCCACAGCGACTGGTAGCCGAGATTGATCTTGATGGGACTTTGCGCTCGGGCTCGCTGTGGGAAGCGCCCCGCCGCCGCGATGATGGTTGCTGTTGCGGCTCCGCCTAGAACGGCGCGGCGCGAAGGCCGGTCGTTGCCGCCGAGGCCTTTCGCTTCGAGCGCAAAGCTAATGTTGCGCCGAACGGTCATCCACGGATAGAGGCCGTAATCCTGAAACATCACCATGCGGTCGGGACCGGGACCGTTCACCGGGCCGCGCGCCGTCGTGACCGTGCCGGTCGTAGGCGGTTCGAACCCGGCGAGAATGTTGAGCAGCGTCGTCTTCCCGCAGCCCGACGGCCCGATGATGCAGACGAATTCGCCCGCCTCGATATCAAGGTCGATCGGCGCCAGCGCGCGCACGGCTTGTCCGCCGCGCTCAGGGTAAACCTTGCTGATATTGCGCAGTGTGATCCGGCTCATGCGGCGGACTCCCGCTCAGGGGCGGGATAGAACGCCCCCGCCAGCGCCTCGCCGACCGGCCCGCGCGCGGCGTTCGCCGCCGTCGATCGTGGCGAGAGCGGCAACAGCGGAAACACCTGCTCGGCAAAGCGATAGGCTTCCTCTATGCCGGGATAGCCGGAGACGATGAAGCGGTCGATACCCAGATCGGCATAGTCCAAAAGACGCGCGGCTACTTGCTGAGGCGTGCCGACCAGAGCCGTGCCGGCATGGCCGCGAACCAGCCCGATGCCGGCCCACAAATTCGGCCCGATGACGAGATCCTCGCGCCGACCGCGATGCAGCGCCGTCATGCGCCGCTGGCCCTCGCTATCCATTGTGGCGAGATGCGCCTGTGCGGCGTCGATGGCGGATTGATCGACATGGCGCAGCAGATCATCGGCGGCGGCCCATGCGGCCTTTTCGGTCTCGCGCACGACCAGGAAGAAGCGGATGCCGAAGCTTATGTCGCGGCTATACGCGGCGGCCCGGCGGCGGACATCGGCGATCTTCTCGCGCACCTCATCGAGTGGCTCGCCCCAGGTCAGATAGCTGTCGATTTGGCGAGCCGCGATCTCGCGGGCCGGTTCCGATGAGCCGCCGAGGAACAAGAGCGGGCGCGGAATCTGTACCTGGGGCATGAGCAGCTTCGCACCCCAAACTTTGAGGTGCTGCCCTTCGAAATCCACCGTCTCACCGGCGAACAGCCGATGCAGAATGACCAGGAACTCGTCCGTCACCGCGTAGCGCGTGTCGTGGTCGAGGAACACACCATCGGCGGCAAGCTCGCCCGGATCGCCGCCCGTCACCACATTGAGAATGACGCGGCCTTCGGACACGCGGTCGAGCGAGGCCGCCATCCGCGCCAGCACCGTCGGCGAAGCGACCTGCGGGCGCGCGGCGACGATGAATTTCAGCTGCCGGGTGCTGGCGGCAAGGAAGGACGCCACGACCCAGGCGTCTTCACAGACGCGGCCCGTCGGGACCAGCACGCCGTGATACCCGAGCTGATCGGTGGCCTGAGCGACCTGCTGCATATAGCCCGGCGACAGCGCCCGGGCACCGATCGGCGTGCCAAGGAAATGTCCGTCACCTTGCGTTGGAATATTCCAGAAGATTTCCAAAGAGCCACCTGTCGAATATATGGGCTCGCGAAGGTCACGGCCGCGTCAATCGACAAGACTAGCGATGCCTACCTGAGCAGCGAACCAAGAAAATCTGCGATCGATATTCGTTAATGCGCATAAGTCGGGAGGTGGGTTCGCACGACGGCGAGGATACGGTTCTGATCTCACGCGGAAGGCGGGTTTTTCATCGCGTATTTGGAATAAGGTCAGCACTTTTTCTTCTTTAGTCCGGCCGCCCTGCGTGAATTACGATTTCTCCATCGCGGTCGAACCTGCAATCGCCGTGATCAGCCGCTGGAGACCAATTCGACTCATGAGCAGTTCATCGCCCCCGAGTTTGGAGCCTACGCTTCAGCAGGCCATGCGCCAGCTCGCCAGCGGTGTCAGCATCGTCACCACCGGCGATGGCGCGCAGCGGAACGGTTTTACCGCAACGTCGGTGACGCCGCTCTCGGTCGACCCGCCGCGTATGTTGTTCTGCCGGATCCGGACCTCGACCTCGCTGCCGCTGCTGAGGCAGTGCCGCCGCTTCGCTATCAACATTCTCGCCGGACAGCATCTGACGCTCGCCGACCGCTTCGCCGGCCGGACAGGGGCCCAGGGCGAAGACCGTTTCGCGGGCGCGCGCTGGCGCACGCTGATCAGCGGTGCGCCCGTCCTCTCAGACGATCTCGCCGCTGTCGATTGCGAGCTGGAGGAACTGATCGAGCGCCATTCACATGTCATCGTCATCGGCAGGGTCGCCGCCATCATGTTGGCCGAAAGCGGCGACGGGCTTGTCTATTGGCGGAGCCGCTACGACCAGCTTTAGATCTGACGGGGCCGCGAAAATCCCGGTCTTCGTTCATTCACCCCCCCGGACGCAAAGCTTAGCAGGAAATCTTGGTTCGCCCCGCCGCGCGCATCTGCTTTCATGGAATTGGTAACCATCGTGGAGGGGCGGCACGACCTCATCATAACGCACCTGCCGCTCGCGCGCCGAGACATCGCGAACGCGGGACCACCCAAATGATCACGTTCAACTTCAGCTGGTTAGGCTGCAGCGTGGAGACGAGCAAGCAGTCGCATTAGACGCGGGATGAGATAGCTGCGGTCTCGCCAGTCACAGTGACGATGGACTATCGGGAGATCCAATTCCGGAGTTTTTGCGTTGGTTTGGCTCTGACACCGACAGCTGGCTACGGAGAGTGTTGCGAAGCGATTAGATATCGCAAACAGGTACCTCGAATTCGTCGCCATCAGCTTCGTTATACTCAGCTCCGTGTCGTTTCATTCTTCTCGTAAGGCACGATTCATGCTGTCGACGATCGGCTGCAGAATATATTGGAAGGCAGTGCGGTCGCCGGTCTTAATCATCACTTCAGCCTGCATTCCCGGTTGCATTTTCAGTCCGCCCAGCCGCCTGATCTCGTCGTCCGGTACGACGATGTAAGCGACGTAATATTGCTGCCGGGTGGTCTTGTTCTCCAGACTGTCCGCAGAGACGTAGCTAACCCGTCCTTCCAGTAGCGGCGCGGTGCGTTGATTGAAGGCAAGAACGCGGAGCGCGGCCAACTGGCCGGGGCTAACATTGTCAATGTCCTGCGGGCGTATCGCAACCTCGACAATGAGGTTGTTCATGCCGGGCACGATCTCCATGATGGTTTCTCCCGGCTTGATCACGGCGCCGACCGTATGCGCCATCATGCTTACAATCGTGCCGGCGACTGGTGCGGTGATGTCGATGCGGTCCAGAACGTCACGTGCCGCGATGGCCCGTTCCTGGAGGTCGCGCAGTTGCGACTGCGCCTTTTCCAGCTCCTCGGTGACTGCCTTCTGAAAAGTCTTTTCGCGCTGGATGATCTCCAGCCTGGTTTCGCCGACCGCTTGCTTCGACCGCGCGATCGACGCAATCAGTTCACCCTCTTCGCCCTTGAGCGCGGCAGCGGCCCTCTCCAAGGCAAGCACGCGCGGCTTTGTCGTCTGCCCGCGATCGAGCAGCTCCTTGAGCCCCTCCAATTCCTCGCTGATAAGCTTGCTCTGGACCGCCTTGGCCTCGCGCTGCGCTTCCAGCCCCTTACTCTCCTCGGCGAGCTGGTTGATGCGCTGCTCCAATATCTCGACTTCGCCTTTGAGCGCAGAACGGCGAGCACGAAAAATCGCGTTCTGGCTCTGCATTACAGCCGCCATTTCGGACTTCTCCGCTTTGGCGAGAAGCTCCGGCGGAAATTCGATCATCTCAGAGCCGTCGCGCTCCGCGATCAGCCGCATTTCGCTCGCCAGCTCCTTGCCGAGCGAGCTTTCGAGGATAGCAAGGCTGGCCCTGGCGCGCGTCGGGTCGAGCTTGATCAGAACCTGGCCGGGCGATACGACGTCGCCGTCCTGAACCAGGAGCTCTTGGACAATGCCTCCCTCCAGATGCTGGATCAGCTTACGCTTGCCGTCGACGGCAATAACGCCTTGCGCGATCACAGCGCTGGAAATCGGAGCCATCGCGCCCCAAGCGCCAAGCAAACCGAGCATGGCAAAGATCCAGAAAAGGCCGAACATGATCCAAGGCCGGGCATTGGCGTCCAGCGGCGGGCGCTTGGTGTCGGCGCGGATGAAATCAGTACTCATTCCCGATTCCCGGCTGCGTTCGCAGCCATCGGCGGCGGCGACGGGGTCTGCGAATCGAAGACAACCTGCGGCGTCCAGAGCTGCCGCAACACCTCAGCTTTGGGACCGAAAGCCATCAGCTTGCCTGCATCGAGCAACAGCAGCTTATCGGCATCGGCCAGCGTGCTGCGCTTATGGGAGATGATGACGACCGTGCGCTTGAACTCTTTCAGGCGGCGCAAGGTGAGGCGCAGCGCGGATTCGCCTTCTGTGTCGAGGTTGGCGTTTGGTTCATCGAGCACGATGAAGCTTGGAAGTCCATATATCGCCCTTGCAAGCGCGACGCGCTGGCGCTGTCCGCCCGAGAGAACGGAGCCGCCTTCGCCGATCTGGGTCTCGTAGCCGTCCGGCAAGCGCAGGATCATCTCATGGGCGGCGGCAATTTGCGCCGCCTGGGTCACGGCATCGGAAGAGATGTCCCGAAAGCGCGCGATATTCTCGGCGACCGTTCCCTCGAACAGCTCGATGTCTTGCGGCAGATAGCCCAGATGCCGTCCGAGGTCATCGCGATCCCAATCGGCGATATCGGCGCCGTCCAGCCGCACATGACCGATCTTCGGCGGCCAGATGCCGGTGAGCGCGCGCGCCAGGCTGGATTTTCCTGCGGCGCTCGGACCGACAATCCCGAGCATCTCGCCCGGCAACAGCTCGAAACTGATATTGACCAGCGAGGGCTTGCCAGAGCCAGGCGGGGCAAGCGTCGCGCCCTCGACGCTGATGGCCCCGCGCGGCACCGGAAGCGACATGCGCTCCTGGTTGATGTTGTATTCACCGAGCAGTTTGGTGAGCCGCGCGTAGGCCGAACGCGCCGCGACAAAAGACCTCCAATGGGCGATGGATGCCTCGACAGGAGCCAGCGCGCGTCCCATCACGATCGAGGAAGCGATCATCACTCCTGCGCTGATCGCGTCCTCGATCACGAGGTAGGCGCCAAAGCCGAGCATTGCGATTTGCAGCACTGGTCGGACGAATTTGGCAATGGCCGAGAATGTGCCGAGGCGGTCGGTCGCGAGCCCCGTCAAGCTCAGCGCGCCCAGATGCTTGGCTTGCCAGCGGCGGCGCAGATCGCCCAGCATCCCCATCGCCCAGATCACTTCGGCATTGCGCAGCGAGCTTTCGGCGAAGCGGTGCGCCTGTATCGATTCGGCGGTCGCCCTATGCCAGCTCTGGCGCGTCGTTATCTCGGAGAGGATTGCGAGCAGCAGCAGAATCACGGCGCCGCTTAGGGCCACCATACCCAAAAGCGAATGGAAAAGGAAAACGATGCCGAGGAACAACGGCACCCAGGGTGCGTCAAAAAAAGCCGTAAATCCCGGCCCGGTAAGGAAGGATCGCACCGCCTCCAGATCGCGTATCGGCTGGCTGCCAATCCGCCGCTGTGTCGCGATCCGATCCTCGATGAGGACCGCGAAAACGTCATGTGTCATGTGCTGGTCAAGCCGTGCGCCGAGGCGGACCAGAATGCGCGAGCGAACGAGTTCCAGCAGCGCGCTGATCGCCAGCAGCCCCACAGCCAGAAGTGTAAGGACGTAAAGGGTGTCCATGCTGCGGGATGTCAGGACGCGATCATAGATCTGCAGCATGTAAAACGGCGACACAAGCATCAACAGGTTGAGGAAAAAGCTGAAAAGCGCAATCGCTAGGAATATAAAGCGCGCCGCGAATAAGGTCTCGCTCAGCTCACTGCTTAATGATTTGCGCATACTATAAATGAACCCAAAGGAGCGGCCATTACCTGGCGTGCGAACGATTTACCCCAATCCAACCGGACATTACGCGAAGTTTCCGCGTGGGTCACTCCTACCGTTGGCGAGCGGGTGAATAAAAAACCTTGGCTGTGGCCCTTACGAACCTGTGCCCGAGCCGTCACCGCACCGCTGCTTTTCCTGGAATAGTTACCCGCAAGCCAGTGAGGACTCGGTCACACCAATTTCTTAAAAATCTATTATCTAAGCTTTAGAGAAGAGTGTACATTCGTTTTTTATCATTTTTATACCACACGTAATGGGGGAAAACTTATGACCGGTACAATTTTCCTTGAAGCTGGCGAGGTTAGCCTAGGAGAAACCGATGGCGTTGTTTACGTAACGATTGTTCGACAGGGCGATCTTTCCGGCGCCACACAAATAACCTATGAAATCACACCAAGTTCTACGGATGCCGCCACGGCAGGAGTAGACTACACTGCGACCCTCTCCGGTGTCGTATTTCTCGATGCGGGCCAAGATCGCGTTTCGATTCCGATCAATATTATTGACGACGCCTTAGGCGAAC
This sequence comes from Rhodomicrobium sp., assembly GCA_031399085.1. Taxonomy (GTDB): domain Bacteria; phylum Pseudomonadota; class Alphaproteobacteria; order Rhizobiales; family Rhodomicrobiaceae; genus R-RK-3. The sequence continues at coordinate 8,221 of JANNOQ010000110.1, forward strand.
CCACCGAAACATTTGTCGTATCGCTGATCAATGCTACCAGCGGAACACTGCTGGCGCCCCGCACCTCGCGTGTCGATATCCTGGACAATGAAACGCCGGTCCAGGATCCGGGAGAGCCGCCCCTCGCGTCGGACTATGACGTCAGCCAGGACGTTGTGGTTACAGGCCTTAGCCAGCCGATCAAGTTCGAGTTTTCGCCAGTCGATCCCTCGATCGTCTATGTCGCTGAAAAGGGCGGACTGATCAAAATCTACGACATCGAGACCGGCGCATTCCAAAATAACTTTCTTGATTTGCGTGCAGAGGTTAACAACATCCAGGATCGCGGGCTGCTCGACATCGCCATGCATCCCGATTTCGCTAGCAATGGCTACATTTACGCATTCTATGTCGTCGATCCTGCCGATGGCGCCGGACTGACCGGCAATGCAGGCCCCGATGGCGGTGGCAACCGCTACTCGCAGCTGGTGCGTTTCACGGCCGATCCAGCGACCGGCTACACCACCATTATTCCGGATTCCAAAGTCGTTCTTCTGGGCGGTGCAGGTCAGTCACTCAGCGACATCAGCGGCGGCGGCGCCATCGACAGTACCAACCCGTCCACTTCGAACCCGGCAAACTCCGATTACGCCCCGCCATCCGACATCGACCCGGCGACCGGTGAATACATCCAGGATTATATCAAGGTCGACTCGCGGTCCCATGCCGGCGGCGCGCTCGCCTTCGGGCCGGACGGAGCGCTGTACATTTCCACTGGCGATGGCACATCCTTCAACTTTGCCGATCCGCGCTCGGTCACGGTCCAAAACGTAAACAGCCTTGCGGGCAAGATCCTGCGGATCGATCCGCTCACCGGTGACGGCCTGGCCGACAATCCCTTTGTCGAGGCCGGCGATTCGCTCGACAGCAACAAGGCTAAGGTCTACCAGCTCGGACTTCGGAACCCCTATTCAATCGCCTTCGACCAGGAAGGCCAGCTTCTCATTACCGACACCGGGTGGAACTCCTATGAGGAGATCAACGCGGGAGCGGCCGGCGCCAATTTCGGCTGGCCGTTTTACGAAGGCGGCGACAATGGCGTGCTGCTTACAAACGGGTACAGCGGCCTGCCTGAGGCAGCCGCTTTCTACGCGGCCGTCGCCAGCGGCGAGATCGAAATCACGCCGGCGTTCCGCGCGTTCTCGCATTCAAGCGCCGCACCGGGCTACCAGATGCAGGCGATCACCGGCGGCGACGTCGTCTATACCGGCGGCCAGTATCCCGACGCATGGGACAATAATTACTTCTTCACCGATGTATCACAAGGCGAAGTCTTCGCCGTCGACGTGAACGACCGGCGCGACGTCCAATTCCTCTACAGAACGGATTCGGGATTTGGCCCCGTTCATTTCACCCAAGGGCCGGACGGGTATGTTTATTACGCCGACATCGTCAACGGGCAGATCGGCCGTTTGCGCATCGATACGCTCGATCTGGAACCCGGTACGCTTCTGGCGCGTGGCAGCGCGGCGTTCGACGCGGCAAACAACGAGTACATCCTAACGCAGGCCGTTAACAATCAAACCGGCACGGTGATGTCGACCAGCCGGATCGATCTGAGCCAGGCGGCGACCTTCAGCTTCGATGTGTTTCTTGGCGCGAATGACGGCGGGGCGGACGGTCTCGGCTTCGTCCTGCACAACGATCCGGCCGGCGTGAACGCCATCGGCGCGACGGGCGGCGGGCTGGGTCTTTCCGGCATCGTCAATGGCCTCGCGATCGAGTTCGACACCTATAATAATCTTGGAACGTCCGGTGACCTCGCGGCCGATCATACCTCGGTCTTCGACACGAATGGGACGTTCAGGACCGCGCCCGTCGCTTTGCCGAATATCGAGAACGGGCAGTGGCACAGCGTCACCGTCAGCTGGGATCCGGCGACTTCCACGCTGTCTTACAGCTTCGATGGCGCCGCAGCCGGGTCGGTTACGGGCGACATTGCAAATGACTACCTCGGCGGGTCGCAATTCGCCTATTTCGGCTTTGCCGGCGCCACGGGCGGCTTGAACAATCAGCAGAAGGTCCGGATCAGCGACATCGACGTCGCTTGGGAAGATGTGGCGCCGAACATCGCCCCGGTTGCGGCGGACGATACGGGCACGACCCAGGCGGGAACGCCGCTGTCGCTGGACGTTCTGGCCAATGACACCGACGCCGACGGCGATCCGCTCACCATCGCCTCGGTGTCCGCCGCCGCAAACGGCACGGCGGTGATCGACGATAACGGCACGCCCGCCGACGCCTCAGACGATCTCATCCGCTACACGCCAAATGCTGGCTTCGCCGGCACTGACAGCTTCACCTACGTCGTCAGCGATGGTGAGGACACGGACACGGCATCCGTCTCCGTCACGGTCCAGAGCCGGCCGACAACAGTTGTCGTTGCCAGGGAGACTTTCGAGTCCGGCGCGGCGGGATGGACGAACAACACCACGACCAATGGCGGCGCGGCGTTCTCTACCTTCCTCGGGCGATTCGGCGGAAGCCCCGCTCCGGTGACGCAGAAGACCTTCGGCGTTCCGAACGGCGCGGACCAGCTCACAATCAGCTTCCTTTTCTACGAAATCGATAGCTGGGACGGCGACCAAAATGACCGCTTCGCCGTTATCGTCGATGGCCAGGAGATCTTCCTGACGCCGTTTTACCATCAGGGCCGCGCCGGCAATAACGGTACCGACCCGGCAAGAAGCGGCCAGACCGGCGACGTCGCATGGAGCATCACGCCGCTCACCTCCGGACAAGCCAATCTCGGCTTCGGATCGGGCGGACCGTACACCGATCAGCTGCATCAGGTGACGCTCGTCGTCGACAATCCAAATAGCACCGTGACGCTGGGCTTTCGCTCGACACTCAATCAAGGAATCGGCGATGAATCTTTCGGGGTCGATAACGTCGAGATTACGGCCACCGACAATGATGGCGGTATCATCCCGGTGCCGGTCACCGAGATCGTCATCGCCGATCAGAATTTCGAGTCGGGCGCGGCCGGGTGGTCCAACCCGCTCATCACAAATGGCGGAGCGGCCTTTTCAAACTTCCTAGGCCGCTTTGGCGGCACATCCGGCCCGGCGACCCAGCAAAGCTTCGACGTTCCCGATGGGGCTGACAGGCTTGAAGTCGCGTTCGATTTCTACGAACTTGATAGCTGGGACGGAGACGAAAATGACAGCCTTGCCGTCTATATCAACGGTCAGCAGGTGCTGCTGGAGGAGTTCTTCCACCAGGGCCGAGCCGGCAATGACGGTACCGACCCAGCTCGAAGCGGCGCTTCGGGAAATGTGAGCTGGACAATAACGCCTGTCACCTCCGGTCAGGCCAATCTCGGCTTTGGCGGGCAGTCCTACGCGACCGATCAAGTCCACCGGGTTCTGCTCGTCATCGATCAGCCGGGCGATGCCGTGACCATCGGGGTCGGAGCAAACCTTAATCAAAGCATTCCGGATGAATCTTTTGGCATCGACAATTTTACGCTGAAGGCGTTCGACACGGACGGGGATATGTTTCTGGTCTGAAGATCGGTCTTATGTGAAAACGGCCGGCGTTCCCGGTCGTTTTCCCTTAGCGTTCCCTGTTAGTCTCGGTGTTCCATACCGGTCCACTACGCATAGCTCGCCTCGCGCGGGCTTTTTCTTGGCGTAACACCATCTTTTTCCGGCCTCATGCCACTGCCGCAGCAGGTAGACCCCGCCGCCGTTCATAAGCTATCCAGGTTTTCTTCGTTCGCACCGCAGGCGGGACGGTGGACACTGCCTCTTGCAGATCAGCGCCCAATCGCAGCCAATCTAAGGAGCCGCAGTGTGACACGGACATCGGGACTTCTGGCGATTTTCCTCGCCCTAACAGGCGCGGCGGCTCAGGCCGAGACGGCGCAGCTTCGCATCGCGCAGCAATTCGGCATCGCCTATCTGCCGCTGATCGTGGCGCAGCAGAAAGGGCTAATCGAGAAGGCGGTCGAGAAGGCCGGCCTCCCAGCGCCGAAGATCGAATGGCTGCAATTGAGCGGCGCGGGGGCGATGAACGAGGCGCTGCTGTCGGGTTCGCTCGACATCGCCTCGGCCGGCATCGCGCCGCTGATCACCACCTGGGCCAAGACCAAGGGCAGCGCCAATGTCATCGGCGTGGCCGCGCTCGGCTCGGTGCCGAATGTGCTGACGACGACAAATCCAGCCGTGAAGACGATCAAGGATATCACCGACAAGGACCGCATCGCGCTGCCGGCGGTCAAGATCGGCTTTCAGCCGCAAGTACTGCAAATGGCCGCCGAGAAAGAGCTTGGCCAGTTCGACAAGCTCGACCCGCTGACCGTGAGCATGCCGCATCCCGATGCGACCGCCGCCCTGCTCTCCGGCAATTCTGAGATCACCGCGCATTTCACCTCGCCGCCATTCGTTCAGCAGCAATTGAAGGACCCGCGCATCCATAAGGTGCTCAGCAGCTATGACGTGCTGGGCGGCCCGCACACCTTCAACGTCCTCTACACCACGGCCGCCTTCGTCGATGGCAGCCCGAAAACGGTCGGCGCCATCATCGCCGCTTTGGAGGAGGCAGGCGCCTGGATCGCCGCCAATCCGGCCGATGCGGCGCGGCTTTACATCAAGGCCGAAAACTCCAAGCTGACGCCGGAGTTCGTCGAGGCGATCGTCCGCGATCCTGATATCCGTTTCACCGTGGTGCCGGAAAAAGCCGAAGCCTTCGCCGATTTCCAGTTCAGGGTCGGCACCATCAAGGTCAAGCCCGCCTCCTGGAAGGATTTATTCACCACCTCGCTGCACGACCGGCCGGGAAGCTGATCCCGATATGAGCCATTCGGTGCCGGTGCTCTCGCTGGAGAAGGTCACGCTGCGTTATCCCACGCCCGGCGGCGCGGTAACGGCGGCGGAGAACATCTCCTTCAGCCTGGCGAAAGGTGAGCGGCTTGCCCTTGTCGGCCCGAGCGGCTGCGGGAAATCCTCGCTGCTCAGGGCGATCGGCGGCTTCCTTGCCCCGGCGTCGGGCGCGATCACGCTGAGCGGCGGGCGCTCGGCGGCAAAACCCGATGCGGGCCGGATGATGGTGTTTCAGGAATTCGAGCAGTTGCTGCCCTGGCGGACAGTGCTCGGCAATGTCACTTTCGCGCTGAAGGCGGCGCGCAGCCTCGGCACCCGTGAGGCTAAGGCCATCGCCGGCGACTGGATCGCCCGCGTCGGTCTGGGCGCTTTCGCGGGCGCCTATCCGCACACGCTGTCGGGCGGCATGAAGCAGCGTGTCGCCATCGCCCGCGCCTTTGCGCTGGCGCCGGAGATCCTGCTGATGGATGAGCCCTTCGCCGCGCTTGACGCCATCACCCGCCGCAAGATGCAGGATGAGTTGCTCGGCCTTTGCCAGGCGACGGACGCAACCGTTGTCTTCGTCACGCATGACATCGATGAAGCCGTCCGCATCGCCACGCGGATCATTGCGCTGACGCCGCATCCGGGCCGCATCGCCGGTGAATTCCCGATAGCGGGACGGCTCGCCAATGGCAGCCAGGGACACGAGGGACTGGAAGACGCGATCAGAGCGGCGTTTTCGCGCGGCGGCCAAACCGCCCCTGCGCTAGAGGCCGTGCATGGCTGATGCTGTGCTTATCCGGCCCGAGCAGGGCAGCTTTGCAAGCCTTGGCGATCAGGCCTGGCTGCGCCGCGCCGTGGTGCTCATCGCGCTTGCCGTCTTGTGGGAAGCCTATGCCCGCTATCTCGCCAGCCCGCTGCTATTGCCCAGCTTTTCAGCGACCTTGCAAGCGCTATTCGAAAACGTCGCCAGCGGCGAGCTGCCGGCGCGGACGGCCGCGACGCTCACGGTGCTTGGCCAAGGCTATGCGCTCGGAGTGCTGGCGGCGAGCGTCCTGGCGCTCGTAGCGATTACCAACCGCTGGGGCGGCGAGCTTCTCAACGTGCTCACCGCCATGTTCAATCCGCTGCCTGCGGTGGCATTGCTGCCGATTGCGCTGCTGTGGTTCGGCATCGGCGCGCCTAGCCTGATCTTCGTTATCATTCATGCCGTCACTTGGCCCTTGTCGCTGAATGTGCTGACCGGATTTCGCGGCGTGACGCCGACCTTGCGCATGGTCGGGCACAATCTCGGCTTGACCGGCATCCGCCATGCCGCCCTCATTCTCATTCCCGCCGCCTTTCCGTCGATTCTCGCTGGTCTGAAAATTGCCTGGGCGTTTGCGTGGCGCACGCTGATCGCGGCCGAGCTGGTATTCGGCGTCGGATCGCGCTCGGGTGGCCTGGGCTGGTTCATCTATGTCAACCGCAATCAGCTGGAGACGGCCAATGTGTTCGCCGGGCTGCTGGTCATCACATTGATCGGCCTGATCGTCGAGAGCCTCTTGTTCCGCACGATTACAAAGCTGACCGTCGAGCGCTGGGGCCTGCAGGATTAGCCCTTTTTTAGTTGGAGCTGCCCATGAGCTTTGAAATCCGCGATCTCGATGCCCCGCTTGGCGCCGAAATTCTCGGCCTGGATCTCTCCGAGCCGCAGCATGAGGCCGAGCTCGGCCATATTCGCAAGGCGCTCGCCGAGCGCGGCGTGCTGGTGTTCCGCGATCAGGCGCGCCTTGCGCCGGAGGAGCATGTCGCCTTCAGTCGGACGTTCGGGCCGTTGCAGATTCATATCCAGCATCATTTCCATCATCCGGCCCACCCGGAAATCCTGGTCGTCTCCAATGTCGTCGAAAACGGCAAGCCGATCGGCCTCGCCGATGCCGGGCGCTATTGGCATTCCGACCTGTCCTATATGGCGGAGCCGAGCCTTGGATCGCTGCTGCACGCGCAAGAGCTGCCCGATGAGGGCGGCGATACGCTGTTTGCCAGCATGGCCGCCGCCTATGAAGAGCTGCCGGCGGATCTGCGCGAGCGGATCGAGGGCCTTGAAGCCGTGCACAGCTACGAGGCCCGCAATAAGGCGCAGCAGGCGGTCTCCGGCGCGGCACGGCCGGGGTTGACCGAGGCGCAGCGTTCCAGCGTGCCGCCGGTGGTGCATCCCGTTGTGCGCATCCATCCCGAGAGTGGCCGCAAGGCGCTGTTCGTCAATGAGGGGTTCACGACGCATATTGTGGGTGTGCCGGAAGCGGAAAGCCGGGAGCTTCTGGATGAACTGTTCGCGGTCTCGGCCGCGAAGCGTTTCATCTACCGCCATGTCTGGCGGCCGCACGATCTGGTATTCTGGGACAACCGACAGACGATCCATCTGGCGACGCCGTTTCCACAAACCTACCGGCGCAAGCTGTATCGGACGACGGTGCAGGGCGATGTGCCCATCGGTCCGGGAGCCAAGCGCGCATGAGCATCGCCGCGCCACGAGCCGTTGCGGTGATCGGCGGCGGGTTCAGCGGCTTGATCTGCGCCATTCACCTGCTGCTGAAATCGTCGCGGGAGGGCCCGCGCATCTACCTCATCGAGC
>JANNOQ010000084.1:0-1888 GCA_031399085.1 Rhodomicrobium sp.
ATCGTGCTCGGCCTGATGGCTGGCGTCGTCTGCTTCTTCTTCTGCACCGCAGTGAAGAGCGCGCTTGGCTATGACGACACGCTCGACGTGTTCGGCATCCATGCCGTCGCCGGCATCCTTGGCGCGATCATGACCGGCATCCTCGTTGACCCGGCTCTGGGCGGCGCTGGCATCGTCGATTACGCATCGTGCGCGAAAGACGGCGACATCACCACTTGCGATGCGCTGGCTTACGACATGATGACCCAGCTAATGGCGCAGGCCAAGGCTGTGCTCGTCACCGTTGCATGGTCCGCTATTGGCTCGCTGGCGATCTTCAGCGTGATCGCGGTTATCTTCGGCCTGCGCGTCTCGGAAGAGAAAGAGCGCGAGGGTCTGGATATCTCCGAACACGGCGAACGCGCTTACAACATGTAATCGCGTCGCTAACGCAAAAGGAGCGAATGCAAATCGGCAAGCTTGATTGACTGATATGCGTTCGCCGCCACGGCCCGGGAGATACTCTTCCGGGCCGTGTTCGTCTTAGGCAAATCGCACCGGCATTAAACCGTCGCGTGGCGTTCTCCCTCATGGATAACTCGCTGATGATCCAACTGCGCCAGACCGTATTTCCCTCCTTCGCCGCGCTTTTCCTCGTGGTCCTGCCCAACCCCGCCTTCGCCCAGACGGCTCTGAGCAGCGGCGACACCTCTTGGATGCTCACATCGACCGCCCTCGTTCTCATGATGACAATTCCGGGTCTTGCCCTCTTTTATGCCGGGTTGGTGCGGAAGAAGAACGTGCTATCCACCGTCATGCAGAGTTTTGCCGCCGCGTGCCTCGTCAGCGTTCTGTGGATGGTGCTCGGATATTCCCTCGCATTTTCGAGTGGCGGCGAGTTCAACGCCTATATCGGAGGCTTCGACAAGATCCTGTTGCTTCATATGACGAAAGAGGGTCTGACAGGCACGATTCCCGAAAGCGTCTTCATGACGTTCCAGATGACCTTCGCGATCATCACCCCCGCCCTGATCTGCGGCGCATTCGCCGATCGCATGAAATTTTCCGCGCTGCTCTGGTTCCTCGGCTTGTGGGTGCTCCTCGTCTACGCGCCGGTCGCTCATTGGGTGTGGGGCGGCGGCTTTCTCAGCAACAATCCGGTGCTTGATTTCGCGGGTGGCACGGTCGTTCACATTAACTCAGGCGTCGCGGGGCTTGTCGCTGCGCTGATGCTCGGCCGCCGTCACGGTTTTGGAGTCGAAAACATGGCGCCGCATAACCTCATTCTCAGTGTGACGGGCGCGGCGCTGCTATGGGTTGGATGGTTTGGCTTCAACGCCGGATCAGCGCTCGGGGCCAACGGTTCCGCCGGAATGGCGATGGCGGTCACGCAGATTGCGGCGGCAAGCGGAGCGCTCGCGTGGATGTTCGCAGAATGGATCGTTTATCGCCAGCCAAGCGTGCTTGGCATCATTTCGGGCGCCGTCGCTGGCCTTGTCGCCATAACGCCCGCATCGGGGTTTGTAACGCCGGCGGCAGCGCTTGCAATCGGCGCAATGGCGGGCGTCGGGTGTTTTTTCGCGTGCACGAGCATTAAACGCGCGCTGGGATATGACGACAGCCTCGACGTCTTTGGCATTCATGGCGTCGGCGGGTTGATCGGCACCATCCTGACGGGTGTTTTCGCCGCCGAGGCGATTGGCGGCACGCGCGGTTTGCTGGAGGGCAATCCGGATCAGGTCGTTCAGCAAATCTGGGGCGCGGCGGCGACGGTCGGCTGGTCGGCGTTCGCCACATTCGTCATCCTGAAAGTCATCGATCTCATCATAGGCCTGCGCGTCGACCGGATGGTCGAGCAGGACGGCCTTGACATTCACCTTCACGGAGAGGTGGTGAAATAAGCCTTGGC